>CALGIJ010000020.1 GCA_937915545.1 uncultured Desulfobacterales bacterium
TCTCCGAGCCTTTATTTATTGGGTTTTCCTCAATTATTTGTGAGACAGCAGTGAAATCTCCTATAATCCTTTTCCAGCATTAAACATAACCGCGATGAATATCTCAACGGTAACATGAAAAACCATATGCATTCAAGTTCTCCGTTTAAGAATGGAAAGTAATATAGGTAGAAGAGGAAAACTTAATAATAACACTTCAGCGACACTCGAAAAGAGCCAGGAACTAACGCTAGTGCCACTTTGTATTAATGCTGTTTATAATAAAATGTTTCACTGTAGGGTTGATAGTGAATCATAAGCGTATTGTGTCCATTATATTCCCGTCTCAGCTATTAAAGAATGAACTTTGAGCGTAATTTTAATAAGAATTTCTTTTTGTAAGAAATCATGGTCGAGCGAAGCTTGCTATAATACGACTGTGGCATAACAAGATAAGGATAACAAAAGAGTGGAATTAGCTTTTCCTTTTCCCATGATGCGAATAGCGATTCAGGAGAAATTGCGAGACCAGCCTTGATTGAAGAAGCGCGTTTGTTGAATAAAATTATCTCAAAATGCTTGGAAATTATATCAAAGTATATTGGAGTTTTGGAATATGTAGACGCCAAATAGAAATACAGACACCCTGTATTTAACACTGTAGTTTTTAACTCTTGAAGAAATATATTTGAAAGTTTTACTTTTGTGATAATACACCAATCTTCAAATAGTAGGTTTTCAAATTCATGTACCGATAATAATTTATACGATTCAATAGTTGACAAAATATTTATAGAGTAAATGGAGAAATTTTTTGGTAGAAGAGAATTATTGGTGGAGTTAATCCGAGAGTAATTGTCGCCATTTGGTAGGTACCACTCTGGATTATCTGTGTTGCGTTGATAACGTTCAAAATCGAAATTTTCAACTGGTACTACTTGATATTTTCCTTTGCGAATTTTTGGACTTTCGATATGCTCAAGCTTTGATTTGAGAAGAGGAGAAACAAGATCAACTTCACTATTAGCTCTGATTCGAGGAACTGGCAAAGCAGCTGAGCATAGTTCACACCAATTCAGCTGTTGTCCAAAATCAGACGGAGAGCGTAACCACCACCCCTTTTCGATAGGCCAACCACCAGATCCATTAAAAAGCATATCTAGCGCAGCCGCAATTTCACAGAAAAATGCTCCCTTGGGTGTTATGCTGGCACTCCACATGTTTTGCACCCAGCATTCATCGCGCAACTTTACCCAATCTGAATCTTTTAAGCCGAGTTCCTTTCTTGTTATCAGCAGAGCTTGATGAAGGCCGGGATTGCTATGATCGTTGATGCATTGATAAGGGAATATATCCTGGATAATCTCAAAATGTTGATAATATGATTTACCTAATGATGTCCATAATCCCCTGCTGTTTTCCGTGTCTGATAAATACTGATTTCTATGATTAATAAATGATTTGGTGGGATAAAGAAGTTTTTTTGAAGATTTTTTCAATGGAATTTTTAATGAATAATAATCAACAATTTCTTTGAAGGATGGATGTAAAGTGGGTTCTCCTCCCATGACCCCAACCATACCGGAATAGCCTTCCATCGAATCGACAGCTTTTTTAAATGTAGCAATATCCATAAAAAATGGTTTTTTATGGTGACCGCAAAATCTTGTACAGTTAGAACAGCTACGAACGCATGCATTAGTAATCTCTATTTGAATAATTTTCATATGTTGAGGTGATTTCATCTTTCGAACTCCTCGAGGCAAGCTAGAATAGAAGGCCGCTTGTATGAAATTTTAAACTTGTTCTTGATTAAGCGGGCGACTTTTTGAAGAACGGCTCTTAGAATGCTAATTTGTATTCCAGCTATCTTGGAAGGAGCTAGGCATGAGGCAAGTAAATCGTAGTTGTCTCGGAAACTATTAACTGGAAGATAAATAATCAAATTCTTGACCCAGTAAGTATATCTTTCTGTACCAAATTGATTTAAAAAAACCGACCTGCCGTTTTGAAGAATTTTCAAAATATCTCTAGCAAAAATAGTATTATCCTTTCTTTTGGTTTTCACAGCAGGCAGTAACAAACGATTGCTACCGATAATATGATCCCGCGCAAAACAATTTTGTCCATGGCGGCGATAGGCCATGAGACGTACGTTAAATAAGCAGGAATCACCAATCAAATGAAGAAACTTAAACATAAGGTGGTCTGCACATATTCTCCAATCATCTAGGCCGTCTGCGTACAAAAAGTAATTTAATAGGTTTGCTCTGCACATAACGCTGCTAGTTTGCCCCCAATGCCATTCATTCAAATGATGTGAATGAATGTTAGCAACTTGACATAAAATTTTATAATTAGTTTTGATTTCTCGGTGAAGCAAACTTGATAAATCTTGTGATGGTAATAAGTTAATGATTCTTTGGGTTGGGATAAACGATCTGCTATAGTCATTCCAAAGCAAGGATTGGATGTGTGAATCCCCATCAATTTCAATCTGACCAGAACATGTCATTGCGACATTATGAGCTAGATGAACTTGAACATGGGTTGCAACAAAATCTGGATAAAGAATATCGTCTGCGTCAATAAAACTAATATAAGAGGCATTCTCGGCTTCTCTAATACCTCGAAGAAAACTACCTAGTTGGCCAAGGTTGCAATCGTTTCTGATTAAACGGAACTTAACACTGCAATCGCGATTCTTGTTGATAAAATTATCAATTAATTTGCCAGATGAATCATCAGAGCAGTCATCTATAATAATACAAAAAGTGTGCGGATATGTTTGTTGACGAATGCTCTCCAAACAATCCGTAATATATTTTTCATAGTTATAACAGGTTACTATGAGAAAAACGTTCGGCAGTTTAAGTATGCTCACGATAGTTGCTCAAAAGCAAGATGTTGTTGATTAAAACCTGTCAGTACTTGCGAAAAGGACTGTTTCTTCTCGATGTATTGAACTATGTTTTAAAAAAAATTTGTATCCCAAATTTAAATTGCTAAGAAATTTTGGTATTGTAGAGATATCATCTAATCGATGATATATTGATAATGAAAGATTAGGTTTCCATCTACGTATAGTATTGATGCAACCATATAAGGCAAAAAGCTCGCTTCCTTCGATGTCCATCTTTATAAAATCGACTTTATCAATCTTGTTTGCTTCAACAAAGTAATCTAAGCTAGTGCTTGATACTAAATAGTTACGTTTGTCTTTGGATGGATTATTGGTGATAGTATTGCCAGTCGCTAGCCGATCTTCTTCAATATACAGTTCACTAGAATTTTCCCATAAAGCTGTTTCAGAAATTCTAATAGACGTTTGTATGTTTGGATTAGAATAGATATTATGTTTGATTATTTCAACGTTTGCTTTGAATGGTTCAAAAATTATCACTTTTCCATTTGGGCCAACTAAGTTTGCGAAGTATAAACACGTGTCTCCCCAACCTCCACCGGCATCTACCACAGTATCACCAGGTTTTGGAGTAATTACAAAGTTCGATTGATTGTAACTATATTGTTCTTGTATGAATATAGACATAATGCATCGAGGAGATGAAAATATACGTAGGGGATAGCCAAATCTTGAAAGATCGATTGAGAAAAGATGAATGGGGTTTGATGTTCCTAATGTTTGTGTTCTCGAGTTGTCAAAGGAATCATATATAAGTTTGTATTTTTCAAAGTAACTAGAATTGGATAACGGAAGTTTAATTTTCAGGTATCCCATGCTCCGATAGAGTGCTAATAAGGAAAGTAAAAGTATATCATCCTTATTCTGAAGCGTCGAACCGAGATAATTGAATGGTTCGGAGATTTCTAAAAGCAAATCTACAATACGTCGACACCATTTTGCCTTTAAGAAACCTTGATGAATTAGAAATTCGACAAAAATCTGTTTAGGTGAGTAAGGATTATTGTTTAGAAGTCCTGATGACTTTAAGAGTTCCCTGAATGAATCAACATAAATTAGATCATTATCGTAGTAGGGGTCCTTATTATTCCTATGACAATTAGTGAAATTTGAGTAAAAACCATCTAAAATCAAACGTGTGAAATATCCTAGCGGCATTTATCCTCGCTATAGTCCGAAATGGCATTGTTTGTCCAGTTTAGTGCTGGCCGAAAGTATCCAACTATTGCGCCACCAAAATCAATTCTGAAAGGATTTGTTGTCATATCTTCAGTAATGGAAAATTCCAAACATGATGGTTCGTATATTTCATCTTCTAAGATTTTGTAGCAACGAAAAAAGCTATCTACCCTGTAGGTCCCAGTATTAAGTAAATTTCCTGGAATCGTACAAACCGCGCGATATTTTCCAGGATTAAGAAAATAATTATCTATACAATCCTTGATTTGGGGGATAACAGTTGCCGGAAATAGAATAGACCCATCATCGCTACGAATCATAAGGTGTGGTATTACTTGCGATCTTGACAAGACTTGATAGTCAAGTTCAATAAAAAATGTCTCAGTCTGGTCAAACTCTAAAGACTGATTTCCATGTTTGTTAATTGCTGAGATGCGAATCAATTTGACCACGCTAGATAAGTGAGGTGGTTTAGAATTAGCAAAACCTTGCTGAGTTTTATTGTCTTTGCGAAACAATCTATAATATGCTTGTACTCCTTCATTAATATTGTCAAAACGAGTTAGAGATCCATTCTCCAAAAGAAAAGCAATTTTACAAAACGATTCGATGTGAGTCATACTATGACTTACAAACACAATAGTTCGTCCTGATTTTGAAACCGTCTCCATCTTTCCTAAGCACTTTTTCTGAAATTGAAGATCTCCAACGGCGAGAACTTCATCAATCAAAAGTATTTCAGGCTCAAGGTGCGCGGCAATCGCAAATCCAAGACGCACATACATACCTGAAGAGTAATGTTTTACCGGTGTTTCTATAAATCGCTCTAAACCTGAGAATTCTACGATTTCATCAAACTTATTTTTGACTTCGACTCTAGTCATTCCCAACAAATTACCAGAGAGAAAAATGTTTTCTCGACCGGTTAGTTCAGGGTGAAAACCTGTGCCGACTTCAAGCAAACTAGCTACTCTTCCATAAATCTTAATGTTTCCCTCAGTTGGTTTTGTAATTCTCGATAGTAACTTTAAAAGCGTACTTTTTCCCGCCCCGTTACGACCTATAACTCCGACAATATCTCCTTCTTCAATTCTAAAATCAACGTTTCTCAGTGCCCAATAGTGTTCCTTTTGGGTTTTGGAATGATTTTGTTTAAGTTTAGAAAAGGGATGCAGAATTATATTTGAAATAGTCTCACGTATTGTTTGGTAGGCTTTGTCTTGTCCACCAAGAATGTATCTCTTCCCGAGGTTCTCTGCTGTAATAATTCTGGTCATTGCTATAGAATGTCAGCCAACTCATTGTCTAGTTTGTTAAAATATATAATGCTTAATAGGAAAATAATGAAACCAATGACTCCACTAATTATTAGATGTAAAGTATCTGGCCATTCACCGAGTAAGCAACATCTAAAACCATCGATTATTCCAACCATTGGGTTTAAGCAAGCGTAAAGTTGCCATTCACATGGAATGAGGTTCGCTGAGTAGGCGACAGGTGATGCAAACATCCATATTTGAAGCAAAAATGGAACAACATAGCAGAAATCACGGTATTTTGCATTTAGCCCAGCTAGAAGAGTGCCAACACCAACAGATGTTATAAAAAGAAGAATGTATAAAATCGGTAGCAAAATTACACTTTCTGAAGGCCAAATGCCATAAACTATAAATAGTACAACCTGAAGAATAGATGATATAATAAAATTTAAAAATGTATATCCAGTGACGCTAAGTGGGATAATAATTCGTGGGAAGTAGACCTTGGTAATTAGACGAGACCCTTCAATCAAACTTTGACTTGCCCCACTAACGGTCTGTGAAAAAAAAGTCCAGGCTATTAATCCAGAATAAAAAAAAAGAGGAGCAGGAACATTATCGGTTGGGATTTTTGCCATTTTTGAGAAGACTACAGTAAAGATTATCATAGCTATTGTAGGTTGAATAACTGCCCAGGCAACTCCAAATAATGTTTGTTTATATCGTAAGCATATATCCTTCCAAGCTAATGTTAGAAATAAATCGCGATAACTCCAGAGTTCATATATATTTATGCTAAAAATGCTGGCGTCGTTGTTTATTTCAATGACTTGTTGTTTTATGATTCGTTGTTCTTTCATGGCTAACTTATTATTTGATTGTAAACACTTATATGTTTTGCTGCAATAACTTTCCAGTCAAATCTTTTCACAGCATCATTTCTTGCTTGATGTTTAACAGAACTTAATGATTCAAGGTTTTGGAGAAGACTATTTATCATTTCTGATAGATAGTGAGCATCAAAAGGCGGTATTAGTATTCCATTTCGACGATGTACAATAACATCTTCGATACCGCCGACCTTAGTTCCAATAATTAAACAGCCGCACATTGCTGCTTCTACAAATGTTAAACCTAATCCCTCTGTGTCCCCTCCTTCGGTAACAATTGAAGGTCCAATAAAAATGTCTGATGCTGTGTAGTACGGTGGCAAATTGCTGTTCGGTATTCCACCAGTGAAAACAACAGAATTTGTTAAACCTAGAGATTTTACTTGCATTTTGAACGTATGCTCAAGTTCACCATGGCCAACAATTAGAAGTTTGCAATCAGGAAATTTATTGATAGTCATGGAAAACGCTTCTATTAAAATATTTATGCCTTTTTTTTCTGTTAATCTTCCTACGAAAAGGAGAAGTTGCCCTCTGATTCCATATCGTTGCTTAAAATTCATATCCTTGTTTGCTGGAGTAAAAACTGTAGAATCTACACCCATCGAAATTATCTCAATATTTTTATCGTATTTTGTGTCAAATTTAAGTATCTCGGAAAGAGACCGACTAACGGTGACTATTTTGTCTGTATTTTTTATGATCAGTTTTTTGAAGATTATGAATAAAGGTCGTCTCATGCTAAATACATCAGCCCCATGAGCTGTGATAACAACTGGAATATCAAAAATAAACTTCAATAGTATCGAAAAAAGACCCTGTGGAATTAGCCAATGAGCATGGATAATACTTGGTCTGATTTTTGCGACTAGTAGCAGTAGTGAACATATCTGTGACAAAAGAAAAAATGGGAGTAGGAAGAAGTAAATCCTTTTTCTACGCAATTTGGGAACAACACCTTGCCCGCCTGCAAGCCTTTCAAAATGAGAATAAAAATAACGAAAGCGATGCACGTGAATGCCATTCATCAATTCTCTTGCTTTAGCTCCCGGGTAGCTAGGAGCATGTACGGTAATATCATAGTCGGTTGTTAAACGTTTGCAGAGTTCAAATACAAAAGGAGGATCAGTGTCATTAGGCCAACGTGGGAATGTCGATGTAACGACGAGTAACTTTGGTTTCATTGAATCCTGTCATAGCGCATCTGGCTGATCTGCTCCGCAACCAAGCCGATCATAAAAATGATCAGTGAGCTGTTGAAAAGCAGCGCAGACATATTGGTAAACCGTCCTTGGGTGAGGAAGGTAAAACCGTAATATATAACTCCAGTGAAGAAGAGCAAAAAGCTGATCGGCAGAAAGACCCGGAACGGGGAGAAGAGGGTGGCGATCCTGGTGATGATGAGGAAAAAGCGGGTTCCGTCGGCGAGCAGCCTGATCTTGCTCTTTCCGGTGCGTTTTCTGGTGTTGATGGGGACGAATTTGACGCTGAAGCCACTGCGCAGATAGCCCAGGGTAAGAGTCGAGGGGTAGGAGAAGGTGTTGGGCAGGAGGTAGATGAACTGTCTGGCCACCGAGAGCCGCACCAGGCGAAAACCGGAGGTGAGATCCCTTACCGGGAACTTCGTCACATAGGAAGCGAATTTATTGTAGATCCAGTTGGCGAGATCACGGTGGCGCTCGGTTTCCGACTGCCGTGTCCTCGCCCCCACCACCATGTCGAAATCTTCCCGGTGTTCGAGAAGCCGGGCAATGTCTTCCGGGTTGTGCTGGCCATCGGCATCCATCATCACCACCCACTTCCCCATGGCATTGCGCAACCCCGTTTTAATCGCCGCCCCGTTGCCGATATTGTAGGGGTGCGACAATACGCGGGCCCCCTTGGCGGCCGCTATCTGCGCCGTGTTGTCGCTCGAGCCGTCGTCGACCACCAGCACTTCGAAGTCTGCATACAACTCCAGCAGGCGCTCAATGGTGGTGCCGATGCTTTGTCCCTCGTTGTAGGCGGGGAGCAGTATGGTCACGGTGGGATGATCGTAATCGGCCATGAAGGGATGTGGGCTATGACGCTATAGTATTAGGTGTGGTTTGTCGGGACTCCTTAAAAATCCTGGAAAAAGAGTACCACAGCTCTCGGGGAAGAAAAAGGGCCAATCAGGCATCTTGTGAGGGTGAGGAGTGATGGAAAAGAAAAAGGCCATTCCCACCAGGGCGGGAATGGCCTTTTTTAGTCAGCGTCTCTGGTCTCTTATTTAAAGCTTACCAATTCGACGTCGAAGACCATATAGGCGTTGGGGGGGATGGGGCCGCGACCGGACGGCCCGTAGCCGAGCTGCGGGGGGATGATGAGGACGCGCTTCTCGCCTTTCTTCATGGCGAGCAGGGCCTCGTCCCAGCCTTTGATAACCTGGCCACGGCCCACCGGGAACTCGATGGGCTGGCCGCGGTCGACCGAGCTGTCAAACTTCTTGCCGTTGAGGAGCTTGCCGGTGTAGTGCACCGAGACCATCGCCCCCTTGGCCGGGGTCTCGCCGGAGCCCTCGGCGACCACTACGTACTTGAGGCCGGAGGGGGTGGTGACGGCATTGGGCCACTCCTTCTTGATGGCCTGCTGCTCGGCCTCGACGGCTGCTTGCTCTCTGGCCTTCTTGTTTTTCTCGAAGTTGGCCAGCAGATCGTCGAAGGTCTTCTGGTCGGCCTTATAGGCCTCGGCGGCGGCGCCGACGCGGAGGATCTCCACCGACTCGATGACATCGCCGCCGGCAATCTTATTGACCACATCCTGACCGGAGACGACATGGCCGAAGACGGTATGCTTGCCGTCCAGCCAGGGGGTCGGCACATGGGTGATGAAGAACTGGCTGCCGTTGGTGTTCGGGCCGGCGTTGGCCATGGAGAGGATGCCGGGGCCGGAGTGGGTCAGGCTCGGGTCGATCTCGTCGGGGAAGGTATAGCCGGGGCCGCCGGTGCCGGAGCCCAGGGGGCAGCCGCCCTGAATCATGAAATCGGGGATGACGCGGTGGAACTTGAGGCCGTTGTAGAACTTGTCGCCCTTCATCTTGGCGCCGCCGCCGAGTTCCTTGGTGCCTTCAGCGAGGCCGACGAAGTTGGCCACAGTGAGCGGGGTCTTGGTGTATTCGAGCATGCAGACAATTTCACCCTTGCTGGTGTTGAATTGCGCATACAGGCCGTCTTTCAGTTTGCTTTTGGTCATTGCGGCTTCTCCCGGAAGTGGGGTTGAAAAGAGGGTTAACAGTACCAATAACGTGCAGATCTTATACATCGATTCTCCTTTGGCAATGGTTGCGGGTGAAAATAGGGCACCCTCCCTGTGGACTTCGCCCGCCACTCAGGGGTGGAACGATGGCTTGGCGGCGGTCAGCTGCACGGCGAAATTGTGTTCCTTGCTGGCGCCGTCCCGCTCGCGGCGTACGGTTACCGTGGCGCTCTCTCCGACCTGTGCGTCGAGCAGGGCGATCTGGATGTCGGCGAATTCCTGCACCGGATAGCCGTTGACGGCGAGGAGGATATCGCCAACCTCGATCCCTCCCTGGGCCGCCCTGCCATGGGGGCTGAGCGCGGTGATCACCAGGGCCGGGGCGTCCGTGGCGGGCGCCGGCTCGAGGGTGATGCCGATCTTCCCCGCCTCGGGCAGGCTCGCCTGCTGCGAGAGAAAATAAAAATCGGCGATTTTGTCAAGCTCGGTGACGTTCAGCCCATCAGCGAGGTTGATCGCCACCAGTTGGGTAAGGCCTATGCGGCGTGCCACCCGTGGCGGGATGCCGTTGTCCTTGCGGGCATGCTGCGTGCCGGCAAGGACCACCAGCCGCGTCTCGGGGTGGCTTCTGGCATAGTCGGCGACCGTCGCCGCCATGGTCTCGTCCCACAGGGCCTGGGCCTGCAGGAAGCCGGCTGAGGGACCGTCACCGAGGCCGGCCTGGCGGTGCATGGCGTGGCTTTCCGCCAATCGCTCGGCGTAGCCGGGCAGGTCGAGGTCGCGGTCGCCGGGCAGGGAGGCCAGGGTTGCCGGGTCGAGGACGTCGCTACCGCCGTGGCGGGCGACCTGGGAGACGATCTCCTGCGGCAGGTTGAGGGCGATGACCGGTATGCGCTTCTCCCTGGCGAAGAGGAGGATGTCGCGGTAGAGGCGGTAGTCGAAGCGCCAGTGGCGAAAATAGCCGGACTCTTGTAAGAACTCGCGCTCGTTGCTGCGCTCTGCCGCCGTCAGGTAGCGGTCGAGGCTCGGCTGCGCCAAGTGCGGGAACATCTCCATGGCGATGACCAGCCGCGGGTCGCGGCGATAGAGGGCCTCGATGACCCTGAGCTGCATGAGGTGGTCGCCATAGGAGGTATGGGTCTCGCCGAGGTAGACGACAGCCGCCTCGGAGAGCTTCTCGACCACCCCCGAAAAAGAGGAAAGTGCAGCTGTGGCCCCGCCCTGGGGCAGAGTCTCGAGGTCGACGCGGATGCCGTGCTCAACCGTGGCGACTGACTTGGCGGTATTGGCTCCGTCACGGAAGGCGAGCTTGGCATAGCGCCCGTAGTGGCCGAGTCGTGAGAGCAGGGGTTGCTCCCTGTTGTCCTCAGCCATATCGAGCAGCACGGCAACATGGCCGGGCGACAAGGGATTGCGGCGCACCTCGAGGTTCAGGCCATTGTCGTTGACCTGCGGCGATGCAAAGAGGCGGCGCGCCGCCGGCTGATCCGTACCGAGAAAGAGCAGGTGGCTGCCAGTCAGGCGCCGGTCGCTGGCTTCGGCAGCGGTGATCACTTCGAGGGGCTCGCCAAGGGCCTGCAGCAGCGGCTGGTAGCGCTGCCGGTCACTTTCGTCGGCGAGGATCGCCAGCCGCTGCCGTCCGCCAAGAAAGCGTGACCAGCTCGGCGCCGTCTCCGCCTCGGCAAGGCGGCGCAGCATGCTGTGCGATGGGTCGACGGTGAGAGCCAGGGGTCGTTTGTCGAGGCGCAGGGTGAACGGGGTCGTGGCCTCCTTGATATCCACCGCCATGGCGAGATCCCCGCTGGCGGTGGCGATGGCCAGCGGCACCCGCAAGGTGAAAGGGCGTTCGCTCTTCTGCAGGAGGGTGAAGGAGAGCAGCCAGCCGGTATCGGCGGCGGCTACGGAGACCCCGGTCAGCGCCAGCTCGGGGATCTCCTCTCGCGTCAGCCGTTCTTCAAAAAAATGCGACAGGTCGGTGCCGGCCGCGGCCGAGAAGCTCTCGCCGAGCTCCTGCCACGAGGCCTGCCGGAAGCGGTAGTCGCTGGCGAAGCGGCGCAGGGCGCGGGAGAAGGCCTCGTGGCCGATGCGCTGGCGCAGCTCGTGGAAGAGCATGGCGCCTCGGTTGTAGCCGACAACCCGGCGCAGGTTGGCCTCCTCCTGATGGTGGTCGGCGGAGATGAAATCTCGCAGGGCGAGAGTCTTCCCCTCGTCGGCGTAGGCCAGATACCGGCTGATGGTCTCGTGGCGGTGGGCGATCCCTTCGCCGCGGTCTTCGCGCTGGCGGTGGTCGGCGAGATAGGCGGTCAGCCCCTCGCACCAGTTGCCCTTACGGGCGTCGATCTCGACGGCGTTGCCGAACCAGGAATGGACGATCTCGTGGGGGAGCGAGGTGTCCTTGATGAACGGCAGGCGCAGCACGGTACGGCCGAGGAGGGCGAACGTAGGGATGCCGAGGCCGCTGGGCAGGCGGTTGGCGACGATGGCGTAGTGGCTGTAGGGGTAGGGCCCGAGCTCAATCTCATAGCGTTGCAGCGAAGCGGCGGCGGCCTCCAGGTAACCTGGAGCGAGTTCGGCGTCCTCGGGGAAAAACAGGGCGTGCACCGCGAGGCCGTCGCGCACCTGCCGCTTCTCGTGGCGATAGGGCCCGGCGACGAAATGCATGGCGGTGATCGGCTGTGCAAAGCTGGCCTTCACCAGGTTGCCCTGGCGTTGTAAAGGGAACTGGTCCGACTCGCAGATGGCGGAAAATCCCGGCGGCAGCTCAGTGCTGAGGGAAAAGCGCAAAGGTTGCTCGGGCCGGGGATGCCAGGTGGAGGTGAGGGCGATGCCGTCGGCTTCAAGGCGGTTGTCGCCCTCGCCGGCAAGGCGCTTCTCGTAGGCGAGTCGCAAGGTGCGGCGCTCCGCTGCCGGCGGCAGGAGGAGCCTATGGCCAAGATGGCTGTGGTCGCCGGAGGCGTCCGCGGCGCTGGTCTCGCCGAGACCGCTGTGCTCGTTATCCGTCTCGCGGCCCTTCGGGTCGCTTGACGCTGCAGGCTCGCCCTCGCCGCTCAGTTCGCTGTGCCGCCCCTGGTTGTCGGCGAGGGTGGCCGCGGTCACCTCAAGGCCGGACAGCCTGAGGGCGAGGCGCTGGCCGGGGGGGATGGATACCGTGGCCACCGCCCTGAGCAGGCCGGGATGGTTGTGCGGGTCGAGGTGGAGCTGCAGGTGCATCGCGGCGGTCTCCTCCGCCGTGGCGGCAGTCACGTTGGCGGCGAAGAGGTGGCAGAGCAGTGCCAGGAGCAGGGCGAGGAGGCGGGGCATGGGGTGATGGTGGCAGGTTCTGGCCGGGAGGTCGTGGCTTTCCTCCAGAACCTGCCATGGCGGGCCTGGCGGCCGCGCTAGAGGTTCTGCGGCGGCATGCCGCGCAGGCGCCGGTAGTCCTCGCGCAGGCGGTTGGTGGCCTCGAGTACGTTCTGCATGTAGAAGCGCTCCTTCTCGGAGATGAAGCGCAGCTGGCGCAGCTCCTTGCCGGAGCGGATGACCCGTCCGGTAGGGACGTAGGAATATGTCTCGAGGGTGATCTTCATTATCGAGGCGTTCATGCCGACCCACACGAAATCCTCGAGGTTGGCGCGGTAGATGGTGCAGCGCATGGCGAGGAAGCAGTCGCAGCCGATGTTGCAGGGCCCGTGGATGCAGGCCCCGTGGCCCACCGAGGTGCGGGCGCCGATGCGCACGCTGTCTCCGCCGTGGCTGTGGATGATCACCCCGTCCTGAATATTGCACTCCTCCTCGAGGATGATCGGCAGCACCTTGCCTTCCGGGCCGGGCTCGTCCGACCTGATCACCGCCAGAGGGGCGATGAAGACGTTCTTGCCGATCTTGACATTGCCGATGATCTGCGCCGAGGGGTCGATCAGGGCTGAGGGGTGGATTTCGGGGAAATCGCCGATGAGGTTCGGCCGGATGTTGGGAGCGTGGCTGTTCATGGTCTTCCTCGGAGATGATGGATCTGGGGAACGACGGGCCTGTGCCGCTGGTTACATGGCATTTCTTCGCGAACGGCAAGATATGGTAGCCTCTACCGCCTTGGGGCGCAACGGTTTTAACGGCGTGGTGCGGTCTTGCCGCCTCGCCCATCGCCTCTCGCCCCTGGAAAAGCCTGTTGTCGGCGCGGGGAGCTTGGGGTAGGATGCGCCGGTCGTGATGAGGCGAAGGCAGCCCCGCCAGGGTGTCGGGCTGCGGGCGGGGCGGCAGGGGCCCCAGGGAGAAAGGGTCATGCTGGTCAAGCTTGTCGGTATCAACGCGCGGTTTTCCCATTCCACCCTGGCGCTTTTCTACCTGCGCAACGAGCTTGAAGGTCGCTGCCCGCAGCTTCGCTGCGAGATCTGCCAGCTGACCATCAACGACAACTACTACGAGACCCTGCTGCGCCTCTGCGAAGGCGAGCCGGCCCTGATCTGCTTCTCGGCGGCCATCTGGAACACCGGCCTCGTCGCCCGCCTGTGCCGCGACCTGCACCGCTGCCTGCCGTCCTGCCGGGTGGTAATCGGCGGGCCCCAGGCCGGGGTGCTGCGGGAAAGCCTGGCCGACATCCCCTGCACCATCGTCATCGGCGAGATCGAGGCGGTGGCGGAGGATTTCTGCCGCGACCTCGCCGCCGGCAGGCTCGCCCCATGGTATGAGGGCTCGATCTTCCACGGCGGGCCGCGCCTCTTCTCCTTTCCCTACCGCGACGACGACTTCGCCCTCCATCTCGCCAATCGCCATATCTACTACGAGAGCTCGCGCGGCTGCCCCTTCTCCTGCAGCTACTGCCTGTCGGCTGCCGAGAACGGCGTCATCCGCAAGGAGGTGGCGGTGGTCTGCGAAGAACTGCGCCAGATTCTCCGCCACCGCCCCAAGGTGGTGCGCTTCATCGACCGCACCTTCAACGACCTGCCGCGCCGGGCCCTCGACATCTGGCGCTTTCTTGCCGCTGAGGGCGGGGAGACGCTCTTTCACTTCGAGATGGCCCCGGACCGCTTCGACGAGGACATGCTAGGCTTTCTGGCAACCCTGCCCCCGGGGCGCTTCCAGTTCGAGCTCGGCATCCAGTCCACCAACCCCGAAACCTTGCGGGCGGTGCGGCGGCCGATAGACACCGACCGCGCCCACGACACCCTGCGGCGACTGGCCGGCCTGGGCACCATCCACCTCCATGTCGACCTCATCCTCGGCCTGCCCCATGAGAGCGCGGCCAGCTTCGCCACCTCCTTTCGCCGCGTCTTCGCCATGGAGGCCCACCATATTCAGATGGGTCTGCTCAAGATCCTGCCGGGGGCGCCCATCGCCGCCGAGACCCTGGCCTGCGGCTATGTCGCCTGCGCCGAGCCGCCCTACGAGGTGCTGAGCAGCCGCTGGCTCTCCCGTGCCGAGCTGGCCGGGCTCTACTGGTTCTCCGAGGCGGTCGAGAAGTTTTATAACAATAGATACTTCCCCACCCTGTGGCGCTACCTGCGCCAGGGCGGCGATGACATCTTCGCCTTTTTTCAGGGGCTGCTTGAGCTCTGCCGTGAGCGGGGTCTCTTCGCCCGCGCCGCCACCCAGGAACTGCTCTGCTCCCTGCTCTGCGAGCATATCGCCGGGCGTGGCGATGCCGGCCTGCTCGGCGACGTGCTGCGCTATGACTGGCTGCGCTGCGGTTTCCGTTTCCTGCCCGACTGCCTCAGCGAGGGCCTGGCCGAGAGCCCCGAGGAGACGCGCTCCCGGTTGTATCAGCGTCTGCCCGGGGAACTGCCCGGCCTCTATGACCGTGTCGGCCGCAACCACTTCTTCCGCAAGGCCTTCTTCCTACGCTGGCGCGCCGAGACGGCCGCGGCGGCCGCCAGCCTTGGCCTGCCTGCAGGGGAAGTCTGCTGCCTGCTCCTCGAAAAGGATGGCGGCCTGTTCGGCCTGCAGCGCGTCGTCGGGCTGGGCGAGGAGGTCCTCGGCAAGACGGCCTTCTGAGGGAAAATTATTGACCCCGGCCAAGGCCGGGCTATAGTAGCCGATGTCTTTTTCGCCCCACCCAGGGGCTTATGCGAGAACACTTCGAGGAGATTGTCCATGTCGCTCTACAGGATCAAGAAGATCAACAAGATAGCCGAAGAGGGCCTGCGGCTCTTCAACGGCAGCTTTGTCGTCTCGGCCGAGGAAAACGACCCCGACGGCATCGTGCTGCGCAGTTCCAAGATCGATGTCGACCAGTACCCGTCGCTGCTGGCGGTGGCCCGCGCCGGGGCCGGCACCAACAATATCAACGTCGACCGCGCCACCGAAAGGGGCGTCTGCGTCTTCAACACCCCCGGCGCCAACGCCAACGCCGTCGTCGATCTCGTCTTCCCGATGATCGGCGTGTGGCGGCGCAATATCTACAGCGGCATCGAGTTCTGCCGCTCCCTGGCCAATATGGAGCCGAGCCTGGTCGCCGCCGAGGTCGAGGCGCGCAAGAGCCTCTTCAAGGGCGAGGAGATCGCTGGCAAGACGCTCGGTGTCATCGGCCTCGGGCAGATCGGCGTGCGCCTCGCCAACGGCGGCGTCTTCCGCCATATGCACGTCAACGGCTTCGACCCCGCTCCGGCGCTCGCCAATATCCATCAGCTGTCGCCGGAGGTGCGCATCTGCCGCACGGTGCGCGAGGCGGTCGGCGAGGCCGACTTCGTCTCCCTCCATCTGCCCCTCATCGATCGCACCCGCAACCTCGTCAACCGCGACTTCATCGCCCGCATGAAGAAGGGCGCGGTGCTGATCAACTACGCCCGCGGGCCGATCGTCGACGAGGAGGCAGTGCTCGAGGCCCTCGACCAGGGCTATCTCGACGCCTATATCTGCGACTTCCCGACGCCGCAGCTGGTGCGCCACAGCCGGGTGCTGACCACCCCGCACCTCGGCGCCTCGACCGCCGAGTCGGAGGAGAACTGCGCCACCATGGCGGTCAAGGAGCTGATCAACTACTTCAAGTACGGCAACGTCGTGCACAGCGTCAACTTCCCCAATATCGAGTCGACGCCCGCCGACAGCACCCACAGCCGGCTGATCGTCATCAACCGCGACGTGCCGGGGATGATCGCCCTGGTTTCCAACATCTTCGGCCACCACCATGTCAACATCGCCAGTTATTTGAACCAGTCCAATGGCCGGGTCGGCTATAATATCATCGATGTCGAGTCGCCCATTCCCGCCGCGGTCATCGAGGAAATCTCGCAAAACAAGGATGTTATCAGAACCAGGGTCATTGCCCTCAAGGAAGAGGCGGCCGCCGCCGCGGCCAGGGTATAAAAATTGACACCCTTGTTTTCCGCAAGTTTGCAGGCATTGGCTGCAAAGTGGTCGAACGATGCCGCATCTGGTTCAAAAACTTGAACGGCGAGGCCCGGTCAGGGGATGGCCGAAAGAGATGGTTTGTTGGATAACTATATGGATTTAAAGAAATATTGTCAAATTATCTGAAAGTGGCACGGTATCTGCTAAAAGGAGGGTGCTTTATCTCTTCTCTCTTTTCTCCTGAGAAAAACCGGACTTCTGCGCGGGGGTCCGGTTTTTCGCTTTTCTTCACCCCCCATCTCTTGCTGTGGCGATGAACGGCCCCCTCAGCCAGGTGCTGCTGCGCCGCTCGAACGCCTATGAGCACCAGTCCGTGGCAGGTTTCGTCGAAGACAGCCTGCGTCTTCTCATTGGCGTCAGCACTCTGCACGGGCGCACCGTGCTGCTTAAGCCCAATCTGATCAGCGCCAGCGGCCCCGACCATGCCGTAACCCACCCACGCTTTATCGCCGCGGTGGCAGCGGTACTGCGCGACTGCGGCGCCCGTGTGCGGCTCGGCGACTCGCCGGCCTTCGGCAGCGCCACCCGGGTCTGTGCCCGGCGCGGTATCGACCGCCTCTTGGCCGACCTGGGGGTGGAGATCGTCGACTTCGATCATGCCGAGCTCTGTACGCTTTCCTCCGGCCTACAGCTGCCGGTGGCACGGGAGGCCCTGCACTGCGACCTGCTGGTCGGCCTGCCCAAGGTCAAGGCCCATAACCAGATGTACGTCACCCTCGGGGTGAAAAATTGTTTCGGTGTCGTCAGGGGCGTGCGCAAGGCGATGCTGCACATGAGCCACGGGGCAAGTCACCAGGGTTTCGCCGAGATTCTCTGCGAGCTGCCTGGCCTGCTGCCAAGGCAGCTCCATCTCGCCGACGGCATCGTCGCCATGCACCGCTCCGGGCCCCTTGACGGCGACCCGCTGCCACTCTACTGTATGGCCGCCGCCGCATCGCCGGTGGCCCTCGACTCGGCCTTGCTGGCCGTGCTCGAGCTCGACCCCCGGCAAAGTCCCCTGTGGCGGGCGGCGGCGCGAGGCCAGCTGCCCGGCGCCGACCCCAGCCACCTCGTCTTTCCGGGGGAGACACCCGGGGCCTTCCACGGGCACGGTTTTATCGCTCCCGCCGAACTCAACCCGGTCCGCTTCAGCCTGCTGCGCCTGATGCGCGGCATGGGGCGGCGGGTTCTGCTGCGGCTTGGTCGCCGCTGAGGGCAGAGCGGGCCCGGGGATTACCGATTCATTTTTCTTATACAAGGAAGTGTCATGTTTGATCTGCAAGGAAAAGTCGCCCTGATCACCGGCGGTTCCCGAGGTATCGGCCGGGCCATTGCCCTGCGCCTTGCCGGAGCGGGCGCCGATGTCGTCGTCAACTACGTGCGCCATCGCAAAGACGCCGAAGAGACCGCCCAGGCGGTGGAGGCCTGCGGGCGGCGCTGCCTGATCGTCAAGGCCAACGTCGCCGGCAACGACGATGTCGTGGCGATGATGGAGACCCTCGGAAAGACCTTCGGCCGCCTCGATATCCTGGTCAGCAATGCCGCGTCGGGGGTACTCAAGCCGGCCCTCGAGCTTACCGAGCGCCACTGGAACTGGGCCATGGACATCAACGCCCGGGCCCTGCTCACCCTGGTGCAGCAGGCTTTGCCGCTGATGCAGGCTGGGGGGCGGGTCATGGCGGTGTCAAGCCTCGGCTCGGTGCGGGCCATCGAGAACTATACCACCGTCGGCGCCTCCAAGGCGGCGCTGGAGTCCCTGGTGCGCCACCTCGCCGTCGAGCTGGGGCCGCGCCGCATCAACGTCAACACCATCAGCGCCGGGGCAGTCGACACCGACGCCCTCAAGCACTTCCCCAACCGCGAGGAGATCCTCCGCGCGGCCATCGAGCGCACCCCGCTGGGGCGTCTTACCACCCCCGGCGATGTCGCCGATGTCGCCCTCTTCCTGTGCAGCGACCTGGCGGGCATGATCCAGGGCCAGGTCATCACCGTCGACGGCGGCTACGCCATCAGAGGCTGAGCCCGGCAGAACTCCAGGGAGACCCCGTTGACGGCGGTGCAGGTGCCGAAACGCTTGCAGCGACTCGCTGGGTGAGGAGTGAGGTGCTCATAAAATATTTTTCCTGTCACTTTTGACAAAATTTGTCAGTTCGTCCCGTTGGCAAGCGCCTCGACGTCAAGGAGGTCGGGCGTGGCCCTGTCCCTGTCCATGGCCTTGAACTTGGGCTCCCTCCGGAAGACGAAGCCGGAGGGGGACTCCTCCTTGACCACATTGCCCTCGTCGTTCAGCCATATGCTTATGACTTGTGTTTACGGCCAGTAGGCATAAGAATGGCCGATTCCGCTCCTGCCTCA
>CALGIJ010000021.1 GCA_937915545.1 uncultured Desulfobacterales bacterium
AACATATTTCGAAAATTTCTTGCAAGTTATCTGCTGGAATTATTCAAGGAACCCTGTAGTGCGTCCCTCTGCTGCTGACAAACAAAAATCCACGCTAAGTGGCAAACAGGAAACGGGAATGGGTTACCAAAAATAGAAACAGATGCACCCAAATTTGCCTTATCAAAAACAGTACTCCGGACAACCGGCATGATTTTCCTCATTTCCGAACAAAACCGTTTGTAGCTTTTGTCAGCTTCTTCAGTTCGCCACTTATGCACCTATTATTTTGTGCTTTTCAACAATGTTTGCAATGGGCACGTTTCTTGCTTAGGGGTGTGTAAATGTTGCCTCAGCAGGACTGGGTTACTTTGACAAGGTGACTCAAGATTCAAAAACTCTGGGAGGAAATACAAATGAATAAAATATTTATAGCAGGAGTAGCTTTGTTCACAGGACTCTGCAGCAGCGCTCATGCAGACACTGTAGTGGATTTAGAATTAGTTCTTGCAGTAGATGTATCTGGGAGTATAAGCACAGCAGAATTTTCGCTCCAGAAGAACGCCTATGTCAACGCGTTCCGTGACTCAAGCGTTATCTCTGCCATTCAGGCCGGGACGGAAGGAAGCATCGCTGTAAACCTCGTCTACTGGTCTTCTTTCAATCAACAACAACAAAGCGGCTGGTACTTCGTCAATGATGCTACAACTGCAAATGCTTTCGCAACATTCATAGATGGATGGGCTAGACCTTTCAGCGGCAATACAGGTGTTGGGGAAGCGTTATACTATTCAGCAGGCCTATTTGCAGGCAATGATTATTCAGGAACCGAAAACGTCATCGATCTTTCCGGAGATGGGCAGGACAATAGTGGTAACGCCTACTCAGCTGCCGGCGGACGGGATTACGCCTTGGCTAATGGGGTTGATAAGATTAATGCATTAGCCATTCAGTCTCTTTCTCTTGTAACGTACTATGAGAATAATGTAATAGGTGGAACAGGGTCCTTTGCCTCGTTCGCAAGTGATTTTGACGATTTTGAGTTCGCGCTCAAAGGCAAGCTGGTTCGCGAAATTACTGGTGGCGAAGTGCCCGAACCGGCGACCATGCTGCTGCTCGGATCCGGCCTTGCCGGCTTGGTTGGTGCCAGCAGACGAAGAAACAGGAAGTAATATCCTGTCGACGAACGATAGATAACAACAAAGGGCTACCCATTGAGGGTAGTCCTTTGTTATTGAAGTGTTTCATTGTCGACCAACTTATTCCGCCCTGAGCGACTCGACCGAGTCGAGCCGGGCGGCCCGGTTTGCCGGCAGCACCCCGGCCAGCAGACCGATGATCATAGAAGTAGCTCTACCCATGACAAGTGTAACCTGACTTGATTTCATCCGCCCCGAACACCCCTTTATCGCAGTAATCAATCGCTTCGACAACCTCCTCACACTGCTTTGTCATAAAATCCCCTTTCCATACCGGCCATACGCATGTCTCGCCGTTGACCGACTTGGCGAGAGTGCCGGCCGCTTTGTTGCCCCGCTATAAATCACTTCCTGCCCCCAAACCATGCACACCATAGTCGATCAGCTCAATGATCCGGTGGAAATGCTCCGGTCCGTCGCCTTGCCATAGCACCTAGCGACACCGACACTGCAGGACTGGGGCAGGCAGTGCACAGAGCTGGAACAGTGGCCGCCCTCGCCGGAAAATTCCTAACCATACCGCCTATATTCTTTCTCCACGACTAACACATAGACTACTTGCCAAAGCCCTCGCGAACGAGTAGCCTTCTATTGAGCATCACCTGAACCCCGGCGGCGGGCGCAACCGCCGACTCGCCCGCCATCCTTGCCATGAGGGCGAAGGAGGCGCCGCACCACCGGGAATCCTCATCGTGTTCAGCTCAGGAGGCCGGCTTTTCCCCCTATCCTCTGCCCTTACCATGACTCCCTATGGCAATGAACATCGATAAGGAACGGCAGCAGAAGGCCCTCAGCGTCACCCGCGACCTGATCCACTCCGGGGAGAGCCAGCGCCGCCAGATGAGGCTTGAGCGAGGTATCACCGACCTGCGCAACCACCGCTTTCAGATCCTCCACAACAGCGAGTTCGTCGATGCCCTGATCGACTATCTGCAAGGCGAATACCAGGACAAACCCACCGACGCCATCCGCGGCATCCTCGAAAAGATCGGCGCCAGCGCATGCTCCACCGACAAGGAACTGCGCGAGCGAGCGGTCTTCATCCTCTCGGTGGTCGCCGAGAAAATCCTCCAGTCAAGCGATTACCTGGAGTTCCTCGAACTCGTCTCCCTTCATCTGGTCAACTGGCTGCAGAACGAGACCGAATACCTGGCCGGCTTCCATTTCATCTGCCTGCAGCTGCAGAGCATGCTCCAGAACATGCTGCGCCTCGGGCTGTGGTACCAGGCCGAGAACCTCATCATCATCCTCTCGCAGATCCAGAAAGGGGTCATCACCAAGCCGGAGATCATGCGCAAGGTCATCTGCCAGATCCACGCCGACCTCGCCGACGAGGATTTTCTGCGCAAACTCGTCGATGTCGTCCTCGACGACAAGGAAGACCGCCGCGACATCGCCCAGTGCCTGCTCACCCAGTTCGGCAGCAAGGCCGCCGCGGTGCTGGTCCAGGCCCTCATCGACTGCCCGGACAAGGAAAAACGCTACAACCTGATCGAATTCATCCCCAACGCCGGCAAGGCGGTGGTGCCCATCTGCGACTACTGCCTCAAGCAGGACCCGCCCTGGTACGTCATCCGCAACCTGATCATCATCATCTCCCGCCTTGGCGACCAGAGCCTCTACGACATGGTGCGACCGCACCTCGCCCACAAGGACATCCGCGTACAGATGCAGATCCTCAACTGCATCACCAGGCTGGGCGGCGCCAATATGCGCGACCGGCTCATCGAGGCGCTGAATGTGGTCAGCGACGAGCTCAAGCCGCAGGTGGTGATGCAACTCGGCAACCTCGGCGGCCGCGAGGTCGGTAAGGCCCTCTGCCAGCTCCTCGAAACTCGCGACCGCTTCGCTGTCCATGTCCGCGACGAGTTGCTGATCACCATTTTCAACAAGATCAAGTTCGAGCCCACCCCGAGCACCCTCAAGGCGGTGAAAGGTTTCGTCACCCAGCGCCGGCAGCAGGTCGACGAGGGCGACAGGGTGCTGCTCGCCGCCCAGGACGCCTTGATGAGCATCGAGCTCAAGCTGTCGCCAGGGGCGGAGGCCATCCCTGCCCAGCCCCAGCCGCCAGCCCCCACGGCCGCCGACCTCCTGGTCGTCCCGGTGGCCACCGAAGAGGAGTTCGACCAGCTCCTGCGGGAAAAGATGGCGGCCATCATCAACGCCAAGAAACGTCACCCGGCGGTCGTCCCCGCCCCCGCTGGCGACGAGCCCGCCACCACCGCCAAAGCGCAAGGTCCCAAGCCCCCGCCTGCCAGCAAGAAAGCCCTCAAAACCCACCCCGCCCAGCAGGCTCTTCAGGCGGCCCAGGCGGCGAGCCACCCGGCGCAGCAGGCGTCGACGCAACGCCACCACCCGGCAGAGCGCCCCTTCCCGGCCGACAACCCTTTCGAGGAAGAGGGGGACAGCCCGGAGATGAACCGCCACCGCCAGGTATGGGAAAAGTTCTACGCCATCCTCGACGACGAAGAGCGCCGGGCCTTCCGCGGCGCCCTCAAGTTCCGTCGCTACCAGCCGGGGGAGATGGTCATGGCCCGCGGCAACCTCCAGCCCTCGCTCCACCTCTTCGACACCGGCACGGTGCGCCTGGCACGGAACAAGGCCGGTGAGGAGTCCGCCTTCATCGACCTCAACGGCGGCGACATGATCGGCAGCGATATCTTCCTCTCCGGGGAGCCCTGGAACCTCTCGCTCTACGCCGGCAAGGAGCTGACCGCCCACGTGTACAACCTCGAGAACCTCCTCGAGACCCACCTCGGCCTCCCCGAGCTCGCCGAGAAGGTGCTCGGCTACTGCGCCTGCCACGACATCCTCCCGGGGATGCTCAAGATCGCCGACCACCCCGAGGACATGGTCAGCGAGAGAGCCCGGCTGCACGGGCCCCAAGGCGACAAGGAGGAGGCGATGATCCTGCACAAACTGCCGGCCGGCCTGAGCGCGCTCCTTCCCGTGGCCGCAACCGGCAAGCTCGACAGGATGCTGCGCCAGCGGTTCGACCTTACCCTCAGCCTGCCCTCGGGGGCGTCACCGGTGGTCAGGGCAACCGTCATCGGTGTGGTGCGCACCCTGGCCGAGCCGAACCGGGCCACGGTGTTCCTGCAATTCCAAGAGCCGCTGCAGGACAGCCGCTATCTCTGCCGGGAGATTGCCTACAACCATTCATAAGCCTCGGCTGGCCCGGGATAAAAGCGCCGCCCGCCCCCCAGGACCACCCGCGACCGCCACTTCGCCAGACATACCGAGATGAGCGACCAACACCCCCCGCCAGAAAGAGAGCAGCCGCGACTGCCCCGCAAGGTGGCGCTGGCGTACCTCGAGGCCTTTCATCGCATCGTCAAGATCGGCTCCTACTACCCCGAGGGCCATGTCGCCCTCGACCGGGCCGCCCAGCTCTTCCAGCACAGCCTGCATGGTGTCACCGAGGCGCGGAAATCGGCGGTGGTCGAGATCAGGGGCATGTCGTTCACCATCGAAGACCAGGAAATCCCCGCCACCACCCCGGCGCTGACCGAGCTGGCCACCCTCCTCGACGACCTCGGCATCGGCCGGGTGGAGATCGAACGCGCCGTCCCCCTCAAGGACGTACTGCAGCTGGTGCGCACCCTCCTCCTGCAGCGCGCCCAGCTGCAGGGCGCCAAAGAGTTCACCAAGGTCAAGATCGACGATCTCCCCCAGTCGATCCGCATCGTCTCGCGGGAGTTTCTCATCGATGAGGCGGCCATCGTCGTCGAACGCGGCAGCGACGACGGCCAGAACCTCGACACCGTCTTCCAGGCCCTCGAGAAACAGGGCCTCAACCGTCGCCAGCTCGCCCAGTGTCGCAAGCTCCTGGACCTCCTCGCGCAGCGCTTCACCGCCCAGCCGCTGCGCGCCAAAGGCCTGCCGGCGGTGGGCTGGAGCGATGTCGGCAAGCTCCTCGCCCGGGTGGCCAGCGGCGCTCTGCAGACCGGCGAGGGTGGAGGCCGCGCGGTCTCCCATAACGACCTCGAAGCCCTGTCGACCATCTTCAACGGCCTGCAGGAAGAGGTCGACGATCAGGAATCGCGCGACACCATCAACCTCCTCGTCTCGGTGTTCAATCGCGGCCACCTCGTCAAGAAGCCGAGCGCCACCGCCGAAGGTGCCGCCCGTAAAGGCCTGCGCCCCGGGGACATGAGCACCGACATGACCATCGCCGACATCCACGCCTTCGTCCGCGAGCATGGCGTGGCAGGAGGGGCCGCGGCCACCGTTCCGCAGCTCGACCGCTGCGACGAACTGGCCATCGTCGTGCAGCTGCTGCGCCTGAGCAGCGAGGACGAGGCGGTCGGCGATGCGCGGCGCAGCCTGCGCGACCTCCTCAGCACCTCGCTTCCCCCGCGCATGGTGGACGTCCTCATCAAAGGAATCCTCGACCTCGCCGAGCCCCCCGAGGTGCCGCACCTGCAGCAGACGGTCGCCGATATCGCCCAGCAGCTGCGCAGCTCGGAGTCTTTCTCTTCCCTGCCCTTCCTGGTCATGCTCTGCCGTCGCCTGCCGACGGAGGCCATCGCCCGGCTGTGGGCGACGATCGTCAACGAGATGCTCCTCGTCGGTCGCAGCGCCGAGCAGCGCCAGCTCTTCGCCGAGCTGGCACGCCTGGTCGCCGCCGTTCCCGTCGCCTCCATCCGCGAGGAGTTGCTGCAGCTCGAGGAAATGGCCGCCGTCAAAGGACGCCGCATCGCCGCCGACATCTTCGACAGCGAGGTCAAGGAGGCCTACCCGGTCTATGCCGCCCTGCTGCGCACCTCGACGAAAACCGCCATCGCCGCCCGGCTGCTGCACAGCCTCGGCGCCACCTCGCCCGACTGGTTCATCGCCGCCCTGGCGCCACTCCTCGACCCCTCCCGGCAGGAGCACCTGCAACTCCTCCACGCCTATCTCCAGGCGGCGCCGCGGGGACAGTTCCCCACGCCCCTGCGCATCCTCGCCGGCCAGGTGGTGGTGGAGCGGCTGCCCCAGATCGACGAGGCGGCGCGGACCGAACCCTGGCTGGCGGCGACCATCGAGGCCACCCGGGAGCTCCAGGTGGAGGGCACCCGCGAGCTGCTCGAGAGGATCGTCTCCGAAAAGAAAATGGTCGTCGTCCCGCGCTGGCCGGCCGCCTGCCGGCAGGCGGCCGCGCAGACCCTTCCCCGCCTGAAACGCAAACCGCTGGGCTGAGCCGATGGACAACCCCGTCAACGACATCATCATCCTCCTCTGCAAGGGCATCGCCCATCGCAGGCTCTATTTTTCCGGGCACCCCAAGGTCCGCAACTACGCCACGACCTTCGTCGCCCGCCTGCAGGAGTATTTCCGCGTCAGCCGCCGCAAGGAGTTCTTCATCGGCGTCGTCGACGGCCACTTCATCTTCGACGGCCAGCGCCTCTTCGGCCCCACCGTGGTCGGCCGCCAGCTCATCGCCTTCATGGAGCTGCTGCGCTGCGGCGGCATCTCTTTCGACGAGAAAGTCACCGTCGACACGGTGAGCCGGCTGATGGACCTCGTCGACAGCCAGAAGACCAAGCTGGACAGTCTCGCCGATGCCCGGGAGCTCTTTAAAAAGAACGGCATCGAGACCATCAGCCTCGCCGGCCACTACGACCAGCAGCCGAGCGTCGGCCGCGGCGAGGGCAAAAAAGCCTGGGAGGGCGAGGAGACCGGCGGCTTCCTGCAGTCGCCGACGCTCATCTACCAGGCGGTGTTCGACGTGGTCACCCGCGCCCATGGCGACGCCGCCGGCGACCGCGAGCTCGACATCGATAGCGCCCGCTCGGTGAGCGAGTTCATGCTGCGCTTCACCCAGACCAACTTCGCCGACGTCATGCAGTACATCCACTACCCGGATTACGACAGTTACACCGTCGGCCATTCGGTGCGCGTCAGCTCCCTCGCCGTCTACATGGGCATGCAGCTCTCCTGGCCCGAGGAGGAGATCATGTCGCTGGCCACGGCGGCCATCCTCCACGACGTCGGCAAGAGCAAGATCGACGCCGAGATCCTCTACAAGACCGACGCGCTCACTACCGAGGAATACCGACTCATCCAGAACCACCCCCGGCTCGGCGCCGAACTGCTCCTTTCCCAGCAGGACACCACCGCCATCGACGTGGCCGCCTCCTGGGGCCACCACCAGCGCCATGACGGCCGCGGCTACCCCAGCCGCCCCGCCTGGCTCCAGCCCAGCCCGGTCATCGACCTGCTGCAGATCATCGACGTCTTCGAGGCCCTCACCGCCGTGCGCCCCTACAAGATCGCCCTCACCCCGCAGCAGGCTTTCTCGATCATGATCAACGATCACGGCGCCTTCGATCCGGCACTGCTCGCCCTGTTCATCAGCCGCATCGGCATCTACCCGCCGGGAACTTACGTGCAGCTGTCCAACGGCGCCATCGCCATGGTCCATGCCATCGGCAACCGCCTCGACCGCCCGCGAGTGCGCATCGTCAAGACCGAGAGCGGCGCCGTGCTCGGAAAGGACCAGCAGCGCGAGCTCGACCTCGGTCGCATCGCCCCGGAGAGCCTCTACATCACCCGCCTGCTGCTCTCCTATCTCGAAGAATGACCACCCGGCGGGGCCCTGCCTGCGTCCCCCTCCGTTCGGCCGGCCACGGTCTCGCCCCCGCCCCGGCCTCTTCCACCAGCTGCCCCCCAGGCTGCTCCGCTCAACCTGACTTCACCCAACGACAATGACTGTAAACTCCGGTAGGCATAAGACTGCCTACTGGAGTTTACAGTTATGACAACAGCAGGGCCACCACCAGCCCACTGCCATAGGCCGAGCCCCATTATTCCGGCATGTTGCAGGAGGCACTACATTTGGCACAATTTTTGATTGTTTACGGGCATCCCATGCCATTCGGCACAACGTATTTCACCCCTCAACCCTCACTCAAGGAGCAACAATGTCACAAGCAGAGAGTGGAATCGTCGTCGACCACGGCCAGAGCAAGTGGTCCGACCTGTGGACGAAGGAGGACTACCTGGCGATCTGGCTTGGTTTCCTCATCATCGCCGTCAGCCTGGTGGCCTATTTCGGCTTCGGCCCCAAGGCCGAGTTCGCCGAGAAGATCGCCAAGGCCGAACAGTTGCAGAGCGCCGAGGCCGCCAAGGCGCCGTTCAAGACCATCGCCTGGTACAAGGCCGAGGACGACAAGAAAAAGCTCAAGGGCACCGACTCGTCCTTCGGCAAGTTCGTCTCCTCCTGGACCAAGCACCCCGGATCGTGGAGCAGCAACCCTCTGGATGCCTTCATCCGCAGCGAAGCTCAGGCCAAAGCCAAGAACGACAAGGCCATGCCGGCCTATGAGGAGGCCAAGGCCAAGGCCGCGGCGGCTTTCGGCGTTGCCAAGGCTGCGGAAGAAGCTGCCACGGCCGCCAATTTCAAGGATGAGGCCGCCAACGGCCAGGCCAAGGCAAAGATCGCCGAGTGGCGTGCCGCCGAGAAGAGCGCCTCCGCCGCCAAGTCCAAGACCACCAATAAGCCGTACAACTACATACCGACGCTGATCGGGCTGTGCCTCTTCTTCATCGTCATCTTCGGCGCCGGAATGACGCTGATGAAGAAGAGCTTCTTCGAGTTCGCCAAGGGTTTCTTCATCGTCTTCCTCGTCGCCGTCCTCGCCTACATGCTCGGCAATCAGGCGATCTGCAAGCAATATGGCTTCGGCGCCGAGGCCTGGGGCATTCTGCTCGGCATGATCATCGCCAATTCCATCGGCACGCCGAAGTGGGTCCTCCCCGCCTGCCAGGTGGAGTTCTTCATCAAGACCGGCCTGGTGCTCCTCGGCGCCGAGGTCCTCTTCGGCAAGATCATGGCCATCGGCATCCCCGGCATCTTCGTCGCCTGGGTGGTGACGCCGGTGGTCCTCGTCTGCACCTTCATCTTCGGGCAGAAAGTCCTGAAGATGCCGTCGAAAACGCTGAACATCGTCGTTTCCGCCGACATGTCGGTGTGCGGCACCTCGGCGGCCATCGCCACCGCCGCCGCCTGCCGCGCCAAGAAAGAGGAGCTGACCCTGTCCATCGGCCTCTCCCTGGTCTTCACCGCCATCATGATGATCCTCATGCCGGCCTTCATCAAAGCGGTGGGTATCCCCGAGATCCTCGGCGGCGCCTGGATGGGCGGCACCATCGACTCCACCGGGGCGGTGGCCGCTGCCGGCGCCTTCCTCGGCGAGAAGGCCCTCTATGTCGCGGCCACCATCAAGATGATCCAGAACGTGATGATCGGTGTCACCGCCTTCTGTGTCGCCCTCTACTGGTGTATGGTGGTGGAGAAGGAAGCCGACCAGAAACGGACGGTCGGCGCCGGCGAGATCTGGCATCGCTTCCCCAAGTTCGTGCTCGGTTTTCTCGCCGCCTCGGTCCTCTTCTCCATTCTCGACAGCAACCTCGGCAAAGACATGGCCAATTCGCTGCTCGACGGCGGCGTGGTCAAGGGCGGCACCAAGCTCATGCGCGACTGGTTCTTCACCCTGTCCTTCGCCGCCATCGGCCTCTCCACCAACTTCCGTGAACTGGCCAAGTATTTCAAAGGCGGCAAGCCGGTCATCCTCTATGTCTGCGGCCAGAGCTTCAACCTCGCCCTGACCCTGGGCATGGCCTACGTCATGTTCTACCTTGTCTTCCCGGAGATCACCGCCAAGATCTGAGGCGACGACCGGCACAACCGCCACTCGCCCTCCCGGACCCGTCCGGGAGGGCGCTGCGAGGGGACACCCCATGATCACTGCAAGACAACGCTGGTTCCGTCTCTCGGCAAGCCTCGCCGGGGCACTGTTCTTCTTCTGCCTGGTGCTGCCGCTGCTCACCCGGTCGGTGCCCATTCTGCACCGCATGGCGCAGCATCTCGAAGAAACCGGTATCGATCCGAGCCGCTATTACTATACCGATGTCGTTCAGGTCAAAGAGAGCGAAGTCTACCTTTCCGCGGCCCTTGGCGAACAGTAGTCGCGGGACGACAAAAATCAGGCTACAGTAGTCACAGTTCAGGGGGACTCCGGCAGGAGCCCCCCTGCTGTACGCTCGCCCCCGATACCGTTCCACCATCGCATGGCCCCGTCGCCGCTGCGATCCGCCCCCCAGGATGCCATGCCCCTGCTGCGCCAGAGAAGAATCGAGAGCAAGTTCATCGTCGGCCTGATCGTCGCCACGACCATCCTCGGCACCGTCTTCTCCATCGGTTCCTATGTCCACCTGCGCAACGTCCTCGAGCAGGAGGTACGCGACAAGGCCGACCTTATCTTCACCTACGTCGACTCGGTGCAGGAGTATGTCCGCACCACCCTCCGCCCCAGCATGTACGAGCGCTTTCCCGCGGCCTTCGTCATCGAGAGCATGTCATCCTCCTATATCTCGCGCAAGGTGATGGCGCCGATCAACTCCCCGCAGAACGGCACCATCTATCGCCGCGTCGCCCTCGACGCACGTAACCCGGACTACGAGGCCAACGAGCGCGAGGCCCAGCTGATCAGCTATTTCCGCGACAACCCGGAAAGCCAGATGTGGCGCGGCCACAGCCTCATCGACGGCGACGACTACTATGTCATCGCCCGCCCGGTCCACTTCACCAAGGAATGCATGTACTGCCATGGCGAACCGGAGCAAGCGCCCCAGGAGCTGCTCACCCTCTATGGCGAGCGCGGCTTCCGCAAGGCCCTGGGGAGCATCGCCGGCGTCGATTTCGTCGGCGCCTCGGTACCGAAGAGCGTCGCCCGGGTCGAGCAGACCATCTTTACCTATTTCGCCTTCTTCGCCCTCGCCGCCCTGCTCATCTTCTTCTTCACCAACCTTCTCTTCCGTGTGCTGGTGGTCAACAACCTCAAGCGACTGACCAGCCTCTTCCGCCGCAACGTCGAAGACGTCAGCGATGCCAGGCTGCTCGAGAAGCTCGAGCGCGGCGACGAAATCGAGGAACTGGTGGAAGGCATCGAGCGGCTCAGCGAGAACCTCTTCCAGGCGCGCAGCCAGCTCAAGGACTACGCCGACAACCTGCGCTGCATGGTCGACGAACGCACCGCCGCCCTGTCGCTGGAGACAGAGGAGCGCGGCGCCGACGTGCGCCTCTTCATCCAGCTGCTGCAGAACATGAACAGCAGCACCTCGCGGGCCGAGCTGTGGCGCTGCGCCCTGCCGCAGATCTGCCGCCGCTTCGACGCCCGCAAGATCGTCTACACCTGCACCATGAACACGCAGAGCTCCTTCGTCTGGCCGGAAGGAGAGGACAGCGAGGAGCAGCCCGAGGATTTCATCGCCCTGCTCACCGGCTCGAGCTGCATCGTCTCCGGCAGGGTGGCCTATATCCCTGTGGAATCGGGCAGCGGCGACACCGAGGGTCTGCTCGCCCTCCATTTCCGCAGCGAAGAAGACGCCAGGAAGCACAACCCGACCGTCCTTCAGGCCCTGGGCAGGCAACTGGGCATCGCCGCCGTCAATCTCACCGCCATCGACGGCCTGGCGCGGCAGACGAAGATCCTCGAGACCCTGGTCGAGGGTATCAACGAACCCCTCGCCCTGGTCGACGGCCAGGGTTCGGTGCTCACCGTCAACAACGCCGCGCGCCGCCTGACCGTCGAGTACTCCCGGGGAAGACGCAACGACGGCAACGTCCTCGCCCTCTTTTTCCCCTCCAAGGAGATCTCCGGCCTGCTCGGCGACACCCTGCGCAGCGGCGAGGCCTGCATCCGCGAGCTGGCCGGGGACGGGCAGCGGTCCTTCTCGCTGGCCGTCTATCCGGTGCGCGACAGCCAATCGACGGCGCCGCAGCTCGTCGTCTATCTGCGCGAGACCACCGCCGAACGCAGCATGCTCGCCCAGGTCAGCCACTCCGAGAAGATGGCCACCGTCGGCAAGCTCACCGCCGGCATCGCCCATGAGATCAACAACCCCCTCGGCGTGATCCTCTGCTACACGAGCATCCTCCGCCAGTCGATCAGCGACGGCGAGCAACTGGAAGACCTTGCCGTCATCGAACGCCACACCCGCCAGGCGCAGACCGTACTGCGCGAGCTGCTCGACTTCGCCAGGCCGAAGAGCGAGGGGCGGGCCGAGGCCGATGTCTGCAGCGTGGTCGCCTCGGTGTGCGAAGTCTTTGCCGTGCAGTCGACCAAAAAAGGCGTCACCCTCACCTTCGAGCCGCCTGACGACAAACCCCAGGTGAGGCTTGCCGTCGGCAAGCTCGAACAGGTGGTCAGCAACCTGGTCATCAACGCCCTCGACGCCGTCGAGCAGGGCAGGGGCGTGGTCAGACTTCGGGTCGTCCGGCCCGACCCGGCGACGGTCAGCCTCGAAGTGGAAGACAACGGCCCGGGGATTTCCAGCGAAATCGCCCAGTATATTTTCGATCCCTTCTTCAGCACCAAGGAGGTCGGCGCCGGCACAGGCCTCGGTCTGACCGTCGTCTACGGCATCGTCACCGCCGCTGGCGGCCGAGTAGTCCTCGACGGCTCGCCCCAACTCGGCGGAGCGCGTTTCACCGTCACCCTGCCCGCCGGGGAGGACACCGACAAGATATCCGGGGAGGAACGACGATGAGCCAGATCGACCAGAGAGCAGGCCGCGCCGCCGATTCCGCCCCCACCGTCCTCATCGTCGACGACCAGCCCGACTTCGCCCGCGGCCTGGCCCGGCTGCTCAGCGGCCACTTCCCGGACGTCGTCGCCCTGACCGCCAACGGTGGCCGCGCCGCCCTCGAGCTGCTCGAGCGCCGCGCCGTGCATTTGGTCATCACCGACCTGCGCATGCCGGAGATGAGCGGCACGGAGCTGGTCGCCGAGGCCTTGCAACGCCATCCCGGGCTGTGCGTCGTCGTGCTGAGCGCCTACGGTACCATCGAGACAGCGGTCGAAGCATTACGGGCCGGGGCCTACGACTTCATCACCAAGCCGATCGAGGCGGAGCAGCTCTTCAGGGTGGTCGGCAAAGGGCTCGAACGCAATCAGCTGCTCACCGAAAACCGCCAGCTGCGCTCCATGCTCGCCGGCATGACCAGTCTCGGCGAGTTGGTCGGGGAGGGGGCGGCGATGCAGCAGCTGCGCCGCTCCATCCGCACCATCGCCCAGTCCGGCTACAACGTGCTGGTGCGCGGTGAGTCGGGCACCGGCAAGGAGCTGGTGGCGAGCCTTATCCACCGCCTCAGCCCGCGGGCGGAGCGGCCCTTCATCGTCGTCGACTGCCCCTCGATTCCCGACAACCTCCTCGAGAGCGAGCTCTTCGGCCATGTCAAAGGCGCCTTCACCGGGGCCGATCGCGACCACAAGGGGCTCTTTCTCGCCGCCCACGGCGGCACGCTGCACCTCGACGAGATCGGCGATATCAGCACGGCGGTGCAGACCAAGCTCCTGCGATGCCTGCAGAGCGGCGAGGTGCGCCCGGTGGGGGCCGGGGCCAGCCGCCTCGTCGATGTGCGCGTCATCGCTTCGACCAACCGCGACCTCGAGGCGGGCATGCGCGACAAGAGCTTTCGCGAGGATCTCTATTACCGCCTCAATGTGCTCACCCTCACCCTGCCCCCGCTGCGCGAGCGCGTCGAGGACATCCCCATCCTCGTCCGCCACTTCCTAAAAAACGCCTGCCTCGAACTCGACCTGCCCGAACACGAGATCAGCGCCGAGGCCCTGCAGTGGATGATCCTGCGCCCCTGGCCCGGCAATGTCCGCGAGCTGCAGAACTTCGTGCGCCGCATGGCCGTGTTCTGCACCGAAGGCACCATAAACGTGCCGCTCCTCGAGCGCCTGCAGCCGCAGCCTGCCGCCGCCAGCGGCGGGGAATGCGCCCATCTCCTCGGCCTCGACGGCCAGGGCGCCATGTTTCCCTACAAGACCGCCAAGGAACTGGTGCTCGACGATTTCACCAGACGTTACGTCACCTGCCTGCTGCAGCAGACCAGGGGCAATATCTCCGAGGCGGCCCGGCTTTCCGGACTGACCCGGGCAGCCCTGCAGAAGATTCTCGCCAGGCTGGGGGAAAACGCCTCGTCATTCCGCTGAGTGGCGCCGACGGCATCCGGCAGCGTCGCCCCTGCCGCATCCCTCTTCCCACTTTATGAGAGCAAGGAGCACTCTTCCGATGAACGATTCCACCCTCGACAGCAAGAAACAGCTCATCCTCGATCAGGAGCAGGCCGTCGCCAACAAGCTGGCGCGGCGCGTCCTCGAACGGCCGACCCCGCCCATCTGGATGATCTTTATCCCGGTATTCTTCGTCTTCCATGCCTGGCGCATCAAGCAATATGGCGCCAGCCTGAAGGTCTTCGCGGAAAACCACCTCAAATCACGCCGGCTCGCCCTCGACGCCTCCGCCTGCGCCGTCGCCAGCGGCGAGGCGGTGGACATCGAGGCCATCCTCGCCACCGTCACCGACCTGCCATCCCAGGCCAGGGAGCCCTTCCGCCGATGGCTGACGCTGCTTATCGAGCACTACACCCTGCTGCTCACCAGCCCCGGCGCCACCTATGCCCTGCTGCTGCGCAACGCCTACCGGCAGCTGATCACCGCCCACCGCACCGGCGAACGGCTCGCCCGGGCCGAGCAGGAGCTGCGCTTCGCCGTGCTCGATACCCTCGACGGCGACAGCGGTCAACTGCGCAAGGTCGTCGAACATATTGGCCAGCAGGTGGAGGCGCTGAGGCGCGACGAGATAGGAGAGGCCTTTTCCTGAGCCGCAGTTCCTTCCCGGCGGCGGGAAAAGCGACCTTCACCACCGCCAGCGCCCGCCTCCTGCACCGCCCCTTTGCCATCCCACTCTGTGCCAGCAAGCCCCGCCACCCCACCTCGAGGCGCTCCGCCCTCGGAGAATCGTCGCGAGGATTTTCCCCACAGGTTTGCCGCTCTCCCCGGAGCCGGCGCCAAGGCTGGATGAATCCCGCCCGCCGCCTTGACTTCGCCGTTTTGTTTTTGATAGAAGAAGAAAAGCCCTGGTGAAAATTCGAGAGTTCAGCCACGCCACAGGCAGGCGACGGCCTCATCTATTGCCCCCCGCAGCGACGGTCAACGCCTTCCGACCGTGCCCGGACAGCAGCAAGGATACCTTTCCATGAGCAGTCCCTCCATCCTGGTTGTCGAAGACGACGGGATCCTCGCACTGATGCTGCAGGGCATCCTCGAGGGGCGCGGCTATACGGTGCTGGGCCCCCTGCCCACCGCGGAAGAAGCCCTCGCCCTGCTGGGCCGTCAGCAAGCCGATCTGGTGCTGCTCGACATCGAACTGGCGGGAAGGATGAACGGCATCGAGGCCGCCGCCATCATCAAATCCGACCACGACCTGCCGGTGATCTTTCTCACCGGCTTCTCCCAGGAAGGGCTCCTCGACGAGGCGCTGGCCAGCGAACCCTACGGCTGTCTCGTCAAGCCGGTGGCCGAGGAGAGCTTGGTCGCCACCATCAGGCTCGCCCTGTCCCGTCACCGCCGCGACCTCCAGCACCGGCAACGCCTGGGAGATGCGCTGCGGCAGCTCGGCGAGCACCGCGCCCTGCAGCTGTCGCTGGTCGAGAACATCCCCCTGCCGGTCTTCGCCAAGGACCGCACGGGACGCTATATCGTCTGCAACAGCGCCTACAAGGACTTCTTCGGCAAGAGCGACGAGGAGATCCTCGGCCTCGACGCCTATGCCATTCATCCCCCCGAGCTGGCCGGGTTCTACAGCGACAAGGACGAGGAACTGCTGCGCACCGGCACCCTGCAGCACTATGAGACCAAGGTGCGCCACAGAAACGGCGAGCTGCGCGACGGCATCGTCCACAAGGCGGTACTCCGTGGCGAGGACGGCACCGTGGTCGGCCTGGTCGGCACCATTCTCGACATCACCGAGCGCAACCGCGCCGAAGAGGAGAACACGCGCCTGCAGAGGCAGCTCCTCCAGGCGCAGAAGATGGAGGCCATCGGCACCCTCGCCGGGGGCATCGCCCACGACTTCAACAACATCCTCGGCGCGGTTATCGGCTATACGGAGATCATCAGGGACGACAGCCCCCCAGATTCGACCCTGCTCCACGACCTCGAACAGATCCTCCTCGCCGCCAACCGCGCCAAGGACCTGGTCAGCCAGATCCTCGCCTTTAGCCGCCAGTCGGAGATGACCCGCGTCCCCCTGCAGCCGGCGCAGATGATCCGGGAAACCGTCAAGCTGCTGCGCGCCTCCCTGCCCGCCACCATCACCATCGTCGCCGACATCAACACCGCCACCCTGCCGGTGCTCGCCGACCCGATCCAGTTCCACCAGCTGCTCATGAACCTGGGCAGCAACGCCGGCCACGCCATGGAAGACAAGGGCGGCACGCTGACCATCGCCTTGGAGGCCGTGCACGACCCATCCCTGCCGCAAGGGGGCCACGACCATGCGGTCCGCCTGACCGTCAGCGACACCGGCAGCGGCATCTCCGAGGACATTCGCGACAGGATTTTCGACCCCTACTTCACCACCAAAGGGCCCGGCAAGGGCACCGGCATGGGGCTGGCCATCGTCCACGGCATCGTCACCGCCTGGGGCGGCAGCATCGTCTGCGAGAGCCGTCCCGGTAAGGGCACCACCTTCACCATCACCCTGCCGGCGACAGGCGAAGCCGCTGAAGATGAAGCCTCTCAGCTTACGGAGCAGCCCCCCCTGCAAGGAAAGGAGCGCATCCTCTTCGTCGACGACGAAGCGACCCTGGTGGAGATAACGAGGATCATGCTGGAGCGGCTCGGCTACCGGGTGTCCGCCCATACCGACGGCCAGGAGGCGCTGGACCGGTTGAGGAGCGCCCCCCAAGACTTCGACCTGGTGATTACCGACCATACCATGCCGGGGATGACCGGCTTCGAGCTGGCCCGGCAAATCCTCGCCCTGCGCCCCGACCTGCCGGTCATCCTCTGCAGCGGCTATGGCAGCGCGGTCAGCGAGGAGATGGCGCGCCAGGCGGGGATCCGCCTCCTGGCCGCCAAGCCCTTGACCAGAAACGGCATCGGCGCGCTGATCCGCCGCGTCCTCGACGAAGGGAAACCGTAGCGACGTCATTGGCCAGCCCCATGCCGCCACCACGCCTCCCCGCCACCACCAGGCCGGGCATCGGCCACCAGCCACCCCACCCACAGCGGAGGAAGACCATGAGCGCCCCCCCACCCGAAGAGCAGCACAGCCTGGAGCAGCGTCTCACCCTCCTGCAGCGGCAGCTCGACCATCTGCAGCACATGGTCGACGCCGCCCCGGCGCCGATCTTCCTCATCGACCGGCGGGGCACGATCATCGCCGCCAACAAGGCCACGGCAAGGCAGCTCGACGTCCCCTGGGAAGAGCTCACCGGCAGCGATATCTTCGCCTTCGTAGATGCCGAGGCCGCGGCTTCGCGCCGCAGCCGCGTCGAGCAGGCCATCGCCTCCGGGCAGCCGCACCATTTTCGTGATTGCCGCCAGGGCAAGACCTTCGACCACCATCTCTGCCCCCTCCCCGAAGGCCCCGGCCAGGAAAAGGGCCAGGTGGCGGTCTTCGCCATCGACATCAGCGACAGCGCCGCCACCGAGCGCGCCCTGCAGCGCAGCCGCCAGCTGCTCGACGTCACCCAGGCGCTGACCCATGTCGGCGGCTGGGTATGGGACATCGCCAGCCAGACCATGACCTGGACCAGAGAGACCTACCGCATCCACGGCATTGATCCGGACGAGGTGGCCGGCGGCGTGGACCTCATCGCCGCGAGCCTCGCCTGCTACGACGACGCCGACCGCCCGAAGATTTTTGCCGCCTTCCAGCAGTGCGTCGCCACCGGCGAGGGCTACGACCTGACCCTGTCCTTCATCGCCAGGGACGGGCGGCGCCTCTTCGTACGCGCCATCGGCGAGGCAGTGCGACAGGGGGGACAGATCGCTCAGGTGCGTGGCAACATCATGGACATCACCGCCGCCAAAAGGAGTGAAAACCTCCTCCAGGCGCGCCTCGCCCTGGCCGAGGCGGCCGCCTCGGCGAGCCTGCACGAGCTGCTGCTGATGACCCTCGAAGAGGCCGAGCGCCTCACCGACAGCAAGGCCAGTTTCTTCCACTTCTATGACGAGGAGAGCGGCATGGTCTCCCTGCAGGCCTGGTCCCAGGGCACCGCAGGCAGCTGCCGCATCAGCGAGCCTTTCACCCCTTATCCCCTTGCCGAGGCGGGTTGCTGGGCCGAGGCCATTCGCCGGCGCCAGGCGGTCATCCACAACAGCTACCCCAGCCAGCCCGGCACACGCGGCCTGCCGCCCGGCCATGTGCCGCTTTCCCGCGAGCTGGTGGTGCCGGTGCTGCGCAACGAGCGGGTGGTGGCGGTAGTCGGTGTCGGCAACAAGGAGGGCGACTACCAGGAGGAGGACATCGCCACCGTCAGCACCCTCGCCCACCTCGCCTGGGACATCGTCCTGCGCAAGCGCGCCGAAAGCGAGCTCAAGGAGAGCGAGGAGAAGTACCGCAGCCTCTTCACCCTGCTGCGCTCGATGTGCGACAACGTCCCCGACATGATCTGGGCCAAGGACCTCGACAAGCGCTATATCTTTGCCAACAAGGCCCTGTGTCGCGACCTCCTTCAGGCCGAAAACACCGACGAACCCATCGGCAAGACCGACCTCTTCTTCGCCCTGCGCGAGCGCGGCCGCTTCCCCGACGACCCAAGCTGGCACACCTTCGGCGAGCTCTGCCGCGACTCCGACCAGATCGCCATGGACGCCGGGGAAAAGCGGCAGTTCGACGAGTTCGGCAACGTCCGCGGCCGCTTTCTCTTTCTCGACGTGCACAAGGCGCCGTTTATCGACGAACATGGCCGCGCCATCGGCACGGTCGGTTCGGCCCGCGACGTCACCCTGCACCGCCAGGCCGAGGAAGCCCTGCGCCATTCCCTCGAGGAAAAGGAGGTGCTGCTGCGCGAGGTGCACCACCGCGTCAAGAACAACCTGGCGGCGATCCTCGCCCTGTTCGACATGCAGCGCCGGGCGATACCCGAAGGCCCGGCTAGCACCATCCTCGAGGAGATCGGCTTCCGCGTCCGCGCCATGAACCTGGTACACGAAAAGCTCTATCGCTCCTCCTCCCTGTCGCGGGTCGATTTCCAGGACTACTGTCAGTCGCTGCTCGCCCACCTCCACGCCGCCTTCGGCTCGCCACCCATCCTCTACCGTATCGAGGCCAGGGAAGTAGGCATCCCCCTCGACATCGCCGTACCCTGCGGCATGATCATCAACGAGCTGGTCACCAACGCCCTCAAATACGCCTTTCCCGAGGAGCGGCGCCTCTCCGGCCTGCCGCCCTGCATGGTCCGCGTCGCCCTGACCGGGGATGGCGAACGGTTCACCCTGACCGTGGCCGACAACGGCATCGGCCTGCCGCCCGGCTACCAGTGGCAGCAGGCCACCACCCTCGGCCTGATGCTGGTACGCATGCTCGGCCTGCATCAGCTCGGCGGCGACTGCGCGGTGACCGGCGACGACGGCACCTCCTTCACCCTGACCTTCAGCCTGCACCGGGAGGACGACCGATGAGCCGCGGCGCCATCCTCCTCGTCGAAGACGACGCCATCCTCGCTCTACACCTCCGCGACACGCTTCTCGCCAACGACTATTCCGTCGCCGGCATCCTCGCCCGCGGCGAGGACGTCGCCCCCTTCGTCGCCACCACCCCGGTCGACCTGATCCTCATGGATATCGACCTCGCCGGGGCGATGAGCGGCATCGACGCCGCGCGCAGGCTCGACAGGTCTTTGCCGGTGGTCTTTCTCACCGCCTTTTCCCATCAGCCGCTGCTCGACCAGGCGCGGCAGGTCGGCCCCTACGGCTACCTCATCAAACCGGTCCAGGAACGCGAGCTGATAGCCACCCTCGACACCGCCCTGGAGCGCTGCCGCCTCGACCGCGAGCTGCGCCGCAAAACCCTGGAGCTGGAGAGGAGCGAGGCCAACTACCGCACCCTGTTCACCGAGATGCTCGACGGCTTCGCCCTGCACGAGATCCTCGTCGACGAGTGGGGCGCTCCGCTCGATTACCGCTTCCTCGCCGTCAACCCGGCCTTCGAGCGCATGACCGGGCTCAAGGGGGCGGAGATCGTCGGCCGCACCGTGCGCGAGGTCCTGCATGTCATCGAGCCCCGCTGGATCGAGACCTACGGCCGCGTCGCCCTCGGCGGCGAGCCGGCCCACTTCGAGGAGTACAGCGCCGCCATCGGCCGCTATTTCGAGGTAACCGCCTATCGCCCCGCCCCCGGGCAGTTCGCCTGCATCTTCATCGACGTCACCGCCAAACGGCTGGCCGAGGAGGAGAGCCACCGGCTGCGCCAGCAGTTGCAACAGGCCCAGAAGATGGAGGCCATCGGCACCCTGGCCGGCGGCATCGCCCACGACTTCAACAACATCCTCGCCGCCATCATCGGCTATGCCGAGATCGCCCGCGACGACAGCCCGCCCCATTCGTCGCTGAGCGGCGACCTTGACGAGATCCTCCGCGCCGCCCACCGCGCCAAGGACCTGGTGCGGCAGATCCTCTCCTTCAGCCGCCAGGGGGAGAGCAGGCCGGTCGCCGTGCAGCCGGCCCTGCTCATCAAGGAAACCCTGAAGATGCTGCGCTCGACCCTGCCGGCGACCGTCTCCATCCATCAGGATCTGGGGGCAAGCGAGGCCACCATCCTCGCCGACCCCTCGCACATCCACCAGCTGGTGATGAACCTCTGCACCAACGCCGCCCAGGCGATGGAGGAGAAAGGCGGCACCCTGAGCCTGACGCTGCGCGAGACCATTCTGCACGAGGAGGATCACCTGCCCCCCGGGGACTACCTGCGCCTGACGGTGGCCGACAACGGCGCGGGCATCGCCCCGGAGGTGCTGCCGCGCATCTTCGACCCCTACTTCACCACCAAGGAGGTCGGCCATGGCACCGGCATGGGCCTGGCCATCGTCCATGGCATCGTCAAGAACTGCGGCGGCACCATAACCTGCGACAGCACCCTCGGCGAGGGCACGGCATTCACCGTCACCCTGCCACGACTGCCGGCAGAAAATCGCCTCGCTGATGCCGGCGAACCCCTCCTGCCGGCTGGCGGCGGCGAACACATCCTCTATGTCGATGACGAGGAAATGTTGCGCGAGATGGGCGGCATCATGCTGCGCCGTCTCGGCTACCGGGTGACCACCCGCGGCAGCAGTCTGCAGGCCCTGGAGGACTTTCGCAACGACCCGCAGTCTTTCGACCTGGTCATCACCGACCAGACCATGCCCGGCATGACCGGCATCGACATGGCGCGGCGCATGCTGCAGCTGCGCCCCGACCTGCCGGTCATCCTCTGCACCGGCTACAGCTCGGCCGTATCCCGCGAGAAGGCAGAAAACACGGGCATTGCCGGCTTCGCCCTCAAGCCGATGAGCAAGAAGGACATGGCGGCGCTGGTGCGTCGTCTGCTCCACCCCGATGGCCCGCGGCAGCATGCGCAACATGACGGGAGGTAAATAAGCCACCTGCGGGCGCGCGGGCGACGCGAAGGTCGCCTTGCGATATCACCCCGTTATCAGGAACTTTCACCGGCTTTCCCGCCGCAGCCGGCGGTGCCGGTGTCAATAATCGCCGCTACGGGCTCTTCGACCGGGGTGGCAAACTTACCTCCCCGTCAGCCGCAGCCAAGCGACAGCGGCCGGGAACATGCGCTAACACCATGCAATCATAGTTGTTTTTTCTCGACCCCCTTCTGGCACGGATAGTGCTATATGCCGCAGAGAAAGGTTTCCATGCCCGCACCGGGCCCCCCGGCCCACGCGGCGGGGCCGCAAGACGGAGGAACGATGATCGACAAGGCCAACGCGACGACAAGCCCGGAACACCTGCTCAACGGCTGGCGCAGCCAGCTTGAGAGTGGCCTGGCCACGCTTCGCCGCCTCGCCGGCAGCACCGAAAACGAGTTTCTCGCCATCGGCACACGCCTGCAGGAGATCCACCAGCATGCCGCGCAGCTCTCCAGCACCGCGCGACAGCTGGTGGAATGCGCCTCCGGCAGCCGCCTGCAGCAGCTCATCGACCGCCTCGGCGAGATGCTCGGCGAGATGGAGGGCTTCCTGCACCGTGCCCGCCGGCAGAGCGACTCCGGCCGTGACGGGCTCGACGGGGTGGCGGGGCAGCTCAAGGAGGTGGCGGCACCCTTGCAGGGTGTCAAGCGCATGAGCAAGCACCTCTATATCCTCGAGGTGTCGATCAAGATCGAGAGCGCCCACCTCGGCGACATGGGCAGCGAGTTCGTCAACCTGGCCATGGACATCAAGAAGCTGTCGCAGCAGATCAAGGAAAAGGTCAACGCCATCGACGGGCTGCGCGCCGACCTCAGCACCACCATCGGCCGCTACCTCGGCCGCATCGAAGAGGCGCGCCAGGGCCAGGACAGCCAGGCCGAGGCCACCCGCGGCAAGACTGCCGACGCCCTCGTCCAGCTGCAGGAGATCAACCAGCGCTTCTCCCAGCTGGGCGCCGAAGTGGCTGCCGTATCGCAGGAGAACACCGACAGCATCAGCCTCATCGTGCAGTCGATGCAGTTCCACGACATCTACCGCCAGCAGGTCGAGCACGTCGTCGAGGCCCTGGAACTCCTCCTGCCCGCCTTCCCGGCGGCAGGCACGACGCCCGCCGCAGCGGAACGCCTCGAGCTCATCGGCCGCGTCGGCGATGTCTGCGAGCTGCAGCAGGCGCAGCTGCAGTTCGCCTCCGCCGAGCTCTACCAGGCCGTGCTGGCGATCATCGACAACCTGCACCTCATCGCCAGCCAGCAGGGCGAGCTGGCCTCGGCCATCCTCCGCCACACTGGCGGCCTCGACGCCAGCGGCCGCTCCTTCATCGACGAGGTGGCGGCGCGCATGTCGTCGCTGGCCGACCTCCTCGCCAGCTGCGCAGAGAACAACAGCGCCGTGGCCGAGATCATCAAGGAGGTCATCGGCACGGTGGGGCGCATCACCGGCTTCGTCGTCGACATCGAAGGCATTGGCAAGGACATTATCCAGATCGCCCTCAACGCCCGCATCAAGGCCTCTTCGGCCGGAGAAGAGGGGGCCGCGATGAGCGTCCTCGCCGAGGAGATCGGCCAGATGTCCAGCGAGGCGGTGGGCCGCACCGACCTCATCGGCAAGACCCTCGCCGCCATCGACCAGGCCACCACCAGCCTCGCCGAAGAGACGGAAGGGGGCGAGCACGACCTCGACCAGGCACTGGGCCAGATCAGGGAGGAACTAGGCGCGATCATCGCCACCCTCGACGGCATGGGCGAAGAGCTGCTCGCCCTGCTCGACGAGGTCAAGGGCCAGGTCTCCAGGTTGGCGTCGGATATCGAACGGCTCACCGCCGGCATCGACATCCACGACCGCACCAGGGGCCCCGCCGACAAGGTGCTCGACAGCCTCAGCCTCATCTTCGGCGAGGCGCGAGCCATCGCCCCGGCCAGCGAGGCCTTCAAGGAAGACCTGCGCATGATGGCGCAGCGCTACACCATGGAGAGCGAGCGGCGCATCCATGAAGCCATCGCCGGGCGACATGGCGTGGCCACCGCCGCCCTCACCGGCGAGGCGGCGGCCGAGGAGTCGGAGTCGGAGTTTGGCGACAACGTCGACCTCTTCTGACCCCGAGGGCAGGAGACAGGACAGAGCAACGGGGAGGCTTATGGCACTCTTTCACTGGCAGCAACGTTTTCTCAGCGGTTTTCAGGAGATCGACGAGCACCACATCCACCTCGTCGGCCTGCTCAACACCGCCTATGACGATTTTCGCGACTCGGTCCCCCGGGAACGGCTCGACGCCCTCTTTCTCGAGCTGCTCGACTACGCCACCTACCACTTCGCCGCCGAGGAGAGGCTGATGAAGGAAAGTGGCTACCCGGCCCATGAAGCTCACGACCGGCAGCACCGTCAGTTCGCGGCCAGGGTGACCGAGATGCACCGCGACTACCTGGCCGGCAAGCCGGTATTCCTCGAGGTCCTCACCTTCCTCAAGGGCTGGCTCGAATCCCATATCGTCAAGTCGGACCGCGACCTGGCGACATTCCTCATCACCGTCACCAATTGACCGGCACAGCCAGGGAGGCAGGAACATGGCGCGAGCGAAAGGCACCGGCAAACTCTTTGACGAAGTACAGCAGGCCCTGAGCGCGGAAGAACCCGCCCCGAGCGAGACCTCTGGCAACGATGATGCCACGCTGGTCATCGACAGCGGCCCCCAGCTGACCATCGAGACCATCGGCGACTTCACCACCCGGCTGCGCGTCGCCCTGTCCGAAAGCGACCGCGTGGCGGTGGCCCTGCCGCAGGAGATCGAACTCGACATCACCGCCCTGCAGGTCTTCTGCGCCGCCTGCAAGACCGCCGGGGCGGCCGGAAAATCCTTCTCTTTGCAAGATCCCCTGCCAGAAGAGCTGCAGCGCCTCGTCGCCGCCAGCGGCTCCGATCGGCACGAGCACTGCGCATACGACAGTTCCGCCTGTTTTCGCAAAATTGGAGGCACAGAACAATGGCCAAGTTGATCATGACCGCCGACGACTCGGCAAGCGTCCGCCAGATGGTCGCCTTTACCCTCAAGCAGAACGGCTACGAGGTCATCGAGGCCGTCGACGGCCAGGACGCCCTGCAGAAGCTCGGCGCCAAGAAGGTCGACATGCTGCTCACCGACCTCAACATGCCCAAGCTCGACGGTATCGGCCTGATCAAAGGGGTGCGCGCCGGAACCCTCAACAAGTTCATCCCCATCGTCATGCTCACCACCGAGTCGCAGGACAGCAAGAAGGCCGAGGGCAAGGCGGCCGGGGCCACCGGCTGGATCGTCAAGCCGTTCAAGCCTGAGCAGTTGATCGCCGTGGTCAAGAAGGTGTTGGGATAGGCCCGGGACCCGCCCCCGAGGGGGTGGGACACCGCAGGGGCCGCAATGTCAGCATAGGGATCCGCGCCATGATGGAACAACATATCGCCGCCTACCGCGAAGAGGCCATCGAACTGCTGGCCGAACTGGAATCTTCGCTGCTCGAACTCGAGGAGACCCCGGACGACAAGGACCTCATCAGCCGGGTCTTTCGCGCCATGCACACCATCAAGGGCTCCGGGGCGATGTTCGGCTTCGACGCCATCGCCAGGTTCACCCACGAGGTGGAAACGGTCTTCGACCTGGTGCGCAACGGCAAGATGGCAGTCACCAAGGAATTGCTCAGCCTGACCCTGCAGTCGCGCGATTATATCTCGGCCCTGCTCGACGCCTCCTCCGGCCTGGGCGAAGTCGACCAGGCCCGCGGCGAGGAGATCATCGCCGGCTTGCGTCGCCTCGAGCAGGGTGGGCGGGCCGCTCAGCCCGCCGCGCCGCCCCCCGCCGACCGCGAACCGCCGCCATCAGGCGGCCAGCCCGTGGCGGAGAAGAGCGTCACCTGGCGCATCCGCTTCGAGCCCAACCGCGAGCTGCTCCTCTGCGGCTCCAAGCCCCTGTCGCTGATCAACGAGCTGCGCGACCTCGGCACCTGCCAGGTCATCGCCCACTACGACAAGATTCCGGCGCTTGACGGCCTGGTGCCCGAGCACTGCTACCTCTACTGGGACATCGTCCTCACCACCAGCCGCGGCGAGGCGGCCATCCGCGACGTCTTCATCTTCGTCGAGGACGACTGCCGCATCTCGGTCAAGCTCATCGACGACCCGAGCCGTGACCAGGAGCCGAACCGGCTCGGCGAGATCCTCGTCGACCGCGGCGACCTCGCCCCGGAGACGCTGCAGACGGTGCTTGCCCAGCAGAAACCCCTGGGCGAGCTGCTGGTGGCGAGCGGCGCGGTCAGCCCCGAAAAGGTGCAGTCGGCCCTCGTCGAGCAGCAGCAGGTCAAGGCGGTGCGCCAGGAGCGTGGCGCACCGGAGGGGGCCGCCTCGATCCGCGTCCCGGCGGAGAAGCTCGACCAGCTGGTCAACCTGGTCGGCGAGATGGTCACCGTGCAGGCGCGGCTCTCCCAGGTGGCGGGCATGACCGGCGATCCGCGCTTCGTCTCCATCGCCGAGGAAGTCGAGCGCCTCACCAACGAGCTGCGCAACACCGCCCTCAACATCCGCATGCTGCCCATCGGCTCGACCTTCAGCAAGTTCAAGCGGCTGGTGCGCGATCTCTCCCTCGAACTCGGCAAGGAGATCGACATGGAGACCTTCGGCGCCGACACCGAGCTCGACAAGACGGTCATCGAAAAGCTCAACGACCCCTTGGTGCACATCATCCGCAACTCCATCGACCATGGCATCGAGACCCCGGACAAGCGCCTGGCGGCGGGCAAGCCGCGGGTCGGCACCATCCGCCTCGGCGCCGAACACGCCGGCGACTCGGTACTCATCACCATCCATGACGACGGCGCCGGCATCAATCGCGAGGCCATCCATAAGAAAGCGATCGAGCTGGGCATGGTCTCGCCCAGCCTCGAGCTCTCCGACCAGGAGGTCTTCGGCTATATCTTCGCCCCCGGCTTCTCCATGGCCGCCAAGGTGACCAGCGTCTCCGGGCGCGGCGTCGGCATGGACGTGGTCAAGCGCGGCATCGAGGGGCTGCGCGGCACCATCGTCGTCGACTCGAGCCTCGGCTCCGGCACCACCATCACCCTGAAGATCCCCCTGACCCTGGCGATCATCGAGAGCCTTTTGGTCAAGATCGGCGACAGCCACTTCGTCCTGCCGCTGACCTCGGTGGAGGAGTGCGTCGAGCTGTCCCGCGAGGACGTCGAGAAGGCCCACGGCCGTAACGTCGCCAACGTGCGCGGCCACCTCACCCCCTACATCAACCTGCGCCAGCAGTTCGGCATCACCGGCGAACGGCCGGATATCGAGCAGATCGTCATCGTCGGCGTCAAGGGCGGCCGCGTCGGCTTCGTCGTCGACTGCGTGGTTGGCGAACACCAGACGGTCATCAAGCCCCTCGGCGCCCTCTACCATGACGTCGTCGGCATCTCCGGGGCGACCATCCTCGGCGACGGCTCGGTGGCCTTGATCCTCGCCCCCGGCGACCTGGCGGAGCTGGCCGAGACCAGCGAACACCAGGCGATGGAACATTCCTGAACCACAGGCGAGGACACCATGGCCTTTACCTTCTTCATGCGCGACCAGCCGACCCTGGAACATGCCGCCGACCACATGATCCCCTATGCCAGCGGCCGCAGCCGCATCAAGATCTGGGACGCCGGCTGCGCCCTCGGCCAGGAGACCTATACCATCGCCATGATTTTCGCCGAGAAGATGAACCCCTTCGGCTTCAAGAACCTGCGCATCGAGGCCACCGATCATGACAGCGACAACAACTTCGGCGACGTGGTGACGACGGCGGTCTACCCCGAAGAAGAGCTCAAGCGCACCCCGAAGAACCTGCTCGACAAGTACTTCGAACATGCCGACCGCCCCGGCCATCTGCGCGTCAAGCCGGTACTGCGCGAGCGGGTCAACTTCCGCTACCACGACCTCCTCTCCCTGACCCCAGCCGGGCAGGACTACTGCCTCATCGTCTGCAAGAACGTGCTGCTCCACTTCCAGTACAGTGAGCGGGTCGAGGTCTTCAAGATGTTCCACCGCGCTCTCGCCCCGGGCGGGTATCTCGCCAACGAGAACACCCAGAAGCTACCCGGCGAGGTGGCCCACCTCTTCACCCAGGTGGTGCCCGACGCCCAGGTCTACAAAAAGGTCGGAGGCTGAGAAGATGCGCATCGTGCCCCTGCACAAGACGAAGCGGACCTACAGCTGCAATGCCTACCTCATCCTCGGCGACTGGAACCGGGTGGAGGACGTCAACACCCTCATCGACCCCGGCATCGACGACTTCGTAGTGGCCGAGATCGAAGGCCTCTCCACCGGCTTCGGCAAGGTCCCGGTGCAGCAGATCCTCCTTACCCACAACCATTTCGACCACGCCGCCGGCGCCCTGGCCATCAAGAAGCGCTACCAGGCGAGAATTCTCGCCGCCGTCGACGGCCCCGGGGTTGACGAGCTGCTCCCCGACGGCCGCTTCGTCAAGGCCGGCGACGATTTCCTCGAGGTACTCCATGCCCCGGTCCACTCTTCCGATTCGCTATGCTTCTACGCCCCGGCGCAGAAGGCCCTCTTTTCCGGGGACATGCAGCTCAAGCCGCAGCTGGTCGGCGACGACTGCCGGCAGGACTATCTGGCCATCCTCAAGAAGCTGGCCGGCCGCGATATAACGGCCATCTATTCCGGCCATGACCGTCCGGTCGAGAAAGGCTGCAACACCCTCATCCGAGAAATTCTGGCCGGTCTGCGCGGCAATGGCGACCGCGTCGCCGCCGCCAGCAGGCTGACGACTGACAGCAACAACGAGGCGAACACCAAGCAACATCCATAACAACCACAGCAATGGAGGGAGACATGGGCTGGTTCAACAACATGACATTGAAGGGCAAGCTGTTATGCGGCTTTATCACCGTAGCGATCATCGCCGGGGTCATCGGCGGTTTCGGCATCTATAATATCAAGCAGATCGCCGCCGCCGACACCAAGCTCTACGAGCAGATCACCGTGCCCCTCAGCGAGCTGACCGAAGTCTCCGTCGCCTTCCAGCGGCTGCGGGTCAACGCCCGCGACATCGTCACCGCCGACAGCGCCGAAAAGCGCGAGCACTTTGCCGGCAGGATCAAGGAGCTGCGCGAGTCCATCGACAAGAACGCCGCCAGCTACGAAAAAACCCTGTTCTCGGAAGAAGGCAAGAAGCTCTTCGAGGACTTCAAAAAGACTCGCGCCGCCTATGGCCCCCATCTCGACCGCATCATGGCCCTCGCCCGCGAAGGGCGCACCGCCGACGCCATGGCGCTTCTCAACGGTGACGCCGCCAAGACCTCGCGTGACGAGCAGAACGCCATCGCCGCCATGGTCGAGGCCAAGATCGAACAGGGCAAGCTTATCGCCGATCACAACAGCAGCGCCGCCGGCACCGCCAGCACCGTGATGACCGTCCTCGCCGTGCTCGGTGCCCTGGTGGCGGTGGCCATCGGCCTGTTCATCGCCAGCATCGTCATGAAGCAGCTCGGCGCCGATCCCCGCGAGGTCGGCGAGGTCGCCAACCTGGTGGGCGCCGGCGATCTCTCCAAAGACATCAAGCTGAACAGCGGCGACACCACCAGCGTCATGGCAGCGATGAAAAAGATGGTCGACTCCATCCGCCTCCTCGCCTCCGACGCCAACATGCTCGCCAAGGCAGCGGTGGATGGCAAACTCGCCACCCGCGCCGACGCCTCCAAACACCAGGGCGAATACCGATCCATCGTCACCGGCGTCAACGACACCCTCGACGCGGTCATCGGGCCGCTCAACGTCGCCGCCGAGTACGTCGACCGCATCTCCAAGGGCGACATCCCACCGCGCATCACCGACACCTACAACGGCGACTTCAATGAGATCAAGAACAACCTCAACGTCTGCATCGACGCGGTCAGCCTGCTGGTAACCGACGCCAAGATGCTCTCCAGGGCGGCGGTGGACGGCAAGCTCGCCACCCGCGCCGACGCCTCCAAACACCAGGGCGACTTCCGCAATATCGTCCAGGGCGTCAACGAGACCCTCGACGCGGTTATCGGCCCCTTGAACGTCGCCGCCGAGTATGTCGACCGTATCTCCAAAGGCGATATCCCACCGCATATCAACGACAACTACAACGGTGATTTCAACGAGATCAAGAACAATCTCAACAACATGGTCAAGATGATGAACGACCTCTTGGCCCAGACCGATATCCTCATCCAGGGCGCCGCCAACGGCGAGCTCGACAAACGCGCCGACGCCGCCCTCTTCGTCGGCGGCTGGAACAAGCTGGTCTCGGGCGTCAACGATACCGTGGTCAACATCGTCAACCCCTTGCGCGTGACCGCCGACTATGTCGACAAGGTCGCCAAGGGCACCATCCCGCCGACCATCACCACCGAGTACAAGGGCGAGTACAACGTCATCAAGAACAACCTCAACAACATGGTCAAGATGATGAACGACCTCTTGGCCCAGACCGATATCCTCATCCAGGGCGCCGCCAACGGCGAGCTCGACAAACGCGCCGACGCCGCCCTCTTCGTCGGCGGCTGGAACAAGCTGGTCTCGGGCGTCAACGATACCGTGGTCAACATCGTCAACCCCTTGCGCGTGACCGCCGACTATGTCGACAAGGTCGCCAAGGGCACCATCCCGCCGACCATCACCACCGAGTACAAGGGCGAGTACAACGTCATCAAGAACAACCTCAACAACATGGTCAAGATGATGAACGACCTCTTGGCCCAGACCGATATCCTCATCCAGGGCGCCGCCAACGGCGAGCTCGACAAACGCGCCGACGCCGCCCTCTTCGTCGGCGGCTGGAACAAGCTGGTCTCGGGCGTCAACGATACCGTGGTCAACATCGTCAACCCCTTGCGCGTGACCGCCGACTATGTCGACAAGGTCGCCAAGGGCACCATCCCGCCGACCATCACCACCGAGTACAAGGGCGAGTACAACGTCATCAAGAACAACCTCAACAACATGGTCAAGATGATGAACGACCTCTTGGCCCAGACCGATATCCTCATCCAGGGCGCCGCCAACGGCGAGCTCGACAAACGTGCCAACGCCGACCTCTTCGTTGGCGGCTGGAACAAGCTGGTCCAGGGTGTCAACGATACCGTCACCAATATCGTCAACCCCTTGATGGTCACCGCCGACTATGTCGCCAAGGTCTCGGTGGGCGACATGCCGCCGCAGATCACCGACATTTACAAGGGCCAGTACAATCTTATCAAGAACAACCTCAACACCCTCATCGAGGCCACCAACTCGATCACCGCCAATGCCAAGCAGGTCAGTCAGGGCAACCTGATGGTCGAGCTCAAGAAGCGCAGCGAGCGTGACGAGCTGATGGAGTCCCTCTCCAACATGGTGGAGAAGCTCAAGGAGGTGGTCACCGAGGTGCAGAGCTCGGCCGACAACGTCGCCTCCGGGGCCCAGGAGATGAGCGCCACCGCCCAGAACATGAGCCAGGGTGCCACCGAGCAGGCGGCCAGCGCCGAGGAGGTCAGCTCGTCCATGGAGCAGATGGCCTCCAACATCCGCCAGAACACCGACAACGCCATGCAGACCGAGAAGATCGCCGTCAAGAGCGCCAACGACGCCAAGGAAGGTGGCAAGGCGGTGGCCGAGACGGTCAATGCGATGAAGGAAATCGCCACCAAGATCTCCATCATCGAGGAGATTGCCAGGCAGACCAACCTGCTTGCCCTGAACGCGGCCATCGAGGCGGCCCGCGCCGGCGAGCACGGCAAGGGTTTCGCGGTGGTCGCCTCCGAGGTGCGCAAGCTGGCCGAGCGCAGCCAGGCGGCAGCGGGCGAGATCAGCACCCTGTCGACGACCAGTGTCGCCATCGCCGAGCAGGCCGGCGAGATGCTGGCGCGCATGCTGCCCGACATCCAGAAGACCGCCGAGCTGGTGCAGGAGATCAGCGCCTCCTCCAAGGAGCAGGATACCGGCGCCGACCAGATCAACCGCGCCATCCAGCAGCTCGACCAGGTCATCCAGCAGAACGCCGGTTCGGCGGAAGAGATGGCCTCGACCACCGAGGAACTGTCCAGCCAGGCCGAGCAGCTCAAGTCGGTGATCGCCTTCTTCTCCCTCGACAGCGGCCGGCAGCGGCGGGCCATCCCGGCCATGCAGCAGCGCCAGGCCCACAAGCCCCTGGCCCTCGGCCACACTGCCCCCAAAGCCAAGGCGCCGGTGAAGGCCAAGGAGACCACGGCTATCCACCTCGACCTCGGCGGCAAGGGCAAGGCCGATTCCCTCGACGAGGAATTCGAGAGATTCTAGGAGCCAGGCAGGACAAAGGCCAACCAGTCAAGGGCATATCCCGGCCGGGGTCGCCACCCCCGGCCGGGGAACGGACCAGGCGCCAGCTGCCCAGAGGAGGACATCCATGAGCGTTCCAGGAATTACCGAAACCGTGCAGTACCTGACCTTCAAGCTCGCCGAGGAGATCTTCGCCTTCGACGTCGCCAAAGTGCGCGAGATCCTCGAGCTGACCACCATCACCAAAGTGCCGCAGACCCCGGAATTCATGCGCGGCGTCATCAACCTGCGCGGCTCGGTGGTGCCGGTCATCGATCTGCGTCTCAACTTCGGCATGAGCCGCACCGAGCAGACCATCAACACCTGCATTATCGTCGTCGAGGTCAACCTCGAGGAGGAGACCCTGGTCCTCGGGGTGCTGGCCGACTCGGTGCAGGAGGTGGTGGAGATGGAACCGGAGTCCATCGAGCCGCCACCGCAGCTCGGCACCCGTCTCAACACCAAGTTCATCAAGGGCATGGGCAAGGTCAACAGCGACTTCGTGATGATTCTCGATATCGACAAGATCTTCTCCACCAAAGATCTCGCCGAGCTGCAGGCCACCATGGAGCAGTAGCACCACCGCTGTCGCACCATCGTCAGGGGGGCCCAGGCCCCCCGTAACGTCACGGGAAGAGCACCATGGCCATTTTCGCTCCGGCAAAGATGAAGGACAAGGTCTTCCAGAGCTTCAGCTCCTTCATCTACGACAAGGTCGGCATCCAGATGCCGCCCTCGAAGAAGACCATGCTCGAGGCACGGCTGCAGAAGCGCCTCAAGCAGCTGGGCATCGCCACCTTCGAGGAATACGGCGAGTTCGTCTTCAGCCGCGAAGGCCAGGAGAGCGAGCTGGTGCACATGATCGACGTGGTCACCACCAACAAGACCGACTTCTTCCGCGAGCCCGGCCATTTTTCCTTTCTCACCTCCCGGGCCCTCCCAGCGGTCGAGAAGATGCGCCCCGTCACGCGCTCCCAGCCGCTGCGCATCTGGAGCGCCGGCTGCTCCAGCGGCGAGGAGCCCTACACCCTGACCATGGTGCTCAGCGAGTACATGGCCGAGCACCGCGACTTCGATTTCACCCTGCTCGCCTCCGACATCTCGACGCGCATCCTCGAGGCGGCACAGAACGGCGTCTACCCCGAGGACCGCACCGGCGACATCCCCCCGCTGCTCAAGAAGAAATACCTCCTGCGCAGCCGGGACCGTTCGCGCGGCCTGGTGCGCATCTGCCCCGAGCTGCGCGCCAAGATCACCTTCCGCCGCATCAACTTCATGGACGCCGAGTTCGGCATAAGCGAGAAGATGGACATCATCTTCTGCCGCAACGTGGTCATCTACTTCGACAAGGAGACCCAGGAAAGGCTGATGCAGAAGTTCCACCGCCAGCTGCGCCCCGGAGGCTTCCTCTTCCTCGGCCATTCCGAGACCCTCAACGGTCTCGATGTCGACTTCACCATGGTAGGCTCCACCGTCTACCAGCGTCCATGAGAGAACTCGTCGCCGGCCATCACACCAATGTCTTTCTCAAACCCGGCGAAGCCGTATTCTCCCGCCATCCCATCCTCGTCTCCACCATCCTCGGCTCGTGCATCTCGGTGACCATGTTCTCGCCGGCGCGGGGGGTCGGCGCCATCTGCCACGCCATGTTTCCCCGGGCCGCCCCCAACCAGACCAGCCTCTACTACGTCGAGCCGGCCCTGCGCTACATCTACCGCAAGATGCAGGCCAACAAGGCGGTCGACGACCTCGAGGTCAAGCTCTTCGGCGGGGCGGCGGTGCTCGGCGGCCCCGGCCAGGCCGAGCCCAGCAAGGGGGTGGGCGAGCAGAACCTCGCCGCCGCCGTCAGGGTGCTGCAGGAGCTCGGCCTGAAAATACTGAAACAGGATACCGGCGGCACCCGCGGCCGCAAGATCCATTTTTCCATGAAAACCGGCGACGTCTACCTGCGCCGCCTGCGGCAGAACGACGCCGCCTTGTACTGGGAGAGGTGAAGCCATGAGCAAGATCAAGGTCCTCATTGTCGACGACTCGGCCCTGGTGCGCCAGACCCTGTGCCAGATGCTCGAGTCCGACCCGGAGATCGAGGTGGTGGGCACTGCCTCCGACCCCTATATGGCGGCGGAACGCCTCAAGTCGGTGGTCCCCGACGTCATCACCCTCGATATAGAGATGCCGCGCATGGACGGCCTGACCTTCCTGCAGAAACTGATGAGCCAGCATCCGCTGCCGGTGGTGATGTGCTCGAGCCTCTCCGCCAGCGGCAGCGAGTCGGCGCTCAAGGCCCTGGAATACGGGGCGGTGGACATCATCACCAAGCCGCGCATGGGCGCCAAGCAGTTCATCGAGGAGTCGCGGCAGACCATCTGCGACACCATCAAGGCGGCCGCCGCCACCCGCCCCGGGCGCCGGCGGCCGATAGCCCCCAGCACCCTCAAGGAGGTGGCGCCGAAATACTCGGCCGACGTCATCCTCGAGCGCGGCTCGAGCCGCGCCATGATCCAGACCACCGAGAAGGTGGTGGCGGTGGGTGCCTCCACCGGCGGCACCGAGGCCCTGCGCGTCTTTCTCGAGATGATGCCCGAGGATGCCCCGGGCATCGTCATCGTCCAGCACATGCCGGAAAACTTCACCGCCGCCTTCGCGCGGCGCCTCGATTCCCTGTGCCGCATGACCGTCAAGGAGGCCGAGGACAACGACAGCGTGGTGCGCGGCCGAGCCTTGATCGCCCCGGGCAACCGCCACATGCTGCTCAAGCGCAGCGGCGCCCGCTACTATGTCGAAATCAAGGACGGGCCGCTGGTCTCGCGGCACCGCCCCTCGGTGGACGTCCTTTTTCGCTCGGCGGCGCGTTATGCTGGAAAAAATCTTGTCGGTGTGATAATGACCGGGATGGGCGACGACGGGGCGCGCAGCATGAAAGAGATGTTCGACGCCGGCGCCACGACCATCGCCCAGGACGAGGCGACCTGCGTCGTCTTCGGCATGCCGGCGGAGGCGATCAAGCATGGCGGGGTGCACAAGGTGCTGCCCCTGACGCAGATCGCCCCGGAGGTTCTGCGCCTCTGCCTCTAAGGGGCCGAGCAGCGGCCGTCGGCAATATCTCACCGGGGAGAAATGAACCACAGCTCCAGCGACACCGATCTCTTCCGCTCCTGCCGCATCCTCTTCGGCACCGAGCTGCACTGTTCCCCCGAGTTCCTCGACTATCTGCAGATAGGCGGGGTGAAGAGCGCCTTTCGCCGCCGCGCCATGGAGACCCATCCCGACCGCCTGGCCCTTGGCGAGCATGACGGCCTCCCCCGCGACGCCGACCGCTTCCTCCTCGTCCGCCAGGCCTATGAAGACCTGCTCGGCTACCTGCGCAGCAAAGAGCGCCCGGCCGTCGTCACCGACAGAGCTTCCTCGCGGCCGGCCAGCTCGCGCACTGCGACGCGGCCACAACCCATCCCGCCCATCGTCCTCCCCGACGAGCCCCCGGGGCGCCCCGCGTTCACCTCCACCTCGAGCTATTACCAGGGCGAACTGCCCGAGCGCATCCTCCTCTTCGGCCACTTCCTCTACTATTGCGGCCTTGCCAACTGGCGCACCATCGCCCGTGTCCTCGCCTGGCAGCGCATGGAACGGCCGCGCATCGGCGAACTGGGCCAGCGCTATGGCTACTTCGACAGCGGCGACATCGCCTTCGTGCTGCGCCATCGCCTTCCCTTTTCCCCCTTCGGGGAGACCGCCTGCCGCCTCGGACTGGTCACTCCGCGCCAGGTGGAGCTGCTCGTCGCCCGTCAACAACGCCTGCAGAAGAAATTCGGCACTATTCTGCTTGAGAAAAATCTTCTGAAAGACTATGAATTACAGCTGTTGTTGCAACGCTTTGCCGATCATAACGAGACCGTCGCGCGCCTCGGCCGCAACTAAGGCGCCGAGCGTCACGAACACCACCTGAGACCACCCGCCGATAACGGAGGAAGAGGGCGATGAAGAGCATCCTGGTGATCGAAGATAACGAGAACATGCTGCGCATGGTAACCGATCTCCTCAGTCGCACAGGATACCAGGTTCTCACCGCCGTCGACGGCGTCGAAGGGATGAAGACCTACCGCAACGCCAGGCCCGACCTGGTGCTCACCGACATCATCATGCCCGACAAGGAAGGTCTGGAGGTGATCATGGAGCTGTGCCGCGAGGTGCCGCGGCCCAAGATCATCGCCATGTCCGGCGGCGGCATGATGGACCCGCGCACCTACCTGTCGCTGGCCGAGAAGCTCGGCGCCGACGAGGTGCTGCAGAAGCCCTTCCACCCGGCCGACCTCCTCGCCATGATTGAAAAACTCCTGCAGTGACAGGAGACCGGGAAATTTCTCTCCCCCGCCATTGTTCTCGCCCCGACACCTGTGCTACACTGTCGGGGGCGACTTGCGACAAGGGGTCGCAGGTCCCGCCGTCCACCCCCCTCTTTGCCCCCGGGTCCGATGCCCCTTCCACCTCCAGCCGCGACCGATATCGAGCCGCTGCTCCTCCAGCATAAGTACCTCGCCGCCGTGAGAAGGGTCTCGCGGGGCGTGGCCCACAACTATAACAATATCTTCACCGGCCTCGGCGGCCAGACGGCCATTCTCCGCCAGGAGGCGGCCCTCGAGGCCCCCGACGACAAGCGCCGCGGGCTGATCGACAGCCTCTTGCAGCGCGGCATCGAGCAGACCTCCATCCTCTACGAATTCTGCCGCGACGACCTCGCCGAGAGCGCCCCGCAGTCGCCGCTGCTGGTCGCCGGCAAGGCGCTGGAACTACTCAACGCGGTGTCACGCCTGCACCGTTTCCGCCTGCACGGCGAGACACGCCGCGAAAAGATCGTCGTCGCCCCGCGCCAGCTGCTGCTGGTCCTCTTCTACCTTGGGGAGAACTGCGTCGACGCCACCCCCGAGGGTGGCGAAATCTCCTTGCGGGTGGCTTTGCAGCCTGCCCCGTCCAATAGCTGCGGCGCCAGGGAAGAAGGCTCCGGCCACCGCGTCGTCTTCACCTTCCAGGACCACGGGCCGGGCTTCGCCCGGGAGCAGGAGCTGGCCTTCGGCCGCCCCTTCAACTGCCGCCGGGGGGCAGCCTCCTGCCGCGGCCTCGGCATCTACGCCGCCGGCGTCCTCGCCGCCCGCAGCGGGGGCAGCCTCGGCCTGCGCCGCGAGGACGACTGCACCCTGGTCAGCGCCGCCTTCCCCCTTCTCGTCGAGGAGCAGGCCGCCGACCCGCAACGCACCGGCACGGCCAGCCAGCGCTCCCGCCAGGTGGCGAGGCAATGCTTCCTCGTCGTCGAGGACGACGAGGCCCTGCGCACCCTGCTGCTCAACCGCCTGCAGCGCCGCGGCCATATGGTCTTCTGCGTCGACAGCTGCGCCGAGGCGGAAGAGGAGTTCCACCACCTGCACGACATCATCACCATCGTGCTCATGGATGTCGGCCTGCGCGACGCCAGCGGCTATGACTGCAGCCGCCGCCTGGCGGCCATCGCCCCCGACGTGCGGGTGATTTTCATGTCCGGCGAGCAGCAGCCCACGGCAAACAGCGCCGAAGGCAATGTCTTCCTGCAGAAACCCTTCACCATGGATCAACTGGAACAGGCGATCATCGATGTCCACCTATAGCGCACCGGCAATCAAGAACGCCCATATTCTCGTCGTCGACGACGAACCGAGCATCGTCGATTTCATCGCCGCCGCCCTCGGCGCCGGGGGCTATCAGGTGGAAGGCCACTGCGACCCCCGCGCCGCTTTGAAAAGCGCCAGGGGCAAGGTCTTCGATCTCGCCCTGGTGGATATCAACATGCCGGAGATGAACGGCATCGAGTTCTCCAAGAAACTGCTCGAGATCTCCCTGGCCACCGAGATCGTCATCATCACCGGGGTCCCCGACGAGGAAAACCTCGACCCCTGCCTGCGCCTCGGCCTGACCCACTTCCTCTTCAAGCCCTTCAACGAGTCGCAGCTCATCTACACCATCTACGCCGCCCTGCACTTCAAGCGGCTGCGCAACGCCTTCGTCGCCTCCTCCGCCGGCGACCGCAAGGGCAGCGGCTATATCGGCGTGTCGATGTCAACCCGCGATATCCGCGAGGAGATCGCCACCCTGGCCGGCCTCGACCTCCCGGTGCTCATTCTCGGCAAGTCAGGCACCGGCAAAGAGATCATCGCCCGCGACATCCACCGCAACAGCGGCCGCAGCACCGCGGTGTTCATGCCGGTCAACTGCGCCGTGCTCGGCAGCCTGGCCGAGACCGAGCTCTTCGGCCATGTCAGCGGCGCCTTCACCGGGGCGGTGAAGAGTACCAAGGGCTATATCGGCACCGCCGACGGCGGCACCATCTTCTTCGACGAGGTCGGCGAACTGCCCCTCGACGTGCAGGCCAAGCTGCTGCGCTTTCTCGACGACGGCGAGTACAGCCGCGTCGGCGAGGCGAAGATCAGCCGCGCCGACGTGCGCATCGTGGCCGCCACTAACCGCGACCTCGAGGCGATGTGCACCGCCGGCACCTTCCGCGAGGACCTCTATTTCCGCCTCTCGGCCTCGATCATCCGCACCACCCCCCTCGACGAGCGCAAGGGCGACATCCTCCCCCTCATCTGGCATTTCCTCGACCTCTTCGGCACCGCCAAGAACGTCACCTACGAGATCTCCGCCGACGCCGCCTCGATGCTCATCGAAAAGGACTGGCCCGGCAATGTCCGCCAGCTCAAGCAGACCCTCTACCGCATCTCGCAGATGGCCACCAGCCGCAAGATCTCCGTCGCCGATGTGCGCCGCGTCCTCGGCACCGCCGGGCCGGTGGCGGCGATGACTTACAAGGACGCCAAGGACAAGGCCCTCGAGGAGTTCGACCGCGAGTATCTCCTCAAGATCCTCGGCCTCTCCCAGGGCAGCCTGCAGCAGGCCTTAAAGCTCTCCGGCATGCACAAGAAGAACTTCTATACCAAGATCAAGGAACTCGGCCTGGCGATGAAGGACTTCGCCAGCCCCCGCCACCCCCGGGAGTGAGCGTCGCCGGCAGGGGAGGCAAAGCTGCCTCCTTTCGCCCCGCTCTCTTCCCGCACAGCTGTCGCTCTGCTGGCAAGACACGCGCCGCACATTTTTTTTCGTTATCCTTTCATCTCGTTAGGCAATTTCTGACCACCCTCCGACACCCTTGGAACGGGAGTTGCTTAGCCCTGTACTGTTGCGACCTCGTTTCACTCCAGGGCCTCTAACGCCTCTCTCAGAAATATGTCCCACGTCCTGCTCATCGTCGACACGCCCCAGACCGAGCCCATCGCCGCCGTGGCCCTGGCAGAACTGAACATCGCCCCGGTGCGCCTCGCCCTGGAAGACTTCGATCCCGATTTCCTGCTGGCCGAGATGTTCGACCTCATCGTCTTCGAACTCTTCGGCGAGAATCGCTCGTGCATCGCCATCCTGCAGAGCCTGGAGAGCATGGCGCAAACCTCGGGCATCGACCACCCGCCGATTATCGTCGTCACCTCCACCGAGAGCAATACCATCGAGCAGGCCCTGCGCACCGCCAAGGTCAGCTTCCTCCTCCTGCGACCTCTCCATAAAGAAGAGCTCATCTCCGCCATCCGCCAGGCGCTGCGTACCCTGCCGCGCCTGGAACCCCTTTAGGACGCAGCCGCCACGGCCCCGGGAGGCAAATCGACCTCCTCCGCAACGGACCCGCCATTACCTGCCAAGATGCTTGAATCGCGAGATAATACCCAAAGCGCAACCATCCTCCGTCACCCCACCTTTCTCCCGGCCCAGGCGGTGGTGGCAAGTTTACCTCCCCCTGTACTTTACCGCCGTCAGTCAAGGCCCGACAGCCGCCCGGGTCGCGGGCAGCGGAGGGCCGCAAAGGCCCCACGGGAAGAGAACTACGCCCCCAACTCCGTCCCCTTGCGCCCGGAACGTTTTTTGCAAGGCCATAATCACCATACTTGCCCCGCAGGGCGCCCGACGGCCCCTGCCAACGCCCGTTATGCCAAACTTCCCGAAAGGAGCCCCCAATGTTCACCAACATGAAGATCGGCACCCGTCTCACTCTCGCCTTCGGTCTGCTGCTGCTCTTTCTGCTCGTCAATGGCGCCGTGGCCTTCAAGATGATCGAAGACCTGGCCGACGAGGTCACCGTGCTCGCCGAAGACCGCATGCCCAAGGTGGAACTGGCCAACGAAATCGTTGACAACATCAACGTCATCGCCCGCGCCCTGCGTAACATCTACATCGACGAGACCAAGCAGGTCCAGGAGGCGGAGTACGCGCGCATCGTCAAGGCTCGCGAGACCATCGGTAAAAATGCCGAAACACTCAAGGCGGCCTCGCACAGCGGCGAGGGCCGCGACAAGGTGCAGGCCCTCTTCGACGCCCGTGCCGCCTATATCGACAACTACGAAAAATTTCTCGGCCATGTACGTGCGAACGAGCGCGACAAGGCCAAGGCCCTGTTGCTCACCTCCGTACGCGAAGCGCAGAGCAAGTACTTCGCCGCGGCCGAGGGGGTCATCGATTACCAGGGAAAAGCGGCCAGTGACGCCGCCGCCCAGGCCGAACAGGGGGCGAAGCGGGCCGAAATGCTCATCGCCATCTTCTGCCTGGTTGGCCTGGTACTTGGCGCCGCCGCCACCTTCTTCATCGTCCGCTCCATCACCGGCCCGGTGACCAAGACGGTCCAACTCGCCCAAACCATGGCCAAGGGGGATCTCACCGCCCGGCTGGATATCACCCAGCGCGACGAGATCGGCATCATGGCCGGGGCGATGAACGACACCATCGCCCAGCTGAGCAAGATGATCGGCGAGATCGCCGGCGGCGTCAACACCCTCTCCAACTCCTCCTCCGACTTGGCCTCGGTATCGAAGCAGCTCTCCGCCTCGGCCGCCGAGACCGCCGGCAAGTCGAGCACCGTGGCCACCGCCGCCGAGGAAATGAGCAGCAACTTCCACTCGGTGTCGGCGGCCATGGAGCAGTCGTCGAGCAATGTCGGCCTGGTGGCCACCGCCACCGAGGAGATGACCGCCACCGTCAACGAGATCAGCCGCAGCGCCGAGAAGGCGCGCGAGGTCTCGGAAAAGGCGGTCAGGCAGAGCCAGGAAACCTCGGAGAAGATCACCGCCCTCGGCGACTCGGCGCGCAAGGTTGGCAAGGTCACCGAGGCGATCACCGAAATCAGCGAGCAGACCAACCTGCTCGCCTTGAATGCCACCATCGAGGCGGCGCGGGCTGGCGAAGCCGGCAAGGGCTTTGCCGTCGTCGCCAACGAGATCAAGGAACTGGCACGGCAGACAGCGGCGGCGACGGTGGACATCAAGAACCAGATCGCCGAGATGCAGACCACCACCTCCTCGACTATCAGCGACATCGAGGAGATCGCGGCGATCATCGCCGAGGTCAACAACGTCATCGCCACCATCGCCACGGCGGTGGTCGAGCAGTCCACCGCCACCGCCGAGATCGCCGGCAACATCTCCCAGGCCTCCCAGGGCATCATGGAGGTCAATGAGAACGTCGCCCAGAGCACGACAGTGGTGGCGGAGATCAGCAAAAACATCTCCGAGATCAATATCGAGGCCAACCAGGTCGGCGCCGGCAGCAGCCAGGTGCAGTCCAGCGCCCAGGAACTGGCAGCCCTGGCCGCCCGCCTGCAGGCGCTGATGAGCCGGTTCAAGGTGTGAGCCTGCCGTGACTCGCCCGGCTGCCATGGACAAGGCGAAAAGCGCACCTTCGCCCCGACTCGGCCACCTGTCGGTGGCGCTGCTGGCGCTGCTCGCTCTCGACCTGCTGGTCGGTGTCTGGCTCTTCCAGGAGCAACTGGGCGGACAGCGGCAGATGGTCGAGGAGCAGCTGCAGGCAATCGCCACCCTCAAGGCCGAAGAGATCGCCGAGTGGCGCCAGGGGTTGATTGACCAGGCCGCCCTGATCGGCGAGAGTCCCTTCTTCGCCCAGGGAGTACAGCGCTATCTCGCCACTGCCGGCCTCGACGACGCCCAGGCACTCCTGCAGCGGCTGCGCTCGATGACCGTCCACTACCACTACCCCGGAGTGCTGGTCACCGACGTCAGCGGCAAGGTGGTGGTCTCCTATGGCCAGCTGGCCAACCTCGACAACAGCGGCACCCTGGCCACCCTGGTTTCCCGCGCCTTCACCGAGCGGGGCCCGGTGCTCGGCGACCTCTTCGCGGCCGGCGGCGAGGTGTTCATCGCCGTGTCGACGCCGCTGTTCGAAAACGGCCAGCCCGGGGGCCGCCTCCTCGGTGCGGCGGTGCTGGTCACCAACCCGCGGCGCTACCTCTTCCCCCTGCTGGAGAGCTGGCCGACGAAGAGCGACAGCGCCGAGTCGCTGCTGGTGCGTGTCGAGGGCGACAAAGTCCTCTACCTCAGCAACCTGCGCCACGCTGTTCATTTCCCGCTGACTCTCAGCCTGCCATTGCGCCGCGACACCACCCCGGAGGTCGGGGACGTCGCCAGGGATGGCGGCATCATCGTCGGCCCCGACTACCGCGGCAGCAAGGTCATCGCCTATGTCATACCCGTTGCCGGCTCACCCTGGTTCCTCGTTTCGAAGATGGATGACGACGAGGCCTTCGCCACCTGGCGCCGGCAGTCGGCCTTGCTCATCGTCGCCTTCGGCGGCATCGCCGCCCTGCTGATAACCTTCGGTCTCGTCGCGAGGCAGCGCAACCGCCGTCTCCATTCCGACCAACTGCTGGCCGCGGAACAGACCCTGCGCCGCAACGCCGAGCGTAGCGCCTTCGTCTTGCGCTCCATCAACGAGGCCATCGTCGTCACCGACGCAGAGGGCCGCATTGAGCTCATCAACCCGGCGGCCGTGGCCCTGCTCGACAGGGACAGGCGCCATCTCGTCGGCGTCCCCCTGGCAGAGGTCTTCACCCTCGTCGACGAAGAGAGCGGCCGACCGCTGCCCGATCCCGTGGCCACCGTCCTCGCCGGCGGCGACGGCACTGTTGCCCACGGCTCGCCGACCCTCGTCCTCGCCGATGAGGGCCGTGTCCCGGTGACCATCGACACCGCACCCCTGCATGACGGCCAGGGCAGGGTCAACGGGGCGGCGGTGGTCATCCACGACCAGAGCCGGGCGCGCTTTCTCGCCCGCCTCACCGAAAAACGCATCAAAATCGGCGAGTTTGCGGCCACCATCCCTCTCGACCAACTGCTCGTCAAGATCCTCGACGAAACCTGCGAACTGGTCGGCAGCCCCATCGGCTTCTACCACTTCGTCCTCCCCGACCAGAAGACCCTCGCCCTGCAGGAGTGGTCAACGAGGACACGGCAGGAGTTCTGCCACGCCGAAGGCCAGAGCCTTCAATACGACATCGCCCTGGCCGGAGTCTGGGCGGATTGCATCGCCAGCCGTAAGCCGGTGATCCACAACGACTATGCCTCCCTCCCCCATGCCAAGGGGCTGCCCCCCGGCCATGCCCCGGTGGTGCGGGAACTGGTGGTACCGGTACTGCACCAGGACAGGGTGGTGGCAGTCGTCGGTGTCGGCAACAAGGCCAGCGACTATGACGACCGCGATGTCGAGGCGGTCTCCTACCTCGCCGAGGTCATCTACCATCTCGTCGACGCCAAGAAGACCGAGGAGGCCCTGCGCCGCTCCCTGCAGACTTCCGACGACCTGGTGCGGGCCATGCCAGCCGGCCTGTTCATCTTCCAGTACCGCGAACCGAGCCACCTCACCCTGCTCTCCGGCAACCCCGAGGCGGAGCGGCTCACCGGCAGAACGATGGCCGACCTCGTCGGCCTCGACTTCGCGTCCATCTGGCCCACCGCCGACAGCAGCCTCGCCGCCAGGGTACTCGAAGTGGTGCGCAGCGGCAGGACCTTCGAGACCGAGGACCTCCATTACGCCGGCCAACACCTCGCCGCTGCCTTCCGCCTGCGCCTCTTCCGCCTCCCCGATTCCCGTCTCGGGATGGCCTTCGAGAGCATCGGCGACCTCAAGCGGGCCGAGGCGGAAAAGGAGAAGATCCACTCGCAGCTGCAACAGGCGCAGAAGATGGAGTCGGTGGGCCGCCTCGCCGGCGGGGTGGCCCACGACTTCAACAACATGCTCAGCGTCATCATCGGCAACACCGAGCTTGCCCTCGAATACGCCAAGAAGGATTCGGCCATGCAGCGCGAGCTGCTGGAGATCAAGGCTGCCGCCCTGCGCTCGGCCGAGCTGACGCGGCAGCTGCTCGCCTTCGCCCGCAAGCAGGCGGTGGCGCCGCGGGTCATCGACCTCAACGCCACCATCGAGGGCATGTTGAAGATGCTGCGCCGGCTCATCGGTGAGGATATTACCCTCGAGTGGCTGCCCCAGGCGGGGCTGCCGTCGATCTTCATCGACCCCTCACAGGTGGACCAGACCCTCGCCAACCTCTGCGTCAACGCCCGCGACGCCATCGACGGCGTCGGCAGGATCATCATCGAGACCGCCAGCGTCACGCTGAACGAGGAATACTGTCTGGAAGCCCCCGGCACCAGCCCCGGCGATTACGTCGTCCTCACCGTCAGCGACACCGGCATGGGCATGGCGAGGGAGCAGCTGGGACATATCTTCGAGCCCTTCTACACAACCAAGCGGGCCGGCGAGGGCACCGGACTCGGCCTGGCGATGATCTACGGCATCGTCAAGCAGAATGGAGGCTATATCAAGGTGTACAGCGAACCCGGCCAGGGGGCCACCTTCCGCATCTACCTGCCGCAATACCTCGGCGACCGGGGCGAGGACGAGGAGCGAGGCACAGAGCTCGAGGAGATCCCCGGCGGCCAGGGGCAGCTGATCCTCCTCGTCGAAGACGAGACGGTCATCCTCGAGATGAACAGCCGCATCCTGCAGCGCCTCGGCTACCGGGTCATCGCCTCCAGTTCCGCCGCCGAGGCCATCGACCTGGCGCGCCGCCACCACGGCGAGCTGCGCCTCCTGCTCACCGACATCATCATGCCGGAAATGAACGGCTACGATCTCGCCACCGCCATACAAAAGGAGGCCCCGGAGTTGCAGGTGCTCTTTATCTCCGGCTATACTGCCAACGTCATCGCCCGCCAGGGCATCATCCCGGAAGGTGTCAACTTCCTGCAGAAACCCTTCATGAAGCGGGATCTCGCCCTCAAGCTGCACCACATCCTCAACGGCTGAACAGGCCAGGACGGTATCCATGGAGATGTTCATCGCCCGGCAACCGATCTTCAACCAGCATAAGCGACTCTATGCCTACGAGCTGCTCTACCGCGGCACCAAGACCTCGAACCTCGACAACACCAGCGGCAACCGCGCCACCACCAGCGTCCTCACCAGCGCCTTCCTCACCGAGGGGCTGGCCACCATCAGCGGCCTGCGTCCCTGCTTCATCAACTTTCCCCGCGACCTGCTGCTGCGCAACCTGCCGGCCTCCTTTCCCAAGAACCTGCTGGTGGTGGAGGTGCTCGAGGACGTGCCGCCGACCGCGGAGATCCTCGCCGTCTGCCGCAAGCTCAAGGACGACGGCTACCAGATCGCCCTCGACGACTTCGTCTACCACCACTCCCTGGACCCGCTCATCGCCCTCGCCGATATCATCAAGATCGACCTGCGCCTGACCCCGCTCGGCGGCCTCCTCCCCACCCTGCGCCGCCTCGCCGACTACGACCTCAAATTGCTCGCCGAAAAGGTCGAGACCTACGAGGAGTTCGATCAGGCGGCCAGGCTCGGCTTCACCCTCTTCCAGGGCTACTTCTTCAGCCGGCCGGAGCATATCCGCATCCAGGAAATCGCCTCGACGAAGATCGTCCTCGTGCAGCTGCTGGCCGAGGCCAGCGCCAAAAAGACCACCGTCCGGCGGCTGCAGGAGATCATCGAGCGCGATGTCGGCCTCACCTACAAGCTGCTGCGCTATGTCAACTCCTCCTACTTCTACCGGTTGAGCAAGGTCGAGTCGGTGGGCCAGGCCATTGCCTATCTCGGCGAACGGGAGATGCGCCGCTACCTCCTTCTCGTGCTCATCGCGGAGATGTGCAGCGAAAAACCCGAGGAGCTGGTGCGCCTGGCCATCGTCCGCGCCAAGACCGCCGAGGGCCTCGCCCTGGCAAGCAGCCTCGCCGCCAAGAGCGACGATATTTTCCTCTTCTGCCTGCTCTCCCTGCTCGACGCCATGCTCGACAGCAGCATGGCGCGCATCTGCGAGCGGCTCTCCCTGGGCGACCATATCAAGAATGGCCTCCTCCACGGCGCCGGCCCCTTCGCCCCCTTTCTCAAGGCGATCATCGCCCACGAGATTCACGACCGCCAGGGCTGCCTGGCCGCTCTCGAGAACATTGGCGCCACCCTCGACGATCTGCAGAAGAGCTACCTCGAAGGCTTGGCCTTCGTCGAACAGTTCCCGCAATGAAGCTTTGCCGCCAGAGCTGTGTCGGGCGGGAGGGAGTGTCGAGAGAGGGGACGAACGAGGCGACGGGGCAAAGGACAGGGACGGCGAGAAGGGCGCACAAAGAGGGGCCAGGGGAGGAAGGCAAGGCAGCCGCGCCGCCAGCGGCCTCTCTCTACAGGGAAACGACCTCGCGGCCGACTTCGTTGGCCAGGCAGGCGTAGAGCTCTTCCAGCTGGCGATCGTCGAGAGTGGCGAAGGACAAGGCCAGCACCCCATCCCCCTCCCTGACGATGCGCGCCGCGGTCTCGAACATCAGGCTCTCCTCGCCACCCTTATGGAGGCGGACGACCAGCGTCAGCTCATCGTCGCAACGCAAGGGGATGGTGGCCTCGGCGATGGCGCAACCGCCGATGGAGATATCGACCAGCATGGCACTGCCGCTCTCGCCCTTGCTGCGCACTTCGACCTGGCGCCTCTCGATGGCAAAGCGGATGGCCTTGCGCCGCGGCGAGGAGGAGAACCACTCCTCGGCCTCCTCGAGGCTGCTCACATAGGCCACTTTGTAGCCGGGAAAGACGGTGGTGAAGCGCACCAGCTGCTTGATGAGAAAGCTCGTCTTGCCGACGACGCGCACCACCTCGCCGACATGGTGGGTGACGAGGTACTTCATGATCTTGCGGAAGGTGCTGAGGCCGTTGAGATGGGCGATGGCGCACTGACGGAGGTCGGTGATGACTGCGAAGCCGGGCTGCAGGTCGGCGACGCAGAAGCGCACGTCGGTATAGACCTTTTCCAGCTCTTCGCGGCGCGGGTCCACCGAAATGGTGATATAGAGCCGATTTTTTTTGACATCGGCGTTGACCTGCGATTTCTTCCCGGCGGCCATAGGGGAACCAGAGGAGGAGGGAGACGGCTCGAACCTGTCACAATTCCTCCTCTGTTTATGCCCTTCCCCCTCGTGGTGTCAAGGACTATCTCTTCTGGTCAGGCCAGGGACCTTTAAAAGACAGGCGTAACTGCTCTCTGACCGGGGCTGCCGATCTGGTCGGGAACTGGCCCTGGCCGAGTTCCGCGTAAGCGGCATCGAGTCCACTGGCCAAGCGGCAAAGGCCTACAGCGAGTATTTACCCAGGGCGGCGCGCATCTCCTCGGCCATGGCCAGCCCCGACTGGGACTCCCCGGCAACGCCATGGCCATCGGCCGACAGCTCCTCGATGGCCCGGCTGAGCTTGGCCATACGGTCGGCGATCAGGGTCAGGGAGGCGGCATTGCGGGCAACGTTCTCCGTGACTTCACGGATGCCCAGCGAGGCCTGACCGACCCCGCCGGAGATCTCGTCGGTGGCCTTCGACTGCTGTTCAACGGCGGCGGCCACCGAGGAGATGTTGTCGTTGACCTCGCCGATAACCGTGGCGATGCTGCCGATGCTCGCCACCGCCTGCTCGGTGGTGGTGCGGATGGCATCGATCTTGTGTTTGATATCCCCGGTGGCCAGCGCCGTTTGCTTGGCCAGTTCCTTGATCTCGTTGGCGACGACGGCAAAGCCCTTGCCGGCCTCGCCGGCGCGGGCGGCTTCGATGGTGGCGTTCAGGGCAAGCAGATTGGTCTGTTCGGAGATCTCCTCAATGGCCTCGGTGACCCGGCCGATCTCCCCCGCCGCCTGGCCGAGCTGGGAGATCTGCGCCGAGGCCTCGCCGGAGCGGCTGACCGCTGCCCCGCTGACGCGAAGGGCCCGCTCCATGCTTCCGGCGATCTCGCGGATGGTGGCCGACATCTCCTCGGCGGCCGCGGCGATGGCGCCGACATTGGCCGCCGTCTCCTCGACGGCGGCGGCCGTAATCTGCAGGTTGTCGTTGACCCTGGCGGTTTCGCCATCGATCTCCTCGCCATCGCGGTTGGCCGACTCGACCTTGGCGAGCATCTTGTCCGACACCTCGCGCAGGGTCGCCGAACGCTCGCGGAGATTTTGCGAGCGCTCCTTCATGCCGGTGAGCATAGTCGAGAGATCCTCGAGAAACTGGTCGATATCATCCCCCAGCTGCCCCATTTCATCCCTGCTAGCGATATTCACTCGTCCTTTGAGGTCACCAAGCGACGCCTTCTGCAGCACCTCGGTGATGCGGCGGAAGCGCTTGATGAGGTAGTGATTGAAGAACCACGCGCAGATGGCGATGACGATGACGATCATCGCCAGGCCAACGCCGACATAGAGCCACAGCAGCCGCTTGAGGCTGGCGACCTGATGTGAATAGTCCATGCGCACCAGCACCAGCCCGGCGGTCTTGCCGCTGAAATCGGCCAGTGGCCCGGCGAGGAGCAGCAGGTGGCGGTCATCCGTAGAGACGTCGCACAGCCGGCGCGTGCCGTCGGCCAGAACCTGGGCAAGCAGGGGCCGGCAGGGCTCGGCGATATCGACCCCGCCCGACTGGGCGAGCAAGGCGGGCTTGCCCCCTTTATCGATGGCGATGGCCGCGTTGATGCCATAGCGCTCGTGCAGGGGCTGGAGCAGGCGGTCGTTGACGGCGATGCCGAACTCGACGACGCCGATAAACCTGCCATCGGATGACACCGGGGCAACCCCGCGAATGCCCATGCCGAAGGGGCCGGTGTCGAGGCCGAGGACCGGCTGCTGCGTGCCGCTGGCCTTGACGATGGTCGGCCGCGTCGCCGACAGGTCGTCGCCGAACTTGGTCGGCTCATGGAGACGCAGGAAGGACGTCGCCGGGGGGAGGTGGAACTGGAACTGGTGGATGTTGAGCCTCGCCTTGCCCACCCCATGGAGGGGGGCGGTGAGGGCCATCAGCCGCTCCCGCTCCCCGGCGGCGAAAGTCTTCTGCACCTCGGGCAGGGTGGCCACCGTCTCAGCCAGGCCATAGGCCTTCTCCGCCGAGAGAGATATCAGTTCGATGACGCTCTGGTAGTCCTTGAGAAGCTGCCCCTCGACGCTGGCCATTATCGCCTTCTTTTCCTGGAGATAGGCATTGCCGACGAGCATGGCGATGGTCGCCGTGAACAGTGTCGAGATGATGAGGATGAGCTTGCCCCGCAGACTGAGGCTCCGAGTCTTCGCCATATGGTGTCCTTGCATGTCGTCGCTGATGGAGTGAGTGTCGGCCGCTGCCGGCAAGACTGACAAAGAAAGGGACCTTAGCTTGGCCTAGAGCCTTTTGCAACCGCGTTTTTTGTCGCCAGGCATTTTCCACAGCTTTTTCTCTTACAAGGCTATCACGGCGTCACAGGAAAATCGTGCAAGCACCTTTTAACCGCTAGGACACGGAAGTGCAGAGACTCTGTCGAGAGCCGTCAAAGGACTCCGCGGTCACCACCACTTCCGGGGTATCGCCCGAATCCCTCTCCGCCCCACCCGACTGCAGGATCTCCCTGATCTTCGCCCCCAGCTCGTCTCTCATGAACGGTTTCTTGATGAAATTCACGCCGGGGTCGAGCACGCCATGGCTGGCGATGATCTCGGCGGTATAGCCGGACATGTAGAGACAGCGCAGCCCTGGGCACAGGGAGGTGAGGTTGCCGACGAGATCGCGGCCGTTCATCTCGGGCATGATGACGTCGGTGAGCACCAGGTCGATGGCCGCGCCATGGGCGCGCGCCAGGCTGATCGCCTCGCCGGGGGTGGGCGCGGCCAGCACCTTGTAGCCCATGCGCTGCAGCATCAGCGTGGCCATGGTGAGGATCGACGGCTCGTCCTCGACGACGAGAATGGTCTCGCTGCCGCGCAGCGTCGTCTGCGCCGGGGCCATGCCCAGGCCTGAGTCCTCGCCTTCGCTGTGGCGGGGCAGGTAGATCTCGAAGACGCTGCCCTGGCCGGGCCGGCTGTTGACATAGATGAAGCCGTTGTTCTGCTTGATGACGCCGTACACCGTGGCCAATCCCAGGCCGGTGCCCTTGCCGACCTCCTTGGTGGTGAAGAAGGGCTCGAAGATATGGGGCAGGGTGTCATCGTCCATGCCGCAGCCGTTGTCGCTCACCGCCAGGCGCACATAGTCGCCGGGGAAGAAGCCCTCGTGCCTGGCGCACTGACGGTCGTCGAGGCTGACGTTGCCGGTGGCGATGGTCACCTTGCCGACGCCGCTGATGGCATCGCGGGCATTGACGCAGAGGTTGGCGAGGATCTGATCGATCTGCACCGGGTCCATGCGCACCGGCCAGAGGTTCTTGCCCGGCATCCACAACAGGCCGATATCCTCGCCGATCAGCCGCCGCAACAGCCGCAGCATGGCCTCGATGGTGCTGTTGAGGTTGAGCATCCGCGGCGAGACCACCTGCTTGCGGGCGAAGGCGAGCAGTTGCTTGGTGAGGTCGGCGGAACGCCGCGCCGCGGTTTCGATCTCCGTCAGGGCGGTATGCAGCGGGTCCCCGGGAGTGAGGCGCTCCAGGGACATGCCGGTATAGCCGAGGATGACCCCGAGCATGTTGTTGAAGTCGTGGGCAACGCCCCCGGCCAGCCGCCCCACCGATTCCATCTTCTGTGCCTGAATGAGCTGCGAGTGGAGCTTCTCGCGCTCCTCCTTGGCTTTCTTATGGGCGGTGATATCCTGGGTAACGCCGAAGAAGTGGCTGGGCAGGCCGAGGCTGTCGCGGAAAACCATCCCGTAGGAATAGTGCCAGCGCACCTCGCCGCCGGGAGGGACGACGCGGTAGACGCTGGAGAACGGCGCCTTCTCCTCCAGGGCCCGGCACAGGGTGTGCAGGCCATGGTCCTGGTCTTCGGGGTGGACGAGGAGGCGCACAGCCTCGAGGCTCTCGCCACAACGCTCCCGATCGACGCCGAACAGCGTCTCGTGCCCGGGCGACCACTCCATGCGCCCGCTCTGGCAGTCATAGCGCCAGTACCCCATCCTCGCCACTCTCAGGGCCATGGTGAGGCGCATCTCGCTCTCGCGCAGGGCCTCCTCGGCCTGGCGCCGCGTGGTGATGTCCTGGTTGACGCCGAAGATGCATAGCGGCCGCCCCCGCCGCGAGCGGATATGCATCGCCAGGTAGCCGCCGGCGCCATCGCCGAAGATGACACGATGTTCGAGGTAGGCATAATGTTCCTCATCATCGCTGCAGCGTGCCCGCTCCAGCTCGAGCAGCACCCGGCCGCGGTCGTCGGGGTGGAGAAAGCGCCGCGCGTAGTCGGCGACGGTCATCTCATAGCCGCCGGCTGCCACGGCGGTGACGCGCAGCATGGTGTAGATCTCGTCGGAGAAGGTGAAGACATTGACCGACCGGTCCAGTTCCCAGTGACCGAGCTTGGCGATGCGCAGGGCTTCCGAGAGGCGCTCCTCGCTCTGCCGCAGCCGCTCCTCGGAGCGCTTGCGCCCGCTGATGTCGTCATAGAGGGTATAGACCTGGCCGGGCAGTTTCTCCCCTCTGGCAAAGAGCGGCACTGACGAAATCGACAGCCAGATCGGCCGCCCCGTTTCCGGGGAGGGCAGTCCGCGCAGCATCGGCCCGACGCTCTCCCGGGTGCGCAGGGCGATCATCGCCGGGTGTTCGTCGTCCTCGAGCACCCGGCCGTTTTCGGTGATCAGACCGTGCTGCAGCTCCTTGAGGCTGCGCCCGCGGCACTCCTCCACCGACAGGCCGTGCAGCGCCGCCGCCGCCGGGTTGATGCAGAGGATCTCCCCCGTCGCCGAGGAGTAGATCACCGCCGAGGGCAAGGTCTCGAAGAGGGTACGGAACTTCTCTTCGCTGTGGCGCATGGCGGCCAGGGCCTTCTCGCTGACCAGAAGCGCCCTGGCAAGAATCAGCCGGCTCTGGCCCTGCAGGGCCATGCGGGCGACGAGGGTGGAGAAGAAGCCCATGATGCGGTCGATCTTGTCACGCGTCCAGCGCGGCACCCGGTCGAAGGCGCTCAAATAGGCCTCCTCGTCGAAGCCGTGGCACCTCGCCTGGCGGCGGAACCGTTCACGGTCGGGCTCTTCGTCCTCATAGAAGAACTGCCCGAAGACGAAGTTGCCGAGGTGCTCGCCGCCGATGCGGATCGGGAAGACGACATCGAACATGCCATTGCCGCAAGGCACGACTCGCCGCTCTCCCGGCGCCACCAGGGCGGTGTCGCTCTCCAGACAGTGACACCGCGTCCCCGGGTGGACACGGTGGAAATAGGCACATATATCCTGCCAGCCGCAGGAGACGAGGACCTCGCCGCCTCCGTCGACAATCGTCGCGGCCACCCCGGTCACGCCATGGCACTCGTCCATCAACTCCTGCAGTCCTTCCCTGTCGATGATCTCGGCCAGTGTCACCCCACCCGCGCCCCTGCCCGGGCCAGGGTCACCGCGAAGACAGCCGGCGATGGCGGCCCGCCCGCCGCAAGGCGCCATGATGCCCTCGCCGAGCCACCCTCTCTCATCCTTGCCGCTGGCGCAGCCCATCGCCTCCCCCACGAAGTTCATGACATGTCCTCCCCATCTTCGGACAGTTCCGGATACAGTCTTTTCATACACGGCGGACAGAGGCCGTGGCTGAACCAGCCCCCATCGTGGTCGCCGCCAGCGCTCTGCGGCCAGGCCCAGTTGCCCTCCGGGTCGCGGATCCTGCCACAGCTGACACAGGCACAGGCGATGGCGGCGGGCGGCGGCATGCCGGCCGCAGACCCCGAGGGAGCCACCCCGAGGACCACCGACATGCAGAGGGCGTTCATGCCACCAGCTGCAACTTGCGCAGCTCCTCCAACACCTGGGTCTTGCGGATGGGCTTGCTGAGATAGCCGTCGCAGAGGCGCTTCACCCCCTCGACGACATGACGCGGGAGGTCCATGGCAGTGGTGACGACGATCTTCGCCGCCGGCCACGGGCGTTCGCCCTGACCGGCCTCCCGCTCGCGGATGCGGCGCAGGGCATCCTGGCCGGTCCTGCGCGGCAGCATGACATCGAGGCAGATGAGGTCGTAGGGTTCCTCGTCGGCCATGGCGTCGCAGACCGCTTCCACTGCCTCCCGCCCGTTGACGACGATATGGCTTGGCCCGAAGCTCTTCAAAAACCCCTGCAGTTGTAAGCAACTGGTGAAATCATCTTCGACGATCAGTGTTTTCATGGCGTGTCTCCTTGAATGGCCGTTTTCGACTCGGGAGTCGGCGGGGCAAGCTCCCCCGCCGCCATCTCCATGTTCTCCTCCGGCAGCCAGCGGTTGAGCACCTCGGTGAGGCTGCACAGGGAGAAGGGCTTAGCGAGAAAATCGTTCATGCCGGCGGCGAGGCACATCTCCCGGTCACCGGGCGCTGCGCTGCCGGTCATGGCGATAATGGGAACGGCGGATACCAGCGGCAACGGGCAGGCGCGGATCTCCCGGGTGGCGGCGATGCCGTCCATGCCGGGCATCTGCAGGTCCATGAGGATGAGGTCATAGGGCGGTGAGGCCAGCAAGGTGTCGACTGCCTCCCGACCATCGACGACACCGTCGGCAACGAGGCCCAGTGCCTCGAGGAGCCCCTCGGCGACCTTGCGATTGGTGGCGTTGTCGTCGGCCACCAGGATGCGGCAGAGCGCGCCTCCGGGGTTGGCCAGGAAGCGTCGCCTTTTGCAACCGTTAGCCCTCTGTCCGTAGGGGCGTTGCGCTTCCCCGGCCTGGATCGGCCGCTCGGTTCCGGCCGATTCATCCTCGCTGCCCACCTGACAGGCGGCACCGAAACGGGTGATGAACGAGAACTCGGCGCCCTCGCCGGGGACACTGCGCGCGCATATGGTGCCGCCCATCAGCTCCACCAGCTCCCTGGCGACAATCAGGCCCAGCCCGGTGCCGCCGCAGGCCCGCCGCAGCGCCAGATCACCGCTGGTGACCGGAGCCAGGAGCGTGTCGAGCACGTCCGCGGCGATGCCGACACCACTGTCGGCGACGGTAAAGCGCAGCGGCACCTCTCCGCCCGCCTCTTTCTCATCGGCCAATGCCACGCAGAGCCTAACCGTCCCGCGAGCGGTAAACTTGATCGCATTCTGCAACAGACGCACCAGAATCTGGCGCAGCCGACGGGGGTCGCCACGCAGGCTGGATGGCAGCTCCGGGGCGATGGAGACCTGCAGCTCGAGCCTTTTGTCGCCAGCCTTGACAGCCATGGCGGCGACGACCTCGTCGAGAAGATGGCTCAGGCTGAAGTCGACCGTGTCGAGCACGATGGTTTCTTTTTCCATCCTCGCCACCTCGTCGATGTCGTCGAGCACGCCGAGCATCGATTGAGCGCAACGGCAGAGCAGCTCGGCGAGACGCGCCCTGCACTCGCCGCGGCTGTCGTCGCGCAGCTGCGCGGTCAGGCCGGCCATGGCGTTGAGCGGCGTGCGCAGCTCGTTGCTGACCGTGGCGAGGAAGTCGCTCTTGCCCCTGGTGGCCGCCTGCGCCACCTCGGCCATGGCTCGCGCCCGGCCAAGTTCCTCCTGCAGCCTGCGGCACACCTCGACCAGTTTCGCTTCCGCCCTGCTGCGCCGGGAATTGTCGACGATACACTCGAGGACCTTCTCGCGCTGGCCGAGTTGGAAAGGCAGCACCGTCCTCGTGACGGGCAGGAGGCTGCCGTCGGCGCGCAGCATGAGGACTTCATCCCCCCCCCCTTCGCTGCCGCCGGCATCGACCCGGGCGTGATGCGGCGCAACCGCGCGCAAGAGGGCCTGGCAGCGCTGGCCGAGGAGATGGCTCGGCGGGGCGCCGAAGAGTTCGGCGACATGGCTGGAGACCCGTTCGATGCGCTGCGTCTCCGCATCGACGATGACCAGCCCCAGCGGCAGATGGTCGAAGAGGGCCTGCTGCAAGGCCATCGCCTCCTTGAACGCCTCGCGCCGCCGCCACTCCTCGCTGATTTCGCGCACCGTGACCGCCGCCCCCAGCACCATTCCGGAGCCGTCGCGAATGGGGGCGCAGCGCCCTTCCACCCGCCGCAGCGCACCGTCCCTGGCCACCAGCGCCACCGCCTCGCCGCTGACCACCACCTCGCCGTCGCGCAAGGCCCTGTTCACCGCCAGATCCGCACTCTGCCGGGTGCGCGCGTCGACCAGCGGCAGGACATCGTGCAGGGGCCGCCCCACCGCTTCCCAGCCGCTCCAGCCGGTCAGGCGCTCGGCGATGTGGCTCATCGTCACCACCCGGCCCTGGCGGTCGCAGGCGATGACCGCCTCGTCGATGGAACGAAGCGTGGCGAAGAGGTACTGCTCGCTGTCGAAGAGGGAGGCGGAGCGCACCCGCAGTAAGCCCTCCACCGTCTGGCGGCGCCGCCCCACGGCGGAGACGATCACCGCCAGCACCACCGACAGCAGCAATCCGCAGAGCCCGAGGGATAGCGTCGTGCGCAGCGTGGCGGCGACGGCGGCCTGGCGCACCGCCTCGATGCCAGCAGAGCGGGTCGCCTCGGCAATGGCCCACCGAGAAGACGTGGTGTGCGGCAGAGGTGCCTCGCGGAAAAGGTCGCCGCTGCCGGCAGGAACTGCGGTACCGTATACTGTATCCGTCAAGGCTGGCGGGGAGTCTCCCCGGCCGACAGTGCCAAAGGTCAGCCCCCAGACCGAAAGGAAGGTCAGGAGAAAGACGAGGAGGAACAGGTGGCGAGAGATCATGGCAGCGACCAGCGAAGGCCAGCGGCAAAGCCATCGGCAGCATGTCTGAGCAAGGTTTTGCGGTATCATGGCGACGCAGTCTCCTCTCGTTGATGGTTGTTGTATCAATCCCTTGCGCTCGGCCCCGTTTCATGCCCGGCAAGGCCATCCGGCGTCACGCGCCCAGGGGCCGGCGTAGAAATCCTCGCAACTCGTTTCTTCCCGGCACCCCGCTCAGCACCTCGAGGCAAGGTACGAGCGTCAACTTTTCTGGGGTACCGTCGACCACAGATCCCCGGGGTTTGCCGCCTCCAGCGAGAAGGTTCAGCCTGGGCCGCAGTCCGCCGCAGGGTATGGGATGCTGATGACCACCCTGGTGCCACGCCCCGGCTCGCTCGACAGATCGATGCACCCGCGCAGTCTTTCCAGGGCGAGCCGGACAATGGGCAGGCCGAGCCCCATGCCGCGCCTGCCCAGACTGTTGCTGCCGCGCACGAAGGGTTTGAAAACCTTGGAAACATCCCCGGGCGAAATGCCAACCCCACTGTCCTCTATGGTGCACGTCAGGCAGGAGCCGTCATTGACCGCCGCCAGGCGGACAACGCCGCCGCCGGGGGTAAACTGAAAGGCGTTGGCGAGAAGATTGCCGAGAATGGCGCGCAGCAGGCTCTCGTCGCTGGAGATGGTGGCCACCGGACTGACGATGTCGAGGCGAAACTCCTGCCCATTGCCCCAGGTGAGCTCCATCTCCCTGGCCACCTTGCCGATAAACGCCTCAAGGGCGATATCGGTGTGCTGCGTCTCGCCGGTGTCGCTGCGCAGCCAGTCGTAGGAGCGCGACATCTCGACGAGGAAGGCAAGCTGCGAGGCGGCGCTGCGGATATGTCGCTCCTGGAGGAGGATTTCCTTCTCGTCGAGCCTCTCGCGATAGCGGGAGAGGATGTCGAGGCTGCTGTTGATCAGCGTCAGCGGGGTGCGGAATTCGTGGGCGACCAGCGACAGCATGCTCGCCTTCTCGGTGGCGGCGCTCTGCAGACGCTGGCGGGTGAAGAGCAGGTCGCGTTCGATGCGCATGCGCTCGCTGAGGTCGATCATGACGGTGAGAAAGTACTCGCGCCCCTGCGCGTTGACCACCTCGCCGCAGAAGAGGCCATGGAGGATAGTGCCGTCCTTGCGGCGGATGCGATGCAGGTGGTCGGTAATGCGCTTGTTACGCAACATTTCCTCGACCGAGGCGGTCATCTCGCCGGGATCAACGAAGAGGTTGAGTTCCGTGACCGTCTTGCCGACCACCTCCTGGCGCTGGTAGCCGAGGGTGCGCAGGAAGGTGTCGTTGACATCGAAGAAGACTTGCTGCGCGGCCGAGGTGATGGCCATGAGCGCCGGGTTGCGGCGGAACAGCGCCTCGAAGCGCTGCCGCTCCTCGCGCTCCGCGCTGAGGTCGCGCACCAGGCCGAAAATGGCCGGCGCGCCGCTCCAGCTGCCCAGCCACAAGCGTGTCTCCACCGAAAGGATGAGGCCGCTGCCGGTGAGTATCGGTAAGGGGCAGACCTCGCGCTCGCCACTCAGCATGGCGGCGAAGAGCTTCTCGGCTTCCTCGCGCAGCAGCGGGGCGTAGAGATCGAGGAGGCGGACCCGGCCGAGCTCTGCCGCCACAAGCCCCATGGTGTCGAGGAAGCGCCGGTTGGCGGCAAGGAGCTGGCCTTCCGGGGAAGCGACCACCACCATGTCGGAGATGGTCTCGAAGAGGTTGCGGAAGTTCTGTTCGTTCTCGCGCAGCCGCTCTTCGGCCAGCTTGCGCACGGTGATATCGGTGCGCGAACCGCGGGCGCGCCGTGGTCGCCCATCCTCGCCCCACTGCACCACCTTGCCGCGGATATGCACCCAGACCCAGCGCCCGTCGCGGTGGCGCATGCGGCACTCGCTGTCGTAGACCTCGATCTCGCGGCGAGCGAGACGCTGCAGTTGCCCGAGGTTCTTCGCCAGGTCATCGGGGTGGACGAGCCTCTTCCAGCCCTCCAGGGTAATGGGGACGAGTTCCTCGCGGCGGTAACCGATCATCTCCGCCCAACGCTCGTTGACATCCATCTCGCCACTGTCGAAATCCCAGTCCCAGATGCCCGCCTGGGTCCCCTCGAGGACGCTCTCGAGGCGCTCGGCGGCCTGCCGCAAGGCATCGGCATTCTCGCTATGGCGGAGGAGGTGGCTCGTCTCCACCCTGGCCGCCAGCGCCTTCGCGCGGCTGCGCTGCACATCGCGCACCAGCAGCGCCACGCCGAGGCTGACGAGAAAGAAGATGCAGAACTGCAGCAGCTGCGAGGCCAGCGAGGGCGGCGCGCCCACAGCATTGAGATGAGGAAAGGTCAGCACCAGCGCCCCTGACAGCAGAAAGGCGAGGAGGCCCGCGCCGCCGCCGCCGAGAATGATGGCGAACATTACCGCCGGCACGAAGGTAAGCAGGTCGACATGGCCCCTGGCCGAGTCGAGCACGAGGAAGTGCAAAGCCCCGGTGAACAGCACCCCGACGAGGGCGATGGCGGAGAGAATCGGCAGGCGCAGCGACGGCGCCAGTTCCTCGAGGGTGGTGGAGTTGAGGCGCCATGCCCCCTCGCGGGCCGCGCAGGTGGCGGCGACGAACATGAACAGGCCGGCGAGGTACTGCACGCCGCGCCCGTACCAGCCGAGCAGCCCGCCGGTAGCTTTCTGCAGCAGGATGCAAAGCAGGCCGAGGGCCATGAGCTGCAGGCCGCGTTCGTACCAGGCCGCCGCGGCCTCAGGTTTCTCCAGCCACTGGGGCAATAGCAGGGCGGCGAGGGCGAACATGGCGACTGCCGAGGCAACGACAAACTGGCGCACCACGGTGCCACCGACACCGGCAACGAAGAACGGCGGCAGCAAGTCGCCGGCCGTCGCCAGGGCGATGAGCAGCGCCATCAAGGCGACCGCCCCGAACCCCATGCACAGCCACCAGCCCCGCCCGTCGGCGATCGTGCTACCGCTGAGCGAGGCGGAGAGCACCGCAGCCAGGTGGCACAGGGCGGCCACCCAGATGCAGCAGTTATGGATGGTGACCAGGGCGTTATCATCGAAGCGGCCTGATTCTTCCGGGAAGATGGCAACGATGGCGCCGAGCAGACCGGAAACACCCCACACCGCCGCCCCGCAGGCGAGGAGGAGGATGCCCGGCCTCCCTTCGCGAAGGAAGATGGTGGCGAACCGTGCCGAGACGACCACCGCTACCCCCTGATAAAAGATGGCATTGAGGAGCAGCAGCAGGTGCGGATTTTCGTATGACACGCCGCGGTCGAGGACGGCTGCAAGAGCCGCGGCGACCATCAGCCCGACAAGGATCGCGCCATGGCGCCGCCGACACGACGCTTCGCAGCGCGCCGTCCAGGGGACACCGCTCCGTGACTCAATGACCGGCGCAGTTGATTCCATGGCCACGTCCTTGTTTATTGAGCGCCGCCGCGCTCCCCTTGGGCTTGCCGAGGAGCCCCTGGCGAGAGGCCAGCTCGGCCAGCTCGGCCCACCTGGAGAGCGTCGCCGCATTGGACGCGCCGAGCTTGCGCATCAGGCGGGAGCGATGCACTTCGACGGTCTTGGGGCTGATGAAGAGCCTCTCGGCGATCTCCCGCGAGGTGATCCCGGAGGCCACCAGCAGAAGGATCTCTAACTCGCGCTGGGATACCAGACGCAGTGCCTTGAGTTCCGCTTCGCCAAGCGCCTCGGCCTCCTTGGCAGCGGCCAGGGCGGCAAAGCGCCGCAGGCGCGACCGCACCGAGGCGATCAGCTCCTCGGTGGTGAACGGCTTGCAAAGGTAGTCATCGGCCCCGGCTTCCATGCCGCGGCGTTGATGGTGATGCTCGTTCAAGGCGGAGATGAAGATGAACGGCACCGACGACATGGACGGTATCTCCTTGACCTGGCGATGCAACTCAAACCCATCGATATCCGGCATGAGGATGTCGCAGAGCACCAGGTCGGGCGGCATGGCGGAGATCGCCTCAAGCCCCTCGCGGCCATTTTCAGCAACCGTCACCTGGTAGCCTTCCATGCGCAGGATCAGGGCGATATTGTCACAGAGCAGCTGATCGTCCTCGACCACGAGAACCTTTGCACCTTTTGCTGTTTCCATAGTATTTCCCCTTTCCTCGGTTTCCCTGCCTCCACCGCCGTCACAGCGATGGCCGTGTTTTACAGGGTGAATTTCCCCATCAACTGCTCAAGCTGCCCGGCCAGTCCGAGCAGTTTTTCGACATTGTCGCGGACCTGGTCGCTGCCGCGGCCGACCTCCGCCGCCTGACGGGTGATGACGGAGATATCGTCGCAGATGTGTTGCGACATGAGGCTGTTCTGCGCCACGTTTTCATTGACGTCCCCCAGCCCCATCGATGCCTGGGCGATATTGCCGGCGATCTCGCTGGTGGCCGCCGACTGCTGTTCGACGGCGGAGGCAATGCCGCCGATGACCTCGTTGATCTCGGCGATGACCGCGCTCACCTTGACGATGTCCTCGACGGTCGAATCGGTGATCGTCTGCATCTCGCTGATCTGCTCCTTGATATCGACGGTCGCCGTCGCGGTCTGCTTGGCCAGCTCCTTGATCTCGTTGGCGACCACGGCAAAACCCTTGCCGGCGCCACCGGCCCGTGCCGCCTCGATGGTGGCGTTCAGGGCGAGCAGGTTGGTCTGGTCGGAGATCTCGGTGATGGTCTCGGTGACCATGCCGATCCTTTTCGCCGAGTCCCCGAGGATGTTCATCTTCTGCGAAGCCTGCTGCGACTGCTGCACCGCGCTCTCGGCAATGGTCCGCGCCCGCTCGGCACTCTGCCCGATCTCCCGCACCGTCGACGACATCTGCTCGGCGGCGGTGGCCACCAGGGTGACATTGCTCGATGACTGTTCCATGGCCGCCGACACCGACTGCGAGCTGGCGTTCATCTCCTCCGCCGCCGCCGCCACGCCGGCCGATTTTTCCGCCGTGTCCCGCGCCGACTGCGACAGCTGCTGGCTGACCACGGCCATCTCCCCGGACGAGCGGGTCAAGGTCTCCACCCCTTCGGCGACCTTGGCGAACATGACCTTGAGGTTGCCGACCATGGTGTCCAGAGAGTGGAGCAGCTGCCCGGTCTCGTCAGCGCTGTCGACAACGACGGAAACGGTGAAATCGCCCTGGCCCATGACCTCGGCCGCCCCGACGGCGCGACGCAGGGGAAGGGTGATGGTGCGCACGGCGACAAAGGCGATGCTCCCCCCCCAGAGCAGCCCGCAGATGCCCAAAACGGCGCTGATCTTGCCGAGGATCGACGAAGATTTGCTCGCCGTCTGCAGTTCCTCGGCTACCGACAGGGCGCTCTGTTCAATGAGCTTATCAAGCATTGCAGTGGCCTGCACCTGAATCTCCCGCGAGGTGTAGAGAATATGCCTGGCCGCCTCGGCCTTGAGCTGCGCCTGGGCCTTTTTCCCATCGGTCCCGCTGCCTTCGAGGCGATCGATCTGGTGCCACAGATCGAGCGCGGTGTTGTTGGTGTCGCGCCAGCGCTGCCAGGTGGGGACGAACTTCTCCCACAGGACTTCCGTCTCACCCTGCTGCGGCAGCTTCTCATAGACCTGCCAGGCAGCCTCGTATTTTTCGCGGGCGCTGTTGATCGCCTGGTAGAACTGCTGGCGCATGGTGCTGTCGACCCCGGGAAGCAGCAGGCCGAACATTGCCGATTTGATTTCATTGGCGTTGTCCCTGATGACCATGAGGCTCTCGACGCTGGGATAGCGCACCGTCCCGATCTCAGCCATATGGCGATCGGCGCTGGTGATGCCAAAATATCCGATGGCGCCGAGGACAAGGGATGTCCACGCCATCAACCCGAAGGCAATATACATCTTGGTGGCCAGGCTGCTGTTCGACAGAATCTTCATTCCACTCTCCCCGAAAGACCCTTGATGGTTGGCGGCAGCGCCAGGAACGAAAAGCGCTGCACCGGCGCGCGAAGACTGACCCGGTGGAGGCCCCGGCGCGCTTTCCTTCGCCCCCGAGCCCTGGCGAGCGGCAAGGGGGAAAGAGGCGCAGGACCGGAAACCTTGTCTCGGCAGCGCTCACCGTGCGCCGGGACCACGTGACCCACCTCGTCTTCCTGGGCTCAGTATGGCTGAGGAACTTTCCTCTGTCCATTGGGGGAATCCCGTAATTTGAGAATCTCCAGGCAAAAAAGCGAGAAACGGTGCCTTCCCCGGCCTCTTTCGGCAAACGCCGGCGGGGTGGCATGGAGTCTCTCCAGGGCCCTTTTCGAAAGGGTGGCCAAGAGATTTCACAGGCTTACAGAAGGCATGAACGGACCGGGGGAGATCTCCGGCGACGGGTGTCCAGGATGCGCAGGCCGAAGAAGATGTCCACCTCGAGGAGGTCTTCGGGCAGGCCATGGTGGATCCATCGCGAACAGCGGCGACGCCAGCCACCCTCGTCCTGGCGCCACTCGGGGTTGTTGGCGCTGTTGCCGGCATCGCAGGGGGTATGCCGGCTGCGGCCGCCTCGACGACGAGTGTACCTCAGCATGAAGGGAAGAAGAACAAAGGATTGGCCAGGAAGGGCGGCATCACCGCCCACCCCGTGGAGCGGCACGGTCCGGCGGCGATTGTCGCATCCCTCCCGGCAGAGAGAGCGGCGGGAAAAAGGTTTGCGACAATCGCCGCCGCCCTTTATGCTGTCCTTGTGGCTGCAGCTCCCATCCCAACCCCGCTTGAGGAGAACGATTCATGAACGCCTATCGCTCGGTGCTGTCCGTCCCCGGACACCTGGCCAGGATGCACGACAAGGCAGCGGCCAGCGTCGCCGATGTCATCATGCTCGACCTCGAGGACAGCGTCCCCGTCGAGGCCAAGGAAGAGGCGCGGCGGCGGGTGCGCGACGCCCTGACCCTCATCTCCTGGGGGGAAAAGGAGGTCGCCGTGCGCATCAACGGCCTCGACACCCCCTTTGCCTACCGCGACCTCCTCGAGATCGTCGAGGGGGCCGGCGCCGCAGTCGCCGCGGTGGTGGTCCCCAAGGTCGACCACCCTGGCGACATCCATTTCGTGGCGCGCATGCTCGACGGCATGGAGATGGCCCTCGGCCTGGACAGGCCCATCGCCATCGAAGCCTCCATCGAGACCGCCCGCGGCCTGGCCGAGGTGCGGGCCATCGCCGGCGCCAGCACGCGGCTGCGCAGCCTGGTCTTCGGCATCGCCGACTACTCGGCCTCGGTGGGGGCGCGTCTGGTGTCGCTGTCCGGCCACGGTGAGGGAGAGGCCGACATCTACCCCGGCCACCGCTGGCACTTCGCCTTGAGCCGCATGGTCATGGCTGCCAAGGCCGCCGGCCTGATGGCCATCGACGCCCCCTACGGCTACTTCAAGGATCAGCCCGGCCTGGAGCGCGCCAGCGCCATGGCCTGCGCCCTCGGTTGCGACGGCAAGTGGGCCATCCACCCCGACCAGCTGGCGACCATCAACCGTGTCTTCTCGCCCTCCCGGGAGGATATCGCCCGCGCCGCCGCCATCCTCGCCGCGGCGCGGGAAGGAGCCGGCCAGGGCCGCGGCGCGGTGGCGGTGGAGGGCAGGATGATCGACCAGGCCACCGTGCGCCTGGCGATGAGGCTCGACGAGCAGGCCCGCCGCCTCGGGCTGCATGGCCGGGACTGAGCCGGCCACCGCCTTCCCCTGCACCATGGGATCGCCCATGGCTTTCCCCATGGCGAGCGGCGGGCAACGCGACGCTCTCGCCGCAACCTCCCTCACACCTCTTCTCTGCAACGACGCCGATGGCTCCCGACTGGCCCCTCTCTCTGCTGACCCTCATGTTCCTTGCCGCCCTGCTCGCCGGCTGGGTCGACACCCTGGCCGGGGGCGGCGGCCTGCTCACCCTGCCCGCCCTGCTCCTTGCCGGCCTGCCACCGGTGGCCGCCCTGGCCACCAACAAGGCACAGGGCTTTATCGGGCCACTCACCGCCACGCTCATGCTGACCCTGAAGGGCCGCCTGCCGCTCGTCCGCCTCGCCGGGCCGGTTGCCGCGGCGGCCTTTGCCGCCCTGCTCGGGGCGCAGCTCATCCGCCACGTCGACACCTCCTGGCTGCACTGGATCATTCCTGTGCTCTTGCTTGGAGTGGCAGTCTATTTCTTCGTCAACCCCGGCCTCGGCCGGCTGGCTGGCCAGGCCCGTCAGGGTGAAGCCGGCTATACCCTCACCACGGTGCCGCTGATCGCCTTCTATGACGGCGCCATCGGACCGGGGGCCGGCTCCTTTTACGCCGCCGCCGGGGTGGTGCTGCGCGGCCAGACCCTGCTCGAGGCGACCATCCATGCCAAGCTGTTCAACTTCACCTCCAACGTCGCCGCCATGGCGCTCTTCGCTGCCGCCGGGCAGGTCGCCTGGCCCCTGGCGTCGGCAATGATGCTCGGCCAGTTCTGCGGCGCCACCCTGGCCAGCCGCACCATGCTGCATGGCGGCGAGAAGCTTATTCGCCCCCTGGTCATCCTCATGTGCGTCCTCATGTCGGCCGCCCAGCTCTACCGGCTGCTCGGCCGCTGATCCGGCCCAAAGAGCCTGACCGCTTCCTTTCATTGTCGGGCAGGAGAAAACATCCGCGGCGCATTGTCTTCGCGGCGTTTTTCCGCTATGCTGAAAAAAACGCAAGAACCGGCGGACCCAGCCCCATCCACGAAGACGAGAAAAGCATGCTGCAGGCAACGACAGCCTACCGCCAGGGTGGTGCGGGCCCCATCGGCCGGAGGGAACGATGAGCCTCTCCCCCCGGCGCCGCTTCATCCTCCGTGCCACTGTCCTCTATCTCCTCTTCGGCAGCTGCTGGATATTCCTCTCCGACCAACTGCTGCTCGCCTTCACCGACATCACCAGGCTGACCCGGCTGTCCACCGCCAAGGGCATCACCTTCATTCTCCTCACCAGCCTGCTCCTCGCCCTGGCGCTGACCGCCATCCCCGACCGCCGGGAAAGTGACGGCATCCGTCTGCGCAGCCGCAACCTCTTCCTCGCTGGTGGCGGCCTGCCCCACAGGGTGGCCTACCTCTTCGCCGTGGCGTCCTCCCTGCTGATGCTCGTGCTGCGCATGCACATCGCCGTTTCCTTCGACGAGCGCCCCCTGCTCATCCTCTTCATGCTGCCGATCATCCTCAGCTCGGTGCTCGGCGGTTTCGGCCCCGGAGTCGTCGCCACGGTCATTTCCTCGGCCGGTATCGCCTTTCACGGCATTCCCCCGCGAGGCAGCTTTGCGATCGATGCCCCCCACGACCTCTTCCAGTGGTGCATGCTCGTCGCCACCGGCCTGCTCACCAGCTACCTCAACGACCTCCTGCACCGCGCCCGGCTGCAGGCGGAAGAATTGAACGAGCGGCGCGAACAGGCCCAGGAGGAGCTGCGGCAGAGCGAGGAAAGGTTTCAGCTGGCCATGCGGGGGGCCAACGACGGCCTGTGGGACTGGGATTTGCGCAGCGACGCGCTCTATCTCTCGCCGCGCTGGAAAGCCATGCTTGGCTATGCCGAGGACGAACTCGCCCACCATCTCGACACCTGGCTCACCCTGGTGCACCCCGAGGACCGGCAACGCACCCTCGACCTGGTCGAGGACCTGCGCGCCGGACGCAGCGAGCGTTTCGAGACCGAGTTCCGCATGCGTCACAAGGACGGCAGCTACCGCGAGATCCTCTCGCGCGCCTTTCCCGCCCGCGACGATCAGGGCGAGGTGGTGCGCCTGGTCGGTACCCATATCGACATGACCGAGCGCAACCATGCCGCGCTGAAGATGGCCGAGCAGGCCAGCCTGCTGGAGAGGACCAGCAGAATGGCCAAGGTCGGCGGCTGGCGCTTTGCCATCGCCGACGGCAAAGGCACCTGGACGGCGGAGGTGGCGCGCATCCACGATGTCGACCCGGAGCGGGAGACGAGCAGGGAGTTCGGCCTGAACTTCTACCAGGGCGAACACCGCCAGGCCATCGAGAACGCCATCGCCCGGGCGGTCAGCGACGCCATCCCCTACGACCTCGAACTGGAAATGACCACCGCCAGTGGAGCGACCAAATGGGTGCGCACCATCGGCCAGCCGGTCGTCGAGGACGGCCGGGTGACCGCCCTCGAAGGCGTTCTGCTCGACATCAGCGAACGCAAGCGGGCGGAAGCGGCGGTGCGCGAGAGTGAAGCGCGGCTGCGCGCCATCATCGACAACGTCCCCGACGGCATCATCCACCTCTCGCCCGCCCTCGAAGTACGCTGGGTCAACCTCGCCGCCAGGCGCCTCTTCACCCTCGACGACGATGCTACCGCCCTGGGCCTGCCCTGCCACCACACCTTCTGGGACAAGACGCAACCCTGCCTGTCCTGCCCGGTGACGCGCTGCGCCACCTCCCTGAAAAACGAGACCGGCACCCTCAAGCCCCTCGATGAACAGGGACCGGAGTTCGAGGTACGGGCCGTGCCGATCCTCGGCGGCAGCGGGCGGCTCGAAGGCATCATCGAGATCGTCCGCGACACCACCACCTTAAAGCGCCTCGAGGAGCAGGTGCGTCAGGCACAGAAGATGGAATCGGTGGGCACCCTGGCCGGAGGCATCGCCCACGACTTCAACAATATCCTCTCGGCGATCCTCGGCTATGGCGAGCTGGCCCTCGAGGAACTGCCCGCCGACAGCCCCGGCCGGGCCAGCGTCACCACCATCATCGAAGCCGGCCAGCGTGCCGCCCACCTCACCAAAGACCTGCTGCTCTTCAGCCGCAAGCAGAGCAGCCAGAAGCAACTCGTCGACCTCAACGAGGTGGTGGTGAGAATCGAGAAATTCATCAAGCGCATCATCGGCGAGGACATCCTCTGCCATACCGACCTCGCCAAGGAGGCGCTACCCCTGCGCGCTGATCCCCACCAGCTCGAGCAGGTGCTGATGAACTTCGCCACCAACGCCCGAGACGCCATGCCCCACGGCGGCACCCTGACCATCACCACCAGCCGTCTGACCCTCGACCGCGACTTCGTCGACCTGCACGGCTTCGGCACGCCGGGGAGCCACGCCCTGCTTACCGTCAGCGACAGCGGCAAAGGCATGGACAAGGCCACCGCGGCCAAGATCTTCGAGCCGTTCTTCACCACCAAGGGCATCGGCCAAGGCACCGGCCTCGGCCTGGCGGTGGTCTACGGCATCGTCCATGACCACCAGGGCCATATCAACGTCTACAGCGAACCGCTCAAAGGCACGGTGTTCCGCGTCTACCTGCCGCTGTCAGAGGACACCACCGAGGCTGTCGGCGCCGTCCTGCCCGCCGAAAACCCCCGGGGCGGCAGCGAGACCATCCTCCTCGCCGAGGACGAACCGGCGGTGCGCGCCCTCTTTTCCCGCGTCCTCCGAGCCGCCGGCTATCGGGTCATCGAGGCCGCCAGCGGCGACGAGGCGGTACGCATCTTCGAGGGACAGGCCAGAGAAATCGACCTGCTGCTCTTCGACCTGATCATGCCGAAGATGGACGGTCGCCACGCCATGGAACTGATCACCGCCCAAAAGCCACAGGTCGGCTTTCTCTTCGTAAGCGGCTACGCCCCGGAAAACCTGCGCCGGCCGGAGATGCAGCACCTCCAGGAAGCGGTGCTCTACAAGCCGGTATCGCCGCGCGAGCTCCTCCAGAGAGTGCGCCAGACCCTCGATCGCCGCCACCACCACTAGGCTGACGCGGCCCCATCGACGTGCCGCTGCCTGCAGTCATCCTCGAGCAAACCGCGGCATGCCCCGGGCAGACGACCCTCACCCCTCCCGCGCCGCCTCCCCCTTTGCCTTATGCCCAGCAGTACGCTCCTGCCCGGTCTCTTCACCCGCGCCAGCACCTCCGACGCGGGCAAAAAGGTAGAGACCGAGACCGGCGAGGGTGACGGCGATGCCGAGGAGGCCGAGGGGCGTCGGCGGCACTGCCTCGAGCAAGAGCATCTCCAGCGCCAGGGCAAAGAGCACCTCGCTGGCCTGGGTGGCGTCGACCGCGGTCAGCTGGTAGGCATTGCCGGCCAGCTGCCGCGCGTGAAGAAAAAAGCCGGTGGCGATGAGCCCCGAACAGAGGGCCACCAGAGCGGTCTGGCCCAGCTGCCCGGCGCTTGGCCAGGGGGGCCTCACCAGCAGCAGCAAGGCTACCCAGAAGGGCAGCGAGCCGAGGGTGAGGAGAAAGACCTTGACGAAGGGGCGGGCCAGCTCAGGGTCGGAGAGCCGTGGCAAGGCGGGGCGGTGGCGGTTTTCCGCCTCCCACACCAGCTGATTACCGAGCGGATAGCAGATGGCGGCGAGGAAGACGGGGATGGCGCCTCGGAGGATTTCCGCCGCCGCGGCCTGCTCGGCGCGGCTGAGGTTGATCAGCACCACGCCGGCGAAGATGAGCAGCGAAAAGAGCAGGGCGCGCCAGGAGAGACGGTGCCCGAAGAGGCGCAGCACCAGGGGGGTGGCAAGAATGGTCGACTGCCAGGTGGCGGCGACCACCCAGGCCGGGGCGTAGCTGGCGCTGTAGGTGATCAGGGCGTAGAAGAAACCGAAGCCGACCGTGCCGGAGAGGGTCCAGAAAAGAAAATGGCGCCGATAGAGGGCGAGGACCGGTCGGAGACGGCCGCGGCAGGCGGCGAAGCCAAGCCAGAGGAAGAAGGCCATGAAGAAGTAGCGCAGGGCGGCGCTCCACAGCCAGTGGCCGCCCTGCAGGCTCATCAGCCGGTTGAGGACGAAGGTCGAACTGAAGAAGAGCCCGGCGAGGGTGCCGAAGGCGATCAGTGGCAGCATGGGGGTATGGGGGCGGAAGGAGGAAATCGGCCGTGGCCGCGGCTCAGGGAGACAAATGGCTCATTAAGCCCGATGCCGCCATCGAGGTCAACCCTTTCCTGGCAATAATGGGTATTTGCAAAAAACTGCTGCCTTTTTCGCCGCGATATGGCTAAATATCCCCGACCCCGCGGGGCTACACGATACTACTGGCCTGCTCGCCACCATGACGCCGGCCCTGGCCCCCAGTCCACCGCAACGAGCCATCAGGAGAAGTTCCATGACCATTACCATCGACGCCATAGGCACCATCCGCAGCCCATTTTTCGATCTGGAAAACATGCCGATCCAGCCCGCCGGGGCGGCGGAGGTGGTCGGCACCCTGGAGATCCTGCCGCAGTACGCCGAGGCCCTTGCCGACCTCGACGGCTTCAGCCATATCTACCTCATCTACCACTTCCACCGCGCCAGGCGCACCGCCCTGCAGGTCGTACCCTTCCTCGACACCGTGCAGCGCGGCGTGCTCGCCACCCGTTCACCGCTGCGCCCCAACCATCTCGGCCTGTCCATTGTCCGGCTGCTCGGGGTGCACGGCACGGAAGTGCGGGTGCAGGGCATCGACGTCCTCGACGGCACGCCGCTCATCGATATCAAGCCCTATATCGCCAACTTCGACCATGTCGCGGAGAGCACCTCGGGCTGGATGACCGCGGGAAGGAAAGAGGTTGCCGGCAAGCTCTCCGACGACCGCTTCGTCTGAGCGAGCGGCAAATCACTCCACCCCCGAGTCTTGTCAACCGGGCGGCCCATGCATATCATGGCGAGATCAAAAGAACCCCAGCGGAGGAACAGCGATGAGCGAAGGCAAACACCGGCACGAACACACCCATAACCACGACCACCACCATCAGCACGAGCACCCCCACAAGCACAGCAACGAGGAACATAGCCACCCCCATCACCACCACCACAGCCACCCCCATACCTTCGCGCATGAGCACGACCATGCCCATGAGGGCGGCAGCCATGGCCACGACCATCTGCACGAGCCCCATAACGAGGGTCCCCATGACCATGAACACCCCGAACACCACCTCGACGACCACTTCCATAAGCATTGAGCGGCGAGAAGCGGAAGCGACGGCAATGACCGTCGCCTCTCCGCGCTGAGCGGCCCACCCCGCCTGATTATTTTCCGAAAACCCGAAAATATTCGACAGATATTCGGGTTTTCGGATTCGTTTTTGCCGACAACCCACCCCGACGCGGAACCCTCTTGATCCATAACTTCTTGAAACCGCAAAGGTAGCTAAGAAAGCCCTGAAGATGGCAGCTTTCTTGCTTATGTCTCCCCCAAATCTCGTTCTCCGGAGAAAATTCCGGAGGTGGTTCTGTTCGCAACCCAAGGTATCCTCATGAAAAAGCACGTCATTGCAACATTTGCGGCCGTCCTTATGCTCTTCGGGGCCAGTTCCTCGTTCGCTCTCCCCGTTAAGGGTGCAACGGTGACCATCCTCGAAGGCCCCTATGGATCTACATCTGGGGGGGAGTTTCGCATCGTCGATCAAGCTGTCAGTGACCAAGAGTGGATTGGCTTCTGCCTGGAACTGAACGAAACGTTGAACTACAACACTCCCTATACGGTGAAAAGTGTCGCCAACTTTGCAGAGCAAGGAGGAGTGGGCGGGGCTGTCGATCACGACAACGATGACGATACACCAACACGCGATGGATTGAGCCAGAGGTCCAAATGGCTCTACTACAACTATATGTTCGGAGATTACGAGTGGTCCCGCGATAATTCACGTAACGACGCGTCGGCTAATATCGTGCAGAACCTGCTCTGGTATTTCGAGGATGAGATGGATCTAGACCGATCTTCAGATGCCTGGCAATTTTTCAGAAATGTTTTCCGCGACCAATACAGAGCAGATCCTTCCATATCCGGAACGGTAAAGGTGCTCAACATCATGGACGGCGAAACCTTCAAACAGAGCCTTATCGTCGGCGAACAGCAACCGGTTCCGGAGCCGGCAACCCTGCTGCTAATGGGCAGCGGCCTGATGGGCATCGTCGGTCTGGCGAGGAGAAAGAAAAAATAAGGTCACTCGTCGCCCACTCAAGACAGCCGCCCCGCCCCTGCCCTGAACGCAGGCTCACACGCCTTGGATCGCCTGACCACCAGCGATTCAGGGCGTTGTTGTTCCACCAAGACTGTTGCTCATTTTCCCCCGCCCACCCCCCTCACTCATCCTCCACCCCTGGATAGAACCTGGCCAGGCAGTCGGGGCAGAGGCCATGGCTGAACTCGGCCTCGGTATGGTTGCGCACATAAACCTCGACCTGGTTCCAGAAGCCCTTATCGTCGCGGATCTTCTTGCAGTGCATGCAGATGGGGACGATGCCGCGCAGGGTCTTGACCTGCTCCATGGCCCGCCGCAGCTGGTCGTTGGCCTCCCGCAGCCTGGTCTCGGCCTCCTTGCGCTCGGTGATGTCGATGATGGCGCTATAGGAGCCACGAACACTGCCATCCGTGGCAAAGAGCGGCGAGGCCGAGACGATGGCCCATACACTCTTCCCTTCCCTGGTACGAAAGCGCCGTTCGAAACGCTCGTCGCGCCCCTGCTGGCGCTGCTCCTGGCGACGGTGGAAATCGGCCACGTCTTCGGGGAAGAAAAAGGATTCAAAGGGCCTGCCAAGCACCTCTTCGACCCGATAGCCGAGCATGGCGGCAAAAGAGCGGTTGGCAAAGGCGATACGATGTTCCCCGTCGAGCTGCACGATGCCCTCGCCCACCGCGGTGACGATGCGGCGGAATTTCTCCTCGCTCTCGCGCAGGGCGTCGTCGACGCGCTTGCGCTCGATGGCGATGGCCGCCATATCGGCCACCGCGGCAAGTACCTGGAGATGGTTCTCGTCATACCGCAACGGATCACTGTAACTCTGCACGGCCATCACCCCGACCGCCCCACGCGGTGTCTTCAAGGGGGCGCCGAGCCAGATCTCAGAGGGAGTGCAGGGCGGCACGGTCAGGCCGCAGCTCTCGCGGAAAAGGCTGATCTCCGCCCGGCGCAGCAGCATCGGCCGCTGTTCGCGGATCACCCAGGCGCTGAGCGAGGCGGTGTTGCTGACATTGAGGGCGATCGGGTAGCAGCTGTCGACCTTGTCGACAAAATAGGGAAAGGTCAGGCTGTCGTCCCCGGGGTGGTAGAGGGCGATAAAGAAGTTTTCGGTATCGATGACCGGCGCCAGCGCCCGGTGGATGGTGGCGAACAACTCCTGCAGGGAGGCGGTGGTACTGACCGCCTCGGCTATGGTTTGAAACACGCTGACGATGGCCTGCCAGCGCCGGTTGCGGCCGGCCTCCTCGGCAAGGCTCGCCACCTGCCGCTGCAGCTTGCGCATGGCTCTCGTTTCCCTCATCGCGCACCTCCCCTTCCCTGCAAAGCCCGCCGTACGGCGCGGCCAAGGGATTCGAGGGTAAATGGTTTCTGGAGAAAACAGACATCCTGGTCGATGACGCCATGCCGGGCGATGACATCGGCGGTATAGCCGGAGACGAAGAGGCTGCGTAGACCGGGATCAAGGCCCTTCAGCCGCCGCTCCAGTTCCCGGCCGTTCATCTCCGGCATGACCACGTCGGTGATGAGCAGGTCGAACCTCTCCCGCCCGCTGCCTACCAGGGCGATGGCCTCCCGGGGCGACTGGGTGGAGGTCACCTGGTAGCCCGTGGTGGTAAGGATCTCCCGGGCGAGGGCGAGCAGGCCGGCGTCGTCCTCCACCAGCAGGATCCTTTCGCCCTGCCCCTGCAGGGCTTCGCCCCCGGCACCGGCCGCCGCGCCATCCCCCTCGCCGCCACCGCGCGGGAAATAGAGCCTGAAGGTAGTCCCCCGGCCCGGCGCGCTGTGCACATCGATGAAGCCGCCATTCTGCCGCATGACCCCATAGACCGTGGCCAGGCCCATGCCGGTGCCCTTGCCGGGCTCCTTGGTGGTGAAGAACGGCTCGTAGATCTGCGCGATGGTGGCCTCATCCATGCCGCAGCCGTTGTCGCTGACCGTCAGCGCCACATATTGTCCCGGCTGGCTCTCGGCGATATGGCGGCAGGCGGAGGCGTCGACGTCGACGTTGCAGGTTTCGAGGACGATGGCGCCCGAGGCGCCGATGGCGTCGCGGGCGTTGACGCAGAGGTTGATGAGCAACTGGTCGAGCTGGCTGGGGTCGATCCACACCGACCACCCTCCCGCCCCACCTCGCCACTCGATGGCGATATGCTCGCCGATGAGGCGGCGCAGCATGGGCAGCATATCCTCCACCGCCTTGTCGAGATCGATGGTCTGCGGGGCGATGTTCTGCTTGCGGGCGAAAGCGAGGAGCTGGCCGACCAGGCTCGCCGAGCGCAGGGTGGTCTCCTCGACGACGCGCAGACGGTTCGCCATGGGGTCGTGGGGAGGCAACTTCATCAGGGTGAGCTGCACCATGCCGAGGATGACCGTCAGCATATTGTTGAAGTCGTGGGCGATGCCCCCGGCGAGACGGCCCACCGACTCCATTTTCTGTGCCTGCAGAAGCATCTCGCGCAGCCGCTCCTTTTCCGTCTCGGCACTCTTGAGGTCGGAGACGTCGCGGATCATCTCGATGGCCCCGATGCGTTCCCCGGCACGATTGTAGATCGGCGCCGCCACTCCCCAGAGGTAAGCGCCCCGCCCCTGGTGGAGCGTCGGCACGAAAGATTCGGCGTGGATCGCCTGATGCTGCCGGTGCACGGAGAGATAGGCCGCCTCGCAGCGGGCGTCGGGTTGATCGAGCAGGTCGACGAGGATCGGCCGCCGTTCACCGAAAAAGGGCTCGGCATAGATATAGTCGCCCTTGCCGATGACCGCCTCTCGACCGACGCCGGTGAGCTCCTCCGCCGCCCTGTTCCAGATGACCACCCGCCGCCCGGTGTCGACGATGAAGGTGGCGTCGGGAAGGAAGTCGATGATATCGACGAGGAACTGCCTCTCGGCGGCGAGCTTTTGCTCGGTGCGCCGCTGCTCGTCGCTCTTGGCGGCGATATGCCCAACCATGTCGTTGAAGTGAGAGATGAGCCGATTGACATCGGCATAGCGGGTCAGCGGGATGACCGTGGTGTAGTGCCCGGCAGCCACCGTCTCCATGGTGCGAAAGAACTCGTAGAAGGGCCGCTGCACGCGGCGGCCGACGAGACGGCTGACAATCACGTTGGCGACCAGCACCGCCAGGCAGACCGCCAGGGCGACGAGAAAACCGAGCCGTTGACTGGCCCTGACCGCCTCATGGCTGAAGGTGATGGTGAAGGCGCCGAGTTCCATGCCCTTCGCTTCTATAGTGCGCGAGATCGGCCTGATGCGCGACGAGGCAGCGCCCAGAGATTTCTCGAGGAGGATGCCGCCGGCGGTGGAGCTGAGCGAGATGCCGACGATCTTCTCCGAGGCGAGAAAGGTCTCGGCGATGCGCACCGCCGTCTCGTGGTCGACATTGTAGAGCGGGTATTCGAGGAGCGAGGCCAGGTCGTCGGCGGTGGCCGCCGCCTCCTGGCGCAGCTCGTTCAGCAGCGACTCGGAGATGAGCACGGTGGCGGCCACCGCCACCAACGCCATGATCGCCAGAGAGACGGCGACGATCAGCGCCTGCACCTCGCCGAGCAGGGTCTTGGGCGTGCCGAAGGCCATGGTCAAGGCTCCCCGGTGTACCTGGCGACAATGCCGCGGACGACGCCCTCACCCACCAGGCGATCCAGGGCCTCGGCCACGCGGTCGGCGAATTCGAGGTGCGGCGACTTGCGCGAGAAGGCCAGAAAGAGGTCTGTTTGCCGGTTAGGCTGGTATGCGGTTGGCTCCACCGCCCCGCCCAGCCCCAGCCGCGCGATATCGTAGGAGAGGTTCGGCTCGGTGCCGATGATCAGGTCGAGACGCTTTAAAGCCAGCGCCTGGAGCAGCTGGGTCTCGGTGGAAAGGCCTTTCTTGTCGAGGCTTGTATCCGAATCGAAGGGCTCGAAATAGGCGGAATGCAGGGAATAGCCGATGGTCTTGCCACGAAGATGCTCGTAGATGGCGATCTCTCCGCCCCTGCCCCCAGTGGTGAAAAAACGCGGCCGCACGGCGCAATAGCTGGTGCCGACATAGCGCATGAAGATTTCGCGCTCCGCGGTGCGGGCGACGCCGCTGAGCAGATCGACCTGGCCGCTGCGCATCATCTCCAGGGCGCGGGCCCAGGGGTGGCGCTCGATGAGGATCTTCACCCCGAGGCGCTCTTGCAGAGCGGCGACCACATCGATATCGATGCCGCGAAAGCCGCTTTCGCTCTGCGGGTTGTTGATGCGAAACGGCGGCCACTCCTCGGTGGCCATGCGCAAGGCCGGCGCTGACTCGGCGGGAACAGCTCCAACGCAGTACGGCACCGCCGCCGCGGCCAGCGCGGCAAGGAGCCAAACCACCGTGGCGAGCCTTCGCTCTCCGTTCTTCCCGGCGCCCATACCCCCTCCCCTTGGCCGTACCAGCCGCGGCGAGCCGCTTCTCTCCAACAGCCTGACATGCCTGGTTCAAGTATAGAGGGGAGCCATCAGGAAGCAAGAATAATTTTCAAAAAACCCGTCACCGCTTCCCAATAACAGTCACAGCGAAGACCACGAGCCACTTTCGGACAGCAATTGGGCAGGATGGTCATCCGCCCAGGCCTCTTGCTGTCGATGAGTATGGTTGCCAGGGACACGGAAAGCCTCCACCTTCCCGGCCAATTCCTCCTAGGCGCCGATGGAGCCGTTCTGCAGGGCGAGGATGCGGGTTCCGCACTCCATCTTATAGCTGTAATCGAGGCCATTGATGGAATGGAGATGCTCGTCGGTAAGGAAATGGGTGGTGCGGTAGTCGCGGATGATAGCTCCCTGGTGCATGACCACGGTGCGCTCGCTCAGCTCGCCGATAAAAAAGAGATCGTGGCTGATGAGGACCGTGGTCAGGTCGAGCTCGCCGAGGATGCCGAGGAGCAGCTCCTCGCCGTGGGGGTCGAGGCCGGCGGTGGGCTCGTCGAGAATGAGCACCTCCGGTTCCATGGCCAGGGCGGCGGCGATGGCCAGGCGCTTGCGCTCGCCGCCGCTCATGTTGAGCGGCACCTTGTCGGCGAAGCCCTCCAGTCTGACCCGGGTCAGGGACTCCTCGACGCGGCGCTGCAGTTCCGCGCCGCGCAGGCCAAGGCGTTGCGGGCCGAAGGCCACCTCCTCGCGGCAGGAGGGGTTGAACAGCTGGTCGGCGGCGTTCTGGAAAACGATGCCCACCCGCCGCCACAGCTCGCCGGGGCGGCCCCTGTTCGGCACCAGCTGCCCGTCGAAGAAGAAGTAGCCCTCGCCGCGCTGCAGGCCGAGCAGGCAGGCGGCCAAGGTCGACTTGCCGGCACCGTTCTCGCCGACCAGGGCGAGGCGGTCCCCGCGATGCACGGCGAGGTTGACGTCATCCAGCCCCAGGGTGCCATCGGGATAGCGGAAACTGTAGTGCTGCAGTTCGAGCAGGGGTGTCTGCACGGCGGCGGGCGGGGTGTGCTGCCGCCCGTCGCCGTGGTCGTGGGAGGGCAGATGGTGGCTGTGCCGCTGGCCGTCACCGTTGCTGTGGGAATGGTGATGGCCGCCGCAGCAGCTGAAGCGGAAAGTGAAGTCGAGGCCGTGCTCGCGCAAGTAAGCGGGCTGCGACACCAGCTCGGCGAAGGAATAGTCGTGATGCACCTCGCCCTTACTCATCACCACCGCCCGCTGGCAGAGGTCGTAGAGGAAGAGCAGGTCGTGGTCGATGACCAGCAGGGTGCCCTGATAGTCGCTGAGCAGCTCTTTGAAGACCTGCTCCTGGCGGGGGTCGAGGTTGGCGGTTGGCTCGTCGAGGATCAGCACCTCGGGTTCCATGGCCATGATGGCGGCGAAGGCGGCGCGCTTCTTCTGCCCGTAGCTGAGGTGGTGGGCCGGTTTGTAGCGCAGGGCGAGCAGGCCGACCTGCTGTAGGCAACGCACGACGCGGCGCTCGACCTCATCCTCGCCAAGGCCGAGGTTGAGCGGCCCGAAGGCCACGTCGTCGTTCAAGGTATTGCAGAACAGCTGGTCGTCCGGGTCCTGAAAGAGGACGCCCACCCGGGCCCGCTGCTGCGGCGAGAGCTCCCCCTGGAGCACCTGCCCGCGGCAGCGGATCTCGCCTTCGCCGCAGGGCAGCAGGCCGGCGAGGAGACGGACCAGGGTGGTCTTGCCTGAGCCATTGCGCCCCACCAGGGCAACGCGGTCCCCCCGGTACAGGCCCAGGGAGACGTCGCGCAGGGCCTGGGTCCCATCGGGGTAGCGGTGCGAGACATGGTCGAGGCGGTAGAGCGGCTCCTCATGCAGCCGGCGGATAGTGTCGTCGCGGATAAAGTGCATTACCAGGGGAGGAGGCGGAGGAGGTCGAGGGTGATGAGGGCGGCGCCCAGCATCACCCAGCAGAAGGTCTTGGCGTAATCTGACGCAGTGGCCGTAAAGGTTGCCGAAGAGGGAAAGGTGCCGCGGTAGCCGCGGCAGAGCATGGCCTCGTAGACGCGGCCGGTGCGCTCGAAGGAACGCACGAAGAGCATGCCGAGGAAGTTGCCGACGGCGTTGGCGGTGGCAAGGTCGGTGGCCGGGACGAAGCCGCGGACCCGCATGGAGCGGTACATGCGGCTCATCTCGTGAAGGAAGACGAAGATGTAGCGGTGGCAGAGCAGCACCATGCGGCCGAGGGACTCGGGCACGCCGAGCCGGGCGCAGGCGGCCAGGGTCACCGTCAGCGGAGCGGTGGCAAAAAGCGGCTCCATGAGCAGGGCCACGGCAGAGGCCTTGCAGACGATGGTCAGAGCCAGCAGCAGGCCGCCGACATGAAAGGGCAGACCAGGCAGGCCGGGGAAATACAGCAACGTTTCCCCGGGGCGCGATGCCGCAGTAAAGGGGATGACCAGGAGCAGCATGAGAAGAAAGCCGCTCATCGCCAGCAGTCGTCGCAGGGCGCCGCGCATGGGGATGCGGCAGGCCAGAGCCGCCGCCAGGGAGATGGCGAGGGCCGCCAGCGCCAGGGCCAGGGAGGAGAGCGCGGCGGCGGCAAAGGCGAAGAGCAGCAGGCCGATCAGCTTGCAGCGCGCGTCCCAGCGGTGGAAAGAGGAGCTGCCGTGGCCATGGTCGTCGACGGCCGACACCGTCCAGTCGCTTTCGCCGTCACGCCGCCCCGCGCGAACGAAGCGGCGCAGGAGGAACAAGGCCAGCGCCAGCGGCAGAGCGACGGCGAGGGTCCCGCCCAGCGCCTGGACCCATGAGAGGTGAATCTCCATAGCCGCCCCTAGCGCCCAGGCCCTCCGCCTGCGAGCAGTTCCGGCTTGACGCGAAAGAGGAAGGTGACGGCAAAGGCCGACACCCCGGCCTCGATGAAGAACACCGGGATATGGGCAAGCAGGGCGATCTTGGCGACACCGAAGAAGTCCTCGCCGGCCAGGGCGAGGAGGGCGGCGAGGATCAGGGCCGCCAGCAGGGTGCCGAGGCCGCCGCAGACCGCCCCGGCGATGCCATGCCGCACCAGGGTGGTGCCGCGCAGGGTCTGGAAGAGCAGGCCGCAGAGCAGGGCTGGCAGGCCCATCATCAGGGTGTTGGCGCCGAGAGCCGTCAGCCCGCCGAACTGAAAGAGCAGCGACTGCAGAAAGAGCCCGAGGGCGATGGAGAGGAAAGAGGCCGGGCCAAGCAAGGCGCCGACCACTCCAGGAAGAATAAGATGGACGCTGGTCGGGCCGAAGGGCAGGTGCACCAAGGAGGCGACGAAAAACGACGAGGTGACCACGGCGATCTTGGGCAGTTCCTCGTTGCGCACCCTGCGCAGGCTCAGGGCGACCCCGGCCAACGACACCACGGCGGAGGCGAGGGTCACCGACATCGGCAGGACGCCATCGGAGATATGCATCGCCCTACTTCCCCCTGTCGCCGTCGCGGCGGCGCGAAGCGACATAGGCTGCCACCCCGAAGATGCCGAGGATATAGCCGATGCCGCCAAGAATCTCACTCATCCCCGGCTCCTCTATCTGCTGGCTGAGGGCCGCCAAGTCGCGTTTCAGCTGCTTGAGCTCGCGGGAGGTGTGTTCCTCCTGGCGAACGAGAAGGGCGGCCAGATCGGCGCAGCTCTCGACCGGAGGCTGAGCGGCGGCGGGTTTCTCCTGCGCCGCCGCCGGCAAGGCAGGCAACAGCCAGCACAGCACCAGCAGCAGCGCCGCCTGCCATGACATGCGAGTGCATTTGCCTGTGATCATACTCACATCTCCGTTTTTTTGAGAAGATAGCTCGCCTTATGGCCCATTGAAGCATTGACGACGATATTGAGATTGTCCTTGACCGCCGGCAGAGGGAAGGAAAAGCGCCCTTCGTGGTCGGTTTTCCCCTCAGCAACTTTGATCCCCGCCTTGTCGAAGACCTCGATGGCGCCTTCCTCGACCTTCCTGCCGTCGGGGAAATAGCTCTCGGTATAGACGGTGCCGTTTTCGACGTAGGCGAAGACATTGACCTTATGGGCCAGAGCCGGCGATTGCAGCAGGAGGAGTGTGGCAACCAGCGTCACCACTCCACCCAACATCCGTAGAAATGAATCGTTCATCGTGTAGCACCTATTTTGGATCAATGTTATGTACCCAATACACGGCACCGATTTCAATGCCTTTCTCGACATCGTCCTTCTTCATTTTCCACGAGGCTTCGCTGAGGGCGGCAAAGCCCCACCAGCCGGCCTTCGGCATAGCATAGGAGAAGACGCCGTTGGCGTCGGTCTTGACCACCTGGGTGATATAGGGGTCGCTGGGCGGCTTGAGATGCCCTTTCTTGCCCGCGGCCGGGTTGAGATACTCCACCTCGACCGGAACATTTGCCGCCGGCTGCCCCTTGACCAGCACCTGACCGGTGAAGAGGTTGCCGGTCCACAGCCCGTAGGGGCGGCTCAGGGGGACGATCTCCGTTTCCAGGCCCACCGGCTGGTCCCAGCCCTCCTCGAGACCGAGGGCGTTGACGCACACCTTGGTGTAGTGGATGATGAAGACATCTTCGGCCGGCTCCCAGTACGGGGCCGGCTCGAGGAAGAAGGTGTAGTCACCGGGCCGCTTGATCTGGTAGTTGCCCTGCCAGTAGGTGAAGCTCTCCGTCTGCTCGGCGCTCTTGCCCTTTTGGGCGGCGAGCGAGGCCAGCAGGTCGGTTTTTTCTCCTCCTGCCATCACCCCGAACTGCCTGGGTTTTGCCATCTCCATATAGGGCCCCTCCATGGGGTGAATGAACTTCACCGCCAGACCGAGCTTCTTGTCATCGTCCTGGGTAACGATATCATCCGAGGGGGTAATGACGCCGAAATGGGCCAGGGCCTGCGTAGCGACGAAGAGCGAAGAGGCGGCGGCAAGGGCCACGACAGTAAAATTGTTACTCATGGGAGTCTCCTGGGATTTATTGTTCAATTTCAAATACATTGCACAGCGGGAAAGCCAATTGCGACCAACTCATACGATATTTTTTCGTTTCGTGTGCGTACCATGCATGATATACATGCCCCTGTCAACGGTTTTCTCGACCGCTGCAGACCGGGCGCCAGCGAAGATTTCTCATATTTTCAACGAGCCAGGGAGAAAGCGGAGATGCGTTGCAGGCACATCACAGTGACCATCACCACCGGCCTGCTGATCCTCGCCAGGCTGCAACCGGCGCTGGCCAGCGACAAAGGAGAAGAGGCGGCAGCCGCGTTGCAGGAGCCTACCACCATCAACGGCACCATCGCGGAATTCTCCCCGAGAGCCGCCTGGCGGCTGTGGTCGGGGTAACACTCAGCGAAGGACTCGGAGGCAAGATCGAATCCGGCCACGACACCGATTACGGCAGTGCCGACGGCGTAGCGGCGAAGGGGCCGACGCGGTGACCGCGCAGCTTTCCGACGAATTTTCCTTCCCAAAATACTCCGTACCAGAGGCCCCCGCACAGGTCTCGCCCTCATCGCCCCACCGGCCATGCGTCCCTTGCTGCGCATGACCGATGGGGCGGGCCTCTTCGTACCTCCCGGTGCAGCTTCGATTTTCCTTGACTTGATAATTACAACAGGATTACTGTAACACGGATTCGTTTTGAGTGTTACAGGGCCTTGCGGCAAGGAGCGCAACATCGATTGCACACCCTCATGATTACAGATGGATAAGTCCGAAGCTCTGCGAGCTATCCACCATGACCAGCTTGAGTATATCCAGAAGAACGTGGCAGTCGACTTCGACAATACTCGCCAGATGCCGCTTACCTTTCACTACCGTGGCCGCAGGTATGCCGTTGAAGAAATTGTCTGCAGTTGCCGCACCAACCTGGAACACGCTACGGCAGGCTACCTCGTCCAGGTCCAGGGCGATGAGGTTTTTTATCTTTACATGCAAGCCGAGCGTCTGGCCTTCCCGAAATCCATACAACCGGCGTTCTGGGTACTCTCCTTTCGCATCCACAATCGTAATGAACTGATGACCTGGTTTACAGAGGAGCGCACAATGCTGGCCAATATCTCTCTCAAACGGGTCGTTGACTTTCACGGCCATATATGCCCAGAACTGGCGATGGGGGGCAAGTTCTGCGAATTCGTGCAAGGTTTGATCAACAGCGGCGATATCCCCACCAGCGGCATCGCCATCGTTGCCGAGAACACCACCTCGGCGCTGGACGCCATCCAGATCTTGCTCGGCGCTACCGTCGGCAACCGCCGCCTGGCAGTCATGGATTTCGGCAAGCACAACTACACCGTCTTCAGCCGTCCTGCAAACAGAGGGTGGCGGCTTCGTCAAAAGGTGTTGCACTTCGGCGACGAGGAGAACTTTCAGGCGCTCGAGGAGAAGATCGCCAAAAACCTGGCATTGATCGAGGATGTCGTTCGTTTTCAGCAACTCATCGATGACCGGGTGCGAAGGCTCCTTGAGATTACCCCGCAGGAACTCTTCCTGATAGAGGAAGTGGCGCCCTCCCCCCCGCCACCGGAATCCGCCAGCACCTATCTGATCTGTTCCGCCTGCGGCGAACAGGTGCTGGCCGGTCACAGTATCAAGAGCCGGGAGGCGGTGCTCTGCCTGCCCTGCTACCAGAAGATGGCACTGGAAGTCAGCTCGCCTGCCATCCACTAACTTCTTTCCTAGGACCTTATTCATGCACCGCACAATCCTCACCGCGCTGGCGGTGATGCACTTCGCGCTCTCGGCAGGGCCGCTGGCGGCGGTTGAAACCGACCAGATCAAAAAACCGCTGGCCGAATCGATCCGTATCCGCCAGACCACCCAGCAGGACGAAGAAAGATGGCGTGACGACAAAGAAAAATTATTAGCCCGCTATGATCAATTGACCGAAAGCAAAAAACACATGAGCGAGCGCCAGGCCGCCCTGGAAGAGCGGGTAAGCGGGGCCAAGGCTCGTATCGCCACGAAAGAAAAGGAACTTGCCGACAGCGAACGGTTGCAGCAGGAAATCACCCCGCTGATCCACAGCCTGACCGTCGAACTTCAGGAATTCGTCGCCGGCGACCTGCCCTTTCTCGCCGAGGAACGGGCCACGCGCCTGCGGCGCCTTGCTGAACTGCGCGACGACCCGGAAGTGAGCACCAGCGAAAAATTCCGCAAGGTCCTCGAAGCGATGCTGGTCGAGGTCGAGTACGGCAATACCATCGAGGTGACCCGCGAGACCATTGCCTTGGAAGGCCGCGACACCCTGGTCGATATCTTCCGCCTTGGCAGGGTGGCCCTCTTTTTTCAGACCCTCGACCAGAAAAGCAGCGGTTATTACGATGTCGCCGCAGGGGCCTGGAAGCCCCTGGCCGAGGAGTATACCCGCGACCTGACCACGGCCATGGAGATCGGCGCTAAACGCCGCCCGGCGGAATTGCTGGCCCTGCCCCTGGGGAGGTTGCAACGATGAAATCTTCTCTAATTCTTCCCATCACTTTTGCCATACTCTTCACCCTGGGGGTCGGCGCCGCAAGCGAGGCTGCCGACGACATGCGCCGGCAGCAGGCCGAGGCCCGCGAGACCTTGCTGCAGCTCAAGGCCAAGGCTGCCGCCGAGGAAGAGGCGGCGAGAGAGGAGGCCGCGCAAAGCCGGGCAAAAATCGCCGCCGACCGTGCCGCCCTGGAACAGGCGGTGCGACAGCTGGAAGAGCAGACAGCCTCCCTGGAACGGAAGGTGAGCTCCCTCGACGAAGAGGAAAAGCGCCTGGCGGAACAGGAAAAAGGCCTCCTCGCCCAGCTTGCCGCCACCGACGCGATGGTCCGCGAGTTGGTCGGGGTGCTGCGCATCCACGCCAAGGACCTGCAAAGCCTCTTGGCCGGCAGCCTGCAGTCGGCCTTCGGCGACCAGGCCGGCCCGGCGCTTTCGGCAATCGCCGAGCAAGCGCAGTTCCCCGGGATGGAGGAGATCGCCGCCATGAATGCCGCCCTGCGCCGGCAACTTGGTGATGGCGGCGCGGTGCGTATTACCAGGGGGCCGATCGTCGACCGCTCTGGCAACGCCGTGGACGCGGAAATTCTCGTCCTCGGCAATTTCACCGCCGCGTATCGCCTCGGAGACGAAGTCGGCTTTCTCAACTACTCCCCTGCCGGCAGGAAGCTCTTCGCCCTCTCCCGCCTGCCCTCACGGGCCCAGCAGAAGATGATCCGCGACTATATGGACGGCAAGAGCGAGGCGGTGGTGATCGATGTCACCCGGGGCGCCGCCCTTGGCCAGATGACCCGCACCCCGACCTTCTGGCAGCAGGTGCAAAGCGGCGGCCCTCTGGTCTGGCCGATTCTCGCCATTTTTGCGATCGCCTCTCTGCTCATCGCCGAGCGCCTGGTCTTTTTGTTGAGAAACCGGCAGAACGCTCATCTCCTCTTCGAAAGCCTGGCGGCCATGGCGGAGCGGGGAGACTGGCAGGCTTGCCGCGACCAGTGCTTCAAGCTGGCTGGCAAGCCCCTGGCGCGGGTACTCGCCGCCGGCATCGATCATTGCCAGGGTGGTCGCGACCTCATGGAGAATGGCCTGCAGGAGGCTATTCTCAGGGAAATTCCGCCGATGGAACGATTTCTCTCCAGCCTGGCCATGCTCGCCGCCATCGCCCCGCTCCTCGGCCTGCTCGGCACGGTGACGGGCATGATCGACACCTTTCACGTCATCACCCAATACGGTACCGGCGACCCGCGGATGATGTCCGGCGGCATCTCGGTGGCCCTGGTCACCACCATGCTCGGCCTGGGGGTGGCCATTCCCATCATGCTCGTCCATACCCTGCTCAGCCGGGCGGTGGACAATCGCATCGCCGAACTCGAGGAAAAGGCGGTGGCCCTGGTCAACCTCCGCTTCAGCAAAGGCCATGGTTCCTGTTGAAGCCCTGCTGAACAGCTGGCACCAGTTCCTTGGCTTCATGGACGCCGGGGGACCGGTGATGTGGCCACTCGCTATGGTCAGCGTGGTGATGTGGTTTTTGATCATCGACCGGGCGCTGTTCATCGGCCGCCTCTATCGCCACCCCTTAAGCTTTGCGCAAGCGCACCGCCTCATCGCAACAGGGGCCCTGCCGGAAAAGCGCCAAAAAGGTGGCGCCCTAGGGCGACTGGTCACCCTGGTGCTGCTTTCCAGCCAGGATCCGCACCACTCCGCCGCGGAGGTTCTCGACCCTGCCGTCCGCGTTCTACAACGATCGCTGACCAACCACCTGGCGACCATTGGCGTGCTGGCGGCGGTGGCACCGCTGCTCGGTCTGCTCGGCACGGTCACCGGGATGATCACCACCTTCGATGTCATGGCGCTGTTCGGCACCGGTAACGCCCGCGCCATGGCCGGCGGCATCTCCGAGGCCTTGATCACCACCCAGACCGGCCTTTTGGTGGCCATTCCCGGTCTCTACATGAAAACGTTTCTCGAGCGGCGCGCCGCCAATCTCGCCAGGCGCCTCAGCGCCGCCGCCCTCTATCTGCAACGGCATCTGCCAGTGGCCATAACCCCAACTGCAGCCCTCCCACAGGCTGCCCGCGAGACCCGATGCTGAACATCACCGCCTCCCGACGGAAAAACCGCGCCAGTGTCGAGCTGAACATGGCCCCGCTGATCGATATGGTCTTCATCCTGCTCATCTTTTTCCTGGTCACCACCAGCTTTATCAAGGAGACCGGCATCGAGGTCAGCCGGCCGACGGCGACCACCGCCGAACAAAAGGAGAAGGCCACGCTGCTCGTCGGCGTCGATGCCGACAACCGCATCTACTTCGACCACCGCGAGATCGATATACGCGCCGTGCGCGCCAATATCGAGCGCGGGCTGGCCGAGAACCCGGAAGGGTCGGTAGTTATCGTCGCCGACAAGGCCAGCGCCACCGGCGTGGCCATCGAGGTCATGGACGGCTGCCGCCTGGCCGGGGCCAAAAACGTCTCCATCGCCGCCAAGCTGCCGCAAGGAGACGCCAGGTGAGCTGCGCCGTCATTGCCCCCGAACAACTCGAAGGACGATGGCCGCAACGCCTGCGAAAACTGCTGGCGCCGGCCGCGGCCGCCCTGCTGATCAACTTCGCCCTGTTCGGGCTGATGCCCTACCTGCTCACCAGGGATGGCGGTGAAGCCAAGAACCAGGATATGGCGATTCCGGTGAACGTCATCCGTCTCAAACAACCCGAGTCACCGGTCAAACGCACCCCGGAGAAGCCGCCGGAGCCGCCGCCGCCCAAGAAAACGGTGAAGCCACCGCAGGCAAAAGCCGTCCCCACCAAGCTTTCCTTGCCCTTCGCCATCAACCCGCGCCTGCCCTCCTCCCCGTCGACCCTCAACCTGCCGGTGATGCCGCCGGGCCGCATCGGGGTGCCCACCGATATCGTGGGCGACGACGACCTCGACGCCCCGCTCAGCGTAGTAGTGCGCGTGCCGCCGGTCTACCCCCTGGGAGCGAAGAATCGCGGCACCGAGGGCTGGGTCAAGGTGCGCTTTATCGTCAATGAAGACGGCACGGTCCACGGGGTGACCGTGGTTGACAGCCAGCCGCAGAAGACCTTCGACGAAGCGGTCATCCGCGCCGTCTCCGGCTGGCGCTTCAAGGCCGGCACGGTCGGCGGGGTGCCGGTGAAGAGCCAGGCCGAAACTGTGGTGCGCTTTAAACTCGATTAAGCGGAGTCCCAGCCATGCCTACCCACCCTCTCATTGTCAGTACCCTGCTGCTCCTCTTCCTCCTCACGTCCGCCATGCCACCGCAAGCGACGGCAGCAGAGAGCAAGAAGAACGACCTCCCCCCCGCGGCCCGGGCCATCCTCGTAAAAGCACACCAATTGATCAACGACAAAGCCTATGCCCAGGCAACCCAAGTCCTAGCCGACTTTCAGCGCACCGCGCCCGCAGGTCAGGCCAGGACTGGCGAAGACAAAGGTTGGTTCCATGCCGAAGTCTGCAACACTCTGGGCATCTGCCTGCTCTATCGAGAAAAATACAGCGAGGCCGCCGAAGCTCTGACCAAGGCGGTGGAGAGTGACCCCAACCACCAGGGAGCCCAGGTCAACCTTGGCAAGGCACTGTACGAACTCGGCCGGCACGGGCCGGCCGCCGAGTGCTTTCTTTCCGCCTATACCATTGGCGGCAACACCAACCCGGAATACCTCTATTTTGCCGCCGTCGCCCGCATGCTCGACAAGCACTACGCCCAGGCCGTCCCCCTGTTCGAGCGACTCCTCGCCGAACACCCGGCCAAGGTACAGACAGAATGGCGGGAAAATCTCATCCATGCCCTGCAGGGCGCCGGAGAACACCGCCGTGCCCTGCCCCATATCAAAAGCCTCGGCGAGAGCCTGACTGGCGACAAGCAGCGCCAATGGCAGGAGATTCTTCTGCACCAGTACCTGTATCTCGGCATGGACGAGGAGGCCCTGGTCTACGCCGAGAAGCTGTGCGCCACAACCCCGGCAGAGCCAAAGTGGTGGCGTGCCCTGACCCATATCCACCTGCAGCACAACCGTTATAAGGAGGCCCTCTCCAGCCTGCTGATCACCAGCTATCTCAGTCCACCCACCCCCGAAGAAGCACGGCTCACCGCCGATCTCTACCTCCAGCTCGGGGTACCGCGACAGGCGGTGTCTCGCTACAAAGCTATGATCGGCGAAAAGTTCACCCCACAGTTGCTCACAAATCTGCTGGTTGCTCTGCAGCAGACGGGAAATACGGAAGAGGCCCTCAATGCCCTGGAGAAATTCGCCCCCTCGCCTCTCGCCCCCGACTTGGCGCTGCAAAGAGCCGATCTCCTCTTTACCCTTGGCCGTTACCAGGAAGCCGCCAAACTCTATAACAAAATTGCCTCCACCAGCACCGGGAAACAACGAGACCGGGCCCTACAGATGGTGGAGTATGCCAAGGCACGACTCGCAGAGAACGGGTAGCTTCCCCGTCATGAAGGAGCAGCAGCGGTCAGGACACACCCGCCATGCTTCCTCTTCGCCACCGGCATGGGCCAGCCAGCACTCTCAGATCATCTCCTCGTTGCCCCATTCCTCGCCTATGGAATAGAGCGGGTCTCCCTGCTCTCCCCGGTCGCAGGCAGAAGAGAACTGCGCCACCTTACGAAAGACGCCGGCGGGGGTGTCGGCACCGCCCGACTCCTGGTAGCGGCGACAGGTTTCTTCCCGGGTGGCGCCACGATTCCATCCAGCCAGACCACCTGTGAGAGCCGCCACCCGCCGTTCTATCCACCCGCCGTGGGCGCGCCGCAGTTCATAACGCAGTTGTTTCCGCGCCGCGGCGAGAGCAGCCACCCATTCATTGCACCAGGCGTAGCCGACTCTCTTTACAGAAGAGTCGGCCTGGCATGAATTCGGCGAGTTATCTACTTCTTGTGCTTATGCTCGTGGGGCTCGTGCTCATGTCCGGGATGGTCGTGATGATGAGCGGCACCCCCCTCGGGGTGGTGCTGGTGCCCGTGGGTGCTGCCATCACCGCGATGGGCATGGTCATGCTCATGTTGATAAGTGTGGGGATGATTGTGGTGATGGTGGTGCGGATGGGAATGCTCCTTACCATCATGCTGGTGGGCATGGTCATGGTCGTGCTCATGCTCGTGGCTGTGGGTATGGCTGTGCGGGTGTTTTCCCTGGCTCATAATCGTTCTCCTCTGCAATTGGGGTGTTGTCGTCGATCCTCTTGCAAGTCACCCTATGCACGGTGGCCTCCCAACGCAAGGACCGAGCCGGCGCATCGCACCACCTGTGCACGGCCCTTTCTCCTGCCACAGCCTTGCCGTAACGCAACGGAAAATTTCCCCTGCCAAGCCCAGGCCATGCCATTGTTGTTGTTCTTTTCCGGTCGACCAGATAATAATATTGCACGTGTTTTTGTGTGCAGCATGATGGTGCCTTTGGCCACCAACCTTCACGGAGAGAGCAATGACCACCAACACTTATCACTTCTGGGAAAAGCACTGGCAAGAGGCGCTGACAGCCTCGCCAATGCGACGGCGTCGCCACGGTGAGGCCATGACCCGCTGGAACAAGATGGCGGGAGATTTTGCCGAACGAACCGGCGACAAGGAAAATAACGACAAGCGAGAAAAGATCCTCGCCTGGTTGAGGGACAGCGGAGCCTTGTTCCCCGGAGCCAGAACGGTCGATATCGGCGCCGGACCCGGCAACTGGGCCATTCCCCTGGCCGAAGCGGGAGCCGAGGTGGTGGCCCTGGAACCGGCTCTGGGGATGATAGAAATCCTCCGCCGCCGTATTGCTGATTCACAGGCCAACGTCACCATCCATCAGGCGACCTGGCAGGAAATCGATCTCGAAGTCCTCGGCTGGCGGAGCGGCTTCGACCTCGTCTTCGCCTCGATGACCCCCGGCGTCGACGGGCCGGAAATGCTCTATAAGATGCTGGCCGCGGCTAAGGACAGCGGCGCCTTCTGCTACCTCTCGGCGTTCGCCGGACGAGCCTGGCAGGAATGGTACGGCCCGCTCTGGCGCATTCTTTTCAACGAAGAACTCGGCGGCCATGTCAACGACATCATCTATCCCTTCAACCTGGTTTACGCCCTCGGCTATCGGCCGGAGTTGCGCTTCGAGCAGTGGGAACGCCATGTTTCCTGGCCACGGGACAAGGCCATAGAGGATTTCAGCAATCACCTGGCAGGCTTCACTGAAATGACCGAGGAGGTGCAGGCGACCATCTCCGACTATGTCGATTCCCGTATGGTAAACGGGCGCTTCACCGAAACCCGCCGCGGTTGCCGGGGCATGATGCTCTGGGACACCCGGCTCCGCATCGACGGAAAGTGAGCAGGCAGCGTCGGCAGCGATGATCCCGCTCTTCTCCCTCTTGGCGCTCGTGACGCTGCCGGCCGCGACAGTACGCCTCTATCCCCGGATCGAGAACCAGCGAAAACGATGGCAGCATTACCGGTTCTTCTTCCCGAAGGAGGGAACTGGGGAGACCCAACCCCTTTCACTGATTACCCTCGCGGGCCTGGGGGTGGGTGACAATGGCTCTTGTCGTCGACAGCCTGCCGCAACGCGACGAAAAGGCCCTGCTGGCCAGGCTGGCAAAAAGTTGCCCGGTTGAAAACGGTAGACCGCCAAACGTTTCCCGCTGCCCCTCGTCGTTGACATGACAATCTGCAGGGGACTGCGGCCGAGGTCGTCTTTTCCCTCGACTATGCCAGGCAACACGCCCCAACCTGGTCCTCTTCCCAAGGTGAGGTGACTGCCATCAGCGGTGAAGATTTGGCGATCATGGTGCGGCTGGGCCGGCCGCTGGCCTTCACACTCGACAAGGTTGACCGGTCCCGCATCATCCCAAGCAAACGGCAAGGATAATCGCCGACCAGATTGCTATCCTCAACCAGGGCGAAATCACCCAACCGGGGCCACCACAGAGATATTCGCCACAAGGGCAGAGGTCTCGGCCCCCCTCCGTAACGGGAGGTTCGAGCCACCACCTCTGCAACAATATCCACCACCAGCAAGGAGCGTGACAATGTCCGCCCGAGCGATCACCGAAAGTGAACTGTTCAAAAGATGTCTGGAGTCTCATGGCCATCTCTGCCCAGGGCTCTCCCTGGGCTACCAGGCGGCGATGGCCAGCATGATATCGCCGCCCGGTGCGATGTCGATCAGCACCTCTACGACAGCATGACACAAGCTGGCGCCAACCCCTGCCACGAGGCCGGCCTAACGAGAAAGTAACGCTACACCGCGACGTCAGAAAGGGCGGTGCAGCCGCAGCGCTCGGTATGAGACCACCAGCAAATGCCACGGAACCGGGTATTTTGCCTGTGCGACTAAACCTGAGCGCCGGAGATGCGCAACCGGCCGTACCGATAAACCTTGTCGATGCTGGCACTTTGCAGTACTCTGGTTTCCCAACAATTCCTGACTCGCCGACAAAACACAACACCGCCCAGACATTGCACAAGGATCATCGATGAGAGACCCCCACGCCCTTTCGAAGGAAACGGCCCCACACGGTGGCGACGGCCCCCCATCGTCGAGGAGCGGAGCCCGCCTGCTCTTTATGACCTCCGTCCCCTTTTTCCAGTGGCGCGGCTCCTCAATCCGCATCGCCTTCAACGTCCAGGCCCTGGCGGAACTCGGTTACGAGGTCGACCTGCTCACCATCCCCGTGGGCGAGACGAGGGACATCCCCGGGGTCAGGGTGCATCGCGTCGCCAACCCCCTGGGAGTGAAAAACATCCCCATCGGCCCGTCGGCGCACAAGCTGATCTTCGACCTGCTCATCCTCCTCAAGGCCCTCCGCCTCATCTTCCACCATCGCTATAAGGTAGTGCACGCGGTGGAGGAGGTCGGCATCATCGGCCTGCTTGTCGGCCGGCTGTGCGGGGCACGGGTCATCTTCGAGAAGCACTCCGACCCCACCTCCCACAGGAAGAGCCCTCTCGTCGATCTGGTCCTCGCCCTCTACCGCCGTGTGGAATCCCTGGTCATCCGCGCCGCCGACGTGGTCATCGGCACCGGCGAGAGCCTGGTCGAGCAGGCCATGACGGTGGCCCCGCAGCAGCGCGTGCACCATATCTTCGATATCCCCTCCTCGCTGCAAGAGGCTGACGGGGAGCGGCAGGGGGAGATCGCCGCCGCCATGCGCCGCTGCCCCCAGGAAGTGGTCGCCCTCTATGTCGGCTCCTTTGCCGTCTACCAGGGCATCGATCTGATGTTCGCCAGCCTGCCGCTGGCCCTGCAGAGCCAGCCGCGGCTGCGTCTGGTGGTCATTGGCGGCAGCACCGAGCAGATCGCCGAGCGCCAGCGGTGGCTCACCGAGCGGGGCATCGCCGACTCGGTGCAGTTTCTCGGCCTCGTTTCCCCCGACCGCCTGCCGGATTACCTCGGCGCCGCCGATTTCCTCCTCTCGCCACGGGTCTCGGGGATCAACACCCCCTTGAAACTGCTCGACTATCTCAAGGCCGGCAGGGCAATCCTCGCCACCGACAATGTCGCCAACCGGCGCATCGTCGACGAAGAGGTAGCACTGCTCACCGAGGCCCAGCCCCAGGCCTTCGCGGCGGGAATGATCGAGCTGGCCGGCTGCCGCAGGCGCCGCGAGGCCCTCGGCATGCGGGGACGCCGCCTGGTGGACGAGAAATACAACTTCGCCCGCTTCAAACGGCTGCTGCAGAACTGCTACGATAAGCTGCTGGTCAGCCTCGCCTGCTGCCAGGAGAGCATTTTCGGCTTCTTTCTCGTCTAAGGAGAGGGCGCAGGCGCTCCCTCTGCCCGGCCGGCGGCTCACACAGCGAACTCCATATGGAAGGCCGCCCCCTTGTCGACCTCGCTTTCCACCCAAATGCGCCCGCCATGGGCCTCCACCGCCATCTTGCAGAAGGCCAGGCCAAGGCCGGAGGAGTACTTTTTGCGGTTGGCGCCGTCGCCAACCTGGCAGAACTTCTCGAAGATCTTCTCATGATAGGACGGCGGGATGCCGGGGCCGTCGTCACGCACATAGAGGTGCACCTTGCCCGGGTCTTCGATGATGCCGAGAGTGATCGCCGACCCCCGCGGGGTGTGCTTCAGGGCGTTGAAGACCAGGTTCTGGATCACCCGCGCGACGAGTTCGGCGTCGCAATGCAGCGTGACGGTCTTGTCGGGGAAGTTGACGAAGATGACATGGCTGTCGACGGCACCATCGAGCAGGCTGGCGATCCCCGAAACCAGGGCCTTGAGGTCGGTCTCCTGACGATTGAGGGTCAACTCGCCTGACTCCATGCGGTGGGTGTCGAGGAGGGAGGAGACCATCTCGATGAGGTATTCGGTGGAGACTTTCACCCTCCTGACATAATCCATGCTCTTCTGGGCCGAAAGGCACTCCTCTTCGAGGAACATGGTCAGCAGGTCGATACAGCCGCGGATCGTCGTCAAGGGGTTGCGCATGTCGTGGACGATCATGTGGATGAGGTTGTCGCGCAGGGTCTGCAACTCGAGCAGTTTCTCATAGCTCTCCTCGATTTCCCGCTTCTGCTCTTCCAGCTGCAGCTTCTGCCGGCTGAGCTTGAGATGTACGGAAATGCGCGCCAAGACCTCCCGCTCCTGAAAGGGCTTGGCGATATAGTCGATGCCCCCGACCTCGAAGGCCTTGACCTTGTCGAGGGTTTCGTTCATGGCGCTGATAAAGATGACGGGTATCTCCCTGGTCTTCTCCGTCGCCTTGATGCGCCGGCAGACCTCGTAACCGTCCATCCCCGGCATCTTGATATCGAGCAGGATGAGGTCCGGCTGGGAAATCTCCAGCACTTTCAGCGCCATCCTGCCGCTCTGTACGGGATGGACCTTGTAGCCGAAATCCCCGAGCATCTCCATCAGCAGCTGGAGGTTGGCGACGGTGTCGTCGACGACGAGAATGCTTTGCTTGCCATAGTGTTCTTTCACGAAGGATTCTCCTGCTCAAGGATGTTCAAGATGGCCTCGTAATCGAAGCGCTCCGCGAGAAAGAGCAGATCGCGGGCGGCGGATTCGTTGTACTGCTGCATCTCACGCAGGGCCTCGACGAGTTTCTCGATATCCGCGGAAATGGTCGCGGACATCATTCTCTGGCGCAGTTCGTCGGGAATGAGCAGCAGCGAGGCGTCGTAGGGCTCCGCTGGGCGCGCTTCTCCCTCCTGGCGTCTCGGCAGCGGGGACTGATAGTCGTACTCGGCCCCGAGATGCTTGCGAATGAGCATGAAGAGACTGTTCAGCTTGATTGGCTTGGTGACGAACTCATTGAAGCCTTTCTGGCTGATCATCTCCTCCTCATGCTTGAAGGCGCTGGCCGTCACCGCGATCAGCGGCACCTCCTCGCCCCCGGGAAGGGCCCTGATCTCCCTGGCCGCCTCGATACCGCCAAGCACCGGCATGCGGATATCCATGAAGACGAGATGGGGCCTGCGTTCGCCGAACAGCCGCACCGCCTCGGCGCCGTTTTCGGCCTCGAGGAGTTCAAACCCGGGCTTATCGAGGGCCTCGCGCAGCAGCTGGCGGTTGACGGCATCGTCGTCGACGACGAGGATGCGGTATGGTCCGCAGCCCGGCCGCAGGGCCTTGACCTCGCCCATCTCCTCGCCCACCCAGGCCTCAGCCTCCTCGACCTCATCGACGATGATGGCGAAGCGGAAACAGCTGCCCAGGCCCTCAACGCTGGTGGCGGTGATATCACCACCCATCATGCGGGCGAACTCGCGGCTGATGATCAGCCCCAGGCCGGTTCCCTCCTGGGAGCGGATACCCGCCGCCGCCTGCTGGAATTGCTTGAAGAGCTTGCCCATATCCTCTGGCGAGATGCCCTCGCCGCTATCCTCCACCTCGCCGCAGAGCCGTATCCGCCCGCTCTCCCTGAGCGCGTCGACGCGCAGGACAATGCCCCCCTGGTGGGTGAACTTGACGGCATTGCCGAGAAGATTGATAAGAATCTGCCCCAGTTTGCCGGCATCGCTGCGGATGAGTCGCGGCGTCGCCGGGGAAATCGACAAGCTGAAGCGGAGTCCCTTCTGGCCGGCGCGCTCGCAGAATATGGCCTCCATATCCTCGAGCAGGGCATAGAGATCGAATACCACCGGCTTGAAGGTCATCCGGCCGGCCTCGATCTTGGAAATCTCCAGGATATCGTTGATGATGTTCAGCAGGTGTTCGCCGCTGCGACTGATGGTGTTGATCTGCCGGCGCTGTTTTTCATTGAGACCTGCATCTGACTGAAGAATCTGCGAAAAGCCGAGGATGGCATTCATCGGTGTGCGGATCTCGTGGGACATGTTGGCGAGGAAGACGCTTTTTGCCTGATTGGCCGAGACGGCCTCTTCCTGGGCCCGCTTGCGCTCCTCGATTTCCAGGTTGAGGGCCGCGGTGCGCTCGCCGACGAGCTTTTCGAGATGTTCCTGGTAGGTCTTCAGCTCCCCGTAAAGGCGGGCGTTCTCGATGGAGATAGCCGCCTGGGAGGCGAGAATGGTCAGCAGCTCCACCATCTGGTCGGTAAAGGCCCCCGGGGACAGGTTGTTTTCCAGGTAGAGAATGCCGGTCAGCGTCGCCTTGTTCATGATCGGCATGCACAGGATGGAGCGCGGCCTGGTGCGCCGCACATAGTCATCCTGGGTGAAGTTGCCCTGGTGCGCCGCATCGGCCAGGACCAGGGTCTTCAAGGTCCTCTCGACATAGCGGACGACCGCAGCACAGAGCTGCTCGCTGCCCTCGAGCTCCACCGACCGTATCTCGGGCTCCTCCCTGGACTCGATGGACCCCTGGGCCTCGATGCGCAAGCGCCCCTTGTGGTTGAGGATGAGGAAGCCGCGCTGCGCGCCGGCATTCTCCATGATGATCTTGATCATCTCGGCGAGCAACCTGTCGAGGCGGATCTCCCGGGATATGGCCCCGGCTGCCTTGACGACCGAATTGAGGTCAAAGCGGGCCGTCGCCGTCGACGACAGCGTATCGACCGTTTCCTCCGCGACAGACGGCTCGCCCCGGCCGGTGCGTCGGACGAGCAGCTCTCCATATATCCCATCGAGCTGCGCCACCTTGCCGGCGGCTCCCCAGCGCTTATAGAGATAGCGGGCCTCACGCAGGTAGGTGGCGGCCTCAACCGATTTGCGCGTAGAGAGGAGAAAACGTCCCGCCAGTTCGTTGGCGAGGGCTTCTTCATGGAGGAACTGCTCTTTCCCCGCCAGGGCGATAGCCCGGTCGTAACACTCCCGGGCGGTGACGAGGTCCCCGAGAACCCGACTGCGTTCCGCCTCGACGAGGAAGATCTTATGCTCGTTGTTCATCGGAGCATGTTTGCTCCAGGCTTTCAGCACCTTCTGGTTGCGGTCGACGCGCTTCAGGGCGAGGCGGATCTCGCCTCTCGTCCTGCCGCCGGTGTCGGCGAGCTGCACCAGGGAATCCAAGAAATGGTAATAGCCGGTGACGACCTGACCGGGCTGCCCCTCTCGGTACTTCTCGAGCCGGGTGGCATGCTCACGCGCCTCTTCGTGCCGACCGAAGAGCAGGCAGAGCATGGCCCGGGTGAGATGAAAATCGAAGAGGAAGGAGATGTCGCCGCGACGCTGGAACAGCTTCAACACCTCATCCTCCTCCATGAACTCGCCCTGCAGGCGCCAGGGGTCCTCGCTCCGCCCCTGCAGACTGCGGATGCACTGCAGGCGCATGCGCAAGATATACACCGCCTTCTCGTGCTTGATCCTGACCAGCGTGGGAAGATGCTCCGTCAGGGTCGTTTCGATCTCGGCCAATTCCACCCCGGCGAGGAACATCGCCTTTTGCAGGATGGTGATGGCGAGACCGCTATACAACAGGTCGCCGTTTTCCATACCTGACCGAAAGGCACGGTGACAGAGCTTGAACGTGCTGCGCAGATGCCCGATGCGATGCAGGTAGAAGGAGGCGTAGGAAAAATGGATCACCGCATCGCTTTGCCGGGCGTCGGCACGCTTGGTGAGCAGATCCCCCACCAGCCGCATCAGCTCGCTGCCACGCTCCACCTTGTTCATCACGCCAAGGAGGAACACCGCCCCGTAGACACCCCAGAGGATCCTGCTCGCCGGACAGGAGACCCGATGGCGGGCCAGCAAGGCGACCATCTTGAAGTCGAGGATGGCGAGGACCTGCGGGGCGATGGCATAGACCGGGGCCACCAGGCTGTCGGCAAGACGCAGCAACGCTTCCAGCCAGGGATCGCGCACCTCGGGGAAGGCCGCGATCTCCTCGGGGCTCAAGCCCCGTGCCATGAACTGCACCTGCATGAAGGCCATCATGACATGGATCTTTTTCGGCTGGCGAGGAATGTTGACGCCAAGATCGGCCAGGACGCGCAAGCCCATGTCGAGGGCCTCCAGGTTCTTGGCCGCATTGCCGAGCGCCCTGATCTTGGTGATGTAAAACGACACCTTGTCGACGATGGTACGGGCTTTGGCGAGGATCACCTCGCCAAAGCCTTCCATGGTCGTGTAATCGCTCATCAGATACGCCGCTTCGGCGGCCTGGTCATGGATGGCGAGGGTGAAGTCGTACTCGCTTTCCCATGCATCTTGCGGCAGGAGCTCGATGCCGATGGCGAGAAACTGCCAGGCGGAGGTATAGGCCGCCGACGCTTTGGCCTTGCCACCGGCCTGGTAATTGAGTCTGGCCAAGTGCGCCCGCTCCCCTGTTTCGGACAGCAGGCGCCGGCCCTTGTTGAGCTGATCGACAATGACGAACAGGTTTTCGTCACGTTTTTCCTCGCCACAGGCGGCCAGAAGGAGTCGCCCCGCCCGCAGATGCTGCGCCTCACGCTCATCGGGGGCAATCATGTTATAGGCGCCCTGCTGGATGCGGTCATGGGAGAATGCGAAACGGGACCTGGTCTGCTGGACGATAAAGCCTTCCTGAAGGGCCGCGCGCAGGTCGAGAAGGAGTTCCTCCTGCGGTCTCTCGCTGACCATGGCCAGCTTCTCGAGGTCGAAGACATTGCCCAGCATCGCCGCATAGCCAAGTAGCTGCCGCGTCTGATCGGGCAGCCTGCCGAGATTGTCGATGACCAGCTCGACGACATTGTCCGTAAAACCCTTGGCGGCTATCGCCGCGAGGTCCCATTGCCAGGAAAGCGTGTCGACGGCGAAGGCCAGCAGCCTTTCCTTATGCAGAGTTTTGAGAAACTCGCCGACGAAGAAAGGGTTGCCCCTGGTCTTCTGTTCGATGAGGTGACAGAGCGGCCTGATTGCGACGAGCGGGCAGTGGACCATGTCGGCGACCATGTCCTCGATATGGCTGGGATCGAGGGGGCCAAGGTCGAGAACGTTCTTCTGCTCGTCGGGGATACGCTGCAGCAGGCCGATGAAAGGGTGGCCCGCGTCCACCTCGTTGTCACGGTAGGCGCAGATGATCAGCAGTGCGCCGTCGTCGAGGCTCATCATCGTGGCGATCAGCTCGAGGGATGGCTGGTCGACCCACTGCAGGTCGTCGAGAAAGATCACCAGGGGGTGTTCGCGTCTGCAAAAAAGGGCGATGAAATCGTAGAAGACGAGGCGAAAGCGGTTCTGGGCCGCGTCGGGCGAGAGATCGGCCACCGGCGGCTGGGGGCCGATGATCAGCTCCAGGTCGGGGATGAGCTCGACCATCATCCCGCTGTTGGGGCCCAATGCCGCGACGATCCTCTCGCACCACTGCTCGAGTTTGGCCCGCGGTTCGGCGAGCAGCTGGTTGACCAGCTCCTGCAAGGCGCCGATAATCGCCGAATAGGGGATGCTGCGCACGAACTGGTCGAATTTCGAGGAGATGAAATAGCCGTGTCGGGCGATGACCAGATTGTGCATCTCGCGGACCAGCGAGGTCTTGCCGATGCCCGGGCCGCCGCGCACGAGCAGCATCTCTCTTCTGCCGCCGCAGATTCCCTCAAGCAACGACTGCAACCGTGCCAGCTCGGCATCGCGTCCATAGAGCCTGGTCGGCAGGACAAACCTCTCCGAGACGTCCTGGCTGGCGATGGCAAAGGGTTCGATGGCATTGTCGCCGCTGAGCGTGGCCAGACAGCGCCTGAGGTCGGCACTGATGCCGATGGCGCTCTGATAGCGGCCATCGGCGTTCTTGGCAAGCAGCTTCAACACCATAGCGGAGAGCACGGCGGGAATGCGCCGGTCGATGACCTGCGGTGGAACCGGGCTGCGCGCGATATGATCGTAAATGAGCTGCTGCTGGTCGTCGCTCTCGAACGGCCGCCGACGGGTGAGCATTTCATAAAAGATCACCCCGAGGGAGTAGAGGTCGGAGCGCCAATCGACACGGCGGCTCATGCGGCCGCTCTGCTCCGGCGCCATGTAGCCCAGGGTCCCTTCGATCCTGTCGCCCGTGTCGACATTCGCCGGCTGCCCGTCGTCGGATACGGCAAGGCCGAAATCGATGATTCTCAGCTCGCCGCTGCGCTGATTGTAGACGATATTCGCCGGGTTGATGTCGCGGTGAACGATCCCGGCGGCATGAATATCGTGCAAGGCGCCGCAGATCTTGATACCCAGTTGGAGAACTTCGCGGAGGGCGAGTTTTTTGCTGCCGAGAAGCGCTTTCAGCGAAGTGCCGCCAAAGTCGTGAAGGACGAGAAAGAGCGAAGAACCGCGCCTGGCGAGCTCACGGGCCCTGACCACTCCCTCGGAATCGAGGGCCGTGATGGTTTCGTATTCCTGACGAAGCTTGCGAATGATGGCGTCGCCGGGGTGTTCCTCGCGCGGCGCCTTGACGATCACCGGCACGCCATCTTCGCTTACCGCCCGGTAGACGATATGCTCGGCCCCTTCATGAAGAACGGAAAAATCGGAATAGCCAGCTACATTCATCCGACACGATCCTTTGCGGCCACAGAAACATCGCCGCCGTTTCCATTTCAACCGAGTTTCCGCACTATCAGTCAGACAGGGCGACCGGCGCCTCGCTGCGAACGAGAAAAGACTCGTCCCCAACGCGGCTCCCCGTTTTCACTCTCGCAGCCTTTCTCAGGGCAAGGTGCAAAAAGACCTCGCTTCCCCTGAAGATCATGCTTGCGGCAGGATGCCCTTCTTAGCTTTTTGCTCCATCAATGCGTTGCACGAAGCGAGCTTACTCCAGGCATGACAGGCGATGGTCGCCACGGGGACGGTATCTGACGAAAGCCGTTCCCGCCTCCCGTCCTGCCCGGCAATCCCCCTGAGGGAACGGGTTCTGCCGGCTGGCACTGGTCATGGGGGAGCCAGTCCTGTCACCTCTTCCAGCGCCACTTCTTCTTGCCATCACGCAGTGCTGCAGGCACCGCCACCCTTGAACAGAAGCAACGGCCCCCTCCCGTCGGTGCGGTAAGAGCACGAATGCGATGCGAAATCCGCCCGCACTTTCGAACCACCTGACATGGAGGGTGAAGCGATACCATGAATCACACCACGAACACCGCTACGGTACGCAACGGACATGAACAGAAGCGGTTTTGCGGGAGGCGCGACACATCCTCTCCCAAAGGCCCGTGGTATTGAACTCAATTGGTATGCTGCATGGGATAGGAAAATGCTATCAGCAATTTTTTGAGAGAGCAAGTTTTTCCTCGCCATATTTTCATCGCAGTATTTTTTTCTCCCCACAATGTGCTCCATCTTTACCTGAGGTGGACTGGGTCCACGTCCCTGATGGTCACACCATTCACCACCAGCGGCCCCATATCCCCGATGCACGGGGCATCTCAGGCAGTCCTGGCAGCGCGGGAAGTGCGCCATTGTGGCGCACGGGAGAAGGCCGGCATCGCCGCCTGGAGGGGGTATTGACCCACGCCACCCCGCCAGCGCCCACGGCAAGGCCCTGGCGCAGAGGAAGAGATGGCGGATCGCAAGGTATGTCAGGGTGGGAGTCCTGGCCATGGACGGAAAAGCGCGGCCCTGTCCATGGCCAGAGGAGGTCGATCTTGTGGCTGTGATGAGAGGCAGGCAGCGACCGGGCAAAAATCGCCGGAGCGGGGATCGGCCTGTCAGCGGGAACTCATTCCATATGGCGCTCGATGCGCTTTCTGAGGTGGGCGGAGATGTCCTCGTCGCGGTAGCTGATCACCGTCACCGGGCAGCGCTGGAAGACGCGCTCGGCCACCGAGCCGGTGAACAGGGTGCGGATATCGCGGTTCTTGACCCCCATGACCACCGCGTCGAAGTTCTCCTTGACCACCAGCTGCAGCAATTTTTCGGCCGGGTTGCCGACCTCGAAGTGGAAGTCGACCGCCTCCTCGTCGAGGCCGACCCGGGCGAGCAGCTTGCTCAGTTCATCGCGCCGCTCCTGGATGAGCGTCTGCAGATAGTGTTCGGTATCTACCTTGTAGCCGAAAGCGGTGATCTTGCGCACCGCTTCGAGATCGCGCTCGTTGATGACATTGACCACTGCCAGCTGCGCCCCAAAGGCCTTGGCCAGATCGGCGGCAAAGCGCAGGATGCCTTCGGCGTAGGGGGAAAAGGCCAGCGGGGCGAGAATCTTCTTGATCATGGCGTCGTCTCCTGCATAGGGTTGAGATGCTCAGCCGACGGTGCCCAGGGCCGGGCCTGACTGACGTTTTCCGTTACCGTTGCAGCGCCTTTTCTGGGCAAGCCATACCAGGGCGAGCAACACCAGGGCGGGGATGAACATCCACTGTTTGGGCGGCCGGTCGGTCAGGGTCTGAAAGTTGACGACCTCTTGATCCCAGTCGATACCCGCCTTCTGCGCCGGGCTGTTAAAGACGACGTTGTCGATGAGCACACGGCCGTCCTCGCTGCGCGTGGCGAAACCGATGTTTTGCAGCCGCTCCGCCACCGGCGCCTGATCCCCGGCAGCCAGCGAAACCACCATGGTGAACTCTTCGCCGTTCATCTTCTCGCCCTTGAGGGTCAGCCGCAGCTGCCGGCCCGAGGGCAGGTCGGCGAGGAACTGTTCGAGTTCGGTGGCTGGCCTGGTCTCCAGTTCCGGGTAGATCATGTCCCAGAAGAAGCCAGGGCGGAACATGGTGAAGGCGACCAGCAGCAGAAGCGCGCTCTCCCAGAGCTTGTTGCGGGTCAGCATATAGCCCTGGGTGGCGGACGCAAACACCATGATGGCGATGAAGGCCCCTGCCACCACCACCATAAAATGCAGCGGGGAGCCGATACCGATCATCAGCAGTTCGGTGTTGTAGATGAAGACGAAGGGCAGGATGCCGGTACGGATATCGTACATGAAGCCCTGGATGCCGGTGCGGATCGGGTCGCCGCCGGAGATGCCGGCGGCGGCGAAGGCGGCCAGGCCCACCGGCGGGGTGTCGTCGGCGAGCACGCCGAAGTAGAAGACGAAGAGGTGTACCGCCACCAGGGGGATGAGCATGCCGTTCTGCGCCCCAAGGCTGACGATGACCGGGGCCATGAGCGTCGAGACGACGATATAGTTGGCGGTGGTCGGCAGGCCCATGCCGAGGATGATGCTGAAGATGGCGGTGAAGATGAGGGTCAGGGTCATGTTGCCGAGCGAGATGAACTCGACAAACTCGGTCATCACCAGGGCGATACCGGTCAGGGTGACGGTGCCGACGACGATGCCGGCGGCGGCGGTGGCGACACCGATGCCGATCATGTTGCGGCCGCCGGCGACCAGCCCGGTGATGAGATCTTCGAAACCACGACGGGAGGTGAACTCTGCGCTGTCGATGTGCCGGAAGAGGCCCTTGAGCGGCCGCTGGGTGACGACGATCACCAGCAGCAGCACGGTGGCCCAGAAGACCGACAGCGAAGGCGACAGCTGCTCGACGGTGAGGCACCACATCAGCACCACCACCGGCAGGAGAAAGTACAGCCCGGACTGCACCGTCGGCCCGAGGTCGGGCAGCACGGACATCTCGGTGGCGAGTTCGAGTTCCGGCACCCGGCAGGCGACGTAGAGCAGCGCCAGGTAGGCGATCAGCGAAAGCACGGCGACGATATAGATGGCCCCTTCCCCGGTCGCCTCCTTGATCCAGCCGAGGCCATAGTAGGTGGCGAAGGTGATGACGACGAGGGCCAGCAGGCTGCCGGCGAGGCCGAGGAGGGTCTGGGCGAGGGTGCGCTTATGGCGCCTTTCCAACCCCTGCAGCCCCATCTTGCAGGCCTCGAGGTGGACGATATAGAGCAACGCGGCGTAGGCAATGAAGGCCGGCAGGGCGGCATGCTTGATCACTTCAATATAGGGGATGCCGACATACTCCACCATGAGGAAGGCGGCGGCGCCCATGACCGGCGGGGTGATCTGGCCGTTGACCGACGAGGCGCACTCGATGCCGCCAGCCTTCTCCGGGGTGAAGCCGACCTTCTTCATCAGCGGGATGGTGAAGGTGCCGGTGGTGACCACGTTGGCGATGGACGAACCGGAGATCATCCCGGTCATCGCCGAGGAAAGCACCGCCGCCTTGGCCGGCCCGCCGCGCATATGGCCGAGCCCGGCGAAGGCCACCTTGATGAAGTAGTTGCCGGCACCGGCCTTCTCGAGCAGGGAGCCGAAGAGAACAAACATGAACACCATGCCGGTGGACACCCCCAGGGCGACGCCGAAGACGCCCTCGGTGGACAGCCAGTAATGGGACATGCCCTTGACCAGGCTGGCTCCCTTGTGGGCGACCACGTCGGGCATGTAGGGCCCGGCAAAGGCGTAGAAGATGAACAGGCCGCCGATGACCATCAGCGGCGGGCCAAGGGCGCGGCGGGTGGCCTCGAGGAGGAGGAGGATGCCCACCACCGACACCACCAGATCGAAGGTCGTCGGCGCCCCGGGGCGTGCCGACAGCCCGGCGTAATTGAGATAGATATAGGCCGCGGCGAACGAGGCCACCAGGGCCATGGCCCAGTCCTGCAGGGGGATGTAGCGGCGCGGCGAGGACTTGAAGGTCGGAAAGGCCGTATAGGCCAGGAACATGGCGAAGGCAAGATGGATGGAGCGTGCCTGGGTGTCGTTGATGACAAAGAGGTTGAACATGAACGGCAGCGGCGAGGAGTACCACAGCTGGAAGAGGCTCCACAGCAGAGGCACAAAGAAGAGCACCGCTTTGGGGATGCTGCCCTGGGGGGCGCGGCCGCCGCTGTCCATCTCGGCGACCATCTGCTCCAGCTTTTCCTTGGTGAGAAGATCGTTTTTCTCTTTCGCCATAGTCGGTGTCCCTGGTTGTGGTTCCATCGCCTCCACCCCTTCCGGGCAGCGCGGCGTTCAAGCAGCGGGGCCGGGGGGAGGAAAAAGAATCGCCAAGCCCCCCCGGCAACAAGGGGCGGGGCCCAGGCATGTCGCCCCGGGTCCCCGCCGCATCGACCTGCTTACATCAGGCCGGCTTCCTTGTAGTACTTGACGGCGCCGTCATGCAGCGGGGCCGACAGGGAGTCCTTGACCATCTTCTTTTTGTCGAGGTTGGCGAAGGCGGGATGGAGCTGCTTGAACTCGTCGAAGTTCTCGAAGACTGCCTTGACCAGCTGGTAGACGGTCTCGGCCGGGACCTTGGCGGAAGAAACGACAGTGGCGCTGACGCCGAAGGTCTTGGCGTCGGCGGTGTTGCCGCGATAGAGGCTGCCGGGGATGGTCGCCATGGCATAGTAGGGGTTGGCGGCGATCAGCTCGTCGATGGCCGGCCCGGTGACATTGACCAGCCTGGCGTCACAGGCGGTGTGGGCTTCCTGGATCGATCCGTTCGGGTGACCGACGGTATAGGCGAAGGCGTCGATTTTGTTGTCACACAGGGCGCCGGCCATCTCCGCCGCCTTGAGCTCGGAGGCCAGTTTGAAGTCGGCGGTGGTCCAGCCGAGTTTCTTGAGGACGACCTCCATGGTGCTGCGCTGTCCGGAACCGGGGTCGCCGATGTTGACCCGCTTGCCCTTGAGGTCCTGGAACTCCTTGATGCCGGAGTCGGCGCGGGCGACGATGGTGAACGGCTCGGGATGGAGCGCGAAGACGGCGCGCAGATCGGCGATGGGGCCACTCTTCTCGAACTTGTTCTGCCCTTTGATGGCGTCGAACTGCACGTCGGACTGGACGACGCCAAAGTCGAGCTCGCCGGCGGCGATAGCATTGACGTTATACACCGAACCGCCGGTACTCTCGACGGTGGCGCGCAGGCCGTGGGCGGCCTTGCCCTTGTTGACCAGGCGGGCGATGGCGCCGCCGGCCGGGTAATACACGCCGGTGACTCCGCCGGTACCGATGGTGATGAACTTCTGGTCGGCGGCGGAGGCCGGGGTGACGGCCGCGCCGAACGACATGACGAAACCGAAGGCGAGTGCAGCAAGCAGCGTTGACGTTCTTTTCATCGTGTTCCTCCTTGGAATTGAGTGGTCTCCCCGCCGCGGGAACAGCCAGGACGGGAAAGGATGGCCGCACAGCACCGCGTGGCAACGACCTGGGTCGCCCCGGCATAAGCCGGCCAGTGCTGTACGTGTGATCGACCTCAGTGCAAAAGACACCAAGAGTTCCCTGTTCGTCAAGGTTTTTTCCAGCCCGGCCTCCTCTCCGCCACAGGCAAAATCCTTTGAAATCGGATAATTCCCGTAACAGCGCCAAATGGCTGCGTCCCTGTCTGCGGGATGGCGCCGGTGTTACCGTCCGCCCGTTTCACCGGCGGGCCGGGTCCAGCCTTCCTCATGCATGCGCAGGATGGCGGTGGCCGCCAGCAGGGTCCGCTCGGCCAGGCTGGCGCGGACCATGTACTCACGCTCGCTGTGGTCGCAGGCGCCGATCGGCCCGAGGCCGTCGACCACCGCCAGGCCGGCGTGGCACAGGGTGTTGGCGTCCGAGACGCCGCTGCGCAGCTCAGCGACACAGGGCAGGCAGAGCTGGTCGGCCTCGTCCTTGATGAGGCGATAGAGCCGGGTGTTGGCCTCGCTCTGCTCCATGGGCGGGCGGCTGCCGGTGGCGATCAGGGTCGCCGTGGTGCCGGGAACGGTCGGCCGCGCGGCGATGTCGGCGATGCGTGCGGCGGTTGCCAGTGCGTCGTCCTGGCGCAGAAAGCGCGTGTCGATCTCGGCGAAGGCACTGTCGCTGACCGTGTTGGGGCCGATGCCGCCGCCGACCACGCCGACGTTGACGACGATGCCGCGTCCGGGGTCGTTGAGTCCCTCGAGGAGGATGACCTCATGGGCCAGCTCGAGGATGGCGCTGGCCTTGTCCTTGCCGGCGAAGGCGGCGTGCCCGGCCCGGCCGCCGACAGAGAGCCGCCAGCCGCTCCGGCCCTTGCGGCCGGTGACCACCTCGCCGGCGAGCCCGCCGCACTCAAAACCGAGGGCGGCGCAGCTGCGCCGTGCCTCCTCGCGGAAGAGGGGGGTGGAGGTGGGCGAGCCGATCTCCTCCTCCGAATTGCACAAGAGGGTCAGGGGAATGTCGGCGAGCAGGCCGCAGTCGGCCAGGGCCCTCAGGGCGTACAGGGCGCAGACCACGCCGCCCTTCATGTCGATCACCCCCGGCCCGCGCACCGTGTGCCCGTCGTCGGTGAAGGTCGTAAAAGGGCTGTCGAGGGGAAAGACGGTATCGAGATGGCCAAAGAGGAGGATGGCCGGGGCTCCTTCCTCGGCGGCCTCGCTCCGCAAGAGCAGGTGGTCGCCGAATTCCTTCTCCGCGCAGGTGGTCTGGCAAAGGCCCAGGGGCTGCGCCGCGGCGGCGACGAGGGCGCCTACCGCATCGACGCCCTTCTTGTACCGCGAGGGGCTGGGCTCGACGACCATGGCCTCCAGCAGCCGCAGCATCTCCTTCTCGCGCCGCCCCACGGCGGCGGCGAGTCTGTTGCGCAGGGTACGGCTATTTGTTGAAGGAGTAGCGGGCATTGCCATAGACCTCCAGGTCGGCATCGGGATAGCTGACCTCTTCGCCGCTCCACGGCTTTCTCAAAATGACCTCGTTGCCATTCCGCCGCACCACGTTGGAACGGTGCAGGGGGATCTTGCCCCCGGCGGTGGCGATATAGCGGGGAATGGCGTCCCCGGAGATATTGCCGTACATCGACTCGACCAGGTCGCGCCCCACCTCCAGCGGCACGCGGAAGTGGACGAACTGCGGGTTGCGGTAGCTGCAGTTGAACAGGTAATAGGGCCTGACATAGGCCTCGTGGACGGTCTCGCAGAGCTTCCACATCTTGACGCGGCTGTCGTTGATGCCCTTGAGCAGCACCGCCTGGTTGAGCACGGCGAAGGTGCGCTTCGAGAGGCGGCGGAAGGCGTCACGGGACACCGGGGTGATCTCCTGGGCGGTGTTGATCTGCGTCACCACGCGGATGGGCTTGCGGTCGTTGCTCTCTTCGAGGATGTCGAGCAGCTCGTCGTCGACACGCATCGGCGCGGTCACCGGAATGCGGGTGCCGAGGCGCTTGAGGCGCACGTGCTCGATGGCGTCGAGCTCGCCGAGCAGCCAGCGCAGCATGGCGTTGGGGAGCACGAAGGCGTCGCCGCCGGTCACCAGCACGTCGCGGATGCGCGGGTTGGCGCGGATATAGTCGAGGGCCTCGCCATAGGCCTCGCGGGCGTAGACCTGGTCCTTGCGGCCGATATGGGCGAGGCGCAGGCAGTGGGTGCAGTACATGGCGCACATATTGGTGGCCTTGATGGTCACCACCCGCGGGTAGAACTGGTCGACCAGCCGCGCCGGCGAGTGGTCGGCGGCCACCGGCGGGATCTCGATGCCGGCGTTGTCGATCATCTCGCCGGTGGGCACCGACTGCAGCATGATCGGGTCGTTGACCACCCCCGGCATGATCAGGCTGGTGTAGTAGGGCGTCAGCCGCATGCGGTAGGATTTGGTCACCCGGGCCACCGACGCGAGCTGGGCCGGGGGCAGTTCGACCAGGCGGGCGAGGGTCTCCACCGAGTCGACGGCATGGCGGATCTGCCCGGGAAAGGAGTTCCAGGCCGCCTCGTCCATGCCGAGGGCGGCCATGATGCGCCGCTTGTTGTCGAGGACCCTCTCCCACAGGTCGATGCCGCTCGGGGCGAGGCGTTCCTTGTCGGCGAGATACTCCTCGACGCGGGCGTTGGCGGTGGCGGCGATGGGCAGGGCGCGAGTGAGGCGGCCGCCCACCGAGACCATGTGCTCGTCGATCTGCTGGTGCCGCTGGGCGAGGCCCTCGAGGTCGGCCGCGCTCAGGGCGAAGTCGGCCGGCGTGCCCTGCCCTCCCCGGTGCAGCTCGAGGAGACGGGCGAAGAGCCTGACGATGGGGGCGGTGAACTGCTCCTGCCGCGCCTGCAGGTAGAGGCTGGCAATCTCGGTGCGCAGGTCCTCACCGGGGCTGGCGGGGCTGGCGAGAGACCGGGAAAGTTCGGCGAGCAGTTCTGTGGTGAACCCGTCGAGGGGCGGGTTCTCTTCGAGACGGTCATGGGGTTGGCTGTTCATGGGCAACACACTTCCTTATAGGTTTGTCTGATCTGGGCCATGCCCTGGAAAAGGCCCAGGGTGACCTTGTCATGGGATTCGGCGGCGGCGATCACCCGGGCCAGGAAGGTTCCCGGCCGCACCGTGAGCGGCGCCCCGAGGTGCTCGACGACGACGTAATCCATGGCCAGCTCGCCGGCCGCCACCCGGGCGAAGGACTCGCGCTCGCGGGTATTCTGGGGGATATAGGCGGTGGTCTCCGCCATAGTGGTCAGCTTGTGGTTGTAGGTGCGCCAGTGCAGGCGGCCGCCCCCCTCGCCCATGTCCATGGCGCCGGGGGGGAAGATGCCGTGGCGGACGGCGTGGTACTCGAGCTCGAGCAGCGAGGGCGAGCCTGGCGGCAGGCTGTTCTCCAGGGTGCAGCAGAACTCGAAGGTGGTGCCCTGCTTGCGGGCGTTGATCTCCAGAAACCACACCTTGCCCTGGTGGTCGATGAGGTAGTCGCAGCCGAAGATGCCGCGGTAGCCGGCGCGGCCCAGGGCCCGGCCGGCGGCGATGGTCTGCCGCCGCAGCTCCTCGCCCTGGCTCGCCGTGACCTTGGAGGGAAATGAGGACCCGACGAAGCGGTTGCCGTCGACGATGTGCTGGTCGGCGATGCCGGCGATATAGACATCCTCGGCGTTGGCCACCACCGCCAGCACCGTCGGATCGAGCTCGTGGGGGATATAGCGGCTGATCAGGTAGTCGCCCTCCTCGGCCGGAAAGCGGCCGGCCACCTCCTGCTGGCTGGCGGTGACGGCGGAGTTGGCCCCGGCGGCGGAATAGGCGGCGGAGACGAAGATGCCGTCCTGCCACCGCGCGCGCAGGGCGGCGGTGCGGGCGAGCAGCTCCTGCCGGCCATGGCAGATCTCGCCATCCACCAGCTGGACGATGCCGCACAGCTCGGCGAACTGCACCAGCTTGCTGTTCCAGTGCCGGGCGACCTTCTTGTCCGGCCCGAGCAGCGACACTCCGGGGATCTCGTCGAGGGTCATCTCGGCGACGGACTCGAAGAGGCTGAGATAGAGCTCGTCCTGGCCGGCGAGGATGCGGTCGATGAGCCGGCGCAGGGTTGGGCTCGAAGAAACCGCGGCCATGAAGGAGGCGATGCGGGCCCGTCCCACCGTTCCCCCCGTCCTTGCCGCGGCGGGCCCGTCAGCCTCGGGGTTGATGACCATGATATTGCGCTCATAGTACTGCACGCAGAGGTCGGGGATAATCGCCACGAAGCGCACCTGTCGCTCGGGGTGGCGGCGCTGCAGGGTCTCGGCGAGGAAGTGGTTGAGCCCGTAGGCCTTCTGCTCGCCGATGTAGAAGAAATAGTAGCAGGCCGGGTCGTAGCGGAAGTTGCTGAAGACGACGTCTTCCCCGCTGACCAGGCCATCCGGGCCGACGATCTCAGGCGGCATGGCGTTCCCTCACGGTCAGGGCGAGGACGGCGATCTTGCCGCCGCTCTCGCTGTAGTGGCTGCGCACCGTCTCCTCGATGAGACGGGCCTCGCCGGATTGCAGGCTGGCGACGATGCGCCGGTGGCGCTCGGCGATCTCCTCCGGCGTATAGAGCTCCGGCCAGTAGCGGCAGAAGAGGACGTGCAGCTTGAGCCGCAGGCGCTCCAGGTATTCGGCCAGCTGCGAGTTGGTGGTCTTGCCGACCAGCATGGTATGGAAGGTGTCCCCCACCTCGACCACCTCCTTGCGGTCGCCGCGCCGGGCGGCCTGGCCCATCTCCTCGACGAGCAGGTGCAGCCGGTTCAGGTCGGCGGAGGAAAAGAGCTGGCGGGTGGTCATCAGGGCGTAGCCCTCGATGAGCCCGCGGGCGGTGTAGGCGTCGCATATCTCCTGGGGTGAAGGCTGGGCGAGAAAGCAGCCCACCTGCGGCCGGTAGACGACGATGCCGCGGGCGGTGAGTTCCTTCAAGGCCTCGCGCACCGGGGCGCGGCTGATGCCCAGCTCGGCGGCGATCAGCCCCTCCTTGAGCTGCTCGCCGGGGTGGCAGCGCCCGTCGAGGAGGGCCTGGTAGACATGCTCGACGACATGGTCCTTATAGGTGGTCTTCTTGATGGCCGGCATAGTCGCTGCCCCTCCGCGCAAGGTTATTGTCGATTGTCGACAATAGACAATAAAGCAGATGAGCCCTTGAATTGCAAGCCCTCTCTGCAGGACTTGGCGAGTGTGGCGAGCGTCCCCGCTCAGCGCGCCGCGGCTGCGGACAGGCCGTTGCCCTCGGCGAGGTATTCCCAGGCGAGGTGCAGGGCGTCGTTATAATCGGTCTGGATGCCAATGGGCCCGAGGAGATCTTCGTAGCCCATTTCCAGCATCTGGCGGCGGATGCCCTGGCCCTGTCGGACGACAAGGATCGGTTTGATGCGTTCCTGGCGCAGTCGGTCGATCATCTCCGCCAGGGCAAACAACCCGGAAAGATCCATGAAGGGCACGTTCAGGCAGTTGATGATCACTACTTCGGTGCCAATGAGCCTGCTGACCTGATCCTGCATCTTGGCGGTGGTGCCGAAGAAGAAGGCGCCGAGCACCGACAGGGTGCGGATGCGGAAACCGGTCTCCTCTTCGAGGCTCTTTTCCAGGTCGCGGGGCCAGTCCTGGTGCGGGATGGCGCGGACATCGATCTGCGCCTGGCGGGAAATACGATAGGTGATCATCAGTGAGGCCAGGGTCACGCCGACGCCGACGGCAACGATGAGATCGACGAAGACGGTGATGGCGAAGACGGTGACCATCACCGTCAGATCGGGCCGGGGAACCCGCCTGACGAGGCGCAGGAAACGGTAGTCGAGGATGTCGATGCCGACTTTCATGAGGATGCCGGCCAGCACCGGCAGGGGGATCAACGCGGCATAGCGTCCCAGGCCAAGAAGAATGGCCAGCAGCAGCAGGGCGTGGGCCATCCCAGAGACCCTGGTGGTGCCGCCGGTCTTGATGTTGACCACGGTGCGCATAGTGGCCCCCGCGCCCGGCAGTCCACCGATCAGGGCCGCCGCCATGTTGCCGATGCCCTGGCCGATAAGCTCACGGTTGGAATCGTGCCGCTCCTTGGTCATCGAATCGGCGACCACCGAGGTAAGGAGCGAATCGATGGTGCCTAGCACCGCCAGGGCCAGGGCCATGGCGGCGACCTTGGGGAAGAGCTCCGGCGCAAAGAAAGGCAGATGCAACTCGGGCAGGCCGGAAGGGATGTCGCCGATGGTTGCCACCGGGGCGGAGGCAAGTTGGGCGGCAACGGTACCGCATATCAGGGCAACCAGCGGTGAGGGCAGAATGCGGCTGACCCTGGCCGGGGTGAAAAAGACAATGGCCATGGTCGCCAGTGCCAGCACCAGGCTCCAGCCATCGGCTCCAGCCAGCGCCGCCGGCAGGGCCAGCACTGCCACCGCGGGTACACTGACGCTGGCCGCCCCGAGCATCGGGTGCAGCTGCAGCAGGATGATGATCACGCCGATGCCGCTCATGAAGCCGGAAATCACCGGATAGGGGATATAGCGCACGAAGATGCCGACCTTAATCAGGCCGAAGAGGATCTGCAGAAGACCGGCGGCGAAGACCACGGCAAGGACAGCCCCCGGCTCCCCGGCAAAGGCCGCCACCGCCGCGGCGAAAATTACCGTCATCGGCCCGGTCGGCCCGGACACCTGGGACGGAGTGCCGCCGAACAGTGCGGCAAAGAATCCGACGGCGATGGCCCCGTAGAGGCCGGCCACCGCCCCCGCCCCGCTGGCCACGCCGAAAGCCAGCGCCAGGGGCAGTGCGACGATGCCGGCGGTCAGCCCGCCGAAGAAATCTCCCTGCAGACGGGAAAAGGAATACCCTGTGGTCATGGCCATACTCCATGGAGGAGAGGGGGGCCGGAGCGGCCGCAAAAGCTCCGCCACCGACACGTGGTGCGAGGCATACGGCAGAAGAAAACGGGGGAAGGGGCAGGCCGGGAGCGGGTGTCGAGGTCCGTCGTGACCCCCCTTGCCCCTCTATAGCGCTGCGACATGGGGTGTGTCAATATTTTATTAAATACTTAATTTGAATTCCGCCACTCCGCGCCAACAGCCATGCCCACCCTGGCGGCACGCATCGCCCACCCTTTTCGCGGCGCTCGGCGCAACGTCCCCCTTCCTCTGACAACGTCACGTGGCCAGCCGCAGGCCGTGGCGATATTCCTGTCGCTGACCTCCCGGCCATGGTATCCTGGGGTGGAACATGGAACCGGGCAAGACCTGTCACCGCCGCACCCTCATGGGCATTATGGGCATCATGCAAGAGCGCTTCGTTGTGCCGATGCGCAGCGAAGGCGTTGAGCCTTTCTCCGACGGCGCTTCATGCCCCCGGCCCGCCCTTCACCGGCGATACAAGGCCGATAGCCCCCGCAATACCGACAGGGCAGCACGCGCTGCCGACACCGAGATGGTGAAACCGATGCTTGCCGAGCCCATACCGATCTTCGACGGCCATAACGACTCGCTGATGGTGCTCCTTGGCACGGAGCGCTCCTTTACGACACGCAGCGACACCGGCCACTTCGACCTGCCGCGGGCGGCGGAAGGCAACTTCGCCGGCGGCCTCTTCGCCATCTTCGTGCCCCCGCCGGGCAAGGAGCCGCAGGACGGAGTCTTCAGCACCACCCTGCCCTCCGCCGGCGGCGGCGAGACGGACGAGATCCCCGGCGACTACGCTGAACGCCTCACCGACCGCTGTCTGGCCTCCTTCCACCGGCTGGAAGGTGCTGCCGGCGGCCGCATCCGCCTTACCACCAGCGGCGGGCAGCTGCGAGGTCATCTTGCCGCGGGCACCATCTCGGCGGTGCTGCACTTCGAAGGCGCCGAGGCCATCCGCCCCGACCTCTCCAATCTGGAGAGCTACTACGCCAGGGGCCTGCGCTCCCTCGGCCCGGTGTGGAGCCGACGCAACGCCTTCGGCCACGGCGTCGACTTCGCCTTCCCCGGCAGCCCCGATACCGGCCCCGGCCTGACCGAGGCCGGGTTCGAGCTGATCGGCGCCTGCAACCGCCTAGGCATCGCCATCGACCTCTCCCACCTCAACGAAAAAGGCTTCTGGGACGTGGCCAGGACGTCGAGCGCCCCGCTTATCGCCAGCCACTCCTGCATGCACCGCCTCTGCCCCACCTCACGCAATCTCACCGACCGCCAGCTGGCGGCCATCAAAGAGTCGAACGGCCTGGTCGGCATCAACTTCGCCCCGGCCTTCCTCCGCGCCGACGGCAGGCTGACTGCCGACACACCGCTCTCCGAGATCGTCCGCCATATCCTCTACGGCATCGACAAGATGGGCATCGACCATGTCGCCCTCGGCTCCGACTTCGACGGCGTACTCCTCCCCCGCGATATCGGCAGCGTCGCCGGCTTCCCGAAGATCCTCGCCCTCCTCGCCGAGCACGGCCTCGACCGGCAGTCGCTGCTCAAGATCGCCCACGGCAACTGGCTGAGGGTGCTGCAACGCTGCTGGCGCGAAACGGACTGAGGGCTGTCCTGCACGAAAAGACCTGATACCGCTTGACGGCCACACCTATCCTTTTCTTCATGGAGCGACTGACGCACAGCGAAACGCTGCTCGACCTCCACTGACCCGCCCCCTCTACGGCATCTTTTGCGGCGCGCCACCCGCGCCGCAAAAGGCGCCGTCAGCCAGCCTCGTTCACGGCTTACAACATCGGTCAGCCCCTCGGCCGAGAAATACAGTTCCTGCCATATCTGACACCTTGCGCAGCATGACGGGGACACGGCCGGGAGTTTTTTCTTGACGTCGTTGTGTGTGAAGTATTATGTAATCGTGTTTCGTGTTCAACGAGCGTTCCCGTCTTGGAGTAAACTCTAGCGCAGATCGAAGGAGAGACGATGAAGAAACGAGTCTATGGCATGGCGATCCTCTTTGGAACCACTCTGGCGGCATCCTCCGCCGCCGCCAGTGGCGCCCCAGGTCAGGATGCCACGGCGGCCACGCAAATCCTTCCGGAAATGGAAGTGACCGCCGAGAAGATCACCACCCCCTCGATGCAGACCAGCGAGACGGTCTATACCGGCAGCGAGGTCACCGAGAAAGGGATCGACCTTCAGGGTGTCAAGGGCAAGACCAGCGTCTACGAGGCTGTGGGCGTGCTGCCGGGGATCAGCATCGAGAGCGCCGACAGCCGCGGCCTCGGTGCCGAGCAGCGCAGCGTGCGCGTCCGCGGGGTGCGCAGTTCCATGGGCGCCCTGACCGTCGAAGGCGTCCCCAACTATGGCGGCAACCCCATCGGCCCCCGCGATTACCTCTACGATCTCGAAAATATGCAGGGCATCTCCGTCTATAAGGGGGCGGTTCCCGGCGATATCGGCACCGGGGTCGGCTCCCGCGGCGGCGCCATGGAACTCAAACCCGACTGGCCCCATGAAGCCTTCGGCGGCAAGTTTTCCCAGGCCATCGGCTCCGACGCCTACACGCGCAGCTTCCTGCGCCTCGACTCCGGGAGGTTCGGCAATATCGGCACCAAGCTCTCCGCTTCCTACTCCTACACCGATGCCGACAAGTGGCGCGGCCCCGGCGAGCTCGGCCCGCGCCACAACGTCAACGCCGCCCTGGACCAGCCTCTCGGCGAGCGCTTCGATGTCAAGCTGTGGGTCAACCATAACGACCTGGAGCAGCACCTCTACCGGCCGCTCAGCTACCAGGAAACCCGCGATCTGGGCAGCAACTACGACAAGGACTACAACAAGACGCTGACCGGAGTCGCCACCAGGGACAAGGACTACTTCGACTACAACCGGGGCGAGTACAGCAATACCGATGTCCTCTCCATTTTCAGCGTCAAAGCCACCGAATCTCTGGCCTTCAAGGTCAAGCCCTACTTCAGTGACGAGGATACCGTCATCCTCGGCGGCACCGCCACGGGCGGCGTGCAGAAACGCATGCGCGACATCGAGCGCACCGGTTTCCTCGCCGACACAGTAATCGAAACAAAGCATCTCAAAGGTGTCCTCGGCTACCATTTCGAGAACTCGAACATGGACATCTCCACCGAGAACTACGCCATCACCAAGGCTGGCCTGTCCTACCGTGGCCTCGGTGTGTGGGGCACCAGCGGCACCGCTTACATCAACAGCCCTTATGCCAAACTGGCCGGCAACCTTGGCAGCTTCGACTGGCAGGCGGGCCTCAAGTATTTCCATTACGTCGATCCGGCCAGCGACGGCTATACCGCCGGCTCGGCGCCCAATTACACGCCGGTGCGCGCCACCGATCTCGACCGCGACGAGCAGAGCCACGATATCTGGTTGCCCACCGCCGGCCTCGCCTACCGTCTCACCGATCAGGTCCAGGCCTATGGCAGCTATGGGCGAAGCTTCATCCGCCCCTACTCCTATCTGCCGCTGGTCAGCCTCTACAGCAGCAACCGCCAGACCTTTCGCGCCCAGAACATGACCATCCAGGATCTTTTCGATGGCTACGGCCTGGAGGAATCCGATACGTTCGATCTCGGTCTGCGTGTTGCGGGGAAATGGTTCGATATCACCCCGACGGTCTTTTTCGGCAAGCACAAGAACCTGCTGACCACGGTCTACGACCCGCGGGTCAAGCTCAACTATCAGCAGAATATCGGCGAAGCGACCAGCTATGGCCTGGACCTCGAGATCAACACCTATCTCCGCAAGGACCTGACCTTCTTCGTCAATCCCTCCTATACCTCCATGACCTATGACGACGACCTCAGTTTTGCCGGCAAGAGCGTCGACAGCGAAGGCAACCAGGTGGTCGACACCCCGGAGTGGCTGGTCAAGACCGGCCTGAGCTATCGCCCCGGCAATTTCGAGATCGTGCCGATGCTGCGTTTCTTGAGCGAGCGCTACAGCGACGCCGAGAACGAACAGGTGGTGGACGCCAGCACGCTGGTCGATCTCCGCGCCAGCTACACCTGGAACAAGCCCCCCTTCGCCACATCGATGAAGTTCACCGTGGAGCTCAACAATATCTTCGATGAGGAATATATCTCGGTGATCAACGCCTCCGACGATACCCGCGCCGGCAACGCCACCTATATGCCGGGTTCGCCCTTCTCGGCCATGCTGATCGTCTCGGTGGATTTCTGACCGCGCCCGAAAAGGCGCCCATCCCGCAGGGGGTGCAACGCCCCCCTGCCCACACCTGGCTAACCACACCTGGCAAATGGCAACAGCCGGCGGAGACGACTCCGACCGGCTGTTACTTTTCCGGAACGCTGTCAGGCCATAATTAGATTTTCTGCTCGACCTTCATATAGCAGGGGATGCACAGGGTCTTGCCGGCGAAACGGCGGGTGCGCGACTCCATGGTGCGCTCGCCGCAATCGGCGCACTCGAGGCTCTCGAGGACACGGGCGCCGCGCGGGGGATGGTCGGTCAACTTCTGCACGGTGAAGACCTCCTCCACCGGCAGCGACATCAGCCTCTGCTGCATCTCCCGGCGCATCAGGCCAAGCCGCTCTCTCTCCTCGTCCGAGAGCAGCCCACGGTTGCCGCGGTCCATGAGATCCATGAATTCCTTGCGCAGATCGCCCCAGGCGCCGTTGCTGAACACCAGGCGGACGCCGGTACCGGCCTGGCGGTCATAGAAGGAAAAGGCCATCTTGCCATAATCGCGGTGGATGAGGTTGCCTTTGCCCACCGTGCAGCCGGTGAGGAACTGGATGGCATCGACGCCGCACATGTCGGTCTCGGCCACGCAGACCAGGTTGTTCTGGTGAACCTTGCCCAGTTGCGCCTGGGCCATTTCGGCGGCACGGATGCCGATGGCCAGACCGGGGCAGCTATGGCCGTGAAAGGCGATGACCTGCTCGATTACCTTTTCATCAATTGCACAACTCATAAACCTATCCTCTTGTTGATGTGTTAAAAAGCAAAGAACTCCCACTCCCCTCCCCCGTCTCTTCCAGCGGCAGGACGATGGGGGAGCCATTGATATGGTGGATCTCAACCGCCAGCCCATACACCGATTCGATCATCTCGGCAGTGACCTGGCGAGTCGGTCCATAGCTCAACACCTTCCGGTCTTTGAGCATGACAACGGTATCGGCATAGCGCATGGCCTTATTGAGGTCATGCATGGTCATGATCGCCCCGACGCCATGCTCGTCGACCACCCGCCGCAGGAGTCGCATGATCTCCACCTGATTCTTGAGATCAAGCGCGCTGGTCGGCTCGTCGAGCAGAAGCAGGCGCGGTTCCTGAACCAGGGCGCGGGCAATGCATACCTTCTGCAACTCGCCCCCGGAGAGGCGGTCGATGGTGCGCAGCATCTTGCCGCCAAGGTGCAGGTGACGAATGACTGCCTCGACCATCTCCAGGTCGCGCCGCGACGGACGCCAGCGCAGGTGCGGCTTTCGGCCCATGAGGACGGCATCGAACACGGTCAGCCGTGCCGTCTCGTTCTTCTGGGCGACATAACCGATGCGGGTGGCGATATCGCCCGGCGCCATCCGCAGCACATCGCGGTCTTCCACAAGAATGGTGCCGCCTGCCGGTTTATGGATGGTATTGATACACTTGAGCAGAGTGGTCTTGCCGACACCGTTGGGGCCGAGGATGGCAAGCAGTTCTCCGGCCCGCACCTGGAAATCGATGCCGTCGAGGACCGTCTGGCCATTGTAGGCGAACCGCAACTGACGAACATCAAGAATCATCAGCGTTTCCCCCGCACGATCAACCAGAGAAAGACCGGCGCCCCCATGAAGGCGGTCAGCACCGAAACCGGCAGGACATGGGGGGCGAGCATGAGGCGGGCGGCGGTGTCGGCAAGGAGTAACAGGACGGCACCGCCGATGGCCGACGCGGGGAGGAGGAAGCGGTTGTCGGAGCCGATGATGCGACGCACCATATGCGGCACCACCAGGCCGACAAAGCCGATGATGCCAAGAAAGGAGATGACCACCGCCGTCAGCAGGGAGGCGACGAGCATGCCGAGCATGCGCTGCCGCTCGACGCGCACGCCGAGGCCCTTGGCGGTCTCGTCGCCGGCATCGATGGCGTTGTAGTTCCAGCTGTTGGCGAAAAAGAACAGGGAGGTGACGACCGTCACCCCGCCCATCAGGGCGATCTCGTTCCAGCTGGCCCGGGCGGTATCGCCAAAGGTCCAGAAGACCATGGCCGCCAGTTGCACGTCATTGGCGAAGAACTGCAGGAACATGGTGCCGGCGGTGAAAAAGGCCCCCAGGGCGACGCCGGTGAGCACCATCACCTCCGGGGTGGCGCCGCGCAGGCGGGCAATGACGATGATGAGAGACGAGGTCAGCATGCAAAAGACAAAGGCGGCAAAGGTGGTCAGATAGGGATTGGTGATATGCACCGCCCCGACATTGGAGGAAGTCATCACCCCGCCCCCGAGAAGCATCACCGACAGGGCGGCGCCAAAGGCAGCGGCATGGGAGATGCCCAGGGTGAAGGGCGAGCCGAGCGGGTTGCGGAGAATCGACTGCATGGCTGCCCCGGCCACCGCCAGGCCAGCGCCAGCGAAGAGGGCCGCCAGGGCCTGGGGCATGCGGATATTCCAGACGATGGTGGCGACGCGCTTGTTGGGCGGCTCGCCAATGAGGCAGCGCACCACCTCGCCAAGCCCGACCTCGGCAGCCCCGAGGGAGATGGCGGCAATCAGCGCCATAAGCAGGAGCAGTAATAACAGCCCGATAAATGCGACCTTGGCGGTGATATAGCGGCGATACTCAAGCGGGACCTGCCCATTGTGGAAGTGCATATCAGTCGAGCGGGATGGGCTTGTAGGCGAGGCCTGCGAATTTCCCGTTCAGCTCGGCAAAGACCGGCTTGCCGACCATGAAGGTGTAGATCTCATCCGCCTTGGCCTCGGGCAAGATATCGGCGAAGCGGTGTGGATAGAGCAGCTTGCCGACGAAATAGGCGTTGGCGAGGATCGATTCGAAGTTCTGGCTATACCAGTTATAGGGGAGCAGCCCATAGACCTTGCCTGATTTGACGGCTCGCAGGCCCTGGTAGGCCGGGTCGGTCTTCAACTCGTGCAGGCCGCCGGCCCCCTCCCCCATCTGCAGGGTGGAGAGATCGAGAAAGAGGATCTCAGGATCCCACTGCACGATTTTCTCCTTGGCGATGGTGGTGTTGCTCTGCTCCTCTACCGCGGCGTTGACGCCATCGGCGAGATTTTTCGCGCCGACGAAGCGAAAGGGCGGATAAGTCGGCTCGGTGGACTGAAAGCCATGGGGCCCGGCATAGGCGACACCGCCCAGATAGACGCTGGGGCGCTCGGCCTCGGGGATATCGGCGCTCCGACGGCGCAAATCCTCGATGGTGCTCTCGAAAAAAGCGATCAGCTCCTCCGCCCGTCGCTCTCTGCCGACGACTTGTGCGACGAGGCGCAGGCTGGCGTACAACTCCGCGCGCTGCGCGGCGAGATTGCCCGTGGCCAGCACCACAACCGGAATGCCGGTCTTGTCCTGCAACTTATCGGGCTGGAGTCCGGCCGCGCCCTGGGTGGTGGAGACCACCTTGAGAATCACCTCGGGGGCCTTGGGCAGACTGAGAATGCGCTCGGGGTTGTCCTTGCCGCGAAACTCGCCGAAGATTGGCAGGTCTTTGAAATGCGGGTTGGCCAGGGCATAGGGCCGCGCATCGAACTGATTGCGGCGACCCTCGATATCGTCCACCGCCACCGCCAGGTCCTGACCCTGCAGGTAGGTGAGCAGCCGCAGGGAGCCGGCGCCGGAGCAGATGACCTGGCGTACCGTTTCCGGAATGTCGTTGCTCCGCCCCTGGACATCGACGATAGTGCGGCCCCAGGCCTCCGCGACAGAAACATGTATCAGAAGAAAGAGGGCAAGGATAAGCACACGCATGACACCGCCGGGGAGAGAAGAAAGAGCAGTAACACTAAACGAATAATTTGGTGAGTTTCAGCCCATTTTTACCTTGAGGCGCCAAAGGTGTCAATAAAAACCGCCAGCTACGACGCCGTGACAGAGCCCTGGCGGCGGGCCGCCAAGATCACTGGGTAGAGCAATCCCGGGAACCGCTGGCGACGGCACCACCGAACAGCACCAGGGTCCGGCCCTGAAAGCTCACTGGAGCAAGCTGCATGCCATAGACCTCCTCAAGGGTTTCCACGGACAGAACGTCACTCTCGCCACTATCGGCGCAGATCCTTCCTCGCGAAAGGCAGAGCAGACGGTCACCATAGAGGGTGGCAAGGTTGGGGTCGTGGAGGATGGCGACCACGGTATAGCCGTCGTCGCAGAGCGAGCGCAGCAGAGCCATGACTCGGGCCTGATAGGCCAGATCGAGGTGGCTGATCGGTTCGTCGAGGAGGATGATACGCGGCTCCTGGGCCAACACCCGGGCGAGCATCACCAGCTGCTGCTCACCCCCTGAGAGCTCGGGAAAGAAACGGAGTGCGAGGTGGGCGATGCCGATTCGATCCAAAGCTGCATCTACGGCCTTTCTGTCCTTCTCGCCAGGACTGAAACGAACGCGCCCGGCCCGGCCGGTAAGCACCACGTCGCTCACCGTAAAAGGGAAGACCGCCCGGTGCTGCTGGGCCATAAACCCGAGGAGGTCGGCACGTTCCCGGACATGCATCGACTGCAGCGGACGGCCGAAGAGACACACCCGTCCGCTGGCCAACGGCTCAAACCCGGCGATCAGGCGAAAAAGAGTCGATTTGCCGCAGCCGTTCCTGCCCAGCACCACGGAAAAACGGCCGGCCGCGATGGTCAGGTCGATGCCCTCGAGAATGGATCGGTTCCCGTAGCGATGACTAAGGCCGACGATGGAGATGGCGGCCTCGTCACAGCAGGCCCCGAGCTGATGCCTTGCCACGACCCTTCCTCCTAGAGTTCCCAACCAATTTTGGCGCGCTTCAGCAGGACGATGAAAAAAGGCCCGCCGATAAGGGTGGTGAAAATACCGATGGGGATCTCGAACGCCGCGACGCTGCGCGAGATGTTATCGACCAGCACCAGAAATGTCCCGCCGAAGGTGCAGCAGAGCGGGACCAGCAGGCGGTTGTCGGCACCAACCAGCATCCTCACCATATGGGGGACGATCAGACAGACCATGCCCACCACCCCCGCCACCGACACCGCCGCCGATGCCGCCAGGGTGGAGAGCAACAATAGCCAGGCCTTTTCCCGCTCCGGGTTGAGACCGACGGCGCGGCATTCGTCATCGCCCTGCGCGAGCACGTTCATGCGCCAGCGCAGAACCACCAGCCCGGTCATGCCAAGGCTCATCAACCACCAGCTGTCGGCGATCTTCACCCATGAGGCGGTATGGAGGTTGCCCATGGTCCAGTGGACGATGGTCTGCAGCTTGAAGGGATCGGACAGCACCTGAACCACGGTGAGCAGGGCGGTGAAGATGCCGGTGACGATGATCCCCGAGAGAATCAGGGTCACCGAGGAGACCCGGCCATCCTTGCGCGCCAGGAAAAAACTGAAGAAGACCGCGGCCAAGCCAAAGACAAAGGCCGAAAGTTGCAGCGGCAGCCAGCCACTGGCCAGGGCCAGGGCGGCACCGAAAGCCGCCCCCGATTGCAGGCCGAGAATATAAGAGGATACCAGGGGATTGCGGAATACCGCCTGAAGGGCCGCCCCGGAAACGGACAGCGAGGCCCCCACGAGAAAGCCCAGCAGGATGCGTGGCAGACGCACCTCCCCCAGCACCAGGGCGACAACCTGAAAATCAATGCCCGCCACTGGCCCCCAGCCCAACCATGCAAGCAGCCACTGCCACACCCCCACCGGCGGCACCGCTTCGGAGGGGCCGACAAAGAATGAGGCCAGTAATACCGGAAGGGGCAGCAGCAGGAGCAGAACGACCCGGGTCCGGTTACTCAAGCGGGATCCTCCCACCAGCCTCGTCGCCATAGAGGGCTATGAGCATGGCTCGCTGGGCCTCGGTCAGCTCTTTCTGGGAATGTCGCTCAGGATGGCACCAGGCGGCCATCAACCGTACCGCGTGAAGAAACTTGAGCGTCCAGAGGTCGCAGAAGAAAGCCGAAGGCAGCTGATGGATGCGCTTGTCGCGGGTCGCCGGCAGCCTGTTCCACACCGGCATGGCGGCCAGCTCCTGTGGTGAAAGGCGGGAGTTAGGCCACATTACCACCACCTGCGGTTGCCAGGCGATGAGCCTCTCGAGGTTGACCACCAGGTGCTCCTGGCCAATTTCCCCAGCAACATTGCGCCCGCCGGCCATGTCAATGAGATCGTTGACGGTCGAAGGGGCTCCCGAGGTTTCCAGCGGGCCCTGGGCCCACATAAAATAGACGCCGGGCCGTCGCGGTGAGGGGATGGCCGCAGCGGCGGAAGCAAGACCGGCCATGGTCGCGTGCCCATAGTGGCGCAATTCCCTGGCCCGCTGGCTCCGTCCGAGAAGCGTGCCAAAATCCTCGATTTCGCGAAAGACATCGGCAAAAGTTGCGAGTTCCACCCCGTAGGTGGCAATGCCTTTGGAGCGCAGGGCGGCGATGACCTCTTTCTGGCTGGCCCAGATGATCACCAGATCGGGCTTTAGGGCAACGACGCTCTCGATGCTGACGAAGTCCCAGTTACCAGGCGTCGGCAGCCGCTTTTCGGCAATGCGCTGGTCCATCGCCGCGTAATAGCGGAAGGCCTCCTCCTGATAGACATTGGTCGAGACTGCCACCACCCGTTCCTGCCCCCCAAGCATGTAGAGGCCACTGAGAGCGCTTTCGATCAAGCACACCACTCGCTCGGCCGGCTTGGTCAGCCGGACCTCGTGGCCGGTGAAATCGCGGACCACCAGAGCGTCGGCCACGGCCGACGAGGTCCATCCCCAGGCCGAGAAAACAGCGGCGAGCAGCAGGGTCAGAAGTGGTTTGTTCATGGTCGGCAGGGAGACAAGCGGCCGGCGACAGTTGGTGGAAACATGCCCAGCACCGGCAATGCGCCACGGTTGTGAACGGCGGTGGAAACAAAGGGTTCGCCCCGTTCTTCAACCAGGTAACGGAGATGGCCGAGGCCATGGGCCAGCACCTGCTCCTCGGCGACCGCACGCGGCCGCGGACAAAGAGGCGCTGCGGCGGTGACTGGCGCGACTTCCTGTGGCCGCAGGCAAGCAAGGGGCAAGCCGGCCAGGGCCTCCAGGGGAAGCAAGAGAAGATAGGTAAGGACGATGCCGGCCTCATGGTAGCGCCAGCTGGTGGAGTGGGCACAGAGCCCCTGTTCGCCGTGTTGCCGGCAATACAGTGAAAATTCTGGCCAGAGTTCGGCGAGGCGGGTTTGTACGACTCGGTCGGGATCCTCGGCACAGCCGGAAATATCCCAGAGACAGCGGTGGTAAAGCACCGTCTCGTCATCCATGGCGCAGAGATAGAGTTCCAGGCTGGTCCGCATCGATGGCCTCGCCTTGCCTAAAGCGCCGCCGGCGGATGCCGGCGGCAATGGAAAGATTTAGAAATTGACCTTGATTCCACCGAGCACCGAGAACCCCGGATCCTGGAATTGCCAGGGCATCTCGTATTCCTTGTCGGTCAGATTGTAGAGATCGACATAGGCATCCACTTTATAGGCCTGGCTGCTCAGCAGCCGCTTCTTGAGGCTGGCGTTGAGGACTTCATATCCGTCGAATTCCTGGCGCCCCGATTTCGAGGTCGAGTCGTAGATCGGCCCGGAAACATGCAGGGTTACGCTGGCCGAGAAATCCAGCGGCAGCTTGACATCAAACCCGACATTGCCCATATGCTCGGGGACGAAGGGCACTTCGGCACCGTCCTGGTCGGGATCGTTGTTATTAGAGATCTCGGTATCGGTATAGGTGTAATTGGCAAACCACTTCATCCAATCGGCAAGCCGATGTTCTACGGACAACTCGACTCCGTAGCTGGTGGTCTCGCCGGCGTTGATATCCTGAGACTGTGAAGGATCGCTGTTCACCACCACGGTGACGATCTGGTCGTCAACCAGGTTGTAGAAGCCGCGAACACCAAGCTTCAGACTGTCGATCGGCTTGAGATCGACGCCCAGGTCGTAGCCGATGCCCGATTCCGGATCGAGACCGGGATTGGGCAGTTGGCCGTTTTTGCCAGCGACGCCCTTATCGGCAAGGGCGATGATGCCCCCCACCGACTTGAGCGAGGGGGCGACAAAGCTCGATCCGGCGTTGGTATAGATGGATACGGCCGGGGTGAGGTTGTACTTCGCGCCGGCGCTCCACAGCACTTTGTCCCAATCCTGCTCGTCGTTGCCCGGAAGGCTGCCGCCGAGCAGGGAAATATCATGCTGCGTATAGCTGTAACGGCCTCCGGCACGGAGCAGCAAATCGCCCACCGGAACCTCTTCCTGGACATAGATACCCAGCTGGTCGGCATCGGCATCGTTGCCCAGCACCTTGCTGGTCACCTCGCTATAGGTCTCGTAGGACACCCGCTGGTAGTCGCTCCCGACGGTGAGCAAGGCCCCCTTGAAATGGTCGACGGCCACCGAAAAATCCACCGGCAAGATATGTTGCTCAACCCCGTTTTCGGATGCCAGCGCCAGGCTCTTCGGGTAGTTGTCCTCTTCCCAGGTGCGGTCGTACCCGCGATAGCCGACTTTGAGATTGGTGCGTACCGTCTCGCCCAGGGGCAGGGCATAGGCGCCGTTGATCGTCCAATACTCGTGGTCGAAATCACGGTTGGGGCGGCCAGTATCGCCCTGCTGGGCGGTTCGGGCAAGGAACAGCGAGGCTTTGTGGCTGCCCTGCTCATTGAGAAAAGCGGTGGTTTTAAGGTAGAGCTTGTTCTTGCTGTACTCGGGGTCGTCGATCATGTTCAACCACGAGGGATTGGCGCCGTAGTTGGTGTAATCGGACTGCTGATAGTCGCCACCGAAGAAAAAGTGGAGCTTGTCGGCCGCCTGCTGGTGGTAGAAACTGCCACCGTAGGTGTTATAGGAGCCGTAATAGGCGTCGATCTCGCTGGCGGTTTTATCGATGCGCTCGCGCAGGATGAGGTTGGTGGTGCCGGTGAGCGGGCTCTGGTTGCCGGCAAAGTCCATGCTCAGATAGTTGGGATAAAGCACCGCGGCTGGGCCACGTTGCACTTCGATGCGCTCCAGGGCCCTGGCCGAAAGGCTCTGCGGTTCGACAAAGGCGTCGATGGGCAGGCCATCGAGCATATAGGTGTTGTATTTCTGCGACAATCCGCCACTCGCCCCCCAGTTGGCGTCGTTGCGGGACAGTACCGACACGGCAATACCGGGCTGCGTGGTGAGCAACTCAGCGAGATTATTGTTGCCGGAAACCATGGCCTCAATTTCAGCGCTGTCGATGATTTCCACCTTCTGGGTGACATTCCCAGGGGTTTTCGGGCTCTTCGAAGCGGTGATTACCATTTCCTCGATCTGGGCAGCTCCCTGCTGGGCCGCCTGACTCCATACGGGGAAAGCGGTCAACGCAAGGGCGAGGGCTGTCTTAACAACTTTTTTCGCGGGTGGATTGTTCATGGTCTTCTCTCACATCCCTGACTTAGTCAATGCATCTCAGTCATCCTGGACGCCATTGTCACACGATGCCATTCATCGTGTGACAATGTGCTGCTTACCGCGAAACGCTACAGGCGTCAATCAAAATTGAACACGAAATGACAAATCATACCCCGGAAGGGGGTCCGAAGCCGTCCCAAACAAACCATGCATAACAATTTGTAACTACACATCAAACACGTAACAACAATAGATATGATGCACACAAATTTCTGAATTGTCAGCTGGGACGCAAAAGAAAGGCGAGAGTAAAATTGCTGGGATGGGATGAGGATGCGTTGTGGTCAACGCATGAGGAGGAGGCTTAAGGCCATCATCGCCATGCCGCCGACCAGGCCGAAGAGGCTATCGTGGCCCTGACCGTAGGCACGGCTGGTGGGGAGCAGTTCGTCGAGGCTGATATAGACCATGATGCCGGCAACCCCGCCGAAGAGGATGCCCATGAGCTGCGGCGGCAATACCCCCTGGGGGCTGCCGGCGAAGAAGAGGATGACCAGGTAGGCGACGCCTGCGCCCACCGGCTCGGCCAGGCCGCTGGCGAAGGAGTAGAAAAAGGCGGTGCGCCGCTTGCCGGTGGCGTAGTAGAGGGGCACCGAGACGCTGATGCCCTCGGGGATGTTGTGCAGGGCGATGGCGATGGCGATGGCCACGCCGAGGCTCGGGTCCTCGAGGGCGGCGAGGAAGGTGGCCAGCCCTTCGGGGAAGTTGTGGATGCCGATGGCCAGGGCGGTGAACAGGCCCATGCGCAGCAGCTTGGCGTGGTCACGAGGCACCCCAGACGCGGCGGCCCTGGCTCTGGGACGGGGGCGATCGTCCTGCATCAGCGGGACGTCCTGGTCGTGGAGGAGGTCGGTCTCGGCCTCGTCGTGGATCTCGTGGGGGTTGGACTCCCCGGGGATGAGGTTGTCGATCAGGCCGATGAGCAGCATACCGCCAAAGAACGAGGCGACGTTGACCCAATGGCCGAGGGGGTCACCATAGTGCTGTACCAGCGCATTCTGGCCCTTGAAGAATATCTCGACGAAGGAGACGTAGAGCATCACCCCGGCGGAAAAGCCGGTGGCTACGGAAAGGAAGCGATAATTGGAGAGTTTGGCGGCAAAGGCGATGATGCTGCCGATACCGGTGGCCAGGCCGGCGAAGGCGGTCAAGCCCAGTGCGAACCATACGTCATTCATCTCCCTGCCGTCCCCCGCTGCCAAGATGTTGCGCGATGTACCCGAGTTCCTCGTATTTGTCCCATCGCCACCCGCTTGTCCAGCACAATTTCACGGCCAATGGCCAAAGCTGGCCTTACAGCTCCTTTTCCTGTTGGTGAGCAGGGCGAGATCCGGTACTATGGCCGGCGGATTTGTGCGCAAAACCTGGTGACGCCAGGAAAGGAGTGGCACCGTGCTGGAATTTCTGCCCCAATACCCCCCTGCCTTCTGGCCGAGCGCCCTGGCCTCGGTGCTGCTCATCGGCATCTCCAAGGCCGGCTTCGGCGCCGGCGTCGGCGTCATCGCCACGCCGCTGATGGCCCTGACCATCCCCACCGCCGAGGCCGCCGCCCTGCTCCTGCCCCTACTGATCATCTCCGACTTCATGGCCATCCGCCAGTACCGCTCGCGCTACGACAAGCGCAACCTGGCCATCCTCCTGCCGGGGGCGATGGTCGGTGTCGCCGTGGGCTGGCTGTTCTTTGACTACTTCCGTGGCCACGAGCAAATCCTCAAGATCGGCATCGGCATCCTCGCCCTCGGTTTCGTTCTCTTTCAGCTGCTCCACGCCCGCCTGGTGGGCATGCTCAAGAAGCGCCACCCGCCGGTGGCGGAGGGGGTGATATGGGGCATCGTCTCCGGCTTCACCTCGACGCTGGCCCATGTCGGCAGCCCCCCGGCCATGGTCTACCTGCTGCCGCAGAACCTGCCGCGCGACATCTACGTCGGCACCACCATCTATTTCTTCACCATCACCAACGTGGTCAAGCTCATCCCCTACGCCGAGCTCGGCCTGCTCAACGTCGGCAACCTGACCACCGTGGTCCTGCTCCTGCCGATGACCTACCTCGGTGTACGGCTCGGCCATTTCCTCAACCACAAGTGCAGCGACCGGTGGTTCAACATCCTCGTCTACGGCCTGCTCGCCCTCACCGGCCTGCAGCTGGTGACCGGCTTCGACGTGCTACGCCTGCTGCACTAAGAAAGCGACTCAAAGCGCCTCGGCGCGTTTGATGGCGGTGGTGAGCTCGGCGATCTCCTTCTCGTCGAGGGTCTCCTTTTCGAGGAGGACTCGACTCATGCCCCGGATCAGCTCGCGGTTGTCGGCGAGCAGCTCGAGGGTCTTGGCGAAGACCCCGTCAACGATGCCCTTGACCGCGGCATCGATCCGCTCGGCGGTATGGTCGCTGATGGCGTACTTGCCTCCGCCCAGCTGGCCGAGGTGGTTGGGCCGCTGGTCCTCATGGACGACATGGCCGATATCCGGATCCATGCCGTAGCGGGTGACCATGGAGCGGGCGATGTCGGTGACCCGCGACAGGTCGTCGGCAGCGCCGGTGGAGAGGTGGTCGAAGAAGAGCTTCTCCGCCACCCGGCCGCCGAGCAGCACGGCGATCTTGCGCTCCAGCTCCTCGCGAGTCATGAGAAAGCGGTCCTCGGTGGGCCGCTGCAGGGTATAGCCGAGGGCGCCGATGCCGCGCGGGATGATGGAGATCTTCTGCACCGGGTCGCAACCGGGCAGGGCCAGGGCGGTGATGGCGTGCCCAAGCTCGTGAATGGCAACGATCTCGCGCTCACGCGGGTTGAGCAGGCGGTTGCGCTTCTCCAGCCCGGCGATGATGCGCTCGAAGGCCTGGGTGAAGTCGTCCATGGTGATGCGCTCGCCCTTGCGGCGGGTGGCGAGCAGGGCCGCCTCGTTGACCAGGTTGGCGAGGTCGGCGCCGGAGAAGCCGGTGGTCAGCTCGGCGATCTTCTCCACCTCGACATCGACACTGACCGTCACCTTCTTCATGTGCACCTGGAGGATGGCGATGCGGCCGAGCTTGTCGGGGCGGTCGACCAGCACCTGGCGGTCGAAGCGCCCGGCGCGGAGCAGGGCGGGGTCGAGGATCTCCGGGCGGTTGGTGGCGGCCAGCAGCACCAGCCCGCTGGTCTGATCGAAGCCGTCCAGCTCGACCAGCAACTGATTGAGGGTCTGCTCGCGCTCGTCGTTGCCGCCGTAGATACCGCTGCCACGGGCGCGGCCCAGGGCGTCGAGCTCGTCGATGAAGATAATCGCCGGGGCGCTCTTGCCGGCCTGAGCGAAGAGGTCGCGCACCCTGGCGGCGCCGACACCGACGAACATCTCGACAAACTCAGAGCCGCTGATGGAGAAGAACGGCACCCCCGCCTCGCCGGCCACTGCCCGGGCGAGCAGGGTCTTGCCGGTGCCGGGGGGGCCGACGAGCAGCACCCCCTTGGGCATGCGCGCCCCGAGCTTGCCGTAATCGCTGGGTGACTTGAGGAAATCGACGATCTCCACCAGCTCGTGCTTGCTCTCGTCGACACCGGCGACGTCATCGAAGCTCACCCCGGTCTCTTTTTCCATATAGATCTTGGCCTTCGACTTGCCGATGCTCATGAAGCCGCCGCCCGGCCCCTGCTTTTCGGCAAACTTCTTGAAGACGAAATACCAGACGCCGAAGAAGAGCAGGGTCGGCACGATCCACGACAGCAGGGTCGAGAAAAACTTGCTCTCGCTGACCTGGGTGAAGGGAACATTGTAGGCGGAGAGCTGCTCGGCCAGCTTTGGGTCGACGCGGTTGGCGACAACTATTCTCTTGCCTCTCTCGTCGGCTTCGCGTAACTCACCGACGATGTATTTTTCGCGGATCGACAGCTCCGCCACCTTCCCTTCCTTGAGCAGGTGCTCCAATTGACTGTAGGGCACCGCTTCCACCGCCTGCTGTTGCTGCCAAAGCTCCTGGATGATGAGGATGCCGAAGATGGCAATGATGGCGTAGGTGTAGTTGAAGGTCTGTTTCTTGTCCATAGGCCCCCCTTGAGGCGAAAAAATCAGGGCGCGCGCCACCATGGCGCACCGTTCTCCTGGCAAGATAGGTCGGCTCGAGGTCAACGGCAAGGCGGCCGACGCTATCAACTACCATCCCCTCTTCTCCAACGCCTTGCGGATGAGGGTGACGATGTCCTTCCTCACCAGGGGCTTCATGGCGAAGCCCGCGAGGCCCATGGCCCGCACGCGCTCCTCAGAGAGGGCGTTTCCATAGCCAGTGCAGAGAATAATCGGCAGCCCCGGACGCAGCTGCAGGAGGCGGCGGGCGAGGTCGATGCCGGTCATCCCCGGCATGGTCTGGTCGGTGATGACCAGGTCGTAGAGTTCGGGCTGGTTCTGGAAGGCGCTCAGCGCCTCGAGGCTGCTGGTCCGCGAGGTGACCCGGTAGCCGGCCCGTTCCAGCATCGCCCGCCCCAGGTCGGCGAGGATCGGTTCGTCGTCGACGAGAAGGATATGCTCGCCGCCGGCGCCCTCCGCCACGTCCCGCTCTTCGACCACCCCCGCCACCACCCCGGAGGCGGGCAGGTAGACATGGAAGGTTGTGCCCCGGCCGAGCACACTGTCGCAAACCACCGCCCCGCCATATTCGGCAACGATGCCCTGCACCGTCGCCAGGCCCAGGCCGGTGCCCTTGCCAACCTCCTTGGTGGTGAAATAGGGGTCGAAGATGCGCTGGCGCACCTCCGGGGCGATGCCATTGCCGCTGTCGGCGATGGACAGGCGCACATAGTCGCCTGCGGCGAGGCGGCCGACATCGGCACGCGCCTCCCCCACCTGGGAGAAGCGCCCGAGACGCACCTCGAGGACACCGCCGCCACCCTCCATGGCATGGAAGGCGTTGGTGCCGAGGTTCATGACGATCTGGTGCAGGTGGGTGGGGTCGGCGAGGACCGGGCCGCAGTCATTTTCAATATCCTCGACGATGACGATGGTCGCCGGCAGGGAGGCACGCAGCAGCTTGACCGCCTCCTCGATGATGGGCCCCGGCTGCAAGGCCACCTTCTCGAAAGCCGACTGGCGGCTGAAGGCGAGAATCTGCCGCACCAGCTCCTTGGCGCGCATGCCCGCCTTGAGCACCTGGTCGCTGTCGTTATATGCCGGCGAGCCCGCCGGGCTGTCGTCGCGCAGCATCTCGGCATAGCCGATGATCGCCCCGAGGATGTTGTTGAAGTCGTGGGCGATGCCACCGGCGAGGGTGCCGATGGCCTCGAGCTTCTGCGCCTGGTGCAGCTGGGCCGTCAGCCGCCGCTTTTCCTCCTCGTCGCGGCGGTGCTCGGTGATGTCAACCGACACCCCCAGCACCGCCGGGCGGTTGTCGGCAAAGGCGGTGAAGGGCACCCGCACCGAGGAGTAGTGGCGTTCTGTCTCCTCACCAGGCAGGGTGACGACGACCTCGGCCTGACGCAGTTCGCCGCTGGCGATGACCTCTTGGTCCAGCGCCCGCAGCCGCGCCACCTCCTCCTCGTCGCCGAGGAGGTCCCCGTCGAACTGGCCGGTCATCTCCGCCACCGTCAGGCCATAGGCCTCAGCAAGGGTGCGGTTGACGAGGAGGTAACGGCCGTCGAGGTCCTTGGCGAAGATGAAGTGCGGCACGAGGTCGATGACCTGGCGCAGCTCCTCGCGGCTGGCGGCGGCCGCCGCCTCGGCCCGCTTCTTCTCGGTGACGTCCTCGAGGCAGGCGATGAGCGACAGCGGCGCGCCATCCCTGCCGCGCTGCAGCGAGACGGTGAGGTTGCCCCAGATCACCGAACCGTCGCGGTGCAAGTAGCGCTTCTCCTGGGAAAGGTCTTCGATCTCGCCGGAGAGCAGGCGGCGCAGGCCGATTTCGCTGGGACGGCGATCGTCGGGGTGAGTGATGTCGCGCCACACCACCCCAGCCAGTTCCTCGGGGCTGTAGCCGAGGATCTCGCAGAAGCGCGGGTTGACATGGAAGCCGGAACCATCGAGGTAGCGCTGGCTGATACCGATGGCGGCGTGCTCGAAGATGGCGCGGAAGCGGTCCTCGCTCTCCACCAGGGCCGCCTCGACGCGGCGCAGTTCGCTGATATCCGAGGCCACCTGCAGCTTGGCCGGGCGCCCGTCCTGCCAGGTGATCATGGTGTCGATATTGACGTAGGTCCGGCCGCTCAGTGGGTCGCTCTCCTCCCAGGTGGCGGTTGTGCCGAGCGAGCCATCCTGCAGGCCGAACAGGCGGCAGAAGGGGCAGGGCCCGGGTTCGTCGTGCAGTACCTGCCAGCAGGGCTTGCCGATGGTGTCTTCGCCGAAGCGGCGCTGCATCGCTTTGTTCATAAAAAGGATGGAGTAGGTCTCCGGGTCCATGACGTAGATTTCGGCGGGGATGGCGTCCATTACCGTGCCGAGTAGGCCGATGGAGGCCTCGAGCCGCCGCTGCGCCCTCTTCAGCTCGGTAATCTCCGAGGTCATGGTGCCGGAGCCGAGCAGGCGGCCGTCCTCGCCGTACACCGGAAATTTCTTGGTGAGAAAGGTCAGGGTCGAGCCATCCGCGGCCTGGGTGTCCTCCTCGACAGTCAGGCTCTGCCCGGGGGGCAGATATAGGGCACGGCGGTCCGCGTCCATATAGGCGGCGATCTGCTGTGGCGTCGACAGGCCGGCAAAGGCCTCAGCGTCGGTCTTGCCGAGGACGTCGCCGGTGGTCTTGCCGGTCAGGACGGTATAGGCGCGGTTGACCAGCACATAACGCAGTTCGGTGTCCTTGAAGACGACGATGTGCTCGGCATTGTCGAGCAGTTGACGGAAAATGGCGCGGCCTTCCTCGCCCTGGCGGCGCTCGGTGATGTCGAGCCCATGGGCAAGAAAAGTGCCGTCGGGCAAGGCGGTGGCGATCACCGACCACCAGCGCTTCACCCCGTCCTTGCGCCTGAAGGGCAACTCGCCGGTGGCGGTGCCATGGGCCTTGACCCTGGCGAAGTGGGCCAGCCCCTCCGCCACCGCCTCGGGCGGCAGGAGTTCGTGGACATGCATGGCGAGGAGTTCGTCGCGGCTGTAGCCGGTGATGCGGCAGGCCTCGGGATTGACGTCGAGGTAGCGGCCATCGCCGTCGACGATGAAGATCCCCGACGGCGCCTCGTCGATATAGGTGCGGTAGCGCGCCTCGCTGGCGCGCAGGGCCTGCTCGGCGCGGCGCCGGGCAATCAGCGCCGAGGAGAGCAGCAGCAGGCCGAGGCCCATGACGAGAAAGAGGCCCAGCGCGCCCCAGATGACGAGGCGGTAGCGGTCGTAGAGGGTCTGTGGCTTGCCGACCACTGTTGCGTCTTCGGGGATCAGCTCCTCGTCGACATGGAAGCGGCGCAGCTGCTGGTAGTCGACGAAGACCTCGTTGGGGCTGTCCATCACCACCGGCAGATGGGCGGGGTCGACACCCTCGAGGATGCGCCGTGCCAGCCTGCCGGCCGCCCTCCCCTGAGCCTCGCCGCTCACCACCCGCCCGCCGAGGGCACCATGGCCGATGTCGAAGTCCCAGCAGGTGAGCACCGGCACCGGCGCGATGCTTGTCAAGAGCCGCATGCTCTCCTCCAGGGAGAGGGCGGAACCGTCTTCCTCACTGAGGGTGTCGAGGCGCAGCACCATGGTGTCGCCGGAGAGGGCGGCGAACTGCTGGACATCGGACCGCTTCAGGTCAAGCAACTCGGTGACGATCACCGGCCGGGCGAACTCCCCGGCACTGGCGCGCAGTGCTGCGAGGTTGATGCTCCCCACCCCCGTGGTCGAGGCGACCACCGCCAGGCGCCTGACCTGCGGAAAGAGCCGCAAGCCGAGGTTGACCGTACCGGGGATATCCACCGCCTCGTTGACCCCGGTCACCCGCCCCTTCCCGGTGACGCGCGCCCGGGTGAAGTTGTTGACGCCGCAGAACACCAGCGGCAGACGCGTATCGATATGGTCGCGATGCTCAAGGAGAAAGTTGAAGGCAGCATCGTCGGCGGCGATGAGAATACCCGGGGAAAAAGTGGTGTATTTTTTCTCCAGGAGTTGGTGCTGCAGGAAATAATAGCCCTGGTCATTATGCTGGCGGGCGTCAAGGTACTCGACATGGCGGGCGTGGGGCACCCCGTCGAGGGCCTCGGCCACGCCGTGCAGTATCGTTTGCGACCAAGTGTCTTCGGCGTCGTACGACATGAGGACGAGAACCTGCGCTTCCTCGCCGCCCTCCTTCGCGCTGGCGGCTGGGATGAAGAAGAACAGCATGGCCACCACTATCACCCTGCCAAGACAGGCTATCATCCTTTCCCTCCGCGTCGGCGCCGCGCCCCCTCGCTCTCGTCGCCGGGGGCAATTTTTCCTATTGGCGGCCATTCTAGCAGATTGTCCGCAATCCTGTCAAAGAAGGCTCTCCATGTCTGTGCGAGGGCTACGTTGTGGTGCCATGGCCACCTGCCACAGGGCATGCGCCCCTTTTTCACCCGAAGATGCCCGTAGCAACTGGCACTCGATTTGCTAGACATTTTTGACGACATCGACCCTTTCGATCAACCACCCTTACGTCAGCAGTGCGAGGACAGCCATGGATTTCACAGATTTCAACGCCATCATCGAGTTTGCCATCGCCCAGGAAGTGGAGGCCGCCGAATTCTACCGCGGTATCGCCACAGGCGAAGCCCAGTCGGAGAGAAAGGAGCTCTTCTCCCAGTTCGCCGCCGAGGAGGACAAGCACCGCCGCCTGCTCGAAGAGCTCAAGAAGGGTGGGGGCGAACGAACCATCGAAAGCTACAACTTCGTCTGGATCACCGATATCAAGCGCAGCAATTTTGTGGCGGACCTCAGCTACAGCCCGGGGATGCCCTACCGCGACATCCTCCTCCTCGCCGCCCAGCGCGAGGAAAAGGCCCTGGCCCTCTACAACCTGCTGCTCGCCAAGGCCGAGAGCGAGGAGGCGCGCAATATCTTCAAGATCCTTTGCCAGGAAGAGGCCAAACACAAGCTGGCCCTGGAAGGGACCCTCGACGCCTTTATGGCCGAACTCGGCGACTGAGGGCTGCATCAACTTGATGGCACTGCGCCAACTCGACGCATTTCGTCAGTATTTCCAATTCTCTGAGCATGCAAAATAATTATTGCAGGCGAAACACCCCGGTTGCGAAATCTCACCGCGATCCCTCTGGCGAACGCCGCCATCCCGCCGCGCAGGCCGTTTTTGTCGCCTGCGCCGCCAGGCTGGCCATCGCCGCGAGGCATTTGCCTGGTATGCATCTTGCTTTACGAAATCCCGAGCCCCATAGAGGCTCATCCCCCGTACTTTCGAACTCTTGCCCAAAAGGAGAATTTTCATGAGCCGGTACCATCTCGCCCAGGATACCCGCAAATGCATCGGTTGCCACGCCTGCGAAGTGCAGTGCAAGTCCAACAAGAGCCTGCCCCCCGGTCCCCGGCTGTGCCAGATCGTCGAGGTCGGCCCGAAGATGATCGGTGGTCTGCCGCGCACCTCGTTCATCTTCATGCTCTGCTTCCACTGCGAAAACCCGTGGTGCGTCGCCGCCTGCCCCACCGGCGCCATGCAACAGCGCTCTTCGGACGGGATCGTCTTCGTCGACCACGACCTCTGCGTCGGCTGCAAGACCTGTATCGCAGCCTGCCCCTGGGGGGCGCCGCAGTGGAATGCGGAAATCGGCAAGGTGGTCAAATGCGACTACTGCAAGGACCGCCTCGACCAGGGTCTGAAGCCGGCCTGCGTCACCGCCTGCACCACCCAGTGTCTGGAATTCGGTGAGGGGCAAACCATGACCGAGAAGAAACGCCAGCGCCATGCCGAAGCGGTGACCTCCTTCGAGCACAGCTCCTTCTAGAACGTTGGCAGCGGTGTTAGGGTTCCCGCCCTTCGCGAGGCGCGGGAACCATGGTCAGTTATTCCGGCGGGGCCAGGGGTCGAACACGTCCTCCCTCGCCACTTCCGTTCGCCACGAGAGCCTGCAATGAGCGAAAATACCTGCCCGGTCCACCAGACCTTGCTGGAGTTGAGAGCCTTTCCCAGCACCCATCGCATCGTCCACCCCCGCAGCCGCAGGCTGGTGGAGGAGATCGCCACCCTCATCGAGGATATCGTCACCTCGCGGGCCGGCGGCGAGCACCTGCCGAGCATCGCCGCGCGGGCCGACGAGCTCGTAGGCTTCGCTGGCGACAGCGGCGGCATGGCGGCGGGGGCATGGCTGCGCGAGCGGCTGACCGAACATGCCGAGGTCTTCCGCAGCCATGTCGAGCATCGCAACTGCGCCGCCTCGGTCTGCGATCACCTCACCCCCGCCCCCTGCCAGATGGCTTGCCCGGCCGGCATCGATGTGCCCACCTACGTGTCGCTCATCGCCCTTGGCCATGACGACGAGGCCATCGAGGTCATCCGCCGCGACAATCCCCTGCCCTGGGTATGCGGCCTGGTGTGCACCCGGCCCTGCGAGATGATGTGCGTGCGCAAGCGCCTCGACACCCCGGTTTCGATCAAGTTTCTCAAGGCCTTCGCCGCCGAGCGGGCCATGTCCTGGGGCTGTTACGACAACCCGCCGCAGGCCCCGGCCAGCGGCCGCAAGGTATGTGTCATCGGCGCCGGCCCCGGCGGGCTGAGCGCCGCCTACTACCTGGCTCAGCACGGCCATACGGTGCGCGTCATCGAGGCCCTGCCCCGGGCCGGCGGCATGATCCTCGTCGGCATCCCCCGCTACCGCCTGCCCTCCGATATCATCGACCGCGAGGTCGCCAAGATCGAGGACTTGGGCGTCGAGTTCCGCTACAACACCCGCTTCGGCAAGGACGTCGACCTCGACTCCCTGCGCGCCGAGGGCTTCGAGGCCTTTTTCTTCGCCATCGGTGCTCACGCCTCCTACTCCCTGGGCATCGAGGGCGAGAACGACTTTCCCCAGGTCCATGGCGCCGTCGACTTCCTGCAGCGCGTCGCCCTGGGCGAACGGCGCTGCCCCGGCAAGCACGTGGTGGTCATCGGCGGCGGCAATGTCGCCATCGACGCCGCGCGCACCTGCCTGCGCCTCGGCAGCCAGCAGGTGACCATCGCCTATCGCCGCACCCGCCGCGAGATGCCGGCCGACCACGAGGAGGTCGAGCAGGCCGAGGAAGAGGGCATCCACTTCGAACTGCTCACCGTGCCCATGGCAGTGGTCGGCGAGGAGGGCCGGGTCACCGCCCTGCGCTGCCTCAAGGCCAAGCTGGTCACCGTGCCCGGCTCGAACCGCCAGTCGCCGAAGCCGATCGAGGGCAGCGACTACGAGATCCCCGCCGACGCCATCATCAGCGCCATCGGCCAGCGCATCGAGCGCCAGTGGTTCGACAAGATCCCCGAGCTGGCCTGGACCCACCGCGACACCATCCGCGTCAACACCATCACCATGGAGACCAGCGTCCCCGGCATCTTCGCCGCCGGCGACGCGGTCACCGGCCCGGCGACGGTCATCGAGGCCATCGGCGGCGGCAAGCGCGCCGCCATGGCCATCGACCGCTACCTCGGCGCCATCCCGCAGCCGAAACTGCCGCCGGTGCCGGTGCGGCAGCAGCGGGTGGCCTGCTTCGACGTCCCCGCCAACACCAAGATGGCCCTGAAGCGCCCGGAGATGCCCTTGCTCGGCATCGACCGCCGCCGCACCACCTTCCAGCAGGTGGAGCTGGGCTACTCGGAAAACCAGACCCGCGAAGAGGCGCGCCGCTGCCTGCGCTGCGACATCTGCCGGCGCTGCGGCAAGTGTGTCACCATCTGCAAGGAGAAGATGGGCGTCGATGCCCTGGCCCTCGGCTATCTCTCCTTCGAGCATCCCGAAGAGAGCGATTTCCGTCGTACCGAGCAGCGCTGCATCAGCTGCGGCGCCTGCGCCGCCAACTGCCCGACCGGGGCCATGCGCATCGAGGACCGCGGCAACGAACGCGTCCTCTCGCTGTGCGGCACGGTGCTCAACCGTCAGCCGCTGATCGCCTGCAGTTCCTGCGGCACGGTCATCGGTACCGAGCGTTATCTCGCCTACATTCGCGGCAGGCTGGGCAAGCTGGCGGCCAAGATCGACCCGGCCGGGCAGCTCTGCGACGCCTGCGCCCGCAACAAGGGGCATCACCGTCCCGACACGGTGATGGTCACCGGCTGAGACTCAACAAGGGAGGAAATCATGACATTTCACAAAGGGCAACTGGTACGGGTCAAAGGCCGCAGTAGCGATGAAAGCTGGGAGTCGTACATGGACAGTCTCGTCGGCAGCCGTGGCATGGTCACCGACCCCGACACTCAGATCAACGACCCGGACTCCCTCATCGAGGTCAGCCTCGAAGACAAAGGCACCTTCCGGTTACCCCAGGACTGCCTGGAAATCCTCGATTAGCACAGACCATGTTCGTCGCCGCAGCCCTCGAGAATATCACCGTCCCGGCAGTGCGGGTCACCTCCAGCACCAGCCTGGTGGAGACGGCCATGATGATGACCGTCGCCGATACCGAGACTGCTCTGGTGATCGACGACGGCCGCTGCCATGGACTGGTCACTGCCACCGATCTGCTGCGCACCCTGGCGACGGCGCCAAGCCTGGAACAGGGCTGGCGCAGCGAAGTGGCCCAGGCCTTGACTGATGGCGCCCCCCAGGCCAACGGTACGGAACGGCTGTCGAAGGTCGTCGAGCTGATGAACGCGACGAATTGCGACTATATGCTGATAGCAACCGAGCAGGGCCCGGCAGTGCTCTCCCTCGTCAAGATGCTCAAGCTCGACAACGGCCTGCTGCGCCGCGAGCTCGACCATCTGCAAACCTATATCGAGGCGCTGCATGATGCGCCCAATGACTGAGGACAGGTCATGATCACCTTTTACCTTAACGACCGCGAGGTCCAGGCCGAACCGGACAGAACCGTGCTGCAGGTGGCGAGAGCCACCGGCATCGACATCCCCACCCTCTGTCATCATCCGGCGCTCAAGCCGGCCGGCTCGTGCAAGGTGTGCGCCGTGGCGGTGGAGAAGCTTACCGGGGAGAAAACCATCATGCTCAGCTGCCTGCTGCGGGTCAAGGAGGGCATGCGCGTCTTCACCAGCGGCGAGGAAGTGCACCAGGCGCGGAGCAAGGCCCTGACAAAACTCATCGCCCTGGCACCGACGTCGGAGCGCATCCGCCACATTGCCGACAAAGAGGGCATCGAGCTGCCTCCCGCCCCCGATGACTGCATCCGCTGCCGCCTGTGCATCCGCGTCTGCAAGGAGATCATCGGCAAGGAAGCCTTACGCATGGAGAAACAGGACGGCCGGCAGATGGTGGTTCCCGATCCCGAGCGCTGCATCGGCTGCGGCACCTGCGCCAACATCTGCCCGACCCACGCCATCACCGTCGCGGAAGACGGAGGTATCCGTACCGTCATCCTCCGCGGCGAAGTCTTCGGACGCCACGAGCTGCTGCGCTGTCAGGGCTGTGGCAAGTATTACGCCACGGAAAGACAGATCCAGCTGATGGAGAGGCGTACCGCCCCCCATCCCCAGGTTAAGGAGCACCACCATTACTGCGCCAATTGCGCCAAGCTTTTTTCCGACCGCCTGACGGTCCTCGAGAAGCAGCCGCCACGACAGCAAACCACCAACAAGCGGCAGCGCTAGGCTGCCGGCAGAGCTCTTAGAGAGGAGAACATCGATGACTGCCAAATCAGTTTACAGTGTCTGCGGAATGTGTACCGTCAGGTGTCCGATCAAGGTAACCGTCGAAGACGGCCAGGTCACCTTTCTCCAGGGCAACCCCCATGTCCCGGCGATGAAAGGGGCGGTGTGCCCGCGCGGCGCCGCCGGCAACGCCCTGATCACCGACCATGAGCGGCCCCAGGCGCCGATGATCCGCTGCGGCGCCCGCGGCGAGGGCAAGTGGCGCACGGTCAGCTGGGACGAAGCCTTCGACTATGTCGCCGACAAGCTCAAGGCGATCAAGGAAGAGCACGGCGCCAGGGCCATCTCCCTCACCGACCGCGGCGGCCCCTTCCGCGACATGCACCGCGCCCTGCTGCGCGGCCTAGGCAGCCCCAACTACTGCAACCACGATTCCTCCTGCGCCCGCAACGTCCAGCACGCCTCCATGTCGGTGACCGGCATGGGCCGCAAAGGCTACGCCTACGACCTCAAGAACGCCAAGCACGTCGTGCTGCAGCTGCGCAACATCTTCGAGGCGATCAATGTCCAGGAGGTCAACAACCTCATGGACGCCATGGAAAACGGCTGCAAGCTGACGGTCATCGACATCCGCGCCACCATCACCGCCTCCAAGGCCACCCGCTACTTCCAGGTGCGCCCCGGCTCCGACTACGCCTTCAACCTGGCGGTGATCCACGAGCTGCTCAAGAAGCGCCTCTACGACGAGAAGTACGCCGCCCGCTATATCGAGGGCCTGCGCGACCTGGAGCAGTTCATCGAGCCCTATTCTCCGGAATGGGCCGAGGGCGAGACCGGCATCGACCCCAGCGAGCTGCGCCAGTTCGCCCGCGAGCTCGCCGCCGCCAAGGGCGCGGTGATCTGGCATCCCGGCTGGATGGCGGCGCGCTATCGCGACTCCTTCTACGTCTGCCGCACCGCCTATATCATCAACGCCTTGCTCGGCTCCTTCGGCGCCAAAGGCGGCATGCCCTTCGTCAGCAAGCCGGCCGACGTCGGCCGCAACGACCTCAAGGCCTTCGTCGACCTCTATCCGAAACCGGCCGACAAGCGCGCTGACGGCCTCGGCTGGCGCTACACCCACTTCGAGGAAGGCCCGGGCCTGGCCCACCTCATGTACGAGGCCATGGAGAGCAACGATCCCTATCCGGTCAAGGCCTACATCGCCTACCGCCACGATCCGCTGATGGGCTTCCCCGATCCCCAGCGCCTCAAGCAGATCTTCAACAATCTCGACCTGCTGGTGGCGGTGACCTTCAGCTGGAGCGACACCGCCTGGTTCTCCGACGTGGTCCTGCCGTTGTCGCCCTATCTCGAGCGGGAGAGCATCATCGCCACCAAGAACGCCTTGAAACCGCAGTTCTTCGTACGTCACCGCGCCATCGAGCCGCGCTACGACACCAGGGCCGACTGGGAGATCGTCGGCGGCTTGGCCAAGCGCCTCGGCCTGCCGGAGCTCGTTTTCGACCGCGTCGAGGACATCTGGCGCTTCCAGCTGGAAGGCACCGGCGTCGGCATGGAGGAGTTCGACAAGAGCGGCATGGTCAACCTCAGCGACAAGCCGATCTACAAGGATATCAACAACCTCAAGTTCAAAACGGGAAGCGGCAAGATCGAGATCATCTCGCCCAAGCTGACCAAGGCCGGCTTGCCCTCGCTGAAGGTCTACGAAGCGCCGCAGACCCCGCCCGAGGGCACCTTCCGCCTCACCTTCGGGCGCTGCGCCCTGCACACCCAGGGCCATACCGTCAACAACCCTCTGCTCTTCGAGCAGGCGCCGATCAATCCCTTGTGGATCAACGCCAAGGCCGCCGCCAAGCTGGGCATCGCCAACGGCGACACGGTGGTGGTCTCCCAGGGGGATCTCGAGCAGACGACGGTGGCCAAGGTCACCGAGTTCATCCACCCCGAGGCGGTGTTTCTCATCCACGGCTTCGGCCACCGCCTACCGGTGGAGAGCCGCGCTTTCGGCAAGGGCATCGCCGACCAGGACTTCATGCGCGGCGCGCTCACCAACTGGGATCCTGCCGGCGGCGCCATCGCCTATCAAGAGTATTTCGTCGCGGTGCGCAAGGCCTGATCCTTCGATAGCGGGATATCCCCGGGGCGCCGGCGTGGCGCCCCGGGGAGCGCTGCGCCCCTCTCCCCCGGCAGGCTTCACCCCTGCCACAAGACAGGACGGCAACGGACTGCCCGTGGTGTTTCGTCACCATGGGCAACAGGTCCTGCAGCAGCCAGATACAGTGTCCGGCTGTGGTCGCGAAAGCGCCGCGGGGTCATCGCTCGAGCGGGCCTCGCCGAGATGCCCGTCTCTTCCCGAAACCCTCTGGACAATGCAAAAAGGCTAGAGCTCCTTGAGCTCCTTGATCCACTTCTCGACCAGCACCGGACGGTGCTGTGCCATGGCGTCGAGCACCGTCTGCGGGTCGGTGCCGTCCTGAAGCAGATCTCGGTGGTCGAGGCGCATGAAGCCCTCCTCAACCGCCCGGTCGCACATGGCGATCAGCGGCGCGAAATAGTCGCCGGCGTTGATCAGCCCGATGGGCTTGGCATGAAAGCCGAGCTGCGCCCAGGTGAGCACTTCGAACAGTTCCTCGAAGGTGCCGAAACCGCCCGGCAGGGCGATGAAGCCGTCGGAGAGCTCGGCCATGCGCCGCTTGCGGGTATGCATAGAGTCGACGACCTCGATGCGCGTCAGGGCAAGGTGGCCGACCTCCTTGACCATCAGCGCCTCGGGGATGATACCGGTGACTCTGCCACCGGCGGCGAGACAGGCATCGGCAACAAGACCCATCAGGCCGACATTGCCGCCGCCGTAGACCAGGCCGATGCCCCGCCTCGCCAGCAGAGTGCCAAGGGCCACGGCGGCTTCACCGTACTCGAGGCGACGACCCTTGCTCGATCCACAAAAAACACAGATATTTTCAGGCTTCCAGGTTGACATCCAATGTTCCGAAAGGATAGGGAAAGAACCAGGAGGTTCTCGATTCCACAATGATTTCCAGGTTACGCCTTGCCAGGGAAAGGGCTGCCTTTGCCCGGCACGGCGGCGTGATCCGCCATGACAAAAAAATCCTTGCCATAATACCCATCACAGGCTAGTTTCAGCTCTCGACCGAGGGTCCAGGCACCGACGGTCGCCGACAATTGCCAGGAAGGGGCTGTAGCTCAGCTGGGAGAGCGACGCGTTCGCAATGCGTAGGCCAGGGGTTCGATCCCCCTCAGCTCCACCATGTACAAAAAATCCCCTGGAGTGGAGAGTGAAAACTCCACCTCAGGGGATTTTTTTTTGCTCAGGCTGCCAGCCACAGCTGGCAGGACGTGCCATGAAACAAGACGACGCCCCCCGTTTTCCACCTGTCCTGGTGCTGTTTTTTGGCGTTCTCGGCATCTCCTCGGGTTCCATCCTGGTGCGCTTCGCCCAGGGTGAGGAGATGCCCTCCCTGGTCATCGCCGCCTGGCGGCTGACCCTGGCCGCGGCGGTGCTGCTGCCGCTGGCCTTCTCGAGACGGCGCGAGGAACTGCGCCGCCTCACTCCCGCCGCCTGGGGCCTGGCGGCGCTGTCGGGCTTCATGCTCTCCCTGCACTTCGCCAGCTGGATCAGCTCGCTGGCCTATACCTCGGTGGCCAGCTCCACCGTGCTGGTGACCACCTCGCCGCTCTGGGTGGGGCTGGCCGCGCCCTTTCTCCTCAAGGAGCAGCTGTCGCGACAGCTCAAGATCGGCATCTTCCTGGCCATGCTCGGCAGCGTGCTCATCGCCCTGGCCGAGGTCGTCGCCCTGGTGAACGGCCGGCCGCAGTTCAGCCTGACCCAGTTCTCCGACCAGCCCAACCCCCTGCTCGGCAACGGCCTGGCCCTGATCGGCGCCATCGCCGCCTCGGCCTACCTCATCCTCGGGCGGCGGCTGCGCTTCTCCATGTCGCTGCTCAGCTATATCGCCCTGGTCTACTCCAGCGCCGCCGTCTTCCTCGTCATCATGGCCCTGGCCAGCGGCCACAACCTCTTCGGCTACGGGCCCGTCGCCTACGGGGTGATGGTCCTCATGGCCCTCTTTCCCCAGCTGCTCGGCCACTCCTCCTACAACTGGGCGCTCGGCTACCTCTCGGCGGCCTCGGTGTCCCTGGCGGTCATCGCCGAGCCCATCGGCGCCACCCTGCTCGCCCTGCTCATCTTCGCCGAAGTGCCCAAGCCGCTGACCATCGCCGGCTCGGCGCTGCTCCTCTTCGGCATCGTCTACGCCGGGCGGCCGCAGGGCAAACGGCCCGCCAGCCCTTGCCCAACCGATCAAGGCGACCGTCAAGCCTCGGGAAAATAGCCCGGTCGCTCAGCCGAGATCGACGATGCGCGTCTCGCCAACATAGTCCTTGCCGCGGTAGCCAGTCATCGTCGCCATCTTGCGGGTCAGGTCGCCTATGGCCTGCAGGTTGCGGATGATGGTGCGCAAGTCCTCGACCAGTTCCCCTTCCTCGAAGTCCGACTCGAGCAGCTGCGCCGTGCCCAGGGCGGCGAAGAGCGGCGAGTTGATCTCGTGGGCGACGGTGCCGGCCAACTCGATGACCCCCTGCAGCTTGTGGCGCTCGGCCTGTTCCTCCTCGAGGCGCCGCTGCGCGGTGAGGTCGCGGATGACCTCGATGACGTACTCTACCTCACCGGCATGGTTGCGCATCGGTGTCGCCGAGCGCTCGTACCAGTGCCGCCCGTCGGCTTCCTGCTGCGACTGGATGACGCTGACCATCTCGCCGGTGGCGAGCACCCGCGGCACCGGGCAACCATGCTCGCCATCCTCGGGGCGGCACACCTGGCCATAGGCCATGCCCAAAATATCGGACTCCCTCTTGCCGCTGGCCTCGATGAAGGCGCGGTTGGCCATAACCACATGGCCCTTCTTGTCGATGACCAGCAACTGCGGGCGGATGCAGTCGATGATGTTGCCGAGGAACTGCTCGTGCTCCTCGATCTGGTTGAAGAGCAGGGTGATCTTGCGGTAGGTGGCGGCGTTCTTGATCGCCGCCCCGCCGACCTCGGCCACCGCGCGGGCGAAGTTGATCTCGGCCTGGGAGAAGGCCCGTTTCTCGGTGGCGAGGATCCTGATGACGCCGAGGATCTCACCGTCGACCTTGATCGGCACCGCCAGGAGCGAGTGGATGCCTTCGCGGCGCATATGTTCGTGGTACATGACGCGGTCGTCGCTGGCGACATTGACGATGGCCACCGGCTCGCCGCGCAGGGCCCTGATGGTATTCTCCTCCTCCTCGACCTCGCCGCGCTGCAGATATTGCTGCGACAGCCCGAAGGAGGCGGCCAGCTCGAGGCGGTGGCTATGTGGTTTGAGCAGCCTGATGGTGCAACCCTGGGCGCGCAGGCTGCGCGGCAGCATGGCGACGATGGTCTGCAGCACCGAGTCGAGATCGAGCGTCGAGTTGACCATCTTGGAGATGGCCTGCACCTCGCGCAAAAAGTTGACCTGCTGCTCGAGTTGGCCGAACATGGCGGCGTTGGAGAGGGCGATGCCGACCTGTTCCGCCAGGGCGAGGACGAAGTCGATCTCCTCGCCGCCGAAGACGCGCCTGCTCCGCGACAACAGGCGCATGATGCCGATGACCCGACCCTGGTAGGAGATGGGCAGGGTCAACACCGAGACGATGCCCTCGCGCCGCGCCGCCTCGCGGAAGGGCCGGTGCGGGCTGTCGGCGACATCTTCCATGGCCACCGGCTGCCCGGCGGAGACCATGCTCATGGTCTCCGCCGAGTCGACGTCGTGGCGGGAGAGGTACTCCGCCGAAACCCCCGCCGCCGCACCGAGCACGAAGCTCGCGCCATCGTCGCTGACCAGCCTGATGGTGCAGGCGTCGCTGCCGAGCAGCTCGGGCAGGACCTCGACGATGGCCTCCATGACCTGGCGCGGCTCGTGGGCCATGGCGATCATCTTGGTGACCTGTTGGAAGACCAGCAGGTACCGGCGGTCGCGATGCTGCGTTGCACTGTTCACCTGCATTCCCCCTGTGCTCTACGGGCAACCGCCGTCACGCCCTGGCGAGCTTCTTGTTGTCGGCAACGGGCTGCGGCCGGCATGGCTCCTGGTCCCCTGGCCGCAGTGATCGAGAGCCCCGCCCCGGCAGCGGCCGCCGGACCTGGCCGGGCATTCCCTAAAGGCGGGCCGCAGACCTCTCGGCGAGCCGGAACGTAAGGACGACGCTGCACGGGACCGGTTCCCCTGCCTATCCAGCCGTCTGGTCCTGAGCCGGCCGGCTCCGCAACACCTTGTCGACCTTCTCCTCGAGCTCCTGGCGATCAATGGGCTTGACACAGTATTCGTTGGCGCCGAGATTGATCGCCTCGCGCGCCGTCTCCACCGTCGGGTAACCGGTGAGCATGATCGCCTGCATCGCCTGATTCTTTTTCTTCAACTCGGCCAGCACCTCGATGCCGCTCATCTTCTTGAGCTTAATGTCGAGGATGGCGAGATCGACCCTGTTGGTGTCGGCATAGCTCAAGGCCTCCTCCTCCTCGGTGAAGGTGTGCACCGTGTGCCCCTTCTTGGCGAGGATCTTGCCGACCAGGACGGTTGCGTCGAGGACGTCGTCCAATACCAGTATCTCTGCCATGTGTACGCTCCTTTTAGTGGTGTGCGTGAGTCATCGCTTTCATGCCGCGGCAGGGTGCTGCGAGGCGATTGAGCCTGCATCCTGCCCTGGGGTGATCGGCAGATCGATGGTGAAACGGGTCCCAGCCCGGGTGGCGCCATCCTCGTCCTGCACCGGGCTCTCCACCTCGATGGTACCGCCGTGCTCGTGGACGATGCCGTAGGTCACCGACAATCCCAGCCCGGTGCCCTGCCCTACCGGCTTGGTGGTGAAGAAGGGATCGAAGATGCGCGCCTGATTCTTTTCGGCGATGCCGCAGCCGGTATCGCGCACGGTGACGCGGATCCTGCCCGTACCGGCATCGTAGCAGCTGTGCAGATGCAGCTCGCCACCCTTGTCCTGCATGGCGTGGTGAGCGTTGTTGACGAGATTGACGAACACCTGGCGCAGCTTCTCGGCATCGCCGATGATCGTCGGCAGGCCCAGGCCAGGTTCAAAGCGAGTGGCGATACGGCTGAGGCCGAGGGTATGTTCGGTGACCGCCACCACATCGGCGAGGATATCGTTGATGTCCAACTCCTCGCGGGTCGAGCCGGACTGGCGGGAGAACTTGAGCAGGTCGGCGACGATCTTGCGGCTGGCTTTGGTCTGACGCTCGATGACCCGCAAGCCCTCGTACTGCTCACTCCCTTCCGGCAGATCGTCCATAAGCAGCTGCGCATAGCCGAGAATGACCCCCAGCGGGGTATTGATCTCGTGGGCCACGCCGGCGGCCATCTGCCCTACCGAGGCCATCTTCTCGCTCGAGGCGAGCTGCTCGAGCATGAGCTTGACCTTGGTGAGATCCTTGGCGATGATCTCCGATCCGGACATCGCCCCGTTCTCATCGAGCAGCCTCGTGGCGGAGAGCAGCACCGAGACCGGAGTGCCGTCCTTGCGCGCCATCTCCACATTGAGGTCCTTGATGTAGCCGTCACGGTGGAGGAGCAGGCGATAGGTCTCCAGCATCCCTGGCTTGGCAAAGAGACGGCCGAGGTCGAGGCGGCTGGCATCCTCGCGCTGGTAGCCGAGCATTTCCAGACCGGAGTCGTTCATATCGACCAGGCTCCCGTCGGCCTGGCAGAACAGCACCATATCCTTGGAAGCGGTAAAGAGATGGCGGAACTTGCGCTCCGAGCGCGACAGCTCCTCGGTGCGCGCCTCGACCTTCTCCTCCAGGGTCTGATTGAGGTCGAGCAGCTGGTCGGCGACCGCCGCCAGCTCGCTGTTGGCCTCCTTGAGCTTGCCGGCCTCCTGTTCCAGGGCCTGGTAGGCCTGCACACCTTTATGATAAAAAATCATCACCGCCGCCACCGAGATCATGAACAGGGTGTTGAAGCCCCCCGAATAGGGGGACAGCATGTGCCAGATATGGCCGCCACCTCCGATGAGCAGGAACTGCTTGACGAGGTGGCCGACGGCGCGGGAGATGGTGAACAGGGAGATGGCGAAGGTAACATAGAAGAGATAGCCCCAGACAAAGTTGTTCGGCTGGCGGCGAGAGAGCAGCCGCGCGTAGCGCAGGGCGAGAAATGAGAGGACGATGTTGGCGGAGGAGCCGACGATATCGAGGAAGATGGCCGGCAGCAGGGAGAGGCTGAGCATCATCGCCCTCCCTTTGCGGCGACTTCCTGGGAACGGTAAAAATGACGCATGGCCAGGAAGAGGAAGAACAGGGCCGGGGTGATCAGCACATGGTCGAGGGCGGTAAGAAAATAGAGCAGCCGTCCCGTGGTCAGCGGCTCGGCCAGGCGGGAGGAGAGATATCCGTTGCCGGTGACGATGGCATCCTGCGGCAAGGCCATCTGGGCGAAGTGTCCGATCAGGGCGAGGGCGTTCCAGGCGATCATCAGCCGACAGAACCACTGCAGCAGCAGCCAGCCACGGCCGTTGAAGCCGCTGCGACGGATATCCCAGATGAGGTACCACAGGGCACCGAGATACTGCACATGGGCGAGCTGATGTACGACGACGCCTTCGCTGCCGCCATGGGTCTGCAGCGCGGCTGCGTCGCCGACGCCGAGGATCAGCAGCCCGCAACCGGCTGCGATGACAGTGGTGAAGAGTTTTTTCATGTTCGCTTTCCGCTTCTCTACCCCGGCGACGACCGTTCCGGAGGTGGTGGCCATGAGTGGCCTCAACAATTTTTGCAAATTTTATGCCGTGCAAGCAAGGGCGCGAAAAAGACTGCCGCGGGGAAAATTCCCTGTCATGTTGAGGTGCAAGGAGAACCTCGACTCTCCCCTGTACCGCCCATACCGTCACGGCGCCACACAAGTGTCGCACGACATGCCGTCCGGTTGCTGCAGCAACCGGCAGAAACGCCGGCCATCGAGCCACTGCGACGAGTCGCTGATGGGTGAAGTCGAGCAGTTGCATCCTGTCGACCACCACTACGGCAGCCGGACCTTCTCCGCACCAGCACGGATTCCAGGTTTGTCGCGAACTCCGGAGCCTGGCCGGATATGCGAGCCCTTACCGCGCCTCCATACCCTGCGCTCGGCCGAAGTCGGTCTTCACCGTGAAAAAGAGGGTGGTGAGAACGAAGAGCATGGCGAGGCCAAAGAGCAGGCGATAGGCGTCGGCGCCGCGGTTGGCGAGAAGATCCAAGGCCTGCCCGAAGGCGAGGGGGAAACCGACCCCCACCGGCAGGGTGAGCAGCGAAGCCAGCGAGTAGTAGGCGGTGGCATCGCCCGGGCCGGCGAAGATCTTCACCGAAGGAGGATAGACCATGTTGCGGATGGCCCGCCCGAAACCGAGCAGATAACTGATGACGAAGAAGCTGGCGTAGCCCGGAAAGAAGGTCAGCAAAAGCAAAACCGTCAGAGTGATCCCCTTGGAGAGATAGAGCTTTCTTTTCAACGACAGGAGGTTCATGGTGCCAAGGAGGATATTGACGGTGATCGAGCCGGCATAGATGAAGGCGACAAAAGCCCCCGCGGCGAGGTGCGCCGGGACGGCGAAGTAGCCGGTGGCGTAGTTGGCGTAGAACGACAGGGCGGTGAGGATGACGACGTTGTCGAGGTCGCCGGCGAGGTAGATAAGAAAGGGGCGGTTGGCGACCACGGTGGCGAACATGCCCCGCAGATGTTTGAAAAAAGGTGGCCGGGCGGCGGCTGTGACCGGCCCCTCGTCGAATTCCCTGGTGGCGTAGAAGAACAGCGAACCAAGGGTGAACACGCCGCCGGTGGCCATGAACACCCAGGCCGAAGAGGCGAGGGAAAAGGCATGGCGCTCCACCACCCCGAGGATGAAGAAACTGGAGACGATCTTGCCGACGTTCTGGGCGAGCATCATATAGCCGAAGCCCGGCACGATGCGCCGCTCGCTGAGGATGCGCGTGACGTAGTCGAGCCATACCTGGATGGCAAGGCCGAGGCAGAGGGAGAAGAGGAGATAACTGGCGAAAAATAGCGGCAGGACCAGCTGCGGTTCATCTACGGCGTGGAGCAGCGTCCCAAAGAGGAGCACGGCCAGGCCGGAGAGGATGTGGAGGACGGTCACCAGGTGCTTTTTGCGAGGATAGCGGCAGCTGAGATAGGTGGCGAAGAGCGGCGCCACCGAGATGCCCATGATGAACAGCGAGGGGACGATGCCGATGGCCAGGCTCGAGGCGCCGAGGCTGCTCAGGAAGAGTTGCAGAAAGGTCGACTCCATGATCACCGGAAAGCCGAGCCCCCAGCAAAACTCCACCGAGGCCACACCGCCGACGTTCTTGGCGTAATAGGTATCCTTGCTGCTGACCATGGCCTGTCCACCCCCCCCGCGGCTCGACCGCATGACTCCGTGGAGTTCCCGAATATACTCAAAAAGGATCCCTTCCCGCAAACCATTCGCAGCCTGGCCCGGCAAGCTCTCGCCACAACGGGCAGAGGAGACCTGCAAACTCGCCTCGGCACGGCGAACACGGCGAAAGTACAGCGAAGTCTTGCCGAAAGCGGGCAGGAGCGGTATGGTGCGAGTCGCCTTTGACAGCCCCCGGGGAGCCCCGCTTTCAACCCGTTCGCAAGGACCGCCCATGACGGAACTCGCCGCACACGCCGCGGAAGACAAAAAACTGGTGATGATCGTCGACGACGAGCCGGACATGCTGGCCATGCTCCGCCTCACCCTGGAAAAGAAGTGCGGCTGCCTCGTGGTCACCGCCCCCTCTGGCCTCAAGGCCCTGGAACTGCTGGGCGAGTGCTCGCCTGACGCGGTGATCACCGACATCAAGATGCCCGACCTCGACGGGCTGCAGCTTTTGCAGAAGATCCAGGCCTACGACCGCACCATGTCGGTCATCGTCATGACCGGCTACGGCACCATCGACATGGCGGTGCAGGCCATCAAGGACGGGGCCTATGACTTTCTGCAGAAGCCCTTCGACAAGGACCATATCGTCCGCGTGGTGCGCAACTGCCTGGAGCGCACCACCCTGCTGCGCACCAACCGCAATCTCAAGGACAAGCTGGAACGGCTGGCGCCGCCCGCCGGCTTCGTCGGGCAGAGCAAGGCGCAGAAGCGGGTGCTCGACCTGCTGGCGCGGGTCGCCGACACCGACGCCACCGTGCTCATTCGTGGCGAGAGCGGCACCGGCAAGGAACTGGCGGCACGGGCCCTGCACGACCTCAGCAATCGCCGCGAGCAGCGCATGATAGTCGTCAACTGCCCGGCGCTGCCCGAAAACGTCCTCGAGAGCGAGCTCTTTGGCTACAGCCGCGGCGCCTTCACCGGGGCCGCCCATGCCAAGAAGGGGCTCTTCCTCGAGGCCCACGGCTCGACCATCCTCCTCGACGAGATCGCCGACATCCCGGTGCAGGTGCAGACCAAGCTGCTGCGCGTGCTGCAGGAAAAAGAGATCCAGCCCCTCGGGCAGAACCGCACCATCAAGGTCGATGTGCGGGTGGTCGCCTCCACCAACCAGAACCTCGAGGAAAAGATCAGGAACGGCGAGTTCCGCGCCGACCTCTTCTACCGCCTCAACGTGGTCAGCGTGGTCATGCCCAACCTGCGCGAGATGATCGAGGACGTGCCGCTCCTCGTCCATCACTTCCTCGCCCTGTTCAAGAAGGAGTACGAGCGGCCGGACCTGGAGATCGCCCCGGAGGCCTTGCGCCTCCTCTACCGGCGCCCCTGGCCGGGCAACGTCCGCGAGTTGGAGAACACCATCAAGCGGCTGGTTCTGTCGGCCGCCGGAGGCCGCATCGAGGCGGAGGATCTCGACCCGGCCACCGCTGTCGGGCCGTCCTTGCCGGGGGACGAGCTCTACGCCGACCTCGACGCCCTCTCCTATAACGAGGCCAAAGCGGAGGTGCTGCGACGCTTCTCCGGGGAGTACCTCAGCAACCTCCTCGCCCGCCACCAGGGCAACGTCACCAGCGCCGCCGCCCACTGCGGCCTGGAGCGCCAGGCCCTGCAGCGCATCATGCGCCGCTACGGCATCGTTTCGGTGGACTTCAAACAGCGCTGAGAGGCTTTCTTCACGGCAGCGACGGGCGCCGCCAGCGGTGCAGCCCCCAGAACAGGGCGAGCAGGCCGCAGCCGGTGAGCAGTGCGGCGCTGCCGGCCACCGCGGCAATGCCGCCCATCTGCCATAACCCGCCACCGAGCAACACCCCGACCATGCGCCCCACCCCGGCAATGGCGTAGAAGCCGGCCATCATCGTCGCTCTCGCCTCGGGGAGCAGCTCGGTGCTCAGCGCGAAGCTGGCGACGATGGTGAACTCGAAGCAGAAAAAGACCAGGAAGAGCCCGGCCATGGCCAGGGGCAGGGAGCGGCCGATGAGCGGCAGGAGCAGGTAGGCAGCCATGGCCAGGCAGAGGCCGAGCACCATGGCCCGCTTGGCCCCGAGGCGGTCGACGAGAAGGATAGTGGCCGCCTCGCCGAGGAGCTCGGCAGTGCCGATGGCCATGGCGGAGAAGCCGAGGGTGGCGACGCCGGTGTTGAAGGCCTGCTCGAACCAGGCGCCGTAGACGACAAAGAGCCCGTCGTTGGCGAGGCTGACGAAAAAGCCGAAGAGGAGCATGCCGAGGGCGGGGCGGTGGGCGACCAGCCGCGGCAGGGCGGCGAACAGCGCCGGCCGCCGCCCTGCTCCCCCGCCGCCGTCGTCGTCACGGGCGAAGACCCGCCCCACCAACAGCCAGCCGACGAGGCCGAGCAGGGCGAGGAGCGAGAAGGCGCTGGTCATGCCGAAGCGCTCGATGACCACCCCCAGGGCGGGGATGGCGACCAGCGTCGAGCCCGCCCAGGCGGTCTCCACCAGGCCGATGACCCGGCCACGACGCTCGAAGGGCACGTGCTTGCCGATAAAAGCCTGGATGGCCGGGTCGAAGACGATCTTGCCAAGGCTGGCCACCACCAGGCCGACGGCCAGCCACCAGAAGCCGGTGGCGGTGGCGCAGAGCAGCATGCCGCCGGCGAGCAGCCCCAGGCCGCCGCGCATCATGGTGCGGTAGCCGAAGCGGTCGGCCAGCGGCCCGCTGAACAGGCCGAGCAGGGAGACGGTCTGGCAGGTGGCGAGGATCGAGGTGATGGCGGTCAGTTCCACTGCGAAGCTGCGGCTCAGGGCCGGGGCGAAGGGGTAGACGAAACGCCTGCCGGTATTGAGCAGCAGGCGGAAGAAGAGCACCGCGACAATCTGCGCCACCAGGGGCCCTCGACCGCCCTCCTGTTCTTTCTTCACTTCTTCCCTCACCAGTCGTCTCCTCCCTGTATTTGGCCTGCGCCCCGTCTGGCCGGCCTTTACCGACCGGCGCCGCGACGCTGCGGCCTCCTGACGGCGCTCTTTGCGCCTGCACCTTTTCACCCGCACCTCCGCGACGACGGCAACCATACCCGCCGCCATGCTGCCGCCCGGTTATACCGAAAAAGGGCCTTGCCGGCAAGCCCCCTCAGCCGCCCTGGTGCTTGGCGGTGCGGACGATGTCGCCGGCGGCGGTGATCTCCAGGTAGCCAAGGCGCAGCAAGAGCAGGGTGCCGGGGAAGATGTCCTCGCCAAAGGGCTTGCGGATCTCCCACTTGGCGCGGAAGAGGCCCTGCGGCAGTTCACGGCTGTCGCTGTCGCACTCGAGGATCATCGGCAGAAAGGTCTGCTGCTCGAACTTCTTGATGATCGTCAGTTCCCACTCGCTCCTCTGCCAGGCCGCCCGCTCCAGCCACTCCGGCAGGCGCTGCGGCAGATGACGGAAGTGCAGGTAGCTGCTGAGCAGGATGTCGTTGCGGCCGCCCCAGCGGTCGGCGTTGTGCAGGTCGGCCACCGTCTCCGGGGAGAAGAAGAAGCCGGAGTCGTTGTCGACCAGATAGGGGTAATGGGGGGCGAAGAGATAGCGGCGCAGGTCGGGATCGAGCGGCGTCAGCCCCTGGTGCCGGCCGATCACCTGCAGCGTCTCCCCCCAGGAACGGCTCAAAGCCGCCGGGCTGTTGCCGGGGTTCAAGGCCAGGGTGAGCAGCGACATGTCCTGGCGGGTGATGCGCCGTTCGCCCTCGATGACCTTGAGGCTGCCGGGATCCTTGATCGTCGAGAGATCCTGGGAGCGGCGAAAACGCGGCTCGACGCCGCCCTCCTGGAAATAGGCGAGCAGGGCAAACGACTCGCGCACCCGGTCGTTGCGGTAGAAGTCGAGCAGCGGGTCGGCGGCGGTGTAGCGGTGGCCGTCGGCCGCGCCATGGGAAAGGAGAATGGGGGCGGCGCGGCGATGCAGCCGCTCCAGGTACCAGGCGTCGCCCCGCGAGTCGCCGCCAAGACCCGCGGCAAGCCGCTGGCGGCGCAGGGGCTCGAGCAGGGGCAAGAGGCGGGCGACGACATTGCCGACGCCAAGCACCGCACCGGCCTCCCTGAGGCTCTCGGCGCGCTGCCCGCCGGGGACGCGCAGACGGTCGAGGGCCGCGATCTGTGCGGCGATGGTCGTGGCGAGGACTGCCTCCACCTCCTCCTCACCGGCGATATCACGCAGCGGGGCAAGCATCAGCTTGCCCACCGGGCGCTCGGCGGCAAAGAGGAAATAGCCGCGCCACAGATCCTCGCCCAGCGGGCTCGACTTCCCCTGGCCAAGGCGCTGACTCATCATGAGCAGCAGCGACAGTTTGTTGAAGACGAGACCGTAGTCGGCCTCAGCCGCCGATGCCTGCCGGCCGGTGGCGAGGTCACGGGTGAGCTCGCCCTGCAGCCGGCGGCGCAGGTTCTCCTCCACCGCCCGGTCGGGGAGAATCACCAGGGCCTTGACCACCTCGGCAAGGTCGACGAAGAGCGGGGGGTGACTGGCGCCGGCCGCCGGCACGGCGGCGAGGGGCGGCAGCGCCTGAAGCGCTTTTTCCATGCGCGCCGCCACCACCCGGCGGGCGTCGTCCTCGAGCAGCCCGTAGCGCAGCAGCGCCGCCAGGGCGCGGGCGCGGAAGTCCTTCCGCCCCTCGAGGTCGAGGCGGGCGAGCCGCGAGACAGCCGCCGGCGCCTCGCCGGCGAGCAGCGCCAGGCGCATGGCGGCGGCCAAACGCAGCTCCGCCGACACGGCCTGTTCGCGCCAGCCGGCGAGCAGCGCCGCCCCCTGCTCGCCGCCCATGGCATCGGCAACGTTCGCCGCCAGTTGCTGCGCCCGCTCGGTGGACAGCGCCAGGTCGCCGCGTCTGCCATAGGCGGCGAGCAGGGGGGCGAACTCCGCCTGGCCGAGAAAATCGACGCCGTCCCAGAGCAGGCCGCCGTTGAGGCCGCCGCGCCCGACGCGGGCCAGGGTTTCGGCAACACTCGGCTCCGCCGCCACGCTCGGCGACGACTGCCGTCCGGCGAGCGGGGCGAAATCATCCCCCGCCCCGCTGCCCTCGAGCAGCCGGCGCAGGGCCAGGCGGTAGGCCGGCTCGTCGTCGTCGCTGCGCGGCCCCAGCCCCCGCGCGCGCACCTGGCCATGGAGTTCGCGGCGCAGCGAGCTGCCGCCGGCCACCGCCTCGGCCTCGAGGGCCGCCAGCAGCTCGCGGGCCTCATCGGCGCGCGACACCGCCAGGCAATCCTGGCGCAGATCGCCCACCACCCTGGTCCAATCGACCTCCTCGCCCGGCTGGGGCAGGAAGAAGACGCCCGGCTGACTCGGCGAGCGGAAGAGATAGCCAAGCAACTTCTCGTCGAGGACGGTGCGCTCCCGGCACTCGCTGCCGCCAGTGCCGTAGTGGGGGGCGTCGTCGTCCTGTTCCGCCCGCGCCAGCAGGGCGAGGAAATCGCCGTGGCTCTTGAGGAGGCCCACCGGCACGGTGTTGTCGCCGTCGACCTGCACATGCCCGCCCTGGCCGCTCCCCGCCGCCACCAGGCTGCCGACCAGGTCGTCGTAGGTGGCCAGGAACGGCGGCTGGCGCCACTGCGGCATGATCTCGTTTTCCCAGTACTGCAGGTCGGCGAGGTAGTGGCCGATGAGCACCCTGCGCAGCTTGCGGTCGATGGTAACGAAGTTGCTGAAGAGATTGGTGCGGTCGATCTTGCCGGGGTCGATGCCGGGGTTGCAGCTCGGCACCTTGCTGCGCTGGAACTCGTTGGCGATGCGCTGCGTCCTGATGGCGTCGAGGTCGTAGAGCTGGTCGGCGAGGAGGGCCGAACTGCCGCCGTAGCTCATCTTCAGCGGGTGGTCGCTGGTGCCGACGATGTTGCCCCCCGCGGCTCCCCCGGGCCCGGCCGGGCCGGTGGCGAGCAGCCTCTCCAGCGGCGTGCCGCGTACCAGCTCGGGGTAATAGCGGGCGACGAAGTCCTCGAGGGGGAAGATCTCCCCCGACTGGTAGGGCACCACCGAGTCCGGGCCTATGCGGGTCGTCTCGATGATCAGCCCCTGGCGGTTGTCGAGGATTTTTGCGCTCGGCCCGCCTGGGCCGATATAGCCCTGCATGTGGCCGATAAAGTCGCCCCTGGTGGTCTGCAGCATGCCGCGGTTGGTGCCGAGCGGCAGCTCCGGATAGAGCGACTGCAGATAGGCGAGCACCTCCTTGGTGCCGCCCTCGCAGTCGTTCTGGCGGTGAAAGAGGCCGTCGAGGAGCATGCCGCTGCCGTTCTCCGGGTAGTACTTGTTGTCGGAGTAGCGCTGCAGCAGCATCACCAGCCAGTAGGCGTCGAGCTGCGCCGGCATGCCCTGGGATACCTCGGCGAGGCGCTGGCGATAGCGCGCCATGGCCTCATCGAGGGAAAAGGCCGGCCGCTGCCCGAGGGGCAGCAGCGAGCGCGCCAGCTGGTAGTACTCGGCGCTAAGAATAAAGTCGGCAAAGCCCATGTCGAGGCGGCCGTCGACGATATCGGCGCCGAGGCGGCGGAGGAACTCCTCCTCGCCGGCCAGCGGCGACGGCGCGCCGGGCTCGAGGGGAACGGCGTCCTGAAAGACGTTGCCGAGCAGCACCTCCTCGGCGTCGTCGGCCACCTCCTGCAGCAGGCTCCTGTCCGGCTTGGCGGGGATGGTCGACCCGGACAGTGCCGGCGGCAGCAGGCGCGGCGCCGGGCCATCCTGGAGCAGCGAGCGGTACCCGGCCTTGACCGTCAGCAGCGGCAGGGCGGCCTCGCCCCGGCCCACCTGCACCCCGGCGCCGACAGCCGCGGCAGTGGCACGGCGCCCGGCGAGGCGATAGGGGTCGGCATCCACCGCCGCCCCTGACACGGCACCTCGCGGCGAAGCCGGAGCGGCCGCTGCCGCTTCCTGTTCCTCCGCGCTACCTGCCGCCCCGGAGGCCAGCGGACCTTCCGCCCGCTGCCAGACCTCGCCGACAAAGGGGAAAAAATAGTTGCCGGGCGGCAGCAGGGCGGTGATGACGACAAGGAGATGAAGGACCGCGGTGAGCGTCACCGCGACGACCCAGTCGCGCAGGCTGAGGAGCGATGTATGCAGGGGGCGGCGATCGATATCCATGGCGACGGTGTCGGTAGGCGGAGACGACTGGAACGACATTCCCCTGACCATAACCACTCCCGGGGCATTTTGCAGGGGGGAGGGCAGGCGTCGTCAGGGAAAAGCAGGCCAGCGTCATGGACCGGCATGAAGCCCCCTTACCTATCTTTTTTGTGCAGCATTATGCCCGGCGGCGACGCCAGCGGTGCCGACCCCTCGGTGGGCAACGTTCTCCGCCCCCACTACCCCCCGCGGCCGCGACATGCCATCCGCGAAAGGAGGGCAAGCGCGGCCGTCGAGGGCAAAAACCGACCCCAGCAAGCCAATACACACTATATATACTTGATATATTTGCTGAAAAAATATTTTGCCTTCATCTCGCCGCCAACGCAAAAAGCTGTTGCTTCAACCCCGGGAAAGTTGTATTCATCGCGAAAATTCACACCCTACCTGCGGCGTTCTGCCAACCCTCTCCCCCCACTCCCCTTATCTGACAGGAACAAGCCATGTATCCAGACCGTTTTGGTAGCAATCCGCTCTTTCCCAGCAAAAGCGACTTCGGCATCGTCGAGAAGAATCATGCAACCGGCCTCGGCGTCATGAGCTACAAATTCTTCGCCAAGGGGAGTCTGGTGTGCGCCATCACCGGCGACATCATCGACGAGATCCGCCAGCACACCCTGCAGATCGAGCCCGACAAACACCTCCACGACCTCTACTTTTCCGGCTATTTCCTTCATTCCTGCTCGCCCAACATCGAGCTCGACATGGAGAAGCTGCTGGTCTACGCGGTGCGCGACATCCACCCCATGGAGTACCTGACCATGGACTACGCCCAGACCGAGGACGTGCTCTTCAAGCAGTTCCCCTGCGGCTGCGGCGCCGACAATTGCCGCGGCTGGATCACCGGCCGCAAGGAGCTGCCCGTCGCCGACGCGGTGCCGCCGAGCGCCATGAACCTCGCCGACAACCCCTTCGAGGAGCCGCGGATCTCGTGATGGAGTGGTGGGAACGGGAAGACCTGCGCTATCGCGACGGCGACCTCGAGTTCGCCGGCCGCAGGGTCGAGAGCCTGGCGGAGCAGTTCGGTACGCCCTCCTTCTACTACAATGGCCGGCGCATCGTCGCCAACGTGCAGCGTCTGCACGACGCGCTGACGGGGGCCGGCCTGGAGGGGCGTTTCGCCGTCAAGTATGCCATGAAGGCCAACCGCTTCGCCCCGCTGCTCAGCCATCTGCGCGCCAGCGGCCTGGTGGGTATCGACGCCTGCTCGCCCAACGAGGTGGAACACGCCATCGCCTGCGGTTTTGCCGCCGAGGACATCTCCTTCACCGCCGGCAGCCTCTCCGACCGCGACCTGCAGCGGCTGTCGCGGATCAGGGGCCTGGCGATGACCTGCGACTCGATGAGCGTCATCCGCCGCTGGGGCGCCCTTGGCCCGGGCCGGGAGATCGGCATCCGCGTCAACCCGGCGCTCGGCATCAGCCGCGCCCAGAACGACAAACTGCGCTACAGCGGCGCCAACACCACCAAGTTCGGCATCTACCGCGAGCAGTTCGCCGAGGCGGTGGCGCTGGCCAGGCAATATGGCCTGCGCATCAAGAAGATCCACTTCCACACCGGCTGCGGCTACCTCACCCCGCAGCTCGACTTGTGGGACGCCATCATCGACAGCTGCCTGTGGTTCGTCGATCAGCTCGATACGGTGGAGATCGTCAACGTCGGCGGCGGCCTCGGCGTGCCGCACGTCGCCGAGGACGCCCCCCTCGACCTGAACCGCTGGGCGGCCATCCTCGCCCGCCATTTCCAGGGGCGGGGGCAGCGGGTGGAGATCGAACCCGGGGACTATATCGCCAAGGACTGCGGCATCCTGCTGCTCACCGTCAACTCGGTGGAGAAGAAGCTGGAGACGGTCTTCGTCGGCGTCGACGCCGGCTTCAACCTGGCCGTCGAGCCGGCGGTCTACGGCCTGCCCTTCCAGCCCCTGCCGGCGCGGCTGCTGCCGGGGGAGAAGCAGACGGTGAGCATCGTCGGCAACATCAACGAGGCCCTCGACGTGTGGTACGCCGGCATCACCATGCCGCCGCTCGCCGAAGGCATGACCCTCGCCCTGATCAACGCCGGCGCCTACTCCTCGGCCATGGCCTCCAACCACTGCATGCGCGGCGACTTCAAGGAGTTTCTGCTCGTCTGACCTTTCTCCCGCAGCACCCATCAACGACAAAGCGGGCGCGCATCCCAGAGAGGATGCGCGCCCGCTTTGTCGTTTCACGCCAACGGGAGAATTCCCGAAATCCCGCCAGCACGGGGCCAATTATCTCCCTTGCGCCCTGCCGATCATGCCCATCACCGAATAGACCAGCTGCGCCGCGGCAAAATCGGAGGCGTGATCGCCCTGCTGCGGCGCCAGCTCGACCACGTCGAAGCCGAGGAGGCGCCGGCCGCGCAGGGCGCGCTCGATGAAGGTCAGCGTCTGATGCCAGAGGGGGCCGCCGGGCACCGGGGTGCCGGTGGCGCGGATCACCGAGGGGTCGAGGCCATCGACGTCGATGGTCAGGTAGATGTCCTCCGGAAAGGACCCGGGCAGGGCGAAGGCGGCGAGGTCGACGGAGGGTAACATGCGGGCGTCGAGATGCTGCACCCCTCTTTCCTGGCGACAGGCAACCTCCTCCAGGCACAGGGCGCGCACCCCGAACTGCATCAGGGCGCAGCCGCACTCCTCGATGGCGCGGCGCATGACGCAGGCATGGCTGAAGGGCGAGCCTTCGAAACGTGACCGCAGGTCGGCATGGGCGTCGATCTGCACCACCCCGATAGGCCCGGTGCACCGCTTGGCCAAGGCACGGATCGGGGCGAGGCTGACCGTATGCTCGCCGCCCAGCACCACCGGCATCGAGCCCCGCGCGGCCACCTCTCCCACAGCCGCCTCGAGACGGGCCAGGACCTCTTCCACCTCGCCCCGGCAATCAACCGGCGGAGCGGTGGCAATGCCCCAGAGGAGCGGCTCGCACAGGCCGTCCCAGGTCTCCAGCTGCTGCGAGGCGGCTAGGATCGCCTGCGGTCCCAGTGCCGTGCCCCCGCCATAGGAGACCGAGGCCTCGAAGGGCGCCGAGATGACGGTGAACAGCGGGTTTTCAGGCGCTTGCCGCCCCGCCATCTCCGACTGTAAAAAATCGGGACTTTCCATGCTCACTTTTTTCCCCTCTAGGACAGGCGCATTTTGAAGTCTTCGTAGCCGAAGGCGCGCACACACTCGTAGACATCCCCCTGCGGCTCGTAGACATAGATGGACGGCAATCGCACGCCGTTGAAGGTGGTGTTCTTGACCATGGTGTAGATGGCCATGTCACTGAAGACGAGGCGGTCGCCCTCGGCCAGCGGCTGGTCGAAGGAATAGACGCCGACCACGTCCCCGGCGAGGCAGGAGAGGCCGCCGAGGCGGTAGGCGCAGGGCTTGTCGCCCTCCTCGCCGGCGCCGATGACCACCGGTCGATAGGGCATCTCGAGGACATCTGGCATATGGGCCGGCACCGAGCAGTCGAGGATGGCGTTGTCCAGGTCGGCCGGGGCGATATCGAGCACCGAGCTCACCAGGTAGCCGCAGTTGAGCGCCACCGCCTCACCCGGCTCGAGGTAGACCTCGACACCCCACTTCTCCTGGAAGCGGTTGATCACGGCGACCAGCCGCTCCAGATCATAACCGGGCCGGGTGATATGGTGGCCGCCGCCGAAGTTGACGTAGCGCATCCTCGGGATGATGTCGGCAAAGCCCGCCTCCACCGCCGCCACGGTGCGCTCGAGGCAGTCGGCGTCCTGCTCGCAGAGGTTGTGCCAGTGCAAGCCAGTGACGCCGTCGAGCAGCTCCGGCCGCAGGTGACGGCAGCGGATGCCGAGGCGCGAGCCGGGGGCACAGGGGTCGTAGACCGGGACAGCTCCCTCGCTGTGCTCGGGGTTGATGCGGATGCCGATCTCGATGGGCCCGCCGCCGGCGGCGAGGTGGCGGGCGATGGCAGGGCGAAAGCGCTGCAGCTGGCCCATGGAGTTGAAGAGGATATGGTCCGAGATTGTGCACAGCTCCTCGATGTCCCTGTCGCTGTAGGCGGCGGCGAAGGTATGCACCTCGCCGCCGAACTCCTCGCGGCCCAGCCGCGCCTCGTGCGGCGAGCTGGCGCAGACCCCGTCCAGAGTCGTCGCCAGCAGGGGAAAGACGCGGAACATCGAGAAGCACTTGAGGGCGAGGAGGATCTTGCAGCCGGTACGCCGCTTGACCTCGGCGAGGATGGCGAGGTTCTGCCGCAACAGGCCGAGGTCGACGAGGTAGCAGGGCGTCTCCACCCGCCGCGGGTCGAAGCGGTACTCCTCGCGGCCGTTCATGGCAACTGCAGCACGGTCCACGGCAGGCCGTGGCGGTTGAGCTCATCCATGAACGGGTCGGGGTCGAACTGCTCCATATGCCACACGCCCGCCTTGCGCCACTTCTTCTCCAGCATCAGCTTGGCGCCGATCATCGCCGGCACGCCGGTGGTGTAGCTGATCGCCTGGGAGCCGACTTCGCGGTAGCTCTCCTCGTGGCTGCAGATATTGTAGACGAAGATGGTCTTGGCGCGGCCGTCCTTGACCCCCTTGAGCAGGCAGCCGATGCAGGTGCGCCCCTTGGTCAGCGGCCCCAGCGAGGCCGGCTCGGGCAGCACCTTCTTGAGGAACTGGATGGGGACGATCTGCTGGCCGTTGAAGTCCACCGGGTCGATGCGCGTCATGCCGACGTTCTCCAGCACGCGCAGGTGGGTGAGGTACTGCTCGCCGAAGGTCATCCAGAAGCGCGCCCGCTTCAGGCCCTTGAGGTGCAGCACCAGCGACTCCAGCTCCTCGTGGTACATCAGGTAGCACTTCTTGGCACCGATGCCCTCGGGAAAGTCGTAGTTCATCGACCAGGAGAGGGGGTCGGTCTCCACCCACTCGCCATGCTCCCAGTAGCGGCCGCGCTGGGTGATCTCGCGGATGTTGATCTCCGGGTTGAAGTTGGTGGCGAAGTGCTGGCCGTGATCGCCGGCGTTGCAGTCGATGATGTCGAGCTGGTGGATCTCGTCGAAGTGGTGCTTCTGCGCCCAGGCGCAGAAGACATTGGTCACGCCGGGATCGAAGCCCGAGCCGAGCAGGGCCATGAGGCCCGCCTTCTCGAAGCGCTCCCGGTAGGCCCACTGCCACTTGTACTCGAACTTGGCGACGTCCGGCGGCTCGTAATTGGCGGTGTCGAGGTAGTCGACGCCGGTGGCCAGGCAGGCCTCCATCAACGCCAGATCCTGATAGGGCAGGGCGAGGTTGACGAGCAGGTCGGGGCGCACCTCCTCTATCAGCGCCACCGTCTCCTCGACGCGATCGGCGTCGACCTGGCGCACCTCGATGTCGCGGCCGCAGCGCTCCTTGATCGACCGGGCGATGGCCCGACACTTGGCCAGCGTCCGACTGGCGAGGACGATCTCGGCAAAGCTCTCGGCGAGAAAGGCGCACTTGTGGGCGGTGACCCCGGCGACACCGCCGGCACCGATGATCAATACCTTGGCCATGGAATCCTCCCTTTGCTGTGGTTTCCCGCCGACCGCTGGTGGCGGTCAGCGTTCGAAATAGGTGTAGCCGCGCAGCCCGGCCTCGTAGACCTGCATCACCGCCTTGCGCTCCAGCGGCGAGATCAGCCCTTCCTTGACCGCCGTCTCGGCGGTCTTGCGAAACTTCATCAGCAGCCGCTTGGGGTCGTACTCGACGTAGCTGAGGATGTCGGCGACGGTGTCACCCTCGAGCTCGCCGGCAAAATCGAATTTACCGTTGTCGAGCAAGGTGACGGTGACCACGTTGGTGTCGCCGAGCAGGTTGTGCAGATCGCCCAGGGTCTCCTGGTAGGCACCGACCAGGAACACCCCGAGATAGTATTCCTCCGACTCCTTGAGCTCGTGCAAGGGCAGAAAGCGCTTGGCGCCGAAGCGGTCGACGAAGCGGTCGATCTTGCCGTCGCAGTCGCAGGTGATATCGGCGAGGATGGCGTTGCGGCCGGGTTTCTCGTTGAGGCGGTGGATGGGCATCACCGGGAACAGCTGGTCGATGGCCCAGCTGTCCGGCAGCGACTGGAAGAGGCTGAAGTTGCAGTAGTAGATATCCGACAGAAGGCGCTCGATCTCGCCGATCTCGGCCGGGGCGTTCTTCAGCTGCCGGGCGGTGTGGAGGATGCCGTTGAGGGTCGTCCAGAAGATGTTCTCGGCCAGCGAGCGCTCGCGCAGGGTGATCTTGCCGTGGTTGAACAGCTGGCGCACCTCGTCGCGGTAGTAGATGGCGTCGTTGAGGGTCTCCTGGATATTGCGGATGGAGAGCCCGTTGAGCGACTCGAACATGTTGGCGAGCAGCGGGTGGCAACCGGCGGGCAAGGCCTCCGGCAGGGGGTCTGGCTCGAACACCGTCCTGTCGAGGACGTTGAAGAGCAGCACCGAATAGTAGGCCACCAGGGCCCGCCCGGTCTCGGTGATGATAATCGGGTGGTCGATGTTCTGCTCGTCGAGGGTGGTCATCACCGCCTCGATGATGTCGGTGCAGTACTCGTTGAGCGAGTAGTTGCGGCTGCTCAGGAAGTTGGACTGCGAGCCGTCGTAGTCCACCGCCAGCCCGCCGCCGAGGTCGAGGTATTTCATCGCCGCGCCTTCCTTGACCAGGCCGGCGTAGACGCGGCAGGCCTCGCCGACGGCGGTGCGGATCTCGCGGATGTTGGAGATCTGCGAGCCGAGATGGTAGTGCACCATCTGCAGGCAATCGAGCATCCCCTCGCGCACGAGGAGATCGACGGCGTCGATGAGCTGGGTGGTGTTGAGGCCGAAGATGGAGCGCTCGCCGCCGGACTCGGCCCAGTGGCCGCCGGCCTGGCTGGCGAGCTTGATGCGCACCCCGAGCACCGGCGTGGCCCCGAGGATGCGTGAACGCTCGATGATCAGCGGCAGCTCGCTGGGCATCTCGACGACGATGATGCAGCGGAAGCCGAGCTTGACCGCGGTCAGCGCCAGGTCGACGAACTCCTCGTCCTTGTAGCCGTTGCAGACCAGGGGCGCCTCGCGGTCGACCATCATGCCCATGGCGGCGATGAGCTCGGCCTTGCTGCCCGCCTCGAGGCCGTGGTGATAGGGCGCCCCGTAGTGGACCATGGCGTCGATGACCTGCTTCTGCTGGTTGACCTTGATGGGGTAGGCGCCCATGAAGCTGCCGCGGTAGCCGAGGCTCTGCATGGCGGCGATGAAGGTCTCGTTGAGCTGGGAGATCTGCGCGTCGAGGATGTTCTCGATACGCAGCAACACCGGCATGTCGAGGCCGCGCTCCTTGAGCCCCTCGACGATCTCGGGGATGGATACCGCCCGCTCGGCGGCGTTAGGCGAGGGCAGCACCAGCATGTCGCCCTTCTCGGAGACGCGGAAATAGCCGCCGCCCCACTCCGCCACCCGGTACAGCTCCGATGAGCGTTCCACATTCCAGCGTTCCAGCAACTCGGACATCGCCCTCCTCCTTGGCACCTTGTCCCATGGTGGCCGGCCGCGTGCGTTCACGCACGGCCGACGCCAGCCCCTCATCTTGGCGAGGGGAGATGAAAAACTGATGAGGATACCGTAAAGAATTCGTCTTCGTCAAGGCTTCTCGGTACCGCCGGGGCCATTGCCACCCCTGCGCCACCCCATGAAGTCCCCCAGCCAGCCCTCGTTTGCCCTTTACTTTGCCGCCGCGCCGGGTATGATGTCGCCGTCCGTCCGTACCCCATCCCCGCCCCCAACCCCGCGGAGCAGCCATGACCAAGAAGAACCGCCTGGCCGGCTCGGCCAGAACCGCCGCCGCCATCAAGGCCAGGCAACAGACCCCCAAGCAGAACCCCGAACAGCCCGCTCACCAGCCGAGCCTGCAGGCCATGGTCTGGTACCGCGAAGAACACTATGCGGCCCTGCTCGAGCTTTTCGACGACAGCGACCTGCTGCCGCAGAGCTATGGCGACTGGCTGGCCCGCGCCGAGGAGAAGAAGGCCGAGGTCGAGGCCCGCGGCGACCAGGTCATCAAGGTGTTCATCGACCCCGAGACCTTCCCCGAGTGGTGCGCCAAAAAAAACCTCGCCAAAGACGCCAACGCCCGCGCCGAGCTGGCCCTGGAGGTCGCCCAGGCGCGTTCGTTCAGCCTCTAGGCGGCTCGTCGAGAATGCGGCGCACCAGCTGGGCGATGTCGTGCCTGGCCAGCGGCTTCATGACAAAGGCGCGGATGCCCGCCGCCTCCGCCGATTCCTGCGACACCAGGGTGGAGTAGCCGGAGCAGAGGATGATCGGCAGACCGGGGCGCAGCTGGAGCAGGCGCCGCGCCAGGTCGAGGCCGGTCATGCCGGGCATGGTCTGGTCGGTGAGAACGAGGTCGAAGGCCGCCGGGTCCTGCTCGAAAAGGGCGATGGCCTCCGCCCCCGAGAGGGCGCTGGTCACCCGATAGCCAAGGCGGGAGAACAGCACCTCACCCATCTCGTTGAGAATCTTCTCATCATCGACGAAGAGGATATGTTCGCTGCCCCCCGGCACCGGGCCCTGCGGGCTGTCGTCGACCGCTTCCTCGGCGGCGAACACCGGCAGATAGACCTCCACCACCGTTCCCTCGCCAGGCCGGCTGCGGCAGATGACGAAGCCGTCGTAGCTGGTGACGATGCCATGGACGATGGCCAGCCCCATGCCGGTGCCCTTGCCAACCTCCTTGGTGGTGAAATAGGGCTCGAAGATACGCTGGCGGACGTCCTCGCTCATTCCCGGGCCGTTGTCGGCGACCGCCAGCAGGGCGTACTCGCCCAGGGCCGGGGCCTCAGCGGGGAGATTGTCCGGGCCGACGTTCCGCAACGAGATGGTCAGCTCGCCGCCCCGTTCCTCCATGGCATGGAAGGCGTTGGTGCAGAGATTGACGAGAATCTGCTGCAGCTGCGTCGGGTCGGCGAAGATCGGCCCGGCTTGGAGATCGATATCCTGGACGATGGTGATGGTCGAGGGCAGCGACGGCCGCAGCAGCTTGATCGCCTCCCTGACTCCCTCGGCCGGCCGCAGGCAGATGCGCTCCGCATCGGCCTGACGGCTGAAGGCGAGGATCTGCCTGACCAGCTCCTTGGCGCGGTTGGCGGCGACCAGCACCTCGGCGAGGTCACTGGCGGTCGCCCCTCCGTCGGCCACGCCGGCCCTGGCCATCTCGGCATAGCCGATGATGGCGCCGAGGAGATTGTTGAAATCATGGGCGATGCCCCCGGCGAGTGTGCCGATGGCCTCGAGCCGCTGCACCTGCTGCAGCTGGCCGAGGAGGCGGGCCCGCTCCTCCTCCGCCTCGCGGCGCCGGGTGATGTCGGACAGAGTGACCACCACCTGGAAGGGCCGCCCCCCCTCCTCGCCGCACTCGGGGATGGCGTTGACGCTCACCCAGACGTAGCGGTCGGTGCGGACGTTATAGATGCCAACCACCCGGCTGAGCACCGGATTACCGCTCTGTAAAGCGACCATGCCCGGCTGGTCGCGGGCGGCGACTTCGTTCCCCTTCTCGTCTATCATACCCCACGGCGGCCGCTGGCCCGCGCCGAGGAACTCCTGCCGTGTCAGCCCGCAGATCTCCAGGGCGGCGTGGTTGACGTCAGCCAGGCTGCCGTCGGCCATCTGGTAGTAGACGCCGTGCACCATGTTTTCGAACAGGGCACGGTATTTCTTCTCGCTGCGCGCCAGTTCCTCGGTGGCTCGGCGCTGATCGCGCAGCATGTCGTTGGTGGCCAGGGCGATGTCCTGCAACTCGGAGAAGCGCAGGGCCGCCGGATCGATAAGCACCCGCTCCGCCGCCGCCCGCCGGCAGAAGTGAATGAAGGTGTCGAGGCCGGAGCGGATGCGCCCGGCGAGCTTCCAGCCAACCAGGGAAGCAGACAGCAGCAACAGCATGAGCAGGGTGCAGGCGGCCACCGCCCGCTTGACGAAACGTCCCAGGAGCAGTTCCTTTTTGGCGGCGATCTCGCGCTCGACGGTATCGAGGTAAACGCCGGCGCCGATGATCCACGGCCAGTCCTTGATGGCCACCACATAAGAGATCTTCGGTACCGCCTTGCCTCCGGCAAGTTTTTCCCAGGAATAATGGACATAGCCGCCCTCGGGCTGAGCCACCGCTTTTTCATACTCCTGGAAGATCTTCACCCCGTGGGGGTCGGTGACGTCCCACAAGGAGGGACCGCCGCGGGTGACGCGCCCGCCGGTGAACAGCGGCAGGCCGCCGCGGGTGGTACCAAAAAAATACCCCTCGTCACCGAAGCGCAGGGTCACCAGCCGCTCAAGCACCTGACGCTGCAGATCTTCGCGCACGTCGGCAAGGTACTCGCCGGTGCCGATCACCCAGTCGTACGGTTCGAAGCGCTTGACGAAGGCCGTTTTTTCGAAGGTGTTGTTCGCCGCCCCCGGCTTGGTCCAGGTGTACTCGTAGAAGCCTTCCTCGCGCTCTTTGACCAGGGCGAGCATGTCGGCCACCACCATCTCGCCGCGGGCGCCCTGCATATCGAGCATATTACGCCCTTCCAGTTCCGGGCGGTCGGCGAAGAGCACCTCGACGCCGTGGCGGTCGAAGATGAAATAGTAGCCGCGCCCCTCGTTGAAGCGCAGGCTGCGCAGGCTCTCGCGGATGAGTTCCTGCACTTCGGCGGCCGGCAGCCGCTCATGGTAGAGACGATGCAGGTGGGTGGCGACGCGATGCGCCTCGTAGACGCGATCGCGCACCTGGCGGTGCAGCACCTCCTCGGTACGCCCTTTGGTGTAGTCGATGAAATCGACCACCTTGCCGACCTCCTCGCGCAGCAGCTCTTTCTGATGTGTGACGAACGACTGGCGGGTGGCGGCGGCGTCGAGGTTGAACTCGCGGTACTCGCTCTGCATCCACACCAAGAAAAGGAGGACGACGGAAACGAGAGTGACCAGCATGATGTTTTTCAAAAACGCCGAACGAATGCTCTGCATGCCATGGCTCCGCTGAGGGTCAACCATCTCTGAAAAACCTTGCTTGGCGCATTGCCGAAAAGGCGATGTCGTCGTGGCTCCTGCGCCAAGTATAGCATAGCCGGGGCGGTCGGGGAAAAGGCCAGGCTAAAAAAATCGCCATGGCAAGGTTTGCAAATGAGGGCACATCCGGTACAGTTGCCCTAAGTTGCGGCCCCGAGGCCGCCACACCTTCCTCCGCCTCCAAGGATCCGCCATGCTTCGACGTTTATCCCTTTTCCCGTTTCTTGCGACCCTGCCGCTGCTCCTCCTCTGGCCACTGCTCGCCCTCTCTGCCGACAGTGCCCCGTCTTTTGACTTCGACAAGGCTCAGGCCACCCTCAAGGAGGTCTCGCGGCAGATCAAGGCAAAGAAGATGTCCGCGCAGCACGCGGCGGAGGCTGTGCGCGAGCTCGAGCAACTGCGCGGCGGGGCGCAGACCTGCATCGAAGACACCGGCGCGCTCATCACCCGCCTCGAGGAAGAGACGGCCTCCCTGGGCAGCCCCGGCCCCAATGATTCCCCGGAGTCGGTCAAGGAGCGCCGCAGCCTGGAGAAGCGCAAGCAGGCGCAGCAGGTGACGCTGTCGGAATGCCGCCTGGCGCTGACCCTGGCCACCCGCGTCGGCAACGAGCTTGACGAGTATGGCCGACAGCTGCAGAAGGAGGGTGTGTTGTCCCGCACCGGCAACCTCGACCGGCGTTTTGCTGCCAGCCTCTCCTCCGCCGGGGACGTCGTCCGGCAGTGGGCGAGCTATCTGGCCGAGCGGTCCGGCCTCGACGACCTCGGCGTGGCACGGCTGCTGCCGCTGGCACTGCTCATGCTCGGGGGCGGGGTGGCCGCGGCAAGGATATCGCGGCCTCTCTTCGCCCACGGGGCGGCGCCCGCCAGCCGGGCCTCGTTCACCCTGGCCGGCGGCCTCCTCGCCGGCGCCGCCTTCCTTGGCTACATCTTCCAGGAAGAGGCGGCCATGCCCTATACGCCGTGGCTGCTGCTCGCCGTGGCCACCGTGCTTCTTGCCCTGGCCACGCTGCAGCTGCGGAACCTGCGCTGGTCGATGGCCCCTGCCCTGTCATCAGGCTCCCTCCTCGCCACCGCCACCCTGGCCATCGTGCTGCTCTTCTCCTCCCGCCTGCAGCTCGACGCCTATCCGGCAGCGCAGGAGAGCCTCTACCTTGGCCAGTCGCTTCTTCTCTGCCTCCTCGCCCTGGCCATCTGCCGCCTCTTCTGGCCGCTGAGGCTGCACGGGAATCTTGCCCGACTGGAGGCCTGGCGCAGGCCGACCCTGGTCGCCGCCACCCTGGCTCTCGTCGCCGCCGAGTTCGCCGGCTTCCGCAACCTGACCGTCTTCGTGCTCCTCGGCCTGCTCGGTACGGCCCTGGTGGCGTCCATGCTTCGTTTCGGGCTGCTCTTCATCGAACGCGCCATCGGCGGCCTGTTGCCGGGCCGCTACCGCTGGCAGCGCCGCCTGCGCGACAGGCTGGGACTGCTCGCCGACGACAGCCTGCCCTCGATGACCTGGTTGCTGGTGCTTGGCAGAATCCTCGCCTGGGCCCTGGCCCTGCGGCTATTTCTCGATTTCTGGGGAGTTCCGGAAGCGACGCTGAAGAAGGTGCACCTCGTCCTCCTCGATGGTTTCACCCTCGGCGACCTGCGCGTGGTGCCGGCGCGGCTGGTGCTCGGCGTGCTCATTTTCGCGGTTGGCTGGACGGTCTTCGCCTGGCTGCGCATGCGCATGGAGCGGCAATGGCTCGACCAGGCCGGGTTCTCGCAGAGCGCCCAGGACACCCTGGTCACCATGACCGGCTACTGCGGTTTCGCCCTGGCCCTGCTCTTCGGCCTGGCCACGGCCGGCTTCAGCTTCTCCAACCTGGCGGTCATCGCCGGGGCGCTGTCGGTGGGCATTGGCTTCGGCATGCAGAACATCGTCAACAACTTCGTCTCCGGCCTGATCATCCTCTTCGAACGGCCGATCAAGCGCGGCGACTGGATCAGAATCGGCACCACCGAGGGCCATGTGCAGAAGATCAGCGTGCGCTCCACCCTCATCAAGACCTTCGATCGCGCCGACGTCATCGTCCCTAACTCGGAGCTCATCTCCGGGCAGGTGACCAATATGACGCTCAACGACAGCCTCGGCCGCCTCATCGTCCCGGTGGGCGTCGCCTACGGCACCGATATCGAGCTGGTGCGGCGGCTGCTGCTGGAGATCGCCACCTCCATAGAGGAAGTGGTCAACGACGGCTCGGCGCCTGCGCCGGCGGTGTTCTTCCTCACCTTCGGGCCTAGCTCCCTCGACTTCGAGCTGCGCTGTCATCTTAACCACATCGACACCCGGCTCGCCGTGAAGAGCGCCATCAACTTCGAGATCGACCGGCTCTTCCGCCTGCACGGCATCACCATCCCCTTCCCGCAGCAGGAGGTCTATATCAAGGAGTTCCCCTTCCCCAACGGGGCTAGCGCTTCTTCTCCACCCGCCGAGCCCACTCCTCGAGAAGGTGGCGACGCTCGCGACTGATGGCGACGACGTCGACGTCGATGAGCTCGACCCCTTCCTCCAGGGTCCCGGGCAGGGGGAGGTTGGGACGCACCATGATGCGCGGGTCCTTGGCCTGGATGATCCGCTGCCCCTCGAGGCTGAGCGCCCAGTCGACGAAGGCGCGGGCGCCTTCCGGGTTGCGGGCGTCCTTGAAGATCGCCACCCCCACCGCCATATAGGGGATGCCGTCGCCGGGGAGCAAGGCCTGTACCGGCGACTTGCCGTGGCGACCGAGCATCTCCCCGGAAAGCGGCACCAGGGCCACCGGCACCTGCCCCGACTGCACCTTCTTCTGCGGGTCGCTGGCGCTCTTGGTGATATAGGCGGCATTGGCGGCCAGGGCCTCGAGATAGTTCCAGCCCTCGGCCTCGCCCATCTTGTGCAACAGGCCGCCGATGGTGGCGAAGGTCGCCGAGGAAACCGCCGGGTCGGCGAACAGCAGCTGCCCCCGATACTCGGGCCGCACCAGGTCCGCCCACAGTCTGGGCGGCGCCAGATTGCGCTCGGCCAGCAGGTCGGTGTTGACGAGCAGCCCGCTCAATACCAACGACACCCCGGTCCAGTAGCCCTCCGCATCCTTGTAGGCTGTCGGTATCGCATCGGCTTCCGGGGAGCGATAGACCTCGAGCAGCCCCAGGTCACGGGCCTTGAGGAAGCTGTCGATGCCGGCGCCGAACCACAGGTCGGCCAAGGGCCTGCCGCCTTCGGCGGCGGTGCGCGCCAGAATCTCGCCGGGGGGCATGTCGAGGAAATGGATGAGGATCCCGGTCTTTTTGTGAAACTCGGTGAAGATCTCGCCCTTGTTGTCATAGGTGGCGACCACCGTCAGGGTCGGCTGCTCGGCCGCTCCCGCATGAGGGAGAACGGCGCAGAATATCAGGACGAGAACGGCGCACAGCACGCCGCAGGGAATACGGGCAACCATGAACATCGTCGATCTCCTTTGCTGAAAGGGCGGCGGGCGGCGCCTCACTGCCTGAAGCTGCAAAAGCTATAGCAGCCACCGCAGGCGCTGTCAACAGCCTTGGCTTGCCGCCGGCCTGGCGGTCGGCTATAGTGGTGAAGAATGTATTTGCCTTCGCGGCGTTCGGCCATCTCGGCAAGATACACTGCCCAAGGAGCGTCCCATGTCCAAAGAGAGAAACAGCAGAAAAGAAGAGAAGAAGAAACCGGCCATGACCCAGAAAGAGAAGCGGGCGGCGAAAAAGAGCAAGAACGAGGCCAGCGATCTCCTCGACAAGAAGAAGTAGCCGCCCCGCCGGGGATGGCCCGGAGCCCGCGGTAAGACGGGAAAAAACACTCCCCCTCGGGGCCGATCCGCGCCCCGGGGAAAAACACCCTGCCACCGGGCGCTTGCGGCGTCCGCCCCCTGCTCTGGCGGGACAAAACCTGCGCAAGGGACAACCAGCGAGGACGACGCCATGGGCAAGGCCAGAGGCCTCTCGGTAGTCTACCTGCCGCCTGACGGCCCGCCCTATCCGACGCTGCTCGAGTTCTTTTGCCGCCGCTTCCCCAGAGTGGCGCAGGAAGTCTGGCAGGAGCGGCTCGAGAGCGGCGGGGTGCGGGATGAGGCCGGCGTTGCGGTGAACGCGGCCAGCCCCTACCTCCCCGACAGCCGCCTCTTCTACCATCGCCAGGTGGCCGAGGAGCCGATCATTCCCTTTGCCGAAGCAGTCGTTTACGAGGACGAGCACCTGCTGGTGGCGGACAAACCGCCTTTTCTGCCGGTAAGCCCGGTGGGGGTCTATGTCGCCGAGACCCTGGTGGAACGACTCAGAGAGCGCACTGGCAACGACCAGCTCTCGCCCCTGCACCGCATCGACCGCGAAACCTCCGGCCTGGTGCTGCTGGCCAAGAACCGCGCCGCCCGCGGTCGCTACCAGCCGCTCTTCGCCGCCGGCCAGGTGCGCAAGACCTACCTGGCCATCAGCACCTGCGCCGGGGAGCCTGAATGGCGCCACTGCCTGGTGGAAAACCGTATCGAGCAGGGCCAGCCGTGGTTCCGCATGGAGGTTTGCCGCGGCCCGGTCAACGCCCGCAGCCACATCCATCTCCAGGAGGTACGCAACGGCCGCGCCCGCCTCCTCCTCCACCCCGAGACTGGCAAGAAGCACCAGTTGCGGCTGCATCTCAGCGGCCTCGGCCTGCCGCTGGTCGGCGACCGCTTCTACCCGACCCTGCTCCCCGCCGGAGCGGACGATTTCCAGCACCCCCTGCAGCTGCTGGCCCTTCGCCTCGAACTGCCCGACCCCTTTGGCGGCGGCAGGCGCAGCTTCGAAAGCGGCCGCAGCCTCTCCCTCGACGACGAGGCCGCCCCCTGCCTCAGAAACGGTACATCGTCCGCAGCATCCTGATGTGTTCCGGGCCGATGCCGCAGCAGCCGCCGATGATGCGCGCCCCCATGTCCAGCCAGCGGCCGGCCTCGGCGGCGTAATCCCTGGGCGAGATGACATCGTTGAACTGCCAGTGGGGCATGACGAAGACCCCGGAGTGGGCGTAGACGCCCAGGGACTTCGGCCACTGGGCGGCGAGCTCGGTGAAGGCCGTGGTGGCGTCGGCGACCTCGGTGTGCATGATCAGGGCGGCCTCGCCGCCGAGGTCGGCCATGGCGCGCACCCCATCGGCAAGGGAATCCCTCAAGTCCCAGAGCATCAGGCGACCCTGCCGGTCGCGCCGGCAGCTGTAGCCGAGCCACACCGGCAGCCCGGTCTCCCGTGCCGCCCGCACCGCCAAGGTGCCCTGGAGGATATCGCCGATCATCTCGACGACCAGCAGGTCGACCCCGGCCCGGCAGAGGGTCTCCGCCTGCTGGCGGTAAGCGGCCAGCGCCTCATTCTCGCCGAGAAAACTCTCGCTGGGATCGCTGCAGAAGGTGGTCGGGGCGATGGAACCGGCGACGGCCACCTCTCGCCCCCCCGTCTCGCGGGCCTGCAGTGCCAGCCCCACCGCCGTCTCATTGAGCTCGACGAAGCGCTCCTCCAACCCGGTGCCGAGCAGCATGTGCCTAGCCAGGGAGAAGGAGTTGACGGTGATCACCTCGGCCCCGGCGTCGATATAGTCCTCATGCACCGCCCGCACCACCTCCGGCCGCGACAGCACCGCCTCCGCCGTCCACGCCGCGCCGTGCATGGGCACGCCGCGCCGCTCCAGCTCGGTGCCGGTGGCGCCGTCGAGGAGGATGTTCCCGCCACGACGCAGTTTTTCTTCAAGAAAGGTGTACGGGGATGTGCTCACCGCTCATCGTCCTCCTGGCAGGACCGGCCGGCTCACGACCCGGCCGCAGCCGCGGCCATGCGCCGGGCGAGCAGCCGCCCGCCGAGCAGCACGAGCAAGGCGCCGGCCGCCGCCGCGCCGTAGTGGTGGGCCGACGTGGTGATGGTCAGGTCGAAGCTGCTGGCGAAATAGGACACCACGAAGGGGTCGCCGATGGCCATCTCGCCGGCGATCCAGCCCAGCAGCATGCCGCCGAGGTTGACGACGATGGGGAAGCGGTCCATGAGCCGCACCACCAGCTGGCTGCCCCAGACGATGATGGGGATGCTGACCAGCAGGCCGAAGATGACGAGGATCATCTTATGCTCGTCGCCGGAGCCTTCCGCCGCCCCGGCGATGGCGATGACGTTGTCGAGGCTCATGACGAAGTCGGCGACGATGACCGTCTTCACCGCCCCCCAGAGGCGGTCGCTGCTTTCGAGATTGCCGTGCTTGTCTTCCTCTTCCGGCAGAAGCAGCTTGATGCCGATCCACAGGAGCAGCATCGCCCCGGCCACCTTGAGCAAGGGTACGCTGAGGAGGCTGAGGGCGAAGAAGATCAACACCACCCGCAGGGCAATGGCCCCGGCGGTGCCCCAGAGGATGCCCTGGATGCGCTGCCGCGGCGGCAGCCGGCGGCAGGCCAAGGCGATGACCACGGCGTTGTCGCCACCGAGGAGGATGTCGATCATGATGATCTTCACCACCGCCACCCAGAACTCGGCATGAGCCAGAAATTCCATAAGGACGATATTCGCTGGAAGTTGTCGAAAACGAGGATCGGGAGGACGTCCAGGGCGCCCGCCAGGGGTGAACTGTACCGCATCGACACCGCTTCGGCAACACCCCATTCCCCCGCTGCAACCGCCTCCTCCCCCCATCTTGAGTGGTGCTGCTGTTTGTCCTTGCATTCCCACGGCCGACTGAATAACGTTGCGCGGGAGTTGGGGAAGTGCCTTTCAGTCAGCTTTTCCGCCGTCAAGGACGACGCCATGCCTCACCAGCCCATCCTGCTCTCCAGCAACATCCCCGTGCGGCTGTCCTATATCATCGTCTTCCTCGGCCTGGCCTTCGTCGGCCTACTCGAGCTGACCACCCTGCTGCTCACCGGCCTGTTCACCATCTTCGCCCTGCGCAAGTTCTGCTTTGGCGGCCAGAAATGGCTGGCCATCCTCCTCGGCGCCGTGCTGCTGGCGGCCATCGGCACCGGTTTCTACCTCTTCTTGCGCACCGCCGTCACCGAAGTGCCGGAAATTGCCCGCCGCTCGATCCCGGTGGTCATCGGGTATGCCGAAAAGCTCGGTATCCAGCCATGGTTCGCCGATTTCGCCGAGCTCAAGAGCAAGGCTATGAGCTTCGCCATGGACAAGGTCGGCAATATCGGCAAGTACACCCAGTTCATCCTCGTCCACCTGGTGACCTTCATCATCGGTCTGGTCATCGCCGTCGGCGCGTTCATCAACACCCGCACCCCCGAAGAGGTGGAGAAGGCGGTGGTGCGCAACAACCTCTACGACCGCACCCTGGCGGAAATCATGGCCCGCGCCAGCACCTTCTACCAGAGCTTCGCCACCGTGCTCGGGGCGCAGATCCTCATCTCCTCCATCAATACCACCCTCACCGCCGTCTTCCTTTTCTACAACCACTACCCCTTCGCCATGGTCATCACCGGGCTGACCTTCGTCTGCGGCCTGATGCCGATCATCGGCAACCTGATCAGCAACACCATCATCATCAGCGTCGGGCTGACCATCTCGCCGCATATGGCCATCTTGGCCCTGTGCTTCCTCGTCTTCATCCACAAGCTCGAGTTCTTCCTCAATTCAAAGATCATCGGCGACCGCATTAAGAACCCGATGTGGCTGACCCTGCTCGGCCTGCTCCTCGGCGAGAAGCTCATGGGCATCCCGGGGATGATCCTCGCCCCGGTGCTGCTGCACTACATCAAGGTCGAGGCCTCGCGCAATACCCTCGACGAGGGGCCTAAGAAGACGGTGACGTTGGACTGAAGGGACGGTTCGTCCCTGGTTGGCGGCTGCCCTAGAGGCCGCCAAGGAAGTCGACGATCAGGGCGACCACCTCCGCTCCCCGCTGGCGATGCGGGACATGCCCGCAGCCAGGCAGCAGCGCCGCCCGCGCCGGCCCGCCGCTGCCGGCGACGATGCGCGTCACCTGATCATCGCTGCCGTATTCGTCGTCCTCGCCCTGGATGACGAGGAGCGGGCAGGTGATCGACGGCAGGGCGTATTCGATGTTCCACGCGGCGAACCACGGGCTGAGCCAGGTCTCGGCCCAGGCGCGGAAGAGGGTGTCGGCGCCCGCGCCGTGATGGCGCGCCAGGCCTGAAAAGCCGCCGCGTTGATAGAGGCGCCGGGCCTCTTCGATGCCCACCAGGGTCTTGGTCTCGACCAGCACATGGGCGGCCATGGTGACCACGCCGCGCAGCAGCGGCGGGCGCTCGGCGGCATGGAGCAGGGCGATGCTGCCGCCATCGGAGTGGCCGACGAGCACATAGGGCCGCCCGGGGATGGCCTGGGCGAGCACCCGCGGCAGCTCGTCCAGGGCATGACCGTGAACGTAGTGCACGGTGCGCGGCGCCGGCGCAGCCGGGGAGCGCCCATGGCCAAGGCGGTCGTAGAGCAGGCCGGGGCAGCGGGCGGCGGCACAGAGTTGCCGTGGAAAGTCCCGCCACATGGTGATGCAGCCCAGCCCCTCATGGAGAAAGACCAGGCAGGGCCCGGAAGCGTCCGCCGATATCATCTCACAGTGCTGAACACAGGCTCCGTATCCCGTGGCCATATCGTCACGCCTCCGCTTGTTATCTCGCCGACACGAGCGTCAGGCCCCCTGCCCCGCGCAAGGCTGCATGGCCCTGCTCCGCCACCAGGAAATCCGATTTTACGGAAGTCACTCTTTCGGCATTCCCGTAATGCGGAATTATCGCGGTCAAGGAAGAGCTAACACCTTGTACTGTCGTCGGCAGGTTTTCTTCCCGTAGGTACACTTCTTGCGAATGTACTGGCAAGACCCTCATTCTGAGCACAGGGGATTGCCATGAAAAAAACGATTCTACCCTTTGTTTTTGCCCTCTCCGTGGTTTTTGCCATATCGCCCCAGGCCATCGCCTATACTCTCGACATCAATGGCAGCACCGTCGACGTCGGCCTTCTCGACCGGCTGCGCACCTCGGATACCGTCGGCGACAGCAAGGCCAATGAGACCGCCTGGGTGAGCGGCTTCCTGGCACCGGTCATGGCGGAGTTCTCCTATAAAACCGAATCCGCAGATACCGCCATCGATGGTAACCCATGGACGTGGCACGCGATCAAGGAACAAGCCGGCCTGTTCGCCTTCGACCTCTTCAGCAGCCCCGACTATTTCCTCCTGAAAATCGGCAAGGGCATCGCCAAAAAACTGCCCGACGGAGACGATCATTTCCTCTTCGAAAACACTGGCAATATGCAATGGGCGGTCATATCCTTGAAAGACATGGGTTTTGAGGCGGAAAAAGGGAAAACTTCCTTTCGCAACATTGGCGCGATCAGCCACCTCAGCGAATTTTCCTCCGTCCCCGAACCGGCGACAATACTGCTCTTCGGTGCCGGTCTCCTTGGCCTGGCGGGCATCGCCCGCAAGAGACTCCGCTAGTGGCCTGAGAACGCCTGCCGGGAAAAGAGGGTGAGACGCAAGATTCAACCCTCTTTTCCATCCCCACCGCTGTCGGCCGCATCGCCCCAATCCTTCAGCCCCGGAGGTCCAAACATGGATGAGAGCATTGCACGGATTTTCTCGGCGGCTCTCCATGCCGTCGCCCCGGCACGATGCGTCGAGAACACCCTGCACTTCTCGGAAGCCGGTCTCCGCGCCGGCATCGCCGCCACCTTCCCCCGCCACCCCTGCCGCCGCGTGCTGCTGCTGTCCATCGGCAAGGCTGCCGCCCCCATGGCCGCCGCGGCCGAAAAGATCCTCGGCGAGGCCATCGCAGCTGGCCTGGTGGTGACCAAGTACGGCCATGGAGACAGGCTGCGCCGCTGCCGCATCCTCGAATGCGGCCATCCTGTGCCCGACGAAAACGGCGTCGCCGCCGCCAGCGCGGTCCTTGACCTGCTGGCCGGGGCCGGACCGCAGGACCTCGTCCTCTGCCTGCTCTCCGGCGGAGGATCGGCACTGTGCCCAGCCCCCGCCGAGGGCCTGAGCCTCGCCGACAAGCAGGAAACCACCCGCCTGCTGCTGTCCTGCGGGGCCACCATCCACCACATCAACACCCTCCGCAAGCACCTCTCGCGGCTCAAGGGCGGCCAGTTGTGCCGTGCCGCCGGCGGGGCAAGGGTCGTCTCGCTGATCCTCTCCGACGTCATCGGCGACGACCTCGACATCATCGCCTCGGGCATGACCGCCGCCGACCCCTCGACCTTCGCCGACTGCCTGGACATCGTGCACCGCTACGATATTTTCGACCGTCTGCCGCCGGCGGTACGCCGCCGCCTGCAGGACGGCGCGGCCGGACGATTGGCGGAGACGCCGAAGCCGGGCGACCCCCTCTTTGCCCGGGTGGAGAACCATATCGTCGGCTCCAACGGCAGCGCCCTGCAGGCCGCCGCCAGCGAGGCGCGCCGTCTCGGCTACCAGCCGCTGATCCTCACCTCGCGGCTCACCGGCGAAGCCTGCCAGGCGGCCAAGGTGCTCGCCGCCATCGCCATGGAGGCCCAGCATTCCGCCAATCCGGCCGCCCCGCCCCTCTGCCTGCTCGCCGGCGGCGAGACCACCGTCACCCTGAGCGGCGCGGGCAAGGGTGGCCGCAACATGGAATTTGCCCTGGCGGCGGCCCTCGAACTGGCCGGAACGGTTGGCATCCGCCTGCTCGCCGCCGGCACCGACGGCAACGACGGCCCCACCGACGCCGCCGGGGCGCTGGTCGACGGCGGCACCGTGGCCAGGGCGGCGGCCCTCGGTTTATCCGCCGCCGAGGTCCTTGCCCGCCACGACTCCTACCCCTTCTTCGAGGCCTTGGGCAACCTCCTCATCACCGGGCCGACACGCACCAATGTCATGGATCTGGTGATCGCCCTCGTCGACCGCCCCGAACCTCCCGCCGCCAGGGTCTGATCACACCCACTCCCCTGACGTATGGCCTCTCCACCAGCGGAGGGCTTGCCCAACCGGCAGAAGAGGACGCCGGCAACGCGACGGCCCTTGACGCTGCAGAGATCCGCGCCGCAACGACTCCCTCCCCAAACCGCCGCATCAGGCCCCGCCTGCCATCGCAGCACCCCCATAGGGCTATCCCGACACCTTTCGGGTGTCGCTTAAGAAGCTGACTCCCCCAGCACCCGGCTATAGGGGATGACCTGGTTGCGGCCGCTCTGCTTGGCGTGGTAGAGGGCCCTGTCGGCGCGGTCGGTGAGGTCTTCGAGGGTATCGTTGTCCTGATACTGGGCGAGTCCAATGGAGATGGTCAGCGAGAAAGGCAGCCCCGCGCCGAGTTCCGACTGGATACCGATGCGCACCCGCTCGGAAAAGTGCACCGCGGCCTCCTCGTCGGTGGCGCGCAGCAGGATGATGAACTCCTCGCCGCCCCAGCGGACCACGGTGTCGTACGGGCGCACCTGCTGCTGCAGGTACTTGCCGGTGGCCTGCAGGGCGAGGTCGCCGAAGTGGTGGCCATGGGTGTCGTTGACCTTCTTGAAATGGTCGAGATCGAGAAAGAGCAGGGTCAGCGCCTCGGCGCGGCGCAGGCTGCGGGCGCACTCGTCATGGAAGATATGGGCGAAGTAACGGCGGTTCTTGAGGCCGGTGAGAGGGTCGTGGATGGCACTCTCCTCGAGCCTCGCCACCATCTCGGCGATGCGCCGTTCCTGATCGTTGCGGATGGTGCCGAGGATGCCGAAGATGACGGCGAAAAGGAGGGGGTGGAAGAGGAAGAACCACTGCAGCGGGGTGGTGAAGATGGTGGCGATCACCGCCGCAAGGTTGCGGTCGGCGAGAAAATGGGCCTGCAGGGAGAGGGTTACCAGGGGGATCGGCAACCCCCACAGGAAGCCGAACCAGATATAGAGGTTATGACGCGGGTCGTAGCTGCCGGCGCGCCGCGCCGCCGCCAGGAACTCGGCCACCTGCTTCGCTATGGTTGCCGCCATCGCCCTCCCTCCGGGTGTTTTCCGCCGTGTCGCCGGCGCGTTGCGCACAGCGTCCTCTTTCCCCATGATAGCCAAGGAAGAGGCCTCCGTCACGGACATTTTCCCCGGTTGTCGTCCCTGCCGGCGGACTGCTCCGGCCGGGCCCGCCACGGCCGGACAATTCTCCTCATTTCGCCGGTTTTTCTAGGACAATTGGCAGCGGCGGGGTAATATACGGCATCGACCATCTCCTCCTGGTTCCAGAAACGCAGGTGCAGCCATGATTATCGGTATTGATGTCGGTGGAACCCATGCCGACGGCGTCCTCCTCGACGGCGGCCGGCCGGTGGCCAAACACAAGGTCGGTGTCGACCGCCGCAGCCTCGGTGAAGTGATCATCCTCCTGCTGCAGCAGCTTGCGCCAGCCGACCGCTCGCGCTTGCGCCGGCTGCAGCTGAGCAGCACCCTGTGCACCAACGCCATCGTCACCAACACCCTTGACCGGGTGGGCATGCTGCTGCAAAGCGGGCCGGGCCTCAACCCCGAATTCTTCCAGGATAGCTGCCGTGCCTGGTTCCTCGACGGGGCCATCGACCACCGCGGCCAGATCCTGCGCGACCCCGACCCGGCGGCGATCACCGCCGCCGCCGCGGAAATCCGCCGCGAGGGCCTCGACTCGGTGGCCATCGTCACCAAGTTCTCGCACCGCAACAACCGCCACGAACTGAGCATCGCCAGGCAGCTCACCGACCGCTTCGCCCACATCAGCCTCGGCCACCGCATCTCCGGTCTGCCCAACTTCCCCCGCCGCGTCTATTCCACCTGGCTCAATGCCGCCTTGATGTCGCGCTTCAACCGCTTCACCGACAGCCTGGAGATGGGCATCCGCCACCTCGGCATCAACTGTCCCTGCTACGTGCTCAAAGCCGACGGCGGCACCATCCCCTTCGCCCGCGCCCGCGAGTTTCCCTGCGAGAGCATCCACTCAGGCCCCTCGGCCAGCGTCATGGGCTGCCTCGCCCTGGGCGTCGACCAGGAAGACGCGGTCATCCTCGACATCGGCGGCACCACCACCGATATCGCCCTGCTGGTGGACGGCTCGCCACTGCTCGAACCCTACGGCATCGAGATCGCCGGCCGCCCCACCCTCATCCGCGCCTTGAAGAGCAGGAGCATCGGCCTGGGCGGCGACAGCCGGGTCTCTCTCGATGACAACGGCGTCTTCACCATCGGCCCGGAGCGGCAGGGCACCTCCATGGCCGAGGGTGGCAGCGCGCCTACCCCCACCGACGCCATGGTCGTCCTCGGCAAACTGTCTCTCGGCTCGGCCCGCCAGGCGGCGGCGGCGATGCTGCGCCTCCACCCCCGGCAGGAGCCGGAGTACACCGCCACACTGCTGCTCGACGCCTTTGTCGCCCGCATCCGCACCACCGTCGAGGAGATGATCGAGGAAGTCTTCGCCCGGCCGGTCTACACCGTCGCCGCCCTGCTGCACCGCCGCCGCATCACCCCGCGGCGGCTCATTGCCATCGGCGGCCCGGCCAAGGCCATGCAGGAGTTCATCGCCGACGGCTTCTTCCTCCCCTGCACCGTCCCCGACCACTACGAAGTCGCCAACGCCATCGGCGCCGCCCGCGCCCGCCTCACCGTCCAGGCCACCCTCTACGCCGATACCGGCGACGGCAGCCTGTCGATCCCGGAGATCTCCTCGCTGGAGAGCATCCCCTCCCGCTATACCATGGCCGACGCCGAGAAGCGTCTGCAGAAAGCTATCGCCCTCATGGTCAAGGAGATGGGCATGGCCGCCTGCCCGGACATCGACTTCCACGAGCGCCTGGAGATGAACGTCGTCCGCGGCTTCTCCGCCTCGGGCAAGATTCTCAACCTGAAGGCCCAGATCCGCCCCGGCCTCGCCGCCATTTAGGGAGCACCATGTCGATCTATATGCCGCGCGCCGCGCGCAAGACCGCCCTGATCCTCTTTCCGGCCTTCGACTGGTGCATCAGCCCTAGTCACCCCGAGCGGGAGGAGCGCCTCCTCTACACCCGCGACCAGCTCATCGAGGAGGGCCTCGAGGACGTCGCCGACATCGTCTTCCTCAACCCGGAGCTCGCCACCTTCCACGATATCAACCGCGTCCACTTCTGCGTGCCCTCGGCCGAGAAGCTGCTTACCGAGTCGCACCTCATCTCCACCGGCGGCGCCCTGCGGGCGGCGCGGGCGGTCATGGAGAAAGAAACCGAAAAGGCCTTCGCCATCGTCCGCCCCCCCGGCCACCACGCCATGCAGACGGTCTTCGGTGACCGCGGCTTCTGCATCGTCAACATCGAGGCAATCATGGTCGAGTATCTGCGCCGCCACTACGGGGTGCGCAGGATCGCCATCGTCGACACCGACTGCCACCATGGCGACGGCACCCAGGACATCTTCTTCAACGACCCCGACACCCTGTTCATCTCCCTGCACCAGGACGGCCGCACCCTCTACCCGGGCAGCGGCTTCCTGAGCGAGATCGGTGGACGGGCGGCGGAGGGTTGCACAGTCAACATCCCCCTGCCGCCCAACACCTGCGAGGCCGGTTTCGACCGGGTCATGGAGCGGGTGGTGATGCCGATCCTCGACGACTTCAAGCCGGAACTGATCATCAACTCCGCCGGCCAGGACAACCACTACACCGACCCGATCACCAACATGAACTTCACCGCCCAAGGCTACGCCAGGCTCAACCGCCTGCTCAACCCCGACATCTGCGTGCTCGAGGGCGGCTACTCCATCGAAGGCGCCCTGCCCTACACCAACCTCGGCATCATCCTCGCCATGGCCGGCATGGATTTCTCCCAGGTGCGCGAACCGGACTACAATCCCGCCAACTTCGTCCAGCCGCCGGAGATGAACGACTATATCGACAAGCTCTGCGACCGCGCCCTGGCGGTGTACACCCAGCGCCAGCAGCATCTCGAAGAGAGGAAGCAGCGGCGGGTGGTGACCACGCAGAAGAACATTTTCTACGACACCACCGGTTTCCATGTGCAGGAACGGACCGGCTACCACCTCTGCCCGGACTGCCCCGGCTATGCCGAAGTCAACGCCGTCGGCAAGAACCGCCGCCTGCACGGCTTCACCGTGCCGTTCAACGCCTGCCCGCGCTGCCAGAACGAGGCCAGGGACAACTTCACCCGCCAGACCCCCGAAGCGGGCCTGCTGCTCGCCCTGCAGGACCGCCGGGCGGATATCTTCGAAACGAGGGAACCCTAGGCCCGGGAGAAGCCCCGGAAAAGGCCGGGGCCCGGGCCAGGAGCTGACGTTCAGACCGGCAGGCCGATAGCCCGCATCTCGCCGATGAGGCGGTCCTTTTCGATGGGCTTGACGATATAGGAAGTGGCCCCGCCTTTGGAGTAGGCCTTGACCACTGTCTTGACGTCGTCGAGGGCGGAGATCATGATCACTTTGACCTCCTCGGAGCCGATGATGCCGAGGGACAGCTCGATCTCGCGGATCTTGATCAGGGCGGCGTTGCCGTCCATCACCGGCATCATGATGTCCATGCAGATCAGATCGTAGGGGTGGTTCTGCCGCCAGGCGACGCGAAAGGCCTGCACCGCCTCCTCGCCATTGACGGCGATATCGACGACGCCGTAGGGCTCGAGGATATCGCGCAGGATCTGCCGCACCATAAAATCATCCTCGACGATGAGAATCTTCAGATTCCCCTGTTGTTCCTGTGTCATTTCGCCCTCCTCAGCGATACATGCGATAATATTTCATCATATTGCGGCAATCAGCCGCCGGCGGCGCACCTCTCGCCGCCGAGAAGTCGCCGCAGGGCGGGCTCCTCACCAAGTCGCCGACACTCCTCGTCGATGATGGCCATCTGCCGCACCAGCTCTTCGCCGCCGCGCTGCTTGCGCATCATCGTCAACAGACTGAAGAGCTCGTCAGCAAACAGCGTGGCGCCGATTTCCAGCGCCTTCTCCTTGAGGCTGTGCACCTCGTGCTCGGCCTGCTGCATCTCCACTTCATCGTCGAAAAGACGACGCAGACGCCCCAAGGCCACCGGGGTCTCGGCAAGGAAGCGCCGCAGACGTTCGCCAAGCAAGACCTCGTTGCCTTCAGCGCGGGCCAGGGCGTCGCCTTCGGCAAAACGTTCCTCGATAAGGCGCGCCCCGGGGGGAAGGGAGCGCGGCCGGCTCTTCGCCTGCTGGAGCTGGCGTCGCCTGGCGGCGATATACTGCCCGGCCTTGCCCATGAACTCCTTGACGGCGAAAGGCTTGGCAAGAAAGTCGTCCATGCCGGCCGCCAGGCAGCGCTGCTTTTCACCCTCGGTGGCCATGCCGGTCAGGGCGATCACCGGCAGGCGCTGCTCTGCCGCCAGGCCAGCCCCATCCTCCTGCTGACGCAGCCGCCGCACTACCTCGTAGCCATCCATGCCGGGCAGCTTGAGGTCGAGGAGCATGAGGTCGAAGCTGCGCTTGGCCACCTCGTCGAGAGCACTGGCACCGTCGGCGACATTGACCACGGCATAGCCGCCATGCTCGAGGATCTCGCGAATCACCCACTGATTGGTGCGGTCATCCTCGACGACGAGCACGGTGCCGGCACCGTCGGCCGGATGCGCGGCCACCGCCGGCGCTTCTTCCTCCACCCCGAGCTCGCCGGGGGCCAGCTCGAAACGGCAGGTGAAATGGAAGACGCTGCCCTTGCCGGGACGGCTCTCGACCCAGATGCGCCCGCCCATCATCGCCACCAGCCTGCTGCAGATGTTGAGACCGAGGCCGACGCCACCGAATTTCCTGGTGGTCGAACTGTCCGCCTGGGTAAAGGCCTGGAAAATGATGGCGACCTTGTCCTCCTCGATACCGATACCGGTGTCACGCACCGAAAACTGCAGGGTCACCCCGCCCTGCTCCTCCTCACCCGGCGCGCTGCACTGACGGCAGCTCATCACCACCTCGCCGTATTGGGTGAACTTGATGGCGTTGGAGACCAGGTTGAGGAGGATCTGGCGCAGGCGGTTGGGGTCGCCGACCACCGCCGGCGGCACATCGTCGGCGATGACGCTGTGCAGCCTGATGCCCTTTTCCTCGGCCTGGAAATGCTGCAGGTCGAAAATCGAGGTGACGATCCCCGCTGGACGGAAGGTCAAGCGCTCGAGATTGAGCTTGCCGGCCTCGATCTTGGAGAGGTCGAGGATGTCGCTGAGCAGGTTGTGCATGACCACCGTCGAGACCCGCGCCATCTCCAGGTAGGCCTTCTGCTTCGGCGTCAGCTCGGTCTCCAGCACCAGGTTGAGCAGGCCGATGGCGCTGGTCATCGGCGTGCGGATCTCGTGGCTCATGTTGGCGAGGAACTCGCTCTTGGCGCGGTTGGCGTTCTCCGCCTGAACCTTGGCCTCGCGCAGCGACCGCTCGAGGACGCGCCGCTCGTCGATCTCCTTCTGCAGGCGGCTGTTGGCCTCGCTGAGCGCGGCGGTGCGCTTCTCCACCAGTTCCTCGAGCTGGTCGCGGTACTCCTCGAGCTGACGCTGCTTGGTCTCCACTTCGAGGAGCAGGCGGCGCTTTTCCAGGCCCTTTTCGATGGTGATGCCCAACTCGGCGAAATCGATGGGCTTCTGCAGATAATTGAAGGCGCCGACGCCCATGGCGTGAATGGCGGTGCTGATGTCGCTGTAGCCGGTGACAACGATGCTCTGCAGCAGGGGCTGCAGGTGGCGGGCGCGGCTGATGATCTCGCAGCCGTCCATACCGGGCATCTGGAAGTCGGTGACCAGCACATCGATGGGATGGGCGGCGAGAATCGCCAGGGCCTCCTCGCCGCCGGCGGCGGATTGCACCGCATAGCCCATGCGCTGCAGACGGCGCGTGTAGAGCTCGCGCTGGTTCGCTTCGTCGTCAACGACGAGCAGATTGGCCTTGGTCATGCTCTTCTCCCTTCCGCCACGGCAGGCGGTCTACCCCCCACCGGGGGGCGACTGCCCCGTGCTCCGGCGACCCATTGCACAATGATGCGCCGAAAGCACCGCCCCTGTCAAGGACGCGTTGGCATTTTCAGGAGCGGCATCACGCCTGCGGGGGCGACGGGGGCCTTGGCCGCGGGGGGACGGTAGCTTTCGAGGAGACTGCACAGGCCGACGAGCGCCTCGCTCTCTTCGTGGAGGGCCCGGCCGTAGAGGCTGTCCTGGAATATGGCCTCACTGCGCCCCAGGGTGGCGACGATGCCTTTGCCGTCGAGGGCGGCGGTCATCGCTGCAAGCAGCGGCGGTTCAACCTTATTGAGTACAGAGAAGGTCTCGAGCCCTGCCTCAGCGGCCAGGCGGGTGATCCTCCCGGCCATAGCCAGCGATTCGTAGCTCGGGTCGACCACCGCCAGAACGAGGTCGCAGTGCGCGTCGATGCGCCGCCCGAAGTGTTCCAGCCCCGCCTCGGCATCGAGCAGCACCACCTCGTCCCTGCCCTCCTTGAGCCGTGAGAGAATGGTCTTGGAGATCGAACCCACCAGGCAGGCGCAGCCCTCGCCATAGGTATCGATCTTGCCGACCACGAGGAGCTTGACGCCACCGGCCTCGGCGAGGCAGGAAGGCGGCAGCCCGGCGATGGTCAAGGGGTCGGCGAGCAGGGCCTCGGCGGCGGGGAAGGCCGGCTGCAGCTGCTGCTTCGCCCCGGGGCGCCCGCCCATGGCCTCCATCACCACCTCCGGCAGAGGGGCGCCGAGCAGTCGGTGCAGACAGAGGTTGGACTCGTCGGCGTCGACCACCAGCACCGTCTTGCCACGTTTTGCCAGAGCCTTGGCGAGAAGCACGGTCACCGTGCTCTTGCCGCTGCCGCCCTTGCCACAGATCATCACCTTCATCGCCCTCTTCCCTCCAGAACGCAAATCTCATCCTGTCTTTTCGACCTGGCCCATGGCCTGGCCGCCGAACCCGTTTCGGCGCCAGGCCTATCGCCCGCGCCGCCTTCAACCTATCCCGCCGATACCCGGGGGACAACCCCTTTCTTCGCCTGGCGGCGTTTCCCAGAGCGGCGAGCGCGTGGAGGAGCCGGCCTGGCTTTCCCCAGGCCGGGCATGTTGTGCATTTTGCCCAGAGAAAACACAACAAACACCGTCTTTCACGACAATGGATCAATCTTCCCCATCTCGGGCATTGCAAATTTTCATCTGGACACTACTATGACTTAGTAGTATAAAGTGGCGGTGCCCCTCTATCACTTGGTGGCACCGCAAAAATCTTGCATTGTCCTTGATTGTGCAAGTTCAGCGAACATATTGAGCATCGACGCCTGGCCACACAAGTGAACAGCGAGGCCGCCCCGATACTGACCAACGCGAGAATGACGACGATGGACGACGCCCTGATCCTCAGCAAACTTGAAGCCCTCACCGAAGAAATCCGCCTCCTCAAAGGAGAAATCGCCGAGCTCCGCCAAGGGGCTGCAGCCGCGGGCGGCATGGCGCGGCCACGCGTCGAGGACTGTTTCTCTGCCGACGACCTGGCACAACGGGAAGAGGATTTCGCCCATTTCCAGCGCAGCCTGGTGCTCAACGCGCAGACCCTCAACTCGCTCATGACCACCGCCAAGGGGGCCATGGAACTGAAGGACGAGATCGAGCCCCTCGCCAAGATCCTCCTTCCCAAGGTCATCGAGATGATGGGCGAACTGGAGGGACAGTACCACCCCGAAGACATCGCCGCCCTGGTGCGCAACACCCTCACCAATCTGCACCACTTCAATACCGCCATCATCATGCTCAAGGCGGGCATGGAGCTCAAAGACGAGATCGAGCCGCTGGCCAAGCTGGTCTACCCGCGTATGATCGAGCTCTTCCATGATCTGGAAGGCCAGTACAACCTCGACGACGTCACCGCCCTGCTGCGTAACACCCTCGGCAGCCTGAATCACTTCAATACCGCCATCACCATGCTCAGGGCGGGGATGGAACTGAAAGACGAGATCGAGCCGCTGGCCAAGCTGACCCTGCCGAAGATCATCGAGACCTTCAACGAACTCGACGGCACGCTGCGCGTCGCCGGGGCCGGCTTGCAGGCTGCCAAGAGCTGCGCCCCTTCGCCGGCCCAGGCCGAGGCGATGATCCGCGTCATCGCCGACCTCGATCTGAGCAATGTTCCCAGAGTCGGCCCCCTCGGCGCGGTGAAGAAACTGTACGACCCCAACGTCCAGGAAGCCCTGGGCCTTGGTTTCGCGCTGATCGAGGCGCTGGGCGCCCTGCTCCGCGCCTGGCGGGACGGCAGATAGCCTGCCGCCCCGCAGTGTTTTGAGCATACCATCGGCCTGACAGAACCGGCAGGCGAATCGACAATATTTGACAGGAGGGAGAAGACACCATGAAAAAGCTTGTCATCCTCGGCGCCGGCTGCGGCGGGACGATGATGGCCAACAAGATGAGGAAGCACCTTGATCGTAATGAGTGGAACATCACCATCATCGACAAGGACAATATCCACGACTATCAGCCGGGATATCTCTTCGTGCCCTTCGGCATCAACACCGAGAGGGAGATCCGCAAGACCAAGAGAGAGTTCCTCAAGCCTGGTATCGACTTCGTCATCTCCGAGCTGGTCAACGTCGACTGGGACAAACAGCAGGTCACCACCGCTACCCGGGGCACCTTTTCCTACGATATCCTCATTATGTCCACCGGCTGCGACGTGCGCCCGGAGGAGGTTGAGGGACTCGGCGAAACCTGGGGCAAGGACGTCTACGGCTACTACCGCTTCGACCACTGCGTCGACCTCAAGAAGGCCCTGGCCAGCTTCGAAGGCGGCAAACTGGTGGTGAACATCGCCGAAATGCCGATCAAGTGCCCGGTGGCGCCACTCGAATTCGCTTTCCTCGCCGACTGGTACTTCCATACCCGCGGCATCCGCGACAAGGTGGAGATCGAGTTCGTCACGCCCCTCACCGGGGCCTTCACCAAGCCGGTGGCCACCGCCGTGCTCACCTCCGCCTGCGAGCAGAAGAACATCAAGATCACCCCCAACTTCGCCCTCGGCTCCGTCGACGGCGAGCGCAAGGTGATCGCCTCTTATGACGGCACCGAAGTCGACTATGACATGCTGGTGTCGATTCCGCCCAACTTCGGTTCCCAGGTGATGATCGACTCAGGCATCTCCGACCCCATGGGCTACATCCCGGTGGACAAACACACCCTGCAGCCCAAGGACCGCCCCAACGTCTGGGTGCTCGGCGACGGCACCAACGTGCCGACCTCCAAGGCCGGAGCGGTGGCGCATTTCCAGGCCGATATCCTCGAAGAGAACATCATGGCCTATATCAACGGGGAGGCGCAACACGCGAGATCGGATGGCCATGCCCTCTGATTCATCGAATCAGGCTTCGGGAAAGCCTACGTCATCGACTTCAACTACGACATCGAGCCGGTCGTCGGGAAATACCCCTTCCCCACCCTCGGCCCCATGGGCCTGCTCGAGGACACCGAGATGAACCATATCTCCAAGCTCCTCTTCAAATGGGCCTACTTCAACCTGCTGCTCAGCGGCACCTGGCTCGGCCCGCCGGCAATGCAGAAGGCCGGCAAGCGCCTGAGCATGATCAAGAAAAAATAGCCCGATCCGGCCCGACAGGGCACGGCGCAAGACCCGAAGGCCCCGCAGCGACACCGTCGCTGCGGGGCCTTCGGCGTTTGACGCGGCCAGGGCGGAGCCCGCTGAAAAGCTAGCCTAAGACCTCAACCGGACCCTGGCAACGAGGCAGACGCCATTCCGCGTTCACCCTGGAAAGAGCGAAAAAGGAAGAGCCTGAGGCGGCGCCAATGATTGCAGCTCATTATTCCTCCACTTCGCGGCATTTCACACCATTTCGCCCCTCACTACCAATTTATTTACCACTACCACTGCCAATTCTCATGGTTTTATTGCAGAATTGATATGACCACATCACCTCCTCACATTGTCATACAACCTTCTTCGCGGCTGCCTCTTTTTGCCTATTTTACTGTTTTTACGCAATATGGTCTTGCGCAAAGACACACCGTTGGTGTACTTTGGTTAGTTATGGTTCATAATGTCGTTAGATGGATCTTTATGGTGGATAATGGCAGAGCTTCGCTTTCGCGGCAAATACGATCACAGCATCGACGACAAAGGCCGCCTCAGCCTGCCCAGCCGTTTTCGCGAGGTACTGCGCCACTACCCCAGCGAAATCCTCATCGCCATCGCCTGGGAGACCCATCTGCGCGCCTACCCTTTGACGGAGTGGGAACGTCTCGAACATACCCTGCGCAATGGGGAAGAAGGCCCGCCCGAGGAGGGTGAGCGCATCGTGCGTTTTTTCCAGGCGGAGAGCAGCGAGCTGGTTCTCGACCGCCAGGGGCGTATCCTCCTGCCTCCCCCGCTGCGCGCCGAGGCCGGCCTGAAGAGGGACATCGTCCTCATCGGCATGATCGAACGGGTGGAAATCTGGGACAGGGAGCTTTGGAACGTGGAGCGTGAGATCGGCCGCACGGCGTTCGCGGCGATGAAGCAACGCATGAACAAGAGGGGCATCCTGTGATGAAACCCATCGCGCCGGCATGGCCGGCAGTTTCTGCCCGCCACCGCTATCAAGGCCCCATCGTCCTGCCGTCCGCCACCGGGCGGCGGGGTTTCACCCTCCCCCAGACACCCACAAGGCGTCGCCGCATCCTGCCCCGCCAAGGCTTCGCCCGGCCCTTCGACGAGCAGCGCCGCCCCTCCATGGCCGGCGGCAGACAGCTCTGGCTGGCGGTGGCCAGGGTGCTGCTCGCCGCCGCCCCGCTCTTGCTCGCCCTGCAGTGGCACCTCTGCGATACCTCTGCCAGCTACGAACGCCGCCTGGCCGAGTGCCGCGCCACCAACCAGCTTCTCCAGGAAAATATGGCGGCCCTCGACAGCCTGCGCAGCCGCCTCTCCTCCCCGGAACGGATCCGCATCATGGCGGAGGAAAAGCTCTCCCTGCATCGGCCGGAAAAGGAGCAGGTGAAAGTCTTCTGATTCCTCGTCGCGAGGTTACTCGGAACGCAGGGCCTGAACCGGATCGAGCCCCGCCGCCTGCCGTGCCGGGGCGATCCCGGCGACGATGCCGATGGTCAGGGCCAGGGCCTCGGCCAGGAGCACGAAGGTCCAGGGGGTGTGGACCGGCAGGAGCGGTACCAGCAGGTGGAGGAGCCAGGCGAGGAGGGCCCCGACGAGAAGGCCGGCACAGCCGCCGAGCCCGGCGAGAAAAGTGGCCTCGAGGAGAAAGAGCAGCAATATCTGGCCCTGCGAGGCTCCCAGGGCGCGCAGCAGGCCGATCTCGGCGGTACGCTCGCCCACCGCGATGGTCATCACCGTAAAGATGCCCACCGAGCCCACCAGCAGGGAAATCCCCCCCAGCGCACCCACCGCCACGGTGAGCATCGACAACACCGAGCCGAGGACATCGAGCATCTGCTGCTGCGTGGTGATGGTGAAGTCCTCCTGCCCGTGGCGATTGATGAGCAGGCGGCGGATGGCTGCGGTCACTTCCTCGGGGCGGAATCCGCTGCGAAAGAGGACATCGATCTCCATGAGGCCCTCGCGCTCGAAGAGGTCGAGAGCGCGCACCGCCGGGATATAGACGGTATCGTCCATATCGAAGCCGAGCACGAAGCCCTTGGCCTCCATGACCCCGATGACCCTGGCCGGCTGGTCGCCGACCTGCATGCGCTGGCCGAGGGGATTGACGCCGGGGAAGAGTTCTGCGGCGACCTTGGCGCCGAGTACGACGAAGGCCCGGGCGGTGCGCGGGTCGTCGGCGGGCAGGAAGCTGCCGCTGGCGACGCGCATCGAGAAGGCGCGGTCCATATCGGCACCGACACCGTAGAGGGTGATGCGCCGCGTCCGCCCCATGGCGCTGACCTCGGCGTTGCCCTGAACCATCGGCACCGCTGTCTCCACCTCCGGCAGGCGCAGCAGGGCCTGACTGTCTTCCAGTGTCAGGAGGCGTTCCGAGCCAAGTACCCCGAGCGGCGTGCCCATGGTGTTGACCTTGCCGGGGTTGATGGCGACGAGATTGGTGCCGAACTGGGTGAACTCGGCGACGACATAGCGCTGCAGGCCTTCGCCCATGGAGGTGAGGAGGATGACCGCGGCGATGCCGACGGCGATGCCCAGGCCGGTAAGCGAGGACTGCAGCCGTTTGGCGCGGATCGACTTGGTGATGAAGGCCAGCTGGTCGGAAAAGCGCATCGCCACCTCCCCTAACGGCCGGCCAGGGCGCGGATGGGATCGAGCCGCGCCGCGCGCCGCGCTGGCAGAAAAGAGAACAGCAGGCCGTTGCCCAGCGCCACCCCCACCGCCGCCGCCACCGCCCACAGGGGTGGCATGGTATGCAGCTCCGGATAGAAGCGGGCTATACCCCAGGCGCCGCAGAAACCGAGGACGAGGCCCGCTCCGGCGCCGATCAGCGACAAGAGCAGGGCCTCGCTGACCACCAGGGCCATGATCCTCGCACGGGTCGCGCCGAGGGCCTTGAGCAGGCCGATCTCTCTCGTGCGCTGCGCCACCGCCATGAGCATGACGTTCATGATGAGGATGCCGGCAACCACCAGGCTGATGGCGGCGATGCCGGCCACGGTCAGGGTGAGGGTGCCGAGGATCTTGTCGAAGGTGGCGAGCACCGCGTCCTGGGTGATCAGGGTGACGTCGTCCTCGCCATAGTGGCGTCTGGCGATGGTGGTGCGGATATGGGCCTTGAGCGGCTCCAGGCTCTCCGCCTCCCGGCCCTCGACGAGGACGCGGAATAGACCGCTGGTGTCGAAGAGCATCTGCGCAAAGGCCACCGGGACGATGACCAGTTCCTGGGAGTCGAAGCCCAGCGAGCGCCCCTCTGAGGCGAGCACGCCGATGACCCGGCAGCGGTAGCTGCCGAGGCGGATGACCTCCCCCAGCGGCTCGGCGCTGCCGAACAGCTCTCTCGCGACATTGGCGCCGAGGACGCACACCGGCCTGGCGACACCCCAGTCCTCCTCGGGGAGAAAGGAGCCGCGGGCCAGTTGCAGGTGGTGCACCTGGAGAAAGAAGGTGGTGGTGCCGAGCACCGGCACCTGGCGTTCGCGGCCTTGCCGCGCCGCGCTCAGCTCGCCGATGTTGAGGGGGGCGACGCGGCGCACCAGGTCGCTGCGCGTCAAGGCCAGGGCATCGTCGAGGGTGAGGTCGCGTGGGGTCTCGCCAAGCAGAGTCGACGGGGTGTTCGCTGCCGTCTCGGTACGGCCGGGGATGACGATGAGCAGGTTGGTGCCGAGGGAGGAGAACTTGTCGACGATATAGAGGCGTGCGCCATTGCCGATGCCGGTGAGCAGCACCACCGCCGCCACGCCGATGGCGGTGGCGAGCAGCATGAGCAACGTCCGCAGCTTGCCGCCGCCAAGACTGCCCAGGGCGAAGCGCAGAGAGTCGACGAGGCGCATAGGCCGTTACCCGCCACTGTCGACGGCGATGCGGCCGTCGACGACGCGCAGCCGCCGCCGGGCGCGGCCACCAATCTCCGGGTCGTGGGTGACCACCACCAGGGTCTGCCCGTCGCCGTTGAGCTCTTCGAGGAGGGCGATAATCTCGCCGCCGGCGCTGCGGTCGAGGTTGCCGGTGGGCTCGTCGGCAAGCAGCAGGGTCGGCCTGTTGACCACCGCCCGGGCGATGGCCACCCGCTGCCGCTGGCCGCCGGAGAGCTCGTCCGGGCGGTGACCGCTGCGGCCGGCAAGGCCGAAGCGGCGCAGCAGTTCGCCGCTGCGCCGGCGCCGCTCGTCGAGGGCAACCCCGGAGAGGAGCAGCGGCAGCTCGATGTTCTCCTCGGCGGTGAGCCGCGGCACGAGATGGAAGAACTGGAAGACGAAGCCGATGCGGCGGCTGCGCGTGGCGGCGAGGCGCTTCTCGTCGAGGCCGGTGACATCTTCGCCGTCGAGGAGATAGGTGCCGCTGCTGGCGGTATCGAGCAGGCCGAGGATATGCAACAGGGTCGACTTGCCCGAGCCCGAGGGGCCCATGATCGACAGATACTCGCCGGAGGCGACGGTCAGCGACACCCCGTCGATGGCCCGCACCTCCTGGCCGCCGACGACGAAGGTGCGATGGATGTCGCGCAACTCGATCATTGCCCTTTCCCGGTCCCGCCCCTCTTCTTTTTACGCGGCGCCGGCGGCGGCAGCTGGTCGGCGCTCGCCCGCACCAGCCGGCACAGCCAGTCGCTGTCGTCGATCTGCTCCTCGATGAGGAAGTAGTCCTTGGCGCCGGGATAGGGCGGGGCCAGCGTCACCTCGCCGATAAAGCCCCGTCCGGCCTCGGTGGGCTTGACGAACAGGCGGTTATCGCACAGCAGGGCGACGATCTTGCCATCGCAGTAGACACCGTACTCGCCGAACATCTTGCGGCAGGTGATCTGCCCCGCCCCGGTCAGCTGTTCGACGATAAAGTCGGCAAAGCTCTTGTCGGTCGCCATCAGATCCCTCCTCTGCCTTACAGGCCAAGCCCTTCGCCAACTCGGCCCTGGATGCGTTCGAGCTCGGCCAGGGCCAGGGCATAGCCTACCTCGCTCTGTTTCTCGTAGCTCAGCGCCTGGGCGTAGGCCTCCTGGGCGGTGAGGACATCGAGGGTGGTGGCGCGGCCGACGGCGAACTTGGCCTCCTCCGCCTCGAGACGCTTTTTGGTCGCCAGGGCGGTCTTGGCGGTGGCATCCATGGCCTTTTGCGCCAGCTGCACGTCGCGCACCGTGGTGCGCACGCTCTTCTCCACTTCGAGGCGCAGCAGCGCCAGGCTGTTGGCCGCCTTGCGGCTGGCGGCGCTGGCCTGACGGCGAAGGCCCTTGGCGGCACTGTTTTCCAGCGGCATGGCCAGTACCAGCCCGGCCTGCCACTCGGTCTCCGGGTTGTCGACGGCGTCGCCGAGGCTGTCGGCGTAGCTGCTGTCGGTGCCGCCCTGACCAACGGCGCCGACCATATCGAGGGAGGGGCGCAGGTTGTCCTCGGCCCGCTCGCTCTCGATGCCCGCCGCCCTCAGCTCCAGCTCGGCCGCCCTGATATCGGGGCGGCTGGCCAGGGCACGTTTCAGCACGGCGTCGGCATCGAGGGTGAGTGAGGCCGTCGGCGGCTTGTCGGCGGGAACGAATGGACCTCCCAGGACGGGGGCATTGACCAGCAGGCGCAGCTCGTCTTCGTAGAGGCCGATAAGGCGGTCGGCGGAAATCAGTCCCTCCTCGCGGCGGGCGACCTCGGAACGTGGCTGGTGGATATCGACTTTCGCCAGCTTGCCGGCGGCGATCCTCTCCTTTGTCTCCTCGCTGAGTTTTCTCGCCAGGGACAGGGACAGCTCCTTCACCCTCTTCTCCTGCCAGGCATAGAAAAGGTTCCAATAGGCGGCCTTGACTCGGGCGGCGAGGTTGGCGGCTTCGAAGCCCACCAGCTCGCGGGCGGCGTCGCTCCTTGTCTCGGCGGCGCGCAGGGATGCTGTCTGCCGCTCGATGCCAAGCCCCTGCAGGAGCGGCTGGCGAACCGTCAGGCTGAGCCCGGAGGACCAGGCGGGATCGAGCAGCGGGCTGGCCGGGGTCGAACTGTAGCGGCCGTTCTTCCATGTCACGCCGACTTCGGTGCCGGTGATGAATTTCTTGCTCGCCCCCAGCGAGACCCCAGCGGTCTCTTCCTTCTCCACCCCGTCGGGGAGGTAGGGCGCCGACTCCTTCGCCCCGAGGCTGCCTTCACCCTCGAGGCGCACATCGAACTCGCCCCGCGCCGCCTCCCCCGCCCCGAGAGCTATCTCCGCCTCGTCGCGCCTCACCTCGAGGCCGAGGTTGTTGGCCAGAGCCAGCCGCACCGCATCGGCGATATGGAGGGGCCGGGCATCGCCGGCAAAAGCCGGCCGCGACATGAGGCCGAGCAGCAGCACGGCTGCCAGGAGAACCATAAGAGCTTCCAGTGTACGCTTCATGACAGTGTTACTCCTCGCGGGTGGTCGGCCGTGGTTCCCCGGCCAGCAGGGCGTAGGGCCGCCAGTAGAACTCCCTGAGGCGCCGCCACGCCTGGCCCCGGAAGATCTCGAAGCGGGCGACGAGATAGTAGAGGGTCGGCACGACGATGAGCGTCAGGAAGGTGGCCAGCAGGAGGCCGAAGATGACCACGTTGGCCATCGACTTCCACCACATGCTCGACTCGCTGACCCAGGCCACCGACCAGGTATGGAAGTCGTAGGAAATCCCGCTGACCATGGGAATCAGCCCGAGGATGGTGGTGATAGCGGTCAGCAGCACCGGACGCAGCCGGGTTGTGCCGGCAAAGACCACCGCGTCCTTGAGGTCATGGCCGCGCTGGCGCAGCTTGATGGTGTAGTCGAGCAGGACGATGGCGTTGTTGACCACCACCCCGGCCAGCGAGATGACCCCGACCCCGGTCATGATGATGCCGAAGGGCGCCTTGAACAGGGCCATGCCGAGGAAGGCCCCGCCCAGGGAGAGGATCACCGAGGCCATGATGATGAAGGGGATGATGGCCGAGTTGAACATCGCCACCAGCACCAGGAAGATGAGCAGCAGGGCGACGAGGAAGGCCTTGGTGAGGAACTCCTCCGACTCACGCTGTTCGTCCTCCTCGCCGGTGAACTTCATGGTGTAGCCGCTCGGCAGGACGAACTTCTTCAGGTACTTGGAAGCCTCCTGGCGCACCACCGGCCCGGTGGTCTTGGTGCCCTCGATATTGGCCTTGACGGTCACCACCCGCTTGTTGTTGATGCGGTTGATATCGCCGATGGAGCCGGTGAAGACCACCTCGGCCACCGTCGACAATGGCACCGTCTCCCCGGAAGGCGTGGGCAGCATCAGCTCGTGGAGGACGTCGACGACGCGCCGGTCGCCCTCCGCCAGCTGCAGGGTGATGTCGAAGTCGTCGTCGCCCTGGCGGAAAGAGGAAACGTTGAGGCCGTTGTAGGCGCTCTTCAAGGCGAAACCGATGGTGTCGGTGGTCAGCCCGAAGAGGGCCGCCTTCTGCCGGTCGACCATGACCTGCACCGAGGGGATGCCCTCGACGAAGTCGTCGCGGATGTCCTCGACGAAGGGGATGTCGGCGAGCACCTCCTTCACCTTGCGCGACAGCCGGCCGAGCACCTCGAAGTCCGGCCCGCTGATCTCGAGATTGATCGGCGAGCCGGTGGGCGGCCCCTCTTCCTCCTTGGCGATGGTGATCTTGCCGCCGGGGATATCCGCCACCCGCTCGCGGATGGCATGTACAGTGGCGTGGCTTGACTCGCTGCGCTCCTCCAGTTCGACAAAGCGCACCCCGACATGGTTGGGCGAGTTGGCGCTGAAGGCGGCGCCGCCAGCCGCGCTGGTCACCCCCTGGATATAGACGTCTTTGACATTCTTGAGGTCGCTCGGCCCGCGGTAGCTCTTGCCGCCGGGAGTGGTGTATTCCTTGCCAGCGAGGGCGGCCAGGGGGGAAATCGGCCCCTTCTCGGCCTCCTTGCCGCTCACCCCGGCCACCGCCAGCTCGACGCGCTGAATGATGCGGTCGATATAGTCGAGGTCGGCCCCCTCGGGGGTGTCGATATTGACATAGAAGCCGCGCGGGTCGATCTCCGGGAAGAACTCCACCGGTTTTTCCAGACCGATGACCAGCAGCCACACCTCGACCATGAGGATCAGGCCGCCGAAGCTGAGACCGAGAATCGACCAGGGTTTCTCCAGGCAGGCGCGCAAGGTCCTGCTGTAGAGGGTCACCCAGAAGCCGGTGATTTTCGCCGGCTGGTCCACCGCCGCCGACATCTCCTCGATGGTTTTGGCGCTGGCGACGCTTCCCTTGACCTTCATGAACAATGAGCCCATGGCCGGGTTGATGACCAGGGCGACGAAGAGGCTCGAGGCGAGGGTGACGATCAGGGTCAGCGGCAGGTAGCGCATGAACTCGCCCATGATGCCCGGCCAGAAGAGCATGGGAAAGAAGGCCGCCACGGTGGTCAGGGTCGAGCCGATCACCGGCCAGGCGACTTCCGAGGTGGCCCGCATGCAGGCCTCGACCCGGGTCGCCCCCTGCTGCATGAAGCGGTAGCTGTTCTCGATGATGACAATGGCGTTGTCGACCAGCATGCCCAGAGCCAGGGTCAGGCTGAAGAGCACCACCATGTTGAGGGTGATGCCCATGGCGGAGAGGATGATGAAGGTGAGCAGCATCGAGAAGGGGATCGACAGGCTGACGAGGATGGCGTTGCGGATGCCCATGGAGAGGAAGACCACCAGCAACACCAGCACCAGGCCGGAATAGATGTTGTTCTCGAGATCGGCGATCATCACTTCGATGTCGCGGGATTTATCGAGCACCTTGCTGATCGTGGTGCCGCTCGGCCACATGGCGCGCTGCTCGCCGACGATCTCATCGACTCGCTTGGCAATGGCGATGATATTCTCACCGGCGCGCTTCTTCACCGCCAGGTTGACCGCTTCCTGCCCGTTGATGCGGGAGATGGAGGTCTCCTCCTTGAAGCCGTCGATGACCTTGGCGACATCCTTCAGGTAGACCGGGTCGCCCTTATGGGTGCCGATGACCAGGCCATAGATCTCCTCGGGGGTCTGGAACTCGCCGGGGACGCGCAGCTGGAAGCGGCCGTTGCCGAGGCGGATGGCGCCGCCGGAGGTGTTCTGGTTCTCGCTCTTGACGGCATTCTGCAGGCTGTTGATGGTCAGCCCGTAATAGGCGAGCTTCTCCGGGGCCACCTCGACGCGGATCTCGCGCTCGAGGCCGCCGTTGACCTCGACTTCGAGGACCCCGGGAATGGTCTCGATCTCGTCCTGGAGGTCGTCGGCGATCTCCTTGAGACAGGCCAGGCCGCAGGAACCGGAGAGGGAGAAGACGATGATCGGCATCTCCGAGAGGTTGACCTCGAAGACCACCGGGTCGTCCTCGAGGTCGTTGGGGAGGTCGTTCTTGGCCTCGTCAACCTTGTCCTTGACGTCGCGCAGGGCCTGCTTGATGTCGGTGCCGGTGACGAACTCGACGTTGATCACCGACTTGCCCTCGGAGCTGATCGAGGAGAGCTTCTTCAGGCCTTTGAGGCCCTTGAGCTTCTTCTCGATCTCGATGGTCACCGCCGTCTCGATGTCGGTGGGCGACACGCCCTTGTATTCGGTGGAGACGAAGACATAGGGGATGGTGACGTCGGGCTCGCTCTCGCGCGGCAGCGTCTTGTAGCTGTAGGCGCCGAAAATCACCAGCAGCAGCATGACGACGAAGACGGTGGTACTGTTCCTGACCGCGGTATCAGAGACTATCATAAGGTCAGTTCCTTCATTTCACGGGCCGCCTTGACCACCTTGACGGGCTGGCCGTCCTCGACATCGCGGTGGCCCTCGACGATGAGGTGGTCACCAGATTTCAGCCCTTCGACCACCTCCACCAGCCACTTCTCCATGACACCGAGGCGGATAGCACGCTTTTTCGCCACCCCGTCCTCCTCGACATAGACATACTGCTCGTTATTGCGGGAGATGACACTGTAGTAGGGGACAACGATAGCTGCGGGCAGAGTCTTTTTAACGATGTCGGCACGGAGGAACATGCCGGGAAGGATGTCGCCAGCCTTGTTGTCGACCTCAAGTTCGAGGCGGAAGATGCGCGCCACCGTCTCCGGCGAGGAGGCGAGATAGTGCACCTTGCCGGTGAGCCGCCGCCCCGCCAGGGCCTGGATGGTGAAGTCGATGGCATTGAGGCCGCGCACCGCGGTGACGTCCGACTCGGGGATACCGACAACGGCCTTGACACGCTCGATGTCGATGATCTCGGCGATGGGGTCGCCCACCGCCAGCTGCAGCCCGACTTTGGCGTCGACTTTCTGCATTACGCCGTCCATGGGGGAGGTGACCAGGCAACGCGACAACTGCAGCTTGGCGTCCTCGAAGTCGGCTTTGGTGGTTTCCATGCGGGTACGGTTGGTGTCGAGGGTGGCGGTGGGGATGACCCCCTTGGCGTAAATGGCGCGGTCGCGCTCGAACTCGGCCTTGGCCAGGTTATAGGCGGCCTCGGTACGCTCGACGGCGATGCGGTAGTCGTCGTCGTCAATACGGGCGATGACGTCGCCGCGCTTGACCCGCTGCCCCTCGCGCACCAGCACCTCCTCCACCGTGCCGTTCAGCTTCGACAGGAGGTTGAGGGTGGTCCACGGCTCGATATTGCCGGGCAGGTTGATGCGGTCGCTGATGGTCGACGGCTGCAGGCTCAGGGTGACGGCATTGACCGCCGGTTTGCCGTTCTTCTCCGCCGCTTCCTTGCTGGAGGCGATGGAGGCGCTCTTGCGGTCGATGGCCCCGGCGAGGACGACAATCAGGATGCAGAGCGCCAGCAGCAGAAAGCGCGGCATGTTGCTCCAGAGAAAATAGACGAATTTGGCCCGTGCGCTCCTCGGGCCGAGTTGCTGTTCATTCATTGCCGTTATCCGTGGTAGAGATGAGTGGCTTCTGTGGCTGCAGGCCCTCCAGGGCCTGGCGGAAGAGGGATGTCAAGGCTTCCTCGGCCTCCTCGGTGGCGATCCGCCCGGAAAACCAGGCGGAGACGAGGAGCAGATAGAGGCCGTAAAAATGTCCGGTAATGTGGAGCAGTTCCAGCTCGCGGCGCAGCTCACCCCGCTCCTGGGCCTTCTCGAGGAGGGGAAAGAGCAGGGCAAAGTAGTTGTCCTCATGGGCGAGGTGCCGCTGCAGATCGACATCGCGGGGAAAGGCGGTCTGCTGCATAAAGATGCGGGCAAACTCGCGGTTCTCGGTAATCTTCATGAACTCCGCCATATAGATGCGGACCATCTGGGTGAGGATCGGCACCTCCTGGTCGGCGTTGGCAGTCAGCTCCTGGCGCAGGCACTCGAACTCGTCCTCGCAGAAGGCATGGAGGATGTCGCTCTTGGTGGGAAAATAGCCGTAGACCGTGCCTTTGCCGATGCCGGCGGCCCGCGCCAGTTCCTCGATGCTGGTTTTCTCGAAGCCCTTTTCGCTGAAGAGCCGTATCGCCGCCTGCATGATCGCCCGGCGGGTTTCCTGTTTTTTCGCTTCTCGTAGTCCGCTCATGCTGTCCCCTGAAAAAATCGACCGTGGTCGGAAATATAATATGGGGCGCAAAAACGTCAACATAAAAAATCGACCGCGGTCATTTTCCCATAAAGAGCCCGCCCATCGGTCCACTGCCCGCCGTGGCGCCAGTCGCCGCACCACCCCTCCTCCGGCCAGGCACGCTCCTTGCCGGGAGGGGCCGACCTTACGGACGATCCACCGCCGCCAGGCTGCGGCGAATACCGCGCTGGTAGACCACCCGCGGGTAGCCGAGGATGAGAAAGAGGCCTTCGCGGCTGCGGTGGCGGATGCCATGGCCCCGGCGAAAACGCGCCGCTCCCCGCCCCTGCTGGATCAAGGGGTGAACGCCGCCAAGCAGACAACCGCCCAGACCGAGGGACTCGGCGGCGAGCATGGCGTAGGTGGCGGCCACCACCGGGTCGGCCGGATCGCAATAGGGGCTGCCATAAAAATAGAGGGCCGCCGGCGCCTCGTAGGTGACGAGATCCTCACCGCGGGCATGGCCTGCGGTATAGGCCTGCACCAGGGGACGGACGAAGTCGCGCATCAGCAGGTGGGTGGCCTTGCCGGCAAAGAGCCGCATCAGGGCGAGGAACCAGGGCGACACCAGCCATTTCATGCCTTCGAGATAGAGGCAGAAGTCGGCCGAGAAACGCCGCACCTTGTCGGGGCTGTCGAGTACCAGGACATGGACATCGGAGGGCGGCAGGCCCATCGGCGCGGTGCGCACCGCCTCGAGCACCTGGTCGAGGACCTCCCCCGGCACCTCGCGGTCGCGAAACTCGCGGATGGAGCGTCGCCGCCGCATCAGGGCGAGGAGGGCCTGGTAGTCGGCGCAGTGCATGGCCTGAGGCAGCTCGGTGAGGTCGGCCGGCGACAGGCAGCGGCCGGAAACAACGATGGCCTCCCGCGGGCAGATGGCCATGCAGTGGCCGCAGGCGAAGCAGCCGAAATGCGAGTCGCCGCCGCTGGCGGCCTTGCCGTCTACCAGCCGAAGTGTGCCGTCCTTGCACACCTGAACGCAGAGGCCGCAGCCATTGCAGCGTTCCTTATCGATTACCGGCAGCGCCGCCTCGCGGGTGCGGCTGGTGGGGATAGCCATGGTCGTCGCTCCTTTCTTCCCTGAAGATGGTACAGCCGCCGGCTGCGCCAGCTGGCAACCCGGCAGGGTTGCGATTATCGCCTGTACTGAGACATTCTGCGGCGATATAACCACAGAGCCCTGTAATCTTCCGTGAGAATTTTGTTTCAATTTGTAGATGGGCGCCTACCCGCGGCAGGCGGCCAGATCCCAGGGAAGACGGCGGGAAGAAGAGGCCATGCGGCGGGAAGCCAGCGCCTTCCCATCATTTTTCCTGATCGAAGGAGAGAAATATATTTGACATATATTTTTCGTATATAGTAAGTTGCCGCTACCAGCAGATGACACGGCATCCCCCGCAGCACCTTGAGGAGCCCCCATGGTCACAGCCATTCCGCCATCCGCCCCCACCGGCCGCGCTGCCGCCAGGGAGCGCAAGAACTCCCGCGGCGAAGGCGCCGCCACCGTCAAGGGGCCACGACAGCCCCTCGGCCTCGAGGCCTACGAGCAGATCTGCCGCGGCATCATCACCCTCGCCTACCAGCCGGGCGCCATCCTCGACGAAAAACAGCTCATGGCCGACCTGCAACTCGGCCGCACGCCAATCCGCGAGGCCATCCTGCGCCTTGCCGGCGAGGGCTGGCTCGAGACCCAGCCCAACCGCGGCGCCATCGTGCCACCGATCACCCTGCAGAAAGCGCGGGCCGTCTTCGAGGCGATGCGCGTCCTCGAACTGGGCGTAGCCAACCTGGCCCTGGCGCAGAAAATCGACGAACAGCTGGCGGCCATGCACCGCGCCAACGAGGAGGTGGTGGCGGCCATCACCGCCAACGACATCCTCCGCCTGGTGGACGCCAACCACGGCTTCCACCTCGCCTACGCCGACTGCGCCAAAAACGAGTTTCTCTATCGCGCCTGCCTCGAGGTGCGCAACCAGGCAAAGCGCCTCTCCTACCTTTCCTACGCCAACGAAATCGACCGCAACCGCTCGCTGCACGGTCATTACCAGGAGGTGATAGCCGAGCACGAGGCGGTCATCGCCGCCCTCGAAACCCGCGACGGCGAAGGGCTGCGCGGCATCATCACCAGTCATATCAACGCCTTTCAGGCCAGGATCGTCTCCTATATGAGTTCCTGAGACAGACAACGGAGGCCAGCCGCCGGCCGGCGCCCAGCGCCACAGACCGGCTCACGTGACAACGCTTCACCCTCAACCCTCAACAAAGGAAGGACACCATGAAGAACTTCACCCACCTGCTCGCAGCAACCGCCCTCTCGGTCGGCCTCATCGCCGGCGCCGCCCAGGCCAAGACCTCCTGGACCGCCAACTCGGTGTGGCCGCCCAACAACCACCAGACCATGGCCCTGGAAGAGTTCGCCGCCAAAGTCAAGACGCTGACCGGCGGCGAGTTGGAGATCACCGTCAGCAGCGGCGGCGCCCTCGGCTACAAGGGCCCGGAGCTGCTCAAGGTAGTGCGCGACGGCATGGTGCCGCTCTCCGACATGCTGATCAGCGGCGTCGCCGGCGAGGACAAGATCTTCCAGACCGTCACCCTGCCCTTCCTCGCCAAGAACTTCGAGGAGGCCAAGCTGCTCAACGACACCGCCCGCCCCTACTTTGACAAGGCGGCCGAGAAGTGGGGCCAGAAGATCCTCTTCATCTCCCCCTGGCCCGGCGCCGGCGTGTGGAGCAAGCGGCAGATCACCACCGTCGAGGAGATGAAGGGCCTCAAGACCCGCACCTATGACAAGAACGGCTCACTGGTGGTCGAAGCCACCGGCGGCACCCCGATCACCATGCCCTTCAGCGACGTCTACGCCTCGCTCAACACTGGCGTCATCGACTCGGTGATCACCTCCACCCCGACTGCCGTCGACGCCAAGTTCTGGGAAGTGCTCAAGTTCTATCAGCCGATCAACATCACCATCGCCACCGACATGATCAACGTCAACCTCAAGGCCTTCAACAAGCTCGACAAGAAGGTCCAGGACGCCCTGGTCCAGGCCGGCAAGGAGATGGAGGCGGTCATGTGGCAAAAGGTCGCTGCCCTCGACAAGGAGAAAGAAGCCCTCTGCGTCAAGAACGGCATGACCGTGGTCGCCCCCTCGGCCGAGTTTCTCGCCAAGCTGGCCGCCATCACCGAGCAGATCCGCACCGACTGGCTCAAGGATGCCACCCCCGAAGCCAAGGCCCTTTATGACGAGTACATGAAGAAGGTCAAGCGCTAAGCAGCACCCTGGCCACCCGCCGCCCACGGCGGGTGGCCCCACCTCTGGAGGCCCCGCATATGAAACGGCTGATCAAGACCATGGACGGCATCTCCACCGTGGCCGGCGCCCTGGCGGCGGTGCTGCTGGTCATCGCCCTGGCCATCAACAGCGTCGAGATCTTCATCCGCACCGGTATCGACCGCACCCTGTTCATCACCGATGAGTATTCCGGCTACCTGATGTGCGGGCTGACCTTTCTCGCCCTCGCCTACACCCTCAAGGAGAAGGGCCATATCCGTATGACCATCGTCCACTCGCTGGTCAAGGACCGGGCCCGCTTGCACCTCGACAGCCTGTGCTATGTCGTCGGGGCGCTGTTCTCCGGCTTCGTCACCTGGCATGCCGCCAGCCTCTTCTGGGATTCGCTGGCCACCGGTTCGCAGTCGGTGCAGCTCTCCGCCACCTATCTCGCCTTTCCCCAGTTCTTCATGCCGCTTGGCGCCGCCATCCTCACCCAGCAATTCGTCTGCGAGTTCTTCAAGAACCAGCTGATCCTGCGCGGCGACACCAAGGGCTTCGAGATCAGGGTGGAAGCTGGCGATCTCGGCCGTTAAGCAAAGGAGCCCCCGTGGAATTCACAACCGTCACCCTGACCCTCTGCCTCCTGCTGGTGCTCTTCATGGGCAGCACCGTGTGGATCGGCATCGCCCTCTTCCTCGTCGGCCTCGGCGGCTTCTTTTTCTTCACCGACCTGCCGCTCGGCTCGATCCTCGCCACCACCGCCTGGAACAACACCAGCGGCTCGGCGATGCTCGCCCTGCCGATGTTCGTGTGGATGGGCGAACTGCTCTTCCGCAGCAAGATCTCCGAGAACCTCTTCAAGGGCTTGACGCCGTGGATGGACCGCATCCCCGGCCGCCTGCTGCACGTCAACATCCTCGCCTGCACCTTCTTCGCCGCAGTCAGCGGTTCCTCGGCGGCAACCACCGCCACCGTCGGCAAGATCACCGTGCCGGAACTCGACAAGCGCGGCTACAACCGCAGCCTCTCGGTGGGCTCGCTGGCCGGTGCCGGTACCCTCGGCTTTCTCATCCCGCCGAGCATGATGATGCTCGTCTACGGCATCATCGGCGACGTCAGCATCGGCAAGCTGTTCATCGCCGGCGTCATTCCCGGCCTGCTGCTCGCCGGGGTGTTCAGCCTCTATATCGTCCTCGTCTGCGTCATCCGCCCCAAAATGGCGCCGTCGGACCGCGAGCGCCACACCTGGGCGGAGCGGTTGGCCGCCATCCCCGAGATCCTGCCGGTGGTGGTGCTGATCCTCATCGTCCTCGGCAGCCTCTACAGCGGCTGGGCCACTCCCACCGAAGCCGGGGTGGTCGGCGTCCTCGGCTCCCTGGCCTTCGCCGCCCTGACCAGGAGCCTCGACTGGAACGTGTTCCGCTCCAGCCTTCTCGGGGCGGTCAAAACCACGGCGATGATCATGCTCATCGTCCTTGGTGCCTCCTACCTCTCGGTGGTGGTGGGCTATCTCGGCATCACCCGCAAGCTCACCATGCTCGTCACCGAGATGGGGCTGTCGCCGTATATGCTCATCGTCATCCTCAGCATCCTCTATATCATCCTCGGCTGCCTGGTGGACGGCTTCTCGATGATCGTCATGACCACCCCCATCGTCCTGCCGCTGGTCACCGCCGCCGGCTTCGACACGGTGTGGTTCGGCATCTACCTGGTGCTGATGATCGAACTGGCGCAGATCACCCCACCGGTCGGCTTCAATCTCTTCGTCATCAGTTCGCTCAACAACGACGATGTGCTCAAGATCGCCCGCGACGCCTTTCCCTTCTTCCTGCTCATGGCCATGAGCACCGCGGCGATCACCATTTTCCCGCAGATCGTCCTCTTTCTCCCCAACCTCATGAAATAGGAGCTTCCCGTGAACGCAGCGCCATCCGCCAAAGCCTCTATCGATCTCAACTGCGACATGGGGGAGAGCTTCGGCGCCTACACCCTCGGCATGGACGGGGAGATCATCGCCCATATCTCCTCGGCCAATATCGCCTGCGGCTTTCACGCCGGCGACCCCCTGGTGATGAGCCGCACCGTCCTTTTGGCGCAACAGCACGGGGTGGCGGTGGGGGCCCACCCCGGCTACCCCGACCTGCAGGGCTTCGGCCGCCGCACCATGGACTGCACCGCCGCCGAGCTCGAGGCGTCGGTACGCTACCAGGTGGGGGCGCTCCATGCCTTCTGCCGGGAGCACGGCGTGCCCCTCTGCCACGTCAAGCCCCACGGCGCCCTCTATAACGCCCTGGTCGGCAACGACAGCCTCACCCGGGCGGTGGCCCGGGCCATCGCCTCCTTCGACCGCGGCCTGTTCATGGTCGCCTTGGCCGGCGGCTACGGCGAGCGGGCGCGGGCTATCGGCCGCGAGGAAGGCATCGAGACCCTGCTCGAGGCCTTTCCCGACCGCGCCTACACCCCCCAGGGAACCTTGCAGTCGCGGCGCCTGCCGGGGGCGGTTATCCACGATGCCGCCGAAGCGGCGCGGCGGGCGGTGCGCATGGCCGTCGAGGGAGTGGTCGAGGCGGTGGACGGCAGCCTGGTCGAGCTGCGCGCCGACACGCTCTGCGTGCACGGCGACAACCCCAACGGCGTCGCCCTGGCGGCGGAGATCCGGCGGCGCCTCGAAGAGGCCGGGGTGGCGGTGACCGCCCGCAAACGCCCCGAGATCGGCTAAAGGGAGGAACGATGGCGACGGAATTCATCGCCAGCGGCGAACGCTGCCTGCTGGCCGTCTATGGCCGGTGCATCGACGAGCAGGTCAACGAGCGGGTGCACCGCATGGCAGCGCTGCTGCGCCGCCTCGGCAACCCGGCGATCGAGGCGGTGGTCGGCTCTTACTGCACGCTGGCAGTGCACTACGACCCCCTGCGCTACGGCTTCGCCGAGATGGTCGCCCTGCTCACCGACCTCGAGAAGGAGGTGGGGGCAACGACCGCCGCGCCGGCCAAAACGGTGGATATCCCAGTCTGCTACGGCGGGGAGTTCGGCCCCGACCTGGAGTTTGTCGCCAGCCACTGCCGGATGAGCGAGGAGCAGGTCATCGCCCGCCACAGCACCCCGGCCTACCGCATCTACACCATCGGCTTCGCCCCCGGCTTCTGCTACCTCGGCGGCCTTGACGAAGCACTGCACACTCCGCGGCTGGAGTCGCCGCGGCAGAAGGTGGTGGCCGGCTCGGTGGGCATCGCCGGCAACCAGACCGGCGTCTATCCCCTGGACAGCCCTGGCGGCTGGCGCCTCATCGGCCGCACGCCCCTGCGCCTCTTCGCCCCGGAACGAGAGCAACCGCTGCTCTACGAGGCCGGCGATCTGATCCGCTTCCGTCCCATCTCGGAGATGGAATACCACACCCTTGCCGAGGAGGACTGCCAATGAGCGACGCCCTGCGCATCCTCTCCCCCGGCCCCTGCACAACGGTGCAGGACCTCGGCCGCTACCACGCCATGCACCTCGGGGTGCCGGTCTCCGGGGTCATGGACGACTACGCGGCGACCTTCGCCAACCGTCTGGTCGGCAACGACCCCGGCGCCGCGGTGCTCGAGATGACCATGGTCGGCGCCAGCTTTACCGCCCTGGCGGCCTGCGACATCGCCATTACCGGCGCCGCCATGAGGCCACGCCTGGGCGGCCGGCCGGTGGAGCAGTGGGTGTCGCTGCCTCTCGCCCCGGGCGACGTCGTCGAGTTGGGCCTTGCCGAGAACGGCTGCCGCGCCTATCTCGCCATCGGCGGCGGCTTCGACGTGGCCCCGCTGCTCGGCAGCCGCTCCACCTATCTCGGCGGCAAGTGCGGCGGCTATCAGGGCCGCATGCTCGCCGCGGGCGACGTCCTGCGACGCCTGGAGGCGCCGCTGCTGCCCCGGCCGAACCGCCTGCCCTGGTACCCCATCTACCCGGAGACCATCGTCGTCGACGCCATCCCCGGGCCGCACCATGGCTGGTTCGGCGCCGCTCTGGAGACGTTTTTCTCCACCCTCTTCACCGTCTCCGCCCAGTGCAACCGCATGGGCATCCGCCTCGACGGGGGGAAGGTACAGCGCGACCCCGGCGCTCCGGAGAGCATCCTCTCCGAGCCGGTGGTGCCCGGCAACGTGCAGATTCCCGCCGGCGGCCAGCCGATCATCCTCCTCAAGGAGCAGACCGTCGGCGGCTATACGGCCATCGCCACGGTCATCTCCAGCGATCTCTGGCGCCTCGGCCAGGCCAAGCCGGGCGACCGCCTGCGCTTTTCCCCGGTGGACGTCGACTGCGGCCAGCGCCTGCTGCGCCAGTGGGCGGAGTTTCTCGCCACGCCGGTCAGCTGCTGAGTATGCATCTCTCCCGTCCGCCGCACGACTGACCTGCCCGCGGCCTGCGGTCATTGTCACGGCTTGACGCCCATCGCCACCCGGCGATGGGCTTATTCCTCAACGAGCACGCCTTCCTGAAGCCCCTGGCGGTCGATGGTAGTGACCACCGTTTCTCCGGCGGCCAGTCCCTGGCGGATCTCGGTGAACTGCCAGTTGCCGAGGCCGGCAACCACCGGGCGGCGGGAGAGGCGGCGCGTCTTGTCGTCAACCACGTAGACGAAGCCGTCGCGATGCAGGGCCTCGCTGCGCACCCGCACCGCCCCGGCGCTGCGCGCCACGACGATCTCCACATCGGCGCTGTAGCCGACGAGCAGGCGCACATCGCCGGCCACCTCCTCGAGATCGACCTCCACCTCCACCGTACGCGCCTGCTTGGCCAACTCGAGGACATAGGGGGAAACGGTGCGCGTCTTGCCGGCGAAGACCCTTTTGGGGAAGGCGTCGAGGGTGACGCGCACCTCCATCCCGGGACGGATCTGGGCGGCGTCGATCTCATCGATGGGGGCGGCGACATAGAGGGAGTCGAGGTTGATGAGGTCGACCACCGGCAGGGTGGCGATGCCCGGCGGCGACGGGGTGATATACTCGCCGATCTCGCCGTTGACCTCGGCGACGATGCCGGCAAAGGGGGCGGTGATGACCGTGCGCTCGACCATCGCCCGCGCCGCCGCGACCCGCGCCAGGGCCGCCTCGTGCTGGGCACGCGCCCCCAGGCAGGCCGCCTTCTTGGCGGCGGCGGTGGCCACCGCCTCGTCATAGCTCGACTCGGAAGTCGAGCGGTTCTTGTGCAGCTCGCTCTGGCGACGCTCCTGGCGCTCGCTGTACTCGGCCAGCAGGCAGGCCTCGCGGGCGGTGGCCTCGGCGACGCGGACCTGGGCCAGGGCGAGGTCGACATCGGCCTGCAGATCACTGTTCCACAGGGAGAGCAGCACCTGGCCGGCCTCCACCGTATCGCCACGACGCACCGCCAGGAGGGCGATGCGCCCGCCCATCGCCGGGGCCAGCTCGGCGCGGCGGCGGGCCTTGACCGAGCCGGCCCGGGTATTGGCGACGGTGGCCTCGACCAGGCCGACCTCGGCTTTGGCCATGGTTACCTTGACCGCCGCTTCGCGGCCGAAATGGCGGTATGCGAAAAAAGCGCCGCACAACACCACGACAAGCAAGAGCAGCAACAGGCGTTTCATCATTCCCCCTCGCCGATTCCGGCGATACCCACAGCCAGCTTGCGGAAAAAACCTTTGTCCCCTTCCTGGCCATAGGGTACCATACCTGTGCTTCGGCCACCGCGACTATTTCCGCAGCGGCTGCGGAACCTTTCCGCCCCGCCGGCCACGGGCATCGCCACGACAAGGAGGACAACAATGAGCGACTGTATTTTCTGCAAGATCATCGCCGGGGAGATCCCCGCCAAGAAACTCTACGAAGACGACGAGGTGGTGGCCTTCTGGGACATCGCCCCCCAGGCGCCGGTCCATTTCCTGGTCATTCCCAAGAAGCACCTCGCCGCCCCGGTCGATGTCGAGGAAGTCGACGACCGCGTCATCGGCAAGCTCATCCGCATCGGCGCAGGGCTGGCCAAGGAAAACGGCGTCGCCGACGGCTTCCGGGTCATCTTCAACAACGGCAAGAAGGCCGGCCAGGAAGTCTTCCATATCCACATGCACATCCTCGGAGGACGCGAGCGGCCCTGGCCGCTGTGATCCGCAACAAGGCCAGGAGAAGCCATGAACGACCTCGCGGCGGGGCTTACCGCTCTCCTCCCGGCCACCCTGCCGCCGCTCCTCACCCTGCTCCTCCTCGGCGCCGTACCCCTGCTCGCCATCCTCGCCGCGGCTCTGGCCATCCTGCTCGTTCACGTCCGCGGCCAGCGGCGGCGCGCGGAGCGGGAGCTGCTGCTGGCCCAGCGGCGTTGCCGCGAGCAGGAGATCCGCGCCGCCAAGCTGATCACTCTGCTCAAAAACGACCGCAAGCATGGGGCCGAGAAGCTGCGCCTGCTCGAAGACGCCCGTGACGAAATCTCCCTGCGCTTTGCCAGGCTCGCCCAGCAGACCCTCGAAGAGAAGAGCATCCTGCTCAGCGATCTCAACCGCGACCGCATCGGCGCCATGCTCGAGCCGCTGCACCGCCAGCTCGCCCTCTTCAAGCAGGAGCTCAACGAACTGGCCAGGGAGGACAGCCGCGAACGCCAGTCCTTGAAGAGCGAGATCCTCCAGTTGCGCGACCTCAACCAGCTCCTCAACCGCGAGGCACAGAACCTCACCCGGGCTTTGAAAAGCGACAACAAGCTGCAGGGCAACTGGGGCGAGCTGGTGCTGAGCCGGGTGCTGGAGCGCTCCGGGCTGCGCCTCGGCCACGAATACCACACCCAGGAAAGCTATCGTGACGACAGCCACCGCCTGCAGCGGCCGGATGTGGTCATCCACCTGCCAGAGGGCCGCGAGGTCATCGTCGACGCCAAGGTCTCGCTGGTGGCCTGGGAGCGCCTGGTCAACTGCGAGGAGGAGAGCGAGCGGGCCGAGCAGCTGCGCCTTTTGACCCGCGCCATTCGCGACCACGTCGCCGGGCTGGGAGGCAAGAATTACCCGAGGCTGGCGGGGCTGACCTCGCTCGATTTCGTCCTCATGTTCCTGCCCATCGAGGCGGCCTTCGCCTCCGTCGTCCAGGCCGACGAAAACCTCCTGGCCGACGCCCTGGCGGCGGGGGTGATCATCGTCACCCCGACCACCCTGCTGGCCACGCTGAAAACCATCGAGAACCTGTGGAAGTACGAGCGGCAGAACCGCAACGCCATAGAAATCGCCCGCCGCGCCGGGCAGATGCATGACAAGTTCTGCCTCTTCGCCCTCGAGCTGGAAAAACTCGGCAAGCAGCTGGCATCGTGCCAGGCCACCTACGATCTGACCATGGCCAGGCTCACCCAGGGACGCGGCAACCTCGTCAGTCAGGCGGAACAGCTGCGCGAATTGGGGGTGCAGACGAAAAGAGAACTCCCGAGAACAATGAGCGACGCGTCTGAAGCGCACTCCTCGGTCAGCGCCGAATGAAGCGGAAAGGGGAACAGTTATACTCTCTTGATGGCCGCCTTATAGATCGCATTTCTTTCTCTCTTGCCGACGGCAATAACCGCCACCACTACTTCTTCCTCGCGAACCTGATAGACCAAGCGAAAGCCGGCACGATTGAGTTTTATCTTGTAACAGTCTTTCATGCCGCTCAAACGAGCGCTTTCGATACAGGGATGCTCCAGCCGCTCCTTGAGCTTTTTCGCAAAGATCGCACGAATGGTAGTATCAAGATTGTCCCATTCCTTTTTCGCCTCCTCTTTGAAGACCAGCCTATAGATACTCATCGATATTCACTTCAACTTCCGGCTGGTCTTTGCGAGCCTCGACAAGAGCGGCCAACTCCATATCCTCGAGCTTGTCCATGAGCAGTTCGAAGGCCTTGGCGGGGACTGCATAGAAGACAGGTTCGTTGCGATTGAGTATGGCAACCGGGGCGCCATCTCCCTGCTGAACAACCGCCATAGGATTTTTCTTCAATGCCGATATGCCGGCGCTGACATCGGCGAGAATGGGATGGGTAAGAACCATCGCGAAACCTCATTCTTCTAAAGGAAATGTACAAGGCCTTTTACAATAGTCCTATTATAGGTCGCTCACACCAACAGAGCAAGCCGAAAAGGGTCTTTTAAAAACACTTTTAAAAGCACTGTTCGAAGACTTCAGCCCTCCTCCGCCACACCCTTCCTGACCACGAAGACCCCCTCGCCATTGACCGCAAAAAGCGGCACGAAGGGGAAGCGGTCGGGCGGGACCACCTCATCGGTGGTCGAGCGCATGACCACCTGGTGCCCCTCCCGGGTAATGACGAGAAGAACGGCATGGGACTCCCGGCGCCCGCTCTCGACGAGATAGCCGACCAGCAGCTGCATGCGCCCGGCTGGCCATCGCAGACGCATCAGGCTCGCCGCCTTGAGCAGGGCGATATCCTCGCAGTCCCCCCCTTCCTCGAGCACCACGTCGGGCTCGGCCCAATAGTCCTTTTTATGGTAGTGGGAGTAATCGTCGCGGTAAAGGACATCGCCATTGATAGTGGCGTTGAGGCGTCTCAGGCCCTCCAGTTCGTCGACAAAATGAATATCCTGCAACTGGCGCCGCCAGGTGGCGAGGGTGGCGTGGGGCGACTGCTCCAGATGCTGGCGATGCTGCTGGGCCCTCTTCAGCCAATCGCGCATTGACGCCATGATGCGCTCGTTCTCGATGCGGATCTCCTTGTAGTCATGATCGATCGAGGCAAAGCACTCCACCCATGGCAGCATGAACAGACACCAGAACACCATGCGAACAGAGAAACCCGTCATTCTTCGCCTACCTCACGAATGATTTTTTTACCTCTTGCCCCCTTGTGCATTCCCTTTCCACCTCGTAAGGTTGCAAAAGGCAATCGTTCTTACCTGAGTAGGGTTATCACTAGTACGTGCACTCGCAAGATTCCACCAAGACTGCCATGACGATCAGCGCATTTTTGCCATCTTGCCGAAAGGTGAGCCTCTGCCTCATCATCGCCCTGCTGCTTGCCAGCTGCGTCACACCGACCCGGCAGCAGCGCGCGGCGACCGCCATGCCCAGCCTTTCCCAGGCAAACATTACCGAAACCCGTAAAAGCGTCATCATCTATCCGGACGGCTTCGAAGACAGCGCCAAGGCGTTTGCCTTTCTGCACCGGGAGTTCAGCGGAGTCAAAGCACATCTGGTTGCCCTGCGGGAAATCGCCGCGACCGAGATCCCCGGTTCGGAACTGCGCCGCATCCCTTATGCCGGCTGGGACAGCCAGCAACCGGAAAACCTCTCGATCAGGAACTACGATTTCCCTTTAGCCAAGAAAATCGTATTCTATCTCAGCGACTTACAAAAAAAGGAGCCTCTCCTCGCCGTGCTCCTGCTGGGCGACGGTAGCCTTATCCCGCCAAGCTACTACTTTCACCTGCCCTTTCTTAAAGGAGTGCAGGTAGACGACCGACCCTACAATGAATGGATCGCCTCGGATTTCCTCTACGCCTCCCCGGACCTCGACCTCGACCTCGAATGGGCGGTAGGGCGGTTATCTGTCGACACCCCCGAGCAGGCCATGGCGGTGGCCGAGAAATACTACCGCTGGAACATGGAGAAGCGCGGCCGCACTCCCGATCCCTTTATCTTCTTCTCAGGCAACATCAGAAAGGATCTGGTTTACAGCGGCGAGTTGCTCTATCAGATGTTCGAAACCGAGAGAATCGTCGGTGAAGGCGCCAGGCACTACTTCCAGAGCGACGGGCGCTATACCATCGACCATCTGCGCCAGAGTTTCCGCGCCGATCCGGGGTCGATCCATTATATCTTCACCCACGGTTCGGGCGACGGTTTCGAAATCGATGGCGACTCTCTGCGATCCGAGGAACTAGCCGAAATGCCCTATAAGCCGGGCCTGCCGCTGGTGGTCTCCCCCTCCTGCCTCGACGGCGGCTTTGATTACGATCTGATCGACGTGCCCCACGACATGGATGGATACTCCATCGGCGAGGCCATTCTCCGCTCCGAGGGCGCCGGTATCGGCTATCTCGGCTCGTCCCGGATCAGTCTCGGCCAGTTCCACTACAGCATGAACGACGGAGTGGTCGACGCCGAGGGGATTTTTTATCGCTATATGCCGGGGCTGATCAACGACTTCCTGCGCGCCTGGCATGGCGGCACCCATCGCCTCGCCGATGCCTATGTCGAGGCACACCAGCGCTACCGCCAGCGTTTTGCCAGGTTCGATACCCAGGATCTGGCCACCTTCGTCGAACTCAACCTGCTCGCCGATCCACTTCTCGAACTTGGCGAGCCGAAGAAAAGTCCCACACCTCCAGGATTCGCGCACCTCGTGCTGACCAGCCCGCACCTGGTCAAGCAGCGCCAGCCCTATGTGCCGCCCGAGAAACCGACCACGTTTGTCCTGCACGCCGGCAGCCCGCACCCTAGCGTCAAAGCCAGCGTGGTCGCCGCCCGCTCCGGCGACATCGTCAAAAACAACACCGTGGTAACACCAAATACGCCGCTGGTGGTGACTCCGCAGGAGAAGACCTCCTACCTGATTCGTCTCGATTTTCCCGATAACAGCATCGATTGGCAGTTTTTTCACGCGGGCAGTGAGCATGAGTTTTGACAACAGCATGACACGACACCTCATTACTACTGTACCTTACAACATCATGACCATTCCCGCGCCATGCCAAGAGCGGCCCCCTCGCCCTGGTGGATTCGTCGTCGCGGCAGGGGAAAGCGGCAGCTCCGCCGCCTCTTTTTCAAAATATCCCGACGGAGCAACAACGCATCGCCGCCCATCTCGAAGACGCCGAACTCCAGCTGACGGCCGCCAGAAAAGCCCTGGTAACCCCCAGGAGTAGCAGCACAGCGGCGATGTGCAGGCGCTCAAGGAACGCATCAACCCGCTCCAGGAAAGAATCCAAATTGCCCGACGCCACCTCGATATCCTCGCCCAGGTCCCGGTCATCAGGGACGAAAAGCGACAACTCCAGGAGGAGTTCACCACCTGGATCGAAACGTCTTGCTGATCGATGAAGTGTTCAAAGCAAGAGACGAGGCCCTTGGCGAGCAGTTGGAGCAGGCTCATATCGATCTCGCCCACAACGAGATAGACAACTTCCACGTCGAAGAGCAATTCGACGTCTCCGCCATGGCCGGACCCCGCCAGGCCCTGATGGAGGCCCTGGGCCTGTGCAGCCGACAGCTGGCGCTCACCAAGCGCAGCGTTCTGGACCTCCAGGATTCCGTGCTGCTCTGGCAACACATGGTCAAGGGCAGGATCGGCGCCATGGACCTCTCCGAACAGGCGCAGGGATGGAAAAACCTCCTCAAGGGCTACCTGCAACGCCTGTGGGCCTTCGAATTGCTCTCCGTCGAGGACACCATCGTCGTCGACGGCGCTTCCGTCCTCGAGAAAAGACCGGTCACCTTCGGCAAAATGATACAGGCCCTGCTCATTTTGTTCTTCGGTCTGCTGGTCGCCTCGCTCATGGCCAGACTGATCAGCCGCCTGGTCTTCCCCTTCTCGACGATTCATGAACAACGACGCCACTTGATCCAGAAACTGCTCCGCGTTGTCATGGTCGTGGTGGTGGTCATCCTGGCCCTGGTCACGGTGAAAATCCCCCTGACCGTCTTCGCCTTTCTCGGCGGCGCCATTGCCATCGGCATCGGTTTTGGGGCCCAGAACCTGCTCAACAATTTCATCAGCGGGTTCATTCTCCTGGGAGAGAATCAGATCCGCGTCGGTGACCGCATCGAGATCGAGAACAACGAGGGCATCGTCAAAAGCATCGGCGACCGTTGCACCCGGGTGCGCCGCCTCGACGGCGTGGAAATCCTCATCCCCAACAGCCAGCTCCTTGAACGAAGCGTCACCAACATGACCCTTTCCGACCGCCACATCCGCAAAAGCATCGCCATTGGGGTGGCCTACGGCTCACCAACCCGAAAGGTGCAGGAGCTGCTCCTGGAGATCGTCAAATCCCACCACCCGGTGGTGGTCGATCCCGAGCCGGCCGTGGTGTTCGAAGATTTCGGTGACAACGCCTTGCTCTTCAACGCCTATTTCTGGCTCGACTTCGCCCCCCAAGAAAGACTTCCGGGCGATGATCAGCGAACTGCGGCACACCATCAGCAAACGCTTCGCCGAACTCGGTATCGTTATTGCCTACCCTCAGCGCGATGTGCACCTCGACATTTCCCAACCCATTGCCGTCCACTGTTCCACAGCACCTTGAAAGAGCGGCAGCCAGCCCCCGTTCCACCACCTCGACGCCACGCCAGGTGCCGGCCGCTCCGGCGACACGTCCAAAACAAGGCCCAAACAACAGCAAGTGAGCCGCAGAGCGTATTATTGGGAATCTCCCTGATCGATTGGCCAGGCTTTGACCGATCGCACGAGAAATCGGAAGTTTTTTCCCCGGGACTGCTTTCGAGCTTTGACAAGCTTTCTTGCAGTAGTAATCATTATCGAATACCTTTGATCTCAATCGTTAAGAAAAATTACTTTACAGCGTTTTCCCCAAGCACCAGTGTCGACCTCTCCACAAAGGATGCCCATGATGAAACGACCATATCGCCTGCTTGCCGCGGTTCTTTTGCTGTTCCCCGCAAACGTGCTCGCCGACGCCGGCTCCACCCTGCGTGAGTACAAAGACGCCTCCACCCTCACTCCCGAGAAGAAGCCTGCCGAGGTCATCAAGTACCAGGACGACGGCAAGGCGGTGGTAGCGGAACAGGCCGCCGCGCCACAACCGCTGGTCCACATCGAGAAGATCGCCGTGGTCGGCAACACCGTGCTCTCGCCGGAGGAATTGCATCAGGTGATGGCGCCCTATACCGGACGGCATCTCGACACCAAGGACATCCATGCGGCCGCGGATAGCCTGATGAAGGCCATCCGCGCCAAGGGCCTGTTTATAGCCAAGGTGTATATCCTACCCCAGGATATTATCGACAAGACCGTAACCTTCAACATTGTCGAGGGCCACCTGGCTGAAGATGGCATCGTCCTGGGGCGCTCCAGCGAGCGCGTAGGTGATGAGCTGATCCGCAAGCAATTGGTGCACACCCTCAAGCCCGGGAGCGTCATCACCGCCGACAAATACGAGCGGGCCATCTACCTGACCAACGATCTGCCGGGCATCAAAGGCTCGGAGAACCTGATCTTTCCTGCCGAGAAGGTGGGGGAGGCCGGTTTCGAGACCATCCCTAGAGATAATAACCTGCTGACCGGCAATGCCTATTACGACAATTTCGGCAGCTACTCCACCGGAAGAAACCGATGGGGGGGCGACGCTGTCGGCCAACAGCCCCACCGGCCATGCCGAAAAGATCACCGCCGGGGCCAATATCAGCGACTACGGTACGTTTTTCGGCTACCTGGACAGCAGCATCCCCCTCTACCCCAACGGTCTCCGCGGCGGGGCATCCCTCGACTTCCTGGATTACCGCACCGAGGAGGAAAACGACCTCCGGGGCAACGGTTTCGACGGTTCGCTCTACCTGTACTACCCGATCATCCGCTCCCGCCTGACCAATCTCTATTCCGAGCTGTACTACACCTACACCTCCCTGAAAGATGAAAACGATCTCGAGACCATCACCGAGCGCACCGTCAACACCGGCAGCCTGCGGCTTCATGGCGACAAATCCGACGGCCTGCTGGGAGGAGGGGTCACCACCGCCCGGGTGGAAGCCTATGTCGGCGATGTCAACCTCGATGACTACCAACCGTTCAAGGAATACGACGCCCAGTATGCCGACACCCAGGGCGGATTTTCCCGCGCCACCTGGAGCCTGACCCGCCTACAGCACCTCATCGGCAAGCTGCAGACCTATGTCGCCTTCAATGGCCAGATTGCCTCGAAAAACATGGATCCCTCGCAGTCCCTCGCCTTTGGCGGCCCCTTCGATTTCCCCGGATACCATGCCGGGGAAATATCGGGCGATGAAGGGTGGATGATCCATACCGATCTCCGCTACACCTTCAACACCGTGCCATGGCAGGGAGCCTTGCAGCTTTCGGTCTTCTACGATTACGGCTCGCTCACCTCCCATACCGTGGCCATTGTCGATGGCTTTGCTGTTCCTGGCTCGAAAGACCGCACCTTCACCATGCAATCCGCTGGCTTTGGCTTCAGCCAGACCTGGGAGCATTTCACCCTGCAGGGGGTGCTCGGCTGGCAGCTTGACAATGAGATTCCCGACGAACTTCTCGATGACGGCGGCGACAACGATTTCCAGGGCTGGATACACCTGGTTTATTCTTTCTAAGAGGTACACCACATGAATATCACAAAAAAAGTTCTCTATGCCACCCTGGCGCTAACCCTTTCCACGGCCATGCCAGTCTCCGCCGCGGTCTGTGCTTCGGGCTCCAAGGCCAGCGATTGCCCGGCAAGCACGGCCCATAAATCCGATCATAAAAAGGATGAAAAACAAGCCCCGGCGGCGGTGGGAACAGCCGTTCATAGCGAAGGGACTGCCGATCTGGGCAGCGCCAGCAACCACGAACACGTGGTCGAGGTCAAGGTCAAGGAGCATAAGACCGAGAGCACCGCCAGTGCCCCGAGCACCCCGGACGTCAAGGTCAAGGAACAGAAAACAGAGAGCATGGCGAGTGTCCCCACGGACACGCCGCAGATGCCCATGGCGGTGGATTCCCATGTCAAGCTCCACAAATATCATGAGGCCCAGCAGCACGAGGTGCATGTGGTGGAGCATGGCGCGCCGACGGCCAGGTCCCTGCCGGTAAATACGGCGCTACCCGCACCCCCGGCGAGCGGGGCACAGCCCCATGTGACCTACTGGTATCATTACTATGCCACAAACGACTATATGTCGTCAGTATCTCCGCTTGGGCAAATGGAGTTCAGGAGGAGGGGATGGATAAACCCCGATGGAACCGTTTCAGAAGCTGGCATGCGACATGGGCTTGTGGCGGTTGTTGATCCTCAGACGCCCCAGCTTGTAGTGCAGACAACGCCGACCCTGCTACCGAACAATCATCCGGTCCTCCAGACTTCCGCGAATCCCCCCGCCACTACCTGGCGTGACTTTAAGTATGTCACCGGTCATGGTCATGGTACTTCATTGCCAGCGGGGCAGATTCGAACATTTGTCGCCGACGGGCATATCGGGCCGGATGGCAGCGTAACCCCCTCGGGCCAAGCCATGGGCATCGTTGCCGAGCCTTTTCGAACCAACCCGGTACCCCATCTCGCCACAACCTCGGGGCCGACTCCGACGCCGACTCAGCTGACGGCCCCGACCCGCCAGGGCTCGGGCAAGCAGTCCAAGGATCAGGTTCCGGATTTTACCGCGCAGACGACGCCGACACCGGACCCGCTCAAAGCGCCCCAGATGGTGCAGACAAGCCCTGCGGTGCCGCAGCAGATCGTGCAGACGACGCCTGCGGCAACACTACGGCCGGCAGACCATTCTGTGCCCGGAATCAGCTATTTCATAACCGAGTCGACAGGAAAGGTAAGTCCGCTTACAACGGACGTGCAAAGAAATCCTCTTCTTACAAATCCTGATGGAACCCTGACCCCGAATGCACTCGCTATGGGCATTACCTCACAGTTCCAGCAGCCGACCCTCCAGGGCGCGGGCAAGCAGTCCAAGGACCAGGTTCCGGATTTCACAACACAGACGACGCCGACACCGGATGTGATGCAGGCACCCCAGATGGTGCAGACCACCCCTGCGGTGCCGCAGCAGATCGTGCAGACGACGCCCACCACACCGCTCAGACCTATCGATCATCCTATCAATCCCAGCCTGGAATATAGAATGCCGACGCACAGTGGCCCAGGCGGTGTTTACGATACACGACTGGCACAACGCAACCCCTTGCTGACCAACCCCGATGGCACCCTGACGCCGACCGCCATCGCCGGTGGCTGGACCATGCAGCGACTGGCCACTCCCGCCCCGGCCTTGTTGGGTGAGGGTAAGCGGGCCAAGGACCCGGTGCCGGATTTTACCGCGCAGACAACACCGACACCGGACGCGATAAAGGTCCCTCAGATGGTGCAGACCACCAATGCGGTGCCTCAGCAGATCGTGCAGACGACGCCCACCACACCGCTCAGGCCTGCTGATCATCCCATCAATCCCAGCCTAGAATATAGAATGCCGACGCACCGCGGCCCGGGCGCTGTCTACGATACACGACTGGCACAACGTAACCCCTTGCTGACCAACCCCGATGGCACCCTGACGCCGACCGCCATCTCCGGTGGCTGGACCATGCAGCGACTGGCCACCACGGCCCCGGCCTTATTGGGCGAAGGCAAGCGGGCCAAGGACCCGGTGCCCGAGTATTTCGTACAGACAGGTGCTTCACCAACACTAAGGCCAGTTGAGCATCACGTTGCTGGCATCACCTACGCTTACACCGATCACACCGGGAGAACAAATCATCCTCCCGCCGCTATGATTCAGAGAAATCCGGCTCTCACCAATCCAGACGGCACCTTGACACCCAATGCCATAGCCCAAGGCTGGACGCAGACCGTGCAGGCACCGAACATGGTGCCGCAGCCCCAGGCCACGCCAAACCTGCAGACACCACCCCAGAATCCCCCTCAGCAGCAGGTGCCCGCCGCGATGACCGTGCAGGCCCCAAACATGGTGCCGACACAACCAGTTCAGCAGTCCGTTTCCACAGTAACACATAGTTTGCACCTCGTGCAAAAAACCAACAAGCCACCGCAACCAACCCGACCAACATCGGAAGAGGCCTTGGCGGGCACACCCGCAGTCGCCCGCCCCCATGCCGATCATCTTGTCGAGACCTATCATCCAGTGAAGACCGGCGTGTACCGATACGAAGAAGCGCGGCAGATGAAGGACGACTCCTTCCACCTTATGGTGCTTGGCTTCCGCGAACCGATGTGAGAGAGAACCGCTCTTTGCGGCTACACCCCGTATGCCGGGAAGTCACTTTCGGCTTCCCGGCACGCCCTTCCAGGAACAAGATGAATATCTCTAGCGCTCTATTTTCCCTTCTCACCACCCTGCTGTTCGCGTCTCTGCCAGTCGCCCATGCCGAGGAGATCACCACCCAAGCCGTTCACTTCGCCAAGGGCCATTCTTCGGCGACCCTCAAGGGAGCGATCAAGGGACGGCAGACCATCGACTACACCCTGCGCGCCAAAGCCGGCCAGACGATGAGCGTCAAGCTGCAATCCGCGCACGGCGCCAATTATTTCAACGTGCTGCCGCCCGGATCAAACAACGTTGCGATCTTCATCGGGTCGACGGGCGGCAACGAGTGGACAGGGGCGCTGCCCGCCGACGGCGAATACACGATTCGAGTCTATCTTATGCGCAGTGCGGCGAGGCGCAATGAGTCGGCACCCTATACCCTGACGGTTGGCATCACCGGCACGCCGCAGGCCTCCGACTTCGGCAAGGCCCCTGCCGGCGATGCCAAGGTTAAAGGCACGCCGTACCATGCCACAGGCCCGCTACCCTGCTCGCTCGGGAGTGACCAACCCATGCAGTGCGAGTTCGGGGTTATCCGTGGCAAACCCGGCAACGCCGAGGTGCATATCACCCCACCGGGCGGGCTGAAACGCGTCCTGATCTTCATGGGTGACAAGGTCAGTACCGATGCCGGCGAAACGATCAAGGCAAGCAAAGATGAGTATGATTGGACTATCGAGGTCAATGACTACGAGCACTACACGGTTCCAGAGGCGGTGATCTCGGGGGGCTGAGGGATGGAAAAGCCTCTCCCCCTCGCCGTCGAGTAAGACGATTGCCAAGTCCCGGCAAACATGGTAGTTGAGACGGATGCCCTTGACCCCGGTGGCGACCCGACGGGTGGCGACCGCAACACTCCCCATTCTCCCGATTTTCGGAGGTGCCGATGCTCCTTCATCACACCTTTATCGACGTCGCCAAGCGATTCGGCAAGAAGCTCGCCATCCATGATTTCACCACCAACCGCGAGCTGACCTACTCGCGTGCGTTGATCGCCTGCTTCATCCTCGTCGGCTATTTCCGCAAGCTCGACCCGGGCTTCACCGGCATCATGCTGCCCACCTCGGCCGGCTGCATCCTCGCCAAGATCGCCACCCTGATGAGCGGCCGCATCCCGGTGATGATCAACTACTCCACCGGGGCCGAACACAATGCCCGCTACGCCCAGCGCAAGTGCGACTTCCGCACCATCATCACCTCCAAGGGCCTGCTGGAGAAGATCGAGTGCCCCCATGTCGACGGCATGATCTACCTCGAGGACCTCATGGCCGGGGTCACCAAGATGCAGAAGCTGGTGGCCGCCCTCACCGCCCTTTTGCCGGCAGGGCTGCTCAAGAAAATCACCCATCAGGGGCAGGAGGACGATACCGCCGTCATCCTCTTTACCAGCGGCAGCGAAAAGGACCCCAAGGCGGTGCAGCTCACCCACAGAAATCTTCGCGCCAACGTCGAGGCGGTCGGCCCGATCTTCAATTTCAGAAGCGAAGACATCTTCATGTGCACCCTGCCCTACTTCCACGTCTTCGGTCTGATGTCCACCTTCTGGCTGCCGATCCACCATGGCATGACCATGCTCACCTACGCCAACCCGCTGGATTTCAAGAAGGTCTGCACCATCATCCGCGAGCACAAGGCGACCTTCATCGTCGGTACCCCGGCCTTCTTCTGGGGCTACCTGCGCAAATCCGAGGATGGCGACTTCGCCTCCCTGCGCATCGCCATGACCGGTGCCGACAAGTGTCCCGACGCGTTGCGCGAAGGCTTCAAGACGAGGCACAACATCACCCTCTACGAGGGCTATGGGGCCACCGAATGCTCGCCGGTTATCTCCGTCAACACCCCGGAGTTCAACCGCCCCGGCTCGGTGGGCAAGCCCATCCCGGGCCTTGCCGTGCGCATCGAGAACTATCAGACCGGCGCCGAGTGCGCCCTCGGCGAGGACGGCCGCATCCTCGTCAAGGGCGAAAGCGTCATGAAGGGCTACTTCAACGACTTCGAGCAGACCTCGCTGCACATCCGCAACGGCTGGTACGACACCGGCGACATGGGCAACATCGACGAGGACGGCTACCTCTGGCATGTCGGCCGCCTCAAGCGCTTCGTCAAGATCGGCGGGGAGATGGTCTCGCTGGTCAAGATCGAGGACATCCTCGAGAAATACCTGCCCGAGGACAGCCACTGCTGCGTGGTGGAGATCCCCGACGCCATCAAGGGGGCGAAGATCGTCGCCGTGGTCACCACCCCGCTGGACGAGAAGGCGACCCTCAAGGACATGGCCAAGCACCTGCCGACCATCTCCCTGCCGAAGATCTTCCTCGTCTGGGAGAACCTCCCCAAGATGGGCAGCGGCAAGATCGATTTCCGCACCATCTCGGAGATGGCCAGAGAGCAGTTGAGCCGCAAGTCCCTGTCCTGACAGGCTCGGGCGACTCGGCGCAGCAAATTCGATGGACCTTCGACAGAGTCCTGGGGAGGGCGGCCCCCCGCGGGCACAACGCTCGCCATTGCCGGTGCTGCTCCAGTTCGCCCTGCTGCTCGGATTGCTCGGCTGGCTGCTTGTCGAGAGCGCCGACAGCATCGGCTACCACTGGCAGTGGTACCAGGTGCCGCGCTACCTCTTCACCCGCGGCGAAGACGGCTTGGTGGCCGGCCCCCTGTTGCACGGGCTGCGCCTGACGCTGTTCATCTCGCTGGTTTCCCTGCTGCTCTCCCTGGTCATCGGCCTGGCCACCGCCCTGCTGCGGCTGTCAACCTCGCGGGTCGGCCGCCTGCTGGCGGTGTTCTATCTCGAGGTCAGCCGCAACACCCCCCTGCTCATCCAGATCTTTCTCATCTACTTCGTCCTCGGCCCGGCCCTCGGCCTCGAGCGGCTGCCGGCCGCCATCCTCGCGCTCAGCCTCTTCGAGGGGGCCTACGCCTCGGAGATCTTCCGCGCCGGCATCCTCGCCGTGCCGAAAGGGCAGATCGAGGCGGCGCGCAGCCTCGGCCTCGCCCCGCGCCTCACCTATCGCCTGGTCATCCTGCCCCAGGCCCTGCGCACCGTATTGCCGCCCCTCGCCGGTCAGGCCATTTCGCTGCTCAAGGACTCGGCCCTGGTGAGCACCATCGCCATCTACGACCTGACCATGCAGGCCCAGGCCATCGTCGCCGAATCCTACCTCACCTTCGAGATCTGGTTCACCGTCGCCCTGATGTACTTCACCCTGGCCCTGATTTTGTCGCTTGCGGTTGGCTTTCTCGAAAAGCGACTTAAATTGCCTTGAAAACGGCTCTTAACGCCACGAGAAGAGCAGACTCCCCGTCTTCCCCACCAAAGGAGGTACCCCATGAGCATGCAGCGCCTGTTGGCACCGTTGATCCTCGTTTTCGTCGTTCTCCTCTTCGCCACCCCAGAGGCCAGAGCCGCGTCGCCACAGCAGGAGCTGGTCGCCGCCAGCACCGTCGAGGCGGTCAAGAAGCGCGGCGTGCTCAAGGTGGGCATGGACATCTTCCAGCCCTGGGCGATGAAGGACAAGAATGGCAAGCTCATCGGCTTCGAGATCGACGTCGCCACCCGCCTCGCCAAGGACATGGGCGTCGAAGTGGAGTTCGTGCCCACCGCCTGGTCGGGGATCATCCCGGCCCTGCTCACCGGCAAATTCGACGTCATCATCGGCGGCATGGGCATCACCCCGCAGCGGGCCCTGCAGGTCAACTTCACCGAGCCCTACGATCACTCGGGCATGAGCATCGTCGCCCACCGCCAGCTGGCCGCCGGCTTCAACTCGCTGGAGAGCTTCAACCGCCCCGAGGTGCAGATCGCCGTCAAGCTCGGCACGACTGCCGCCGCCGCTGCCAAGAAATACTTCCCCAAGGCGCAGCTGCGCATGTTCGACGCCGAGCCCCAGGCCTACCAGGAGCTGCGCAACGGCAAGGTGCACGCCGTGGTCGGCTCGGCGCCCCGCCCCACCTACGAGGCGGTGGAGTACGCCGACAGCCTGTTCCTGCCCGTTGAAGGCACCTTCACCCAGGAACCGATCGGCTTCGCCCTGCGCAAGGGCGACCCGGACAGCCTCGCCTTCTTCAACAGCTGGATCACCGTGGTCAAGCTCGAGGGCTGGCTGAAGGAGCGGCACGCCTACTGGTTCGGCGGCAAGGACTGGGCGAGCCAGGTGGAGTAGCCCCCGCTCGGCCCCTGTCCCGTTCATGATCGCCCCGAAGAAGCCCGCGCTCACCGCGCTCGATGTCGTCCTCCTGCTGGTGACGGCGGGCTTTCTCGCCTATGTCGGCTACCGCCTCTTCTTCGCCCTCAACTACAAGTGGAACTGGGGGGTGATCGCCACCTACCTGGTGCGCTTCGACGAGGCGACGCAGCGCTATACGACCAACGTGCTGCTGCAGGGCTTTGTCACCACCGTCAAGCTGAGCCTGTGGGGCACGGTCCTCGCCGCCCTGTTCGGCCTGCTCGTCGGCCTGATGCGGCTCTCCCCCAGCCTGCTGCTGCGCCTCCTCGGCCGCGCCTATGTCGAGGCCATCCGCAACACCCCGCCCTTGGTGCTGGTGTTCATCTTCTACTATTTCGTCAGCGACCGCCTGCTGGGGGCACTCGGCGTCGAAGACCTGGTGCGGAGCAGCGGCGAGGCCATGCGCGGCCTGCTCACCCTGCTCTTTGCCGAGGCGCGGCTGGTCGTCCCCTTCCTCTCCGGGGTGCTGACTCTGGCCCTCTTCCAGGGCGCCTATATCGCCGAGATCGTTCGCGCCGGCATCGAGGCGGTCGACCGGGGGCAATGGGAGGCGGGGCGCGCACTGGGCCTCTCGGAACGGCAGCTGCTGCACCGGGTGGTCATGCCCCAGGCGACGCGGATCATGCTGCCGCCGCTGGCCAACGAGTTCATCAACACCATCAAGTGGTCGTCCATCGTCTCCATCATCTCCATTCAGGAGCTGACCTTCCAGGGGCTGCAGGTGATGGCCTCGACCCAGGCGGCCATCGAGGTGTGGCTGACCATCTCGCTGATGTATCTGCTGCTCTGCCTGACGCTCTCCCTGGGAGTGCGCCGGCTGGAGAGCCGCTTCGCCCGCGCCGACGGCGCCCACCCGGAAACCGTGCCCCGCTGATGCCGCCAGCGCCGTCGCCCCCTTTGCCAGAGGATCGCCCCATGCCCACCGCCGCCTCCCCTTTTTCGATCGCCAACGTCAGGCTGTTCATCGCCTTCCGGGTGTTCTTCAACGCCCGCTTCTACTACCCGGTCTTCACCATCCTCTTTCTCGACTATGGCCTGACTCTCGAACAGTTCGCCCTGCTCAACACCGTCTGGGCCATGGTCATCGTCCTTGCCGAGGTGCCTTCCGGGGCCCTGGCCGACATCCTCGGCCGCAAGTACCTGCTCGTCGGCACGGCGGTGATCATGACTGCCGAGATGTGCCTGCTGGCCTTCGTCCCCTTAGGCAACCCCACCCTGATCTTTGCCGTCTTCCTCGTCAACCGCGTCCTCTCCGGCCTCGCCGAGGCCATGGCCAGCGGCGCCGACGAGGCCATCGCCTACGACTCCCTGCTCGCCGAGGGCCGCGCCGAGGACTGGCCGCGGGTGCTCAGCGTGCAGATGCTGCTGCGTTCCATCGCCAGCGTCGTCACCATGACCGCCGGCGCCTTGATCTACGACCCGAATGTCGTCAACCGCCTGCTGCGCCTGCTGGGCAGCGCAACCGTGGTCGACCAGCAGGTGACCATGCGCTTCCCCATCTACCTCACCCTGGTGCTGGCCGTACTCGCCACCGGCTGCGCCCTGGCGATGCGCGAGAAGCATAGCGCCTCCCACGGCAATCACCTCGCCACCGCCCGCGCCGCCCTCGGCAAGATCCTCCAGGCCGGCAAGTGGCTGGCCAGATCGCCCTTCGCCCTGGCGATCATCCTCTTCGGCACCCTCTACGACCATGTGCTGCGCATGATCGTCACCCTCACCAGCCAGTATTTCCGCGCCATCGAACTGCCCGAGGCGAGCTTCGGGCTGATCGGCTCGGCCATTTCCCTGGTCGGCCTGGCGGCACCGAAGATCGCCGAACGAATGGTGGCCAACAACACCCCGATGGCCAATATGTGGTGGGTATCCGGACTGTCGCTGCTCGCCCTCGCCGGACTCAGCCCCTTCTTTCCCTACTATGGCCTGCTGCCCATGGGCCTGGTGTTTCTGGTAATGATGCTCGTTTCCTTCTTCACCAGCCACTACCTCAACATGGTCACCGAGTCGCACCAGCGCGCTACCGTGCTCAGCTTCAAGGGCCTGGCCTTCAACCTCGCCTATGGCCTCATCGGCGTCTTCTTCGCCACGGCGATTGCCGAGCTGCGCCACGGCGGCCTCGCCGAGGACATCGCCTTCCGCGAGGTGATAAGTTACTTCCCCTGGTACGCCCTGGCGGGGATCCTCCTTACCCTCCTCTTCTGCTGGTACCGGCTGCGCAAGAGCGGCGACCGCGAGCGGGTATGCCGGAGGGGCTGACGGCGGTTGGCGGGGGCCGGAGCCTCATGCGGCCCTCCCCCGCATCGCGCATTTTTCTTAGAATATTTGCCGCTTGCAGTTCAGGAAACGACCTTTTATAGTGGGTTGCGGGTCGCGGTTGGCGTCGCTCGCAGAGAAAACGCCACGCGGCCCGTCCCCGTGCCACAGCTGCTTGTCCATCACCATGAGGAGGTGCCCACATGCTGAAAAGATTCTCCATCTCGCTTGAAGAGGAACTGCTGACGATTTTCGACGAGCATATCATGGCGCGCAGCTACACCAACCGCTCCGAGGCCATCCGCGACCTCATCCGCAAGGCCTTCATCAAGAGTGAGTGGCAGGAAGATAAACTGGTCATGGGGGTCATCAGTCTGGTCTACGATCACCACCAGCACAAACTGCAGGAGAAGGTCACCCTGGTGCAGCATGACTTCCACCACCAGATCGTCTCCACCACCCATGTGCATATGGACCATGACAACTGCCTCGAAGTGATCGTCGTGCGTGGCAAGGCCAAGGAGGTTCAAGACCTGGCCAACCGCCTCAGCGCCCTGCGCGGCGTCCGCGACGCCAACCTGGCCATGTCGACCACCGGGGAACACCTCCACTGAAACGCAGGCGGCCGCACTCCCCGCGACCGCCGCCCCAGCCACGCCAACCACAGGGATCGGCACCCATGCAAGCTCCAGTCCCCGTCTCCGTCCACGGCGGCCATAGCGGCCAGTTCTGCCACCATGCCAAAGACACCCTGGAGGAGATCGTCCTCCGCTATATCGAACTGGGCTTTCCCTGGGTGGGCATCACCGAGCATGCCCCGGGCATCAGCGACGACCTGCTCTACCCCGATCAGAAGGCGGCCGGCCTGACACCGGAGTTCCTCCTGCGCCGCTTCGGCCTCTACATGACCGAGTGCCGCCGCCTCCAGGAAAAATATCGCTCGCAGATCAGGATCTTCGCCGCCATCGAGAGCGAGACCTACAGCGGCTACCGGGAGTTCATGCCCTATCTGCTCGACACCTTCACCCCCGACTACGTGGTCGGCTCGGTGCACTTCGTCGACGACATGGGCTTCGACTACTCGCGCCAGCAGTACGAGCAGACGGCGGCGGCGGTGGGCGGCACCGATGCCCTCTACCTGCGCTACTTCGACCTGCAGTACGAGATGCTCGGCTTCCTCAAGCCGGCGGTGGTCGGCCACTTCGATCTCATCCGCATCTTCGACCCCGACTACAAGCAGCGCCTCGCCAAGCCTGAAATCATCGCCAGGATGAGACGCAACCTCGAGCTCATCAAGGAGCTGGGGCTGGTCATGGATTTCAACCTGCGCGCCCTCCTCAAGGGCGCCGACGAGCCCTACATCAGCCGCCCCATCCTGCTCATGGCGAAAGAGCTCGGCATCCGCGTCATGCCCGGCGACGACTCCCATGGCGTCGCCAATGTCGGCGCCAATATGGACAAGGCCCTGTCCATCCTCAGCGAGCTGGGCTTCGACACCCAGTGGGGCCAGTGGCAGCCGGGGCGGAGGGCCTAACCGGCGTCCCCGTCGCGGTCGCCGTTCCCCCGCCTACCACCCATTTGTCCCCTCACACCGCCCCTTGTGTCGCTTTCCTACCCTTTTGCCACCCAGCGAGGGTGAAGAGGGTTTTGCTGAGATAATTTTTCCGTTATTTCATGATCTTGATTGAAGCGCACTGAGCGCTGAGGCTGGCACCCGGTTTGCATCTCCTGCCGACACAAGGAGGAGAGATGGAAAAACACTGGCAGCTTATCGATACCACCCTGCGCGAGGGGGAACAGACCCCGGGGGTGGCCTTTGCCCCCGCCGACCGGGAGCGCATCCTCGACGGCCTGGCGGCGGTGGGCGTCGACGAAGCCGAGGTGGGCATCGCCTCACCCCGGGCCGTCTGCCCGGCAAGGCTGATCAGGTACTGCCGCGAGCGCCATCCGCAATTACGGCTGTCCTTATGGGCACGCTGCCGCGAGGAGGACATCGACGTCGCCACCCGCCTCGCCCCCGACATCCTCTCCCTGTCGATCCCCGTCTCCGACATCCATCTGCAGCGACGGCTCGGCGTCGACCGCAGCTGGGCCCTGCAGGCCATGGAGAAGTCCATCGACCTCGCCAGGGCGCGGGGCCTGAGGGCGGCCATCGGTTTCGAGGATGCCGGCCGCGCCGACCGCGACTTCCTGCTCGACATGGCAGGCGCCGCGGCCGCACGCGGCGTGGCGCGCATCCGCCTCGCCGACACCCTCGGCACCAGCTCGCCCGGGGAATTCGCCGCCCTGGTGACGGCCGTCGCCGAGGCGGTGCCCTGCCCCCTGGCGGTGCATACCCACAACGATTTCGGCATGGCCACCGCCAACGCCATCGCCGCCCTCGCAGCCGGGGCGAGCCTGGCCGACACCGTCGTCCTCGGCCTCGGCGAGCGCGCCGGCTGTGCCCGCCTCGAAGAAGTGGCCGGCTACCTCGCCCTGGTCAAAAACCACGCCAACCTGCACCCCGAGCACCTCAAGCCCCTCGCCCGCCTCGTCGCCGCCTTGAGCGGCCGCACCATCGCCGCCAACCGGCCGCTGATCGGCGAGGCCCTCTTCACCTGCGAGACCGGCCTGCACCTGCAGGGCCTGCACCGCGACCCATGCACCTACGAGCCCTTCCCCCCGGAACGGGTCGACGCCACCCGCCGCCTGCTCCTCGGCCCGAAGTGCGGCCGCCGCGCCCTGGCCGCTTTCGCGGCCGTGGAGGCGCGACAGAGGCGCGACGCGGCCGGCCCTCCCCCTCAGGCGCGGAAGGAGTCGTAGCGGTTTAGGCCGAACTTCTTGATGCGGTAGCCCATCTGCCGTTCGGTCAGGCCAAGCTCGCGGGCGGCGCGCACCTGCACCCAGCCGTTGCGGCGCAGCGCCGCCTCGATCTCCTCGCGCTCGAGGTCGCGCAGGGACTTGCGCGCCAACCTCTCCACGGAGGGGCCGGGAGTGTTCACCTCGTCCATGGCCACGGCTGGGGATGGTGCCGGGCCGGCAGGCAGCGCGGCCAGGCCGGGGGGCAGGTCCTCCAGCGAGAGGCGATCGCCCTCGGCAAGAATGACCATGCGCTCCATCATGTTCTGCATCTCGCGGATATTGCCCGGCCAGGGATAGTCGATGAAGAAGTCGAGCAGCTCGGAGGTGATATGCACCTTCTTGCCGTTACGCTGGTTGCACTTGCCGAGGAAGTGGCCGAGAAGCAGGGGAATGTCCTCCTTGCGGCGCCGCAGGGGCGGCAGGACGATGGGCACGACATTGAGACGATAGTAGAGGTCGGCGCGGAAACGGCCCTGAGCCACCGCTTCCTCGAGGCTGACGTTGGTGGCGGCGACGATGCGCACGTCGACGGTGTGGGTCCTGCTGCCACCGATGCGCTCGAACTGCTTTTCCTGCAGCACGCGCAGCATCTTGGCCTGCAGGGACAGGGGCAGCTCGCCGATCTCGTCGAGGAAGATGGTGCCGCGGTCGGCCAGCTCGAAGCGGCCGGGGCGCGAGGCATGGGCCCCGGTGAAGGCGCCGCGCTCATGGCCGAAGAGCTCGCTCTCCAGCAGGGTCTCGGGAAGCGCCGCGCAGTTGATCTTGATCAGCGCCTGGTCCTTGCGGTTACCGCCCTCGTGGATGGCCCGCGCCACCAGCTCCTTGCCGGTGCCGGACTCACCGAGCAGCAACACCGTGACCTTGCTGCTCGCCACCTTGTCGATGATGCTGAACACCTCCTTCATCGGCTTGGAGTTGCCGATGATGAAATGCCCGCCATGCACCTTGTGCAGGCGCGCCTTGAGCGAGGCGTTTTCCGCCTGCAGCCGCGCCTCCTTCTTGGCGATCTCGCGGTGCAGGGTGAGAAACTGGGCAATCAGCGTCGCCAGCACCGAGAGGAAGCGGATGTCCTCCTCGAAGCCGATGTCATCGCCGAAGAGACGGTCGACGGTGAGCACCCCCTCGGGCTTGCCCTGCACCAGCACCGGCACGCCGAGAAAGGAGATGGTGGCCTTCTTGAGGCGCGAGCGCGCCCCGGTGCGGTTGAGGAAGAGCGGCTCGCTGTTGATGTCCGGCACCACGAACGGCGAGCAGCTCTGGAAGATGCGCCCGCAGACGCCCTCGTCGGGACGGTAGACACCGCGCAGCTCCTCCTCCTCGGAGAGGCCGCAGGAGGCCTTGATGGTCAGCTTCTCGCTGGCCCGGTCATAGAGGAGCAGCGTCGCCCGCTCCATCTTCATGGTGTCGTTCAACACCCCGAGGATGCTGGCCAGGGTGCTGTCGAGATCCACCGCCGTGCCGATCAGCTCGGTGATGCGCGACAGGGCCACCAATTCCATCCCCTGAATGCGCTCATCCGCCTCCCCCCGCTCATACCGCTCCATATCCCTGTCCATCCTCGCTCCACCCTTTCCCGCCGTCTCCGGCTTCATCAGCCATCTGCGGCTCTCTCGGTTATCGCCGTGACGCCTCGTCCCGGCTCTTCAGCCTTGTCTAGCAATTTTGATTCCATGTCGACAACATCACGTATTATGCTGATATTATTTTGTATTACGAATCTTACCCGCCCTTTTCTTGACATTTTTGTTGAGCGAAACACGGATAATTTTCCATAATTGTGATTTTTATTCATTTTCGGATAGTCACCAATCAGGATTTTGCGCAGCTCTGCCATTTTTGTCGTTTTTCAACCAAAGTGCCAAAGAGCGACAAAGACCCGCCGTAGCAATGGAAAGCCCTCGACACCTTTACTTCTCACCGTATTTCCGCTGTTTTTTTCTCAATCCCAGTGTTGGCATGGCTCTTGCCTTATCAGGGGCAACAGTGCCATACACGGCATCTCGTCCACGCACCCCTCAACCAGCGATAAGGAGAACATCATGAGAAAGGTGGCAATTTACGGCAAAGGCGGAATCGGCAAATCGACCACCACCCAGAACACGGTGGCCGGGCTGGCGGAGATGGGCCGCAAGGTCATGGTGGTCGGCTGCGACCCCAAGGCCGACTCGACGCGGCTGCTCCTCGGCGGCCTGGCGCAGAAATCGGTCCTCGACACCCTGCGCGAGGAAGGCGAGGACGTCGACCTCGACGACATCCGCAAATCGGGCTTCGGCGGCACCTGGAACGTCGAGTCGGGCGGGCCGGAGCCGGGCGTCGGCTGCGCCGGCCGCGGCATCATCACCTCCATCAACATGCTCGAGTCCCTCGGCGCCTACGAGGAACGTGAAGGGCTCGACTACGCCTTCTATGACGTCCTCGGCGACGTTGTCTGCGGCGGCTTCGCCATGCCCATCCGCGACGGCAAGGCGGAAGAGATCTACATCGTCTGCTCCGGGGAGATGATGGCCATGTACGCCGCCAACAACATCTGCAAGGGCATCATGAAGTACGCCCAGTCCGGCTCGGTGCGCCTCGGCGGCCTGATTTGCAATTCACGCAACGTCGACAACGAGCGCGAAATGATCCAGGAACTTGCCAAGAAGCTCGGCACGCAGATGATCTACTTCGTCCCGCGCAACAACGACGTGCAGCGCGCCGAGATCAACCGCAAGACGGTCATCGAGTGGAACCCGGCCTGCCCCCAGGCCGACGAGTACCGCGGCCTCGCCAAGGCCATCGACAGCAACAAGATGTTCGTCATTCCCACGCCTCTGGCCATCGAGGAGCTGGAGCAGCTGCTCCTCGACTACGGCCTTATGGAAGCTTGAGCACACCCTTTCACCCCAAGGAGACACCACCGATGATGATCATGATCAGAGCCATTGTACGACCGGAAAAAGCCGACGACGTCCTCGCCGCCCTCATGGATGCCGGCTTTCCGGCGGTCACCAAGTACGCCGTCACCGGCCGCGGCAAGCAGCGCGGTATCAAGATCGGCGCCGTCACCTACGACGAAATCCCCAAGACCATGCTGATGAGCGTGGTCAAGGAGGCGGACAAGGAGTTCGTCATCAACACCATCATGGCCGCCGCCCGCACCCCCGGCAAGGGCGCCTTCGGCGACGGCAAGATCTTCGTCACCGAGGTCGAGGACGTCTACACCATCAGCTCCGGGGTGCGCGAGGACACCCCGGTGGAGGTGGCGGCATGAAAGAGATCATCGCCGTAGTGCGCATGAACATGATGAACAAGACCAAGGCTGCCCTGACCGCCATCGGCGTCGACGCCTTCTTCGGCCACGAGGCCCAGGGCCGGGGGCGCGGCTTCGTCAACCCCAGCCTGCTCAAGGGCGCCGAACAGGGCTACGAGGAAGCGGCCGCCCTGCTCGGCGAGAAGGGCAAGCTCTACCCCAAGCGGATGCTGAGCATCGTCGTCAAGGACGACCGGGTCGAGCCCATCATCCAGGCCATTATCGACATCAATCGCACCGGCAAGCCGGGCGACGGCAAGATCTTCGTCCTCCCGGTGGCCGACGCGGTCCGCGTGCGCACCGCCGAACGAGGCGCCAAATCCATCAGCTAGCAAGAAGGAGTATCGGCCATGGCACCAGCAGACAACGCGGCAAGGCGGCCGCCACAGGAAATCAAGGAAAAACTCCTCGAGAAGTACCCGCCCAAGGTGGCCCGCAAGCGCGCCCAGCAGATCATGATCAACGAGGCGCAGGGCACCACCCCGCCGGAGATCGTCGCCAACGTGCGCACCATCCCCGGCATCATCACCATGCGCGGCTGCACCTACGCCGGCTGCAAGGGGGTGATCATGGGGCCGACCAGCGACATCGTCAACCTGGTGCACGGCCCCATCGGCTGCAGCTTCTACGCCTGGCTGACCAGGCGCAACCAGACTGACGCCATCAACGACAGCGGCGCCAACTACATCACCTACTGCATGTCCACCGACATGCAGGACTCGGACATCATCTTCGGCGGCGAGAAGAAGCTCGCCGCGGCCATTCGCGAGGCCTACGACCTCTTCCACCCCAAGGCCATCGCCGTCTTCGCCACCTGCCCGGTGGGGCTGATCGGCGACGACATCCACGCCGTGGCCAAACGGATGAAGGAGGAATTCGGCGACTGCAACGTCTTCGCCTTCAGCTGCGAAGGCTACAAGGGGGTCTCGCAGTCGGCCGGCCACCATATCGCCAACAACCAGGTCTTTACCCATGTCGTCGGCAAGAGCGACACGGTCAAGACCGACAAGTTCAAGATCAACCTGCTCGGCGAGTACAACATCGGCGGCGACGGCTTCGAGATCGACCGCATCCTCGACAAGTGCGGCATCAAGAACATCTCGACCTTTTCCGGCAACGCCACCTACGACAAGTTCGCCTCCGCCAACCAGGCCGACCTGAGCTGCGTCATGTGCCACCGCTCGATCAACTATGTCGCCGACATGCTAGAGACCCGCTATGGCATCCCGTGGATCAAGGTCAACTTCATCGGCGCCGCCGCCACCGCCAAGTCGCTGCGCAAGATTGCCCAGTACTTCAACGATGCCGAGCTGACCGCCAGGGTCGAGGCGGTCATCGCCGAAGAGATGCCCGAGGTGGAAAAGGTCTGCCAGGAGGTCTACCCGCGCACCGCCGGCAAGACGGCGATGCTCTTCGTCGGCGGCTCCCGCGCCCACCACTACCAGGAGCTGTTCAAGGAAATGGGCATGAAGACGCTGTCGGCCGGCTACGAGTTCGGCCACCGCGACGACTACGAGGGGCGGCAGGTGCTGCCCCATATCAAGGTCGACGCCGACAGCCGCAATATCGAGGAGATCGAGGTCGAGCCCGATCCCCTGCTCTACAAGCCGCGCAAGAGCGAGGAGGAGAAGGCCGCCCTGGCGGAGCAAGGCCTGGCTTTCAAGGAATACGAGGGCCTCAACCCCGCCATGGACCCGGGCACCCTGGTCGTCGACGACCTCAACCAGTACGAGGCCGAGAAGCTGGTGGAACTGCTCAAGCCGGACCTCTTCTGCGCCGGCATCAAGGAGAAGTTCTCCATCATGAAGATGGGCATCCCCATGAAGCAGCTGCACAGCTACGACTCCGGCGGCCCCTACGCCGGCTTCCGCGGGGCGATCAACTTCTACCGCGAGATCGATCGCCTCGTCAACAGCCGGGTGTTCGGCTACATCAGGGCGCCGTGGCAGGAAAACCCCGAACTGTCGGGCACCTACGTCTGGGAATAACCCCGCCATCACCACGTCATTGCACGGCGCCCGCGGGCGCCGTGGGGAAGGAACCACCATGCTACTGAGACATACCCCACAAGAAATCAGCGAGCGCAGCGCCCTGACCATCAACCCGGCCAAGACCTGTCAGCCGATCGGCGCCATGTACGCCGCCCTCGGCATCAGGGGCTGCCTGCCCCACAGCCACGGTTCCCAGGGCTGCTGCGCCTATCACCGCTCAACCCTCACCCGCCACTACAAGGAGCCGATCTCCGCCGCCACCAGCTCGTTTACCGAGGGCGCCTCGGTCTTCGGCGGCCAGGCCAACCTGCTGCAGGCCATCGACAACATCTTCACCGTCTATGACCCGGAGGTCATCGCCGTGCATACCACCTGCCTCTCGGAGACCATCGGCGACGACCTGCCGCAGATCTTCGACAAGGCCCACAAGGAAAAGAAGGTGCCGCCCGGCAAGACGCTTATCGGCGCCCCGACGCCGAGCTATGTCGGCTCCCATGTCACCGGCTTCTCCAACATGGTCAAAGCCATGGCCGCCATGGCCGAAAAGGGCGAGCGCAAGAACGGCAAGATCAACATCATCCCCGGCTGGGTCGAACCCTGCGACATGGAGGAGATCAAGCGGCTCGCCGCCCTGCTCGGCGTCAGCGTCAACATGTTTCCCGACACCTCGGGGGTGCTCAACGCGCCGATGACCGGGGAATACCGCATGTTCCCCGAGGCCGGGGCAACGGTCGCCGATATCCGCGACAGCGGTAACGCCCTCGGCACCCTGGCCCTCGGCGAGTGGTGCTCGGCCGAGGCGGCGCGCCTTTTGGACAGCAGGTGCAAGGTGCCCTGCTCGATCCTCGACCTGCCCTTCGGCCTCTCCGCCACCGACCGCTTCATCGACGCCCTGCGCACCATCGCCGGCACCGTGGTGCCGGAGGAGATCATGGTCGAGCGCGGCCGGCTGGTGGACATGATCGCCGACATGCACCAGTACCTCTACGGCCGCAAGGTGGCCCTGGTCGGCGACCCCGACCAGCTGCTGGCAATGACCGAGTTCCTGGTCTCCATCGACATGCAGCCGATCCATATCGTCACCGGCACCCCCGGCAAGCGTTTCGAGGAACGCATCGCCGAGATCACCGCCCCCATGGGCCGGCCGGTCAACGTGCGCGCCAAGGGGGACATGTTCCTCCTCCACCAGTGGATCAAGAACGAGGGGGTCGACCTGCTCATCGGCAACACCTACTGCAAGTACATCGCCCGCGACGAAGACCTGCCATTGGTGCGCTGGGGCTTTCCCATCCTCGACCGCCAGGGGCATCAGCACTTCCCGACGGTGGGCTACCGCGGCGGCCTGCGCCTTCTCGAGCAGATCCTCGGCGCACTCCTCGACCGCAAGGACCGCGACGACCCGGAGTCGCAGTTCGAGCTCGTCCTCTAAACCCGGCACGGCGGCGGGACCGGCCCGCCGCCGCGACCGCGACAACACGGTTCGATACGGAGGATTCGCCATGCCCTCTGCCTCTACCCGCCGCTCGCCCCACCAGGGCCAGCCGCCGATCATCTTCTCCCTGCCCATCGCCGCGCAGGTCATGGCACGCACCCGTTTCTCGCCGCCCACGCCCCTCTCCGGCGTCTGCCCGAGCCTGGACGAAGCCCTGGCACTGCTGGAAGCGGCGGTGGCCCGGGAGAGGGTGGACATGGTCGAGCTCTCCGGCCCGGGCGACCCCCTGGCCACCCCGGAGACAACGCTCGCCGCGGCGCGCCTGGTGCGAGAGCGCTGGCCGCAGCTGCCTCTCGCCCTGCGCACTCTGGGCTGCGGGGCGGCGCGCTGGGCGGGCGAGCTGGCCGCAGCCGGCGTCTCCTATGTGGAGATCCCGGTGGACGCGGTGCACGCCGATGTCTACGAGAAGATCTATGCCTGGATTCGCCCCGGCCTGAAGACCCTGCCCATACGGCAGGCGGCCGAGCTCCTCGTCCGCGAGCAGCGGCACGCGGTATCGGCGCTCACCTTCCGCGAGGTCGAGGTGGTGGTGGTGACCACCCTCTATCCCGGCATCAACGAACACCTGCTGGCGAGAATCGCCTCCGCCATGCAGGTCCTCGGCGCCGAGGCCATGGCCGCCCTGCCCTACGAGGCGGAGGCGGGCGCCGAGGTGGCCCTGCCTGAAGACAGCTGGCAGAACAAGCCGAACGAGCTCGCCAGAACGAGAATCACCCTGCCCCTGGTGCGGCCGCTGCTGGGCCAGCGAGGGGAAGACCCCTCGGCGGCCACGGCCTTGCAGGCCGCTTCAAGAAAGGATCGCACCAGGGTGGCGGTGGCCAGCTCGAAGGGCAGGTTTGTCGATCTCCACCTCGGCCAGGCGGAAAGCTTTCTCATCTTCGACCGCGACGGCGAAGGCAGGCCGCGCCAGCTGGAGCGGCGTCCCGCCCCGCCCCCGGGCAGCGGAGAGCAGCGCTGGCAGACCCTGGCGACGACCCTCGCCGACTGCTTCGCGGTGGTGGTGGCCGCCGCCGGCCAGACGCCGCGCCGTCTGCTCGCCCGACAGAACATGCGGGTGGTCATCGCCAACCGCCCATTAGACGACATGGTCTGCGAGCTCTTCGCCGAACCATGACAACACCGCTCAACGGTATCTTGCCACAGCACAGAGGAGAATCACCATGGCCTTACCCAGCCGGCAGCTGTTCGTCTGCCAAAGCTTTCGCCTCAAAGGCGACCCCAAGGGAATCTGTCACAAGAATACCGACGGCTTTCTCCAGTACCTCGAAGAAGAGATCCTCGACCGCGGCCTCGACATGCAGGTGGTGGCCACCGGCTGCCTCAAGCAATGCGAGCAGGGGCCGGTGATGGTGGTCCAGCCGGACAACTGGTGGTTCAAGGGGATGGACAGCGAGGCGGCCCTCGACAAGGTGCTTGATGGCCTCGAGAGCGGGGAGCCGCCCGCCGAGTATCTGATCAAATAGGCCCGGAGATGACCGCCATCATCCGTCCCGCCAGCGCCGGCGATATCCCGGCGATGGTCGAGCTGCTGCGGCTGCTCTTTACTCTCGAGGCCGATTTCACCTTCGCCAGCGACCGGCAGCGGCGCGGCCTGGAGTTGCTCCTCGCCGCGCCGCAGGCCCGGGTGGCGGTGGCCGAAGTGGACGGGAGGGCCGTCGCCATGGCGACGGCGCAGTTGCTCATCTCCACCGCCGAGGGCGGCCCGGCGCTGACCATCGAGGATGTGGTGGTGGCGCCGCTGCACCGCCGCCAAGGCCTTGCCCGCCAACTGCTCGCTCATCTGGCCCTGTGGGGGGAAAGCCAGGGTGCCCGCCGCCTGCAACTCCTCGCCGACCGCGACAACACCCTGGCCCTCCTCTTCTACCAGCGGCTGGGCTGGCGCCAGACCCAGCTCATCTGCCTGAGGGCGTATGGGCCAGGCCGTACCGCCTGAGCGGCCTCCCCTCGCCCCTGCCTTTCCATACTGCAGCCCAAGCCAGGCAACCTGCCCCGGCTGACTCCCTCCTACTGCAGGCCGAGCAGCGTGCCGAGGTCGCGCACCAGCTGCCCGCGGCCCTCGCCGAGGTAGAGACCCATCTGCGCCAGGAGCTTGTAGGCGAATGCGAACTGAGCAACGGCATAGACGGCCACGGTGAACTGGCTGAGGCTGAAGACGCCGACGCCGAACTGGCTGATGCAGACGATGCCGCAGGCGAACTGGCCGATGGCGACCACCCCCCTGGCCACCACCGGCATGCGGTTGGGCCGGTACTTGAAGGCGATATGCAAGAGCGGCAGGCCAAAGAGCTGCGCCCGCGACTTGTACTCGACACCCCAGCCGGTCCACTGCCTTCTCGCCGGATAGGGCGCGCCACACTGCGGGCAGGAGAAGGCCTGCTCCGACACCTGATGACCACATTCGCGACATGGCTTCATAGACCCTCCCGAAAGACTGGAAAAATTTCCCTGTTCAGCCCTCCGCCCTCCCCACCAGCTTATATCGCGCCAGCCCACGGTCTATGACGACAAAGAAGACCAGGGGTACGACGAGAAAAACCAGCGTCAGCAGGGAGGCGACGCTGCGGTCGGAGGAATTGAGCAGGGGAAAGATATAGCCTGAGTAGGCGGGCACACTGCCCCCACCGATAAGAAAAACCAGGAAGTAGTCGGAGAAGGCGACGAGGAAGACGATGGTCCCGCCGGCCACCAGCGAGGGCAGCAGCAGCGGCAGCTCCACAGTCAGGAGGACGCGCAGCGGCGAGGCGCCGAGGTTGATGGCGCACTGGGCGAAATTTTCTCCATAAGCCTGGTAGCCGGCGGTGAGCGCGCGCAGCATATAGGGATAGCTGACCACGGCGAGGATGAGCACCACCCCCGGGGCGGTATCGGCCAGCCCCAGCCGCAGAAAGACGACATGGGCCCCCAAGGCGAAGACCATCGGCGGCAGCAGGGCAGGCAGGAGCAGCAGCCCCTCGAGCAGCCGCTTGCCGGAGAAGTCGTGCCGGGCGAAGAGCTTGGCGGGGAGGATGGTCATCAGCAGAGTCAGCAGCACCGCCGCCAGGCTATAGAGGGTCGACGAGAGGAGGGCGCGGGCGATATCGTCGCCATGGCGCCACAGAAAACGCAGGGCGCGCCCGTCCCAGGCGGCGGGGAGGAGGTCGGGAAAAGCCCAGGACGAGGACAGGGCGTTAACCAGCAGCAAGGCCAGCGGCAGGGCGAAAAAGGTCGCCAGGGCAAGGAGCAGCAGGGCCCATCTCATACCTTGCGCACCTCCCGGGCGAGCCGCGCCGAGAGGCGCAGGTAGAGGATAATAAAGCCCAGGGAGAAGACGAGCAGCAGGGAGAGCATGGCCATGGCGATGGGCCGCTCGGAGAGGTCGCGATGGAAAAACACCTCGTAGACGCGCAGGCTGATCATCCCCGGAGAGCTGTCGCCGATGACGAAGGGCAGGTCGAAGCCGCCGAGGGTGAAGACAAAGAGGATGAGGAAGGTGGTGTTGATCGCCGGCAGCACGAAGGGCAGGATGAGGGTGAAGAAGACCCTGGCCCGCCCGGCGCCGAGCATCCGCGCCACCGCCGCCTGACGCTGGTCGAAGCGCGACAGCATGGCATAGACCATGAGGATGACGAAGGGCGTCTCCTTGTAGACATAGGCAGCGATGAGATCGACCCCCGTCCCGGCGTAGAGCAGCTGGGGAAACTCCTGGTAGGAGGCGATGAGGCCGAGCCTATAGGCGAGGGCGGCCAGCACCCCGGTCTTGGCGAGGACGAGGGTGGCGAGGAAGCCGACGACGATATGGGGCAGGATGAGCGGGATCTTGTAGACCAGGCCGTAGCGGCGCAGTCCGGCCGGCATCTTCCACAGGCCGTAGGCGAGCAGGGTGCCGAAAAGGCAGGAAAGCGTGCTGCTGGCCAGGGCGACGAAGAGGGAATACCCGGCCGAGCGATAGAACCAGGGGTCGGCGAGCAGCTCGCGGTAGGCGAACCACAGCTCGTCATAGCGGTAGGAGAACATCAGCAGGCCGACCGACTGCAGCAGGGTGACGGCGACGCCGCAGCCAAAGACCAGCGCCACCGGCACCAGCAGCGGCAGCAGCCGCAGGATGACGCCGCCGGCCCGCATCGCTACCTGCCCTGCAGCACCCGTTTTTCCCAGTCCTTTTCCAGCTGCTCGAGATAGGCGGCGGGAATCTCCGGCACCGCCACCCGACTCAGCTCATCCACCGACAGGGTCGCCAGGCCGAGATCGAGCTTGGCGAAGCGGCCGCGTTGTTCGGCGTCGAGACGGCTCATGTCGAGCACGGTGAAGTCGCCCCAGTTGGCCGGGTCGTTCTTGGAGAGCTGCGCCTCCGGCGACATAAGGAAGTCGGCGACCACCAGGGCCCCGGCACGGTTGGGGGCGTTGTAGGGCACGGCGGTGAAGTGGGTGTTGTAGATCGAGCCCTCGCCCATGACCATGGTGCGCACCGTGTTCTTATAGCGCCCCTGGAGGATCTTGCTCTGCGCGCTGGCCTGGTGGTAGCTCATGTTGAGGAGGACCTCGCCGCGCTCGAAGAGGGTGTCAAGCGCCGCCACATCCTTGGGGTAGTTCTTCCCTTCCTGCCAGAGGTAGGGCTTGATCTCCTGCAGATAGTCGAACAAGGCGGCGGAACGCTCTTTGTAGAGGGCAGGGTCGAAGCCGCCGAGGAATTGCCCATGCCCGCCGCTGACCGCGTAGAAGACCTGGCGGATGAAGGCCGAGCCGGTAAAATCGGGGGGCTTGGGGTAGGTGAAGCGGCCGGGGTTGTTTTTAACCCAGCCTTTCAGCGCGGCGAAGGTCCGCGGCGGCTCGGGCAGCGCGGCGCTGTCGTACTCGAAGACGAACTGGGCGCGGCCGTAGGGCGCCTCGTAGCCCTTGGTCGGATAGCCGAAATCGAACTCCACGGTGGCCGCGTCGACCAGGCGGAAATTGGGGAGCAGCGGGGTGATCGGCCCCTGCAGCAGGCCGTTCTCCATGGCGTTCTTGAAGTTTTCGCCGTTGATCCACAGCAGGTCCATGGACCCCTTGCCGCCGGCCTGTTTCTCGGCGAGGAGCTTGTTGACGAAGACGGCGGCGTCGGCCGGCACCCGCTTGAGGGTGATGCCGAACTTCTCCTTGACCGCCGGCGCCACATAGCCATCGACCCAGGAGTTGATGGTCGTCGAGCCACCCCACATATACCATTTGACTTCGCTGCCCCTGGCCTGGCGCACCAATTCGGCGAAGCCTTCATCCGCGGCGGTGGCCGCAGCGGGAAGATGTATACTCAGGACAACCGCGGCTAGCAACAGGCGAAAGATATGCAACATCAGCGTTCCCCCTCCACTCCTATGAATGATCTGATGGTCACCCGCACCCGGTCACCACGCCGCAACATTTCGTCTTCACTATAGGCGCACAGCCGCAGGCCGTCAATCGCCATGCGGCACAGCGAAAAAGGTCCGGCAAAGAGCAGCTCCTCGACCACCGCCGCCCCCTCGGGGTCACGGCGGACATCGACATCCTCGGCGCGGACGCCTACCGCCTCGGCAACGCCGGCCGCCTCGCCAGCGATGCCGAGGACGGTGAAGAGGCGGCGCGGCACCACGGCAACCTCGCCGAGAAAGGAGGCCACCGCCACCGAGCCGGGGTGACGGTAGACCGCGGCGGGGCGGTCGTAGCGGCGCAGGCTGCCGTCGAGGAGGACGCCGATCCGGTCGGACATCATCATCGCCTCCTGGAGGTCGTGGGTGACGCACAGGGTGGTAATGCGATACTCCTGCTGAAAGGAGCGGATAAACTCGGCGGTGGCCCCCTTGAGGTTGCGGTCGAGGTTGGCAAAGGGCTCGTCGAGGAGGAGAACCGCCGGGCCGACGACCATCGCCCGGGCCAGGGCGACGCGCTGCTGCTGCCCTGAGGAGAGCTGGGCCGGCAGCCTTCGCGCCAGCTCGGCGAGACCGAAGTAGGTGAGCATCGCCATGACCCGCTCGGCCACATCCTGGCGCGCCATCCGCCGCGCCCTCAGCCCGAAGGCGACGTTGTCGAAGACGGTCATGGTCGGGAAGAGCACATAGTCCTGAAACACCAGGATGGCCGGGTCCTGCCGCAGGTCGGCCCGGCAGTCGATGCGCCCCTCGTCGGGGGCCTCGAGGCCGGCGATGAGCTTGAGCAGCGTGGTCTTGCCGGAACCGGAAGGGCCGATGATCGACACCAGCTCGCCTTCGGCAACGGCGAAGGAGACCCGGTGGAGCACCGTCCTGCCCTGATAGGCCTTGCTCAGCGAGGCTATTTCAAGAAACATCGCGCCTCGTCGAGGTAGGCGACGATCTTGGCGAAGGTCGCGTCGCTGGTCAGGGCGCGCCCGCCGCCGACATATTCGTGGTAGGCCATGTAACACCAGCTGAGGGCGCGCAGCAGGATGACCCCTTCCATAAGGGCGGTCTTCTCCTCCAGCTCGTCGAGGGGCTGGGGGAGGGCCGCGGCCCGGCGGTAGGCCTCGAGAAAGCCGCGCTTTTCTTCGCGCCCGAGGCGGCAGTCGCTCTTCCACAGGGTCGTAGTGGGGACGACGAAGTGGGCGAGGTCCTGATAGCGGCAGGAGACCACCGCCTTCTCCCAGTCGACCAGGGAGGAGCCGGCGGGGTCGATGAGAAAGTTGCCGGAGTTGACCTCGGTATTGACCATGACCAGCGCCTCGCCGGCAAACGGACTCCGTGCGGCGAGTTCGACGATGCGCTGGTGGTAGTCTTCGAGGAGCAGGCGCACCTCGGTCAGCCCGTCGCTATGGTGGCGACCGAGCAGCCCCAGGGATTCGGCGGCGATGGCCGTCACCGGATCCTCCTGACGCAGTAGAAGCGGGCTGGGCGGGAGCCGGTGGATGGCGGCAAAGATCTCGGCGGCGATCGGCAGATTCCGCCGGTAGTCGAGGGGGCGGCCGGGGCGGAACTCCATGAGCAGCACCCCGTCGCCGAGGTCCTCGCCATCGCCGCTGAAGGCCAGGGGCCGCGGCGTCACCCCGGAAGGATATACCGCCTGCAGGACGTGAAACTCATACTCCACCTGATGTTTAAGCCCCAGTTGGGTGCCGTGGTTGATGCGGCACACGGCGGGCGGGCCGGAGCCTTCCACCAGGTAGTTCTCGTTATACTCCCCGGCGGCGAGAAAGCGGCAGCGCAGAGGGCCGGAGAGCCAGCCCCGTCGTTCAATATAGGAGAGCACCTGGGCCGATCTGTCCATGGAGCGCATTCCGCCGGAAGAGGGGGAGCGGCGACATAGCTGGGCTGCGGCCAGCCTCCTTGCCATGGGAAGCACCATGGCGGTCGCCCGAGGTCTCCACCATGCCGTGTTTTGCAGGAGATTGCAAGGCCGCTCGCCAGCCACCCGCGGCGAGTGGCGCCAGCCGCCCCTGCCAGCGCAGGGGTCCGACAAAAATGGTGGGTTTTCTGCACTATTGTCGCCAAGCCCCCATGGCCCGGCGACACTCCGCCCCTTCCCGGTCAGCTCCGACGATAACATACCGGAATCACGTTATTCCGGGAAATACCCCGCCATGGCACGGGCTTTGCGAAAGGAGGGCAACGGCAGCCCCCCTCTCCCCTTTCACCAGGACCGGCGACAATGAACAGAGAAGCCCTGCTCAGCGAACGAACCCGACAGATCCACCGCAAGGGCGCCATGCCCCTCGACCTCGACTGCAACAAGGACAGCCTGGCCGGTGCCGTCAGCCAGCGGGCCTGTGTCTTCTGCGGCTCGCGGGTCGTGCTCTACCCCATCGCCGACGCCCTGCACCTCGTCCATGGCCCCATCGGCTGCGCCGTCTATACCTGGGACATCCGCGGTGCCCTCTCTTCAGGGCCGGAGCTGCACCGTCTCAGCTTCTCCACCGATTTGCAGGAGCTCGACGTCATCTTCGGCGGCGAGAAAAAGCTGGAGAAGGCGCTCCTCGAGCTCATCGCCCGCCACTCCCCCAAGGCGGCCTTCGTCTACTCGACCTGTATCGTCGGCATCATCGGCGACGACCTCGCGGCGGTGTGCCGGAAGGTGGCGGCGAAGACCGGCATCCCGGTGCTGCCGGTGCAGTCGGAAGGCTTCAAAGGCAACAAGCGCGCGGGCTACGAGGCGGCCTGCGCCGCCATGGCGCAGCTGGTCGGCACCGGCGACATCAGCGGCATCTCACCGCACTCGATCAACATCGTCGGCGATTTCAACCTGGCCGGCGAGATCTGGCTGATTCGCGACTACTTTACCGAACTGGGTATCGAGGTGGTGGCCAACATCACCGGCGACGGCCGCGTCGACGACATCCGCCGCTGCCATGGCGCCGCCCTCAACGTGGTGCAGTGCTCGGGGGCGACCATGGACCTCGCCCGCATCATGGAGGAGCGTTACGGCACGCCGTTCCTGCGTGTCTCCTATTTCGGCGTCGAGGACATGGCCGAGGCCCTCTATGCGGTGGCCCGCCACTTCGGCGACGAGGACATGCTGGAGAAGGCGCGACAGCTGGTGAAACGGGAGCTGGCCGGGCTGCTGCCGCAGCTGGCCAGCTACCGCAGAAAGTTGGCCGGCAAGAAGGCGGCCATCTACGTCGGCGGCGCCTTCAAGGCCTTCTCGCTGGTCAAGGCCTTCCGCCTGCTCGGCATGTCGGTGGTGCTGGTCGGCTCGCAGACCGGCACCAGGGAGGACTATCTCGAGCTGGAGCGGATCTGCGACCCGGGGACGATCATCGTCGACGACTCCAACCCCCTCGAGCTCGCCACCTTCCTCAAGGAGAAGGAGGTCGACCTCTTCGTCGGCGGGGTCAAGGAGCGGCCCATCGCCTACAAGCTCGGGGTGGCCTTCTGCGACCACAACCACGAGCGCAAGCAGATGCTCGCCGGCTTCGCCGGCATGGAAAACTTCGCCCGCGAGGTCCACGACTCGGTGATGAGCCCGGTGTGGCGCTTCGTGCCGCGTCGCCACAAGGAGGTTCGCCCATGAACACGCCCGATTTCGTCGCCACCACCAACGCCTGCAAGCTGTGCCGTCCCCTGGGCGCGGCCATCGCCTTCAGAGGCATCGAAGGCTGCGTCCCCTTCCTGCACGGCTCGCAGGGCTGCGCCACCTATATGCGCCGCTATATCATCAGCCACTTCAACGAGCCGATAGATATCGCCTCATCGTCGCTGGGCGAGAAGAACGCCGTCTACGGCGGCGGCCCCAACCTCAAGCTGGGCTTGAAGAACGTCACCGCCAAGTACCATCCGCAGCTGATCGGCGTCGCCACCACCTGCCTCACCGAGACCATCGGCGACGACGTGCCGATGCTCCTCGCCGAGTATCGGCGCGAGACCAGCCCCGCCGAGATGCCGCTGCTCGTCCATGTCGCCACCCCCAGCTATGCCGGCAGCCATATGGAGGGCTTCCACGGGGCGGTGCGCGCAGTCATCGAGCAGCTCGCCGAGCCCGTTCCCGCCAACGGCACCATCAACCTCCTCGGCGGCTTCGTCTCCGCCGCCGACCTGCGCTACCTGCACCGCCTCTGCCTCGACTTCGGCCTCCCGGCCACCCTGCTTCCCGACTATGGCGACACCTTGGACGGCCCGGCCCTCGACGACTACCCCCTCATCCCGCGCGGCGGCACCCCGCTGGCCGCCATCCGCGCCATGGGCGGGGCCAAAGCCACTGTCGAGCTGGGGGCGACCCTGCCGGAGAAGAGCGGCGGCACGGTGCTGCGCGACAGCCACGGCGTGCCCCTGCACCGCCTCGGCCTGCCGGTCGGCATCCGCGCCAGCGACGCCCTGATGGAGCTCTTTGCCGAGCTCTCCGGCCGGCCGCTGCCCGAAAAGCTGGCCGCATCCCGCGGCCGGCTGGTCGACAGCCTGGTCGACGGCCACAAATACCTCTTCGGCCGCAAGGCGCTCATCTACGGCGAAGAGGATCTGGTGGTCGGCCTGACCTCCTTTCTCGCCGAGATCGGCATCGCCCCGGCGTTGTGCGCCTCGGGCGGCAAGAGCGGCAGGCTGGCCGAGGCCATCGCCGCAGCCATCGGCGACCTGCCCTGCCCAATGCCCGAGGTGCGCGAGGATGTCGATTTCCAGGATATCGAGACCCTCGCCGAGGAGCTCGGCTGCCAGCTGGTGGTCGGCCACTCCAAGGGCTACGCCCTGGCGCGGCGCCTGCACATCCCGCTGGTGCGGGTCGGCTTCCCCATCCACGACCGCCTCGGCGGCCAGCGCATTCTCCACCTCGGCTACGAGGGGGCCCAGGGGCTCTTCGACACGATCGTCAACACCCTCATCGAATGGAGCCAGGACTCCTCCCCGATCGGCTACAGCTATATGTGATCTCACCCTCTATCTTCGGGATACGCCATGGACATCGCCAACAGCAAGGACTTCCGCAACCACCCCTGTTTCAACGCCGAGGCCAAGGGCAGATTCGGCCGCATCCACCTGCCGGTGGCGCCGCAGTGTAACATCAAGTGCAACTTCTGCGACCGCAAGTACGACTGCGTCAACGAATCGCGCCCCGGCGTCACCTCGACCCTGCTTTCGCCGCCGCAGGCCCTGCTCTATCTGCAGCGCGTCCTGGAAAAGGAGCCGCGCATCAGCGTCGTCGGCATCGCCGGCCCAGGCGACCCCTTCGCCAACGGCGAGGAGACCATGACCACCTTGCGCCTGATCAGCGAGCGCTACCCGCAGCTGCTGCTCTGCGTTTCCTCCAACGGCATGGCCATTGCCCCCTATATCGAAGAGCTGGCCTCCATGGCGGTGTCCCATGTGACCATCACCGTATGCGCCGTCGATGCGGCCATCGGCGCCAAAATCTACGGCTGGGTCAGCGACGGCAAGGTCGTCTACCATGGCCGCCAGGGCGCCGAGCTGCTCCTCGGCCGGCAGCTGGCGGCGATCGCCCAGCTCAAGCGCCATGGCATGGTGGTCAAGGTCAACTGCATCGTCATCCCCGGGGTCAACGACCACCATGTCGAGGAGGTGGCGAAAACGATGAAGGCCCTGGGCGTCGACCTCTTCAACTGCATGGCGATGTTCCCCAACGCCGGCAGCCCCTTCGGCCACCTCGAACAGCCAAGCAAGGAGCTCATGGAAGAACTGCGCCTGGCGGCCGAGCGCCATCTGCCGCAGATGCGCCACTGCACGCGCTGCCGCGCCGACGCCGTCGGCCTGCTCGGCGAGGACCGCACCACCGAGTTCCGCAGCTGCCTCAATGCCTGCGCCAAGGTCGACAGCGCCGCCAAGGAGCTGCGCCCCTATGTGGCGGTGGCCAGCGAGGAGGGCATCCTCATCAACCTCCATCTCGGCGAGGCGCGCCACCTGGACATCTGGGAGAAGCATGGCGACGGCTACCGCAAGGTCGCCGAGCGGCCCGCCCCGGAGGCGGGGGGCGGCGGCAAGCGCTGGCATCAGCTGGCCCGCATCCTCGGCGACTGCCGCGCCGTGCTCGCCGCCGCCATCGGCCCGACGCCGGCGGAGATCCTCGACAAATCTGGCATCACGCCGGTGGAGGCCGGGGGCTTCATCGAAGAGGGGCTGGCCCTGGTCTACGACAACCGCGACGCCTCGGTGCTGCGCACGCGCCGTCAGCGTGGCGGTGGCGGCTGCTGCGGCTCGGGCGGCGGCTGCGGCTGATGGCTGTAGAAAGCTCCCCTGAGCGTGAGGGGAAAGGCCCCTGGCCGGCAATGAGCTGCTGACAAACGCGACGTCAGCCGCTACAATGGCCAAGGCTTTTCATCGCCGGCTGGGCCTATTGCGTGCCACGCCGGCAGAGACCCCTCAACCGCTTACAGGAGAAGCACCATGCCGGAGTTTTTCTATCAGGAGCCCTTCCCCCTCGGCGAGGAGCAGACCGCGTACCGCCTCCTCCCCGACTCGCAAGGCTATGTCGAAGAAGTCGCCTTCGGCGACGAGAAGATGCTGAAAATCGCCCCGGAGGCCCTGACCGTACTGGCCCGCGCGGCGCTGCGCGACGTCTCCTTCCTCCTCCGCCCGGCCCATAACCAGCAAGTGGCGGCGATCCTCGCCGACCCCGAGGCCTCGCCCAACGACAAGGGCGTGGCCATCGCCTTTCTGCGCAACGCCGAGGTCGCCGCCAACTTCGAGCTGCCGGTCTGCCAGGATACCGGAACCGCCACCATCGTCGGCAAGAAGGGCCAGCGGGTGTGGACCGGCGGCAACGACGCCGAGATGCTCTCGCGGGGCGTCTACCAGGCCTACACCGAGGAGAACCTGCGCTACTCGCAGACCGTCGCCCTCGACATGTACACCGAGAAGAACACCGGCACCAACCTGCCGGCACAGATCGACCTCTACGCCACCGAAGGCGACAGCTACAAGTTCCTCTTCGTCGCCAAGGGCGGCGGCAGCGCCAACAAGACCATGCTCTTCCAGGAGACCAAGGCCCTGCTCACCCCGGACAAGCTGGAGAGCTTTCTGGTCGAGAAGATGAAGTACCTCGGCACCGCCGCCTGTCCGCCCTACCACATCGCCTTCGTCATCGGCGGCACCTCGGCCGAGACCTGCCTGAAGACGGTCAAGCTCGCCTCGACCAAGTATTACGACACCCTGCCCACCGAGGGCAACCTCCACGGCCAGGCCTTCCGCGACATCGCCCTCGAGGCGAGACTGCTGCAGAAGGCGCGCCAGCTGGGTATCGGCGCCCAGTTCGGCGGCGTCGCCTTCGCCCACGACGTGCGCGTCATCCGCCTGCCGCGCCATGGCGCCTCCTGCCCGGTTGGCATGGGCGTCTCCTGCTCGGCCGACCGCAACATCAAGGCGAAGATCGACAAAAACGGCCTGTGGCTGGAAGAGCTCGACCGCAATCCCGGCCGCCTCATTCCCGACACCTACCGCCGCAAGCACGAGCACGGCGTCAAGATCGACCTCAACCAGCCCATGGCGGCAGTCCTCGCCGAGCTCAGCAAGCACCCGGTGTCGACGCCGCTCCTGCTCTCCGGGACCATCGTCGTCGGCCGCGACATCGCCCATGCCAAGTTCAAGGAACTGCTCGACGCCGGCAAGCCCCTGCCGGAGTACCTGAAAAAACACCCCATCTACTACGCCGGCCCGGCCAAGACCCCGCCCGGCAAGCCTTCCGGTTCCTTCGGCCCGACCACCGCCGGGCGCATGGACAGCTACGTCGACCTCCTGCAGAGCCATGGCGGCGCCCTGATCATGATCGCCAAGGGCAACCGCAGCCAGCAGGTCACCGACGCCTGCAAGAAGCACGGCGGCTTCTACCTCGGCTCCATCGGCGGCCCGGCGGCGATTCTCGCCGAGGAGAACATCAAGAAGGTCGAGTGCATCGACTACCCGGAACTGGGCATGGAAGCGGTATGGAAGATCGAGGTCGAGAACTTCCCCGCCTTTATCCTGGTGGATGACAAGGGGAATGATTTTTTCAAGCAGCTCGGCTGTTGATTCCCAAGAAAACAAGGGTGATTTCAAGAGATTTTCCTGAAACCGTTTATCAAAAAGGGCTTGCTCCTCACGGGGTGTGACGCGCCAGGCCGTCCTGGAGAGCACCGCCGTCGAGGTCATGCAACAACGCCGGCAGTGCAAGGCAGAACATCCGCACGCCAAAAATTGGCCGCGGGTGTTCTGCCAGTCGCAAAAACCTGTGTCAACGCTCTTGCCTGTCGGCAAACGCTCTCGGTCTTTGCCGGCAAGAATCCGCCAGTTGACACGGCCACCAGAAGCACAGCTCCACCGCAAGAACTCTTCTCCCCTCGAGAGGGAGGTGCTTATCTTTTCTCGGACCCTTCTTCCGGGTTCTGCTCGTCAAGCACTTCTCTGACCAGATTGGCCATACCCGCCTGGTCCAGTGGTTTATAGACAAGCGCACGAATTCCCAGGGCCTTTACCGACATCTCATCGGCGAGTTGGCTATGTCCGGTGCAAAGGATGATTGGTAGCTCAGGACGAACTGCGAGAAGCCGTTTCGCCAACTCGGTGCCGGTCAGACCGGGCATAACCTGGTCTGAGATCACGACATCACACATCTGGGGATTCTCGGTAAAGCACGCCAACGCCTCCTCCCCACCGTGACATACAGTGACCTGGTAGCCCAGTTTCTCGAGCTGTTCCCGCCCAATCTGCCCCACCAGCCTGTCGTCATCGACAAGCAGGATTCTTTCATCCCCGCCTGGAATCTCAGGCAGAATTTCCTGCTCCGATGCCGTCTCTTGAATTACCGGGAAATAGACACGAAATGCACTGCCTCGTCCCGGGATACTTTCCACGACAATCCCGCCACCATGGGCCTTGACAATGCCATGGGCAATTGCCAATCCCATGCCACTGCCCCGACCAATCTCCTTGGTGGTGAAATAGGGATCGAAGATCTTCTCGACGACCTCGGCTTGCATGCCGACGCCGGTATCGTTGACGGCTACCTCGATATACTCCCCTGGGAGCATGGCTCGATGGGAGGTGAATGCGACCGGTTTCACCTCAACCCGTAGACAGCCACCGGTTTCTTCCATGGAATGACAAGCATTTGTGCAGAGATTCACCACAACTCTGCGCACTTGAGCGGGATTGCCAAGAATCGCGCCACACCGTTCATCAACCTGAACTTCGACGGTAATCGTTTGCCGAATCGAGGGTCGCAGCATGGCGATGGTTTCATCGATGAGCGGTCCGATCCTGAACGGCTTGACATCAGCCGTTGACTGCCTGCTAAAGACCAAAATCTGCCGGATCAGGTCTTTTGCGTTGTTGGCAGCAACGAGAATATAGTTGATCCATTTTGCGTATTCCTCGTCCTGCGGTCCATGACTCTTGAACAGGTCGGCGTAGCCAAGGATAACCGAGAGAATATTGTTGAAGTCATGGGCGATCCCTCCCGCCAACACTCCCAGAGACTCCATTTTTTGCGCTTGCCGCAGTTCGTGCTCCATTTTTCCCTGGGCGGCCTCCGCGAGAACGGCCTTGGTTCGGTCATGGAAAATCATCGCCAACTGGCCGGCCAGAGGTTGAAAGACGGATATTTCGAAGTGTTTCGCCGTCTGCTGGTTATGGTAGGCAAATCGTCCACACTCGTTGTTTTCAAGGAGCTTCTTGAACACCTCCCCACAGGCCAGCTCAATCCCGGGCAAAAGCTCGCCAAGACTCTTGCCGAGAATTTGGTCGGTGCGCATGCCAATGGTTCGCTCGAAAGATGCGTTGACGGCCTGGATTTTCAGGCCGGCGAGGCCCTTCACCTCGTCTTCGCGCCTCTGCAGCACAACCATGCCATCAGCCATTTGCGCAAACAGGGTGCGGTACTGTTCCTCAAGTCGCTTGAGTTCGCTGACATCAGTATTGATTTCCAGGACCCGCACCGGTCGCCCCTCGAGATCCCGATACAGCACCCACTGACTGAGAACCGCGACAGGCCGTCCGTTTCTGCCATGGTGGATCAGCTCCCCACTCCACCCGCCTTGGAGATGCAGTTGTTTTCTGATGTTCTCGAGTGGTTCGGGAAAGACGGTTCCCAACAGTTGGTGAGATACCTGGCCCAGCGCCTCATCCTGACTAAAACCGTACAAGAGCCTCGCCCCGGTGTTCCACAGGATAATCCGACCCTCGAGATCACGTACCAACACCGGAGCCAAATCGAGAACCTGCGCCAGCTCACGCAGAGAATCCTCCATGTGCCGCCTTTCGGTGAAATCGACGAAGGTAGCCACTACCCCCTCGACCTTGCCGTTGGAGGTCCGGTAGGGCAGCAACCGCATGAGATAATGACGATCTCCCGCGGCATTGGTTACCGCCCGTTCGATGGGTGAATCGGTATCGATGACCGTACGGGCATCTTCGGAAATATTGACATGCGAGATACTCCCGGTGATGTGTTCGAAAGGTCGTCCAATATCGGCGGCAATGAGATTGAATACTTCCGTCGCGGTGGGCGTAAAGCGTTTGACCCGCAGAGCGCAATCGAGAAACAGGGTGGCGATTTGCGTACCATTCAGGAGGTTCTCGATATCGTTATTTGCGGCATCGAGGGCCTCCACCTTTCTTTGCAGTTCGGTGTTGAGGGTAATCAGTTCCTCATTCAACGTCTGCAACTCTTCTTTTGAGGTTTCCAACTCTTCGTTGGTCGATTGGAATTCCTCGTTGACCGACATCAATTCCTCGTTGGTGGAAACCATGCTGTCATTGGAATTGGCCAGTTGCTCAATGGTGGCGTTCAGTTCCTCCTGACTAATGCGGAGTTGCTCCTCGAGGTTGCGGATCAGTTCATCTTTGCGCGTCTCATCGCTGGCCTCCCCATTCTCCGCTTTTTCTTTTCCGATACGGCTGACCTGCAGCATCGGCTGGAGCGTCACCAGAGCCATTCTGGGGCCGGCCCCCTTGCTTTCGAGAGGTTCGGCCGACACCTCGACCTCAACCAACTGACCACCAACCATCATGTTATGGCCCCGAAACACCACCCTCTCGTTTTTCTTGATCGCCTTGTGGATGGAAGCCCGCAGTGCCGGTTTTACCTCCTCCCTGACCATGCGAAACAAATCCCTGGTAGGGTCACCGGTGGGTACCTCGAGTATATGGCTGACGGGGGTGGCGATGTGCACCACCTCGTACCGCTCATTGACAACGATGGCCGGTGGGGCAAAACGGTCCACCAGCAGCTTTCGGGCCATCTCCCCAGGACTCGGCTCCGCTACCTCCGGGCGAAACGTTCCCTGGGTGGCCCGGGAAAGTATCTGGAAGTGGCCAGAGACCGGAATACCTTCGATCGCTTGACGATTCGCCTCTCGTCTTTGAAAGATGCGCCATCGCTTGTCGATCGGTGTAAACAGTTCGGTCAACGACCCCAAGCTTTCCGAATTGCCCATGAACAGATATCCGCCAGGACGGAGCATGGAATGAAAAAGCGTGATTAACCGTTTCTGAAGCTCCGGCTTGAGATAAATAAAGAAATTTCGGCAGACCACCATGTCCAACCGTGAAAAGGGGGGATCCTTGATCAGGTTATGATGGGCGAAGATAATCATCTCCCTCAGCGACTTAGCCACCTGGTAGCCGCTCGTGAGCTTAGTGAAAAACTTTTTCAGCCGCTGTTCCCCGATCTCTGATACGGACGATTCCGGGTAGATACCGCTGCGAGCCCGGGCGATGGCCAGTTCGTCAAGGTCGGTGGCGAAGAGTTTTGCGGTGGCATCGGGACCATGGTCCTCGATGTATTGCTGGAGAAGCATCGCCAGGGAATATGTCTCCTCCCCAGTCGAGCAGCAGGTGTCCCAGATACGCACCGGATCGTTGGGCAATCGATCTGCAAACATGTTAGGAATGATGTCGCGACGAAGGATCTCAAAAGCTTCTGGGTCGCGAAAAAAAACCGTCACGCCGATACAAAAATCCTGCGAAAGTGCCTGGGCCTCTTCGAGGTTGTCTTCTAAAAAAGAGATATAGAGGTTGAGGTCATTGAAATTATTGGCCTTCATTCGCCGATCGATCCTTCGCAGCGCCGTACTTGGCTTGTATGCGCTAAAATCATTGCCTGTACGGGATTTGACAACCCTCAAGATCGCTAATATTTGATCGGTGAATTCATCATCCGCCGAACTGATCGGTACAACTCGTGCAAGTTCCAGCACCCGGGCTGCCAATTTTTCAGGGACAAGCGGTTGCGCCTCGGGGCAGAACTGCAAAACATTCCGCGGCATTTCCGGGTAAGGGGCGGAATCAGGCGCTTGAACGAGCACTGAACCGCCTGCCTTGGCAACTCGCAAAGCACCTGCGGTTCCATCATCGCCGCTTCCCGACAGGATAATGGCGATTGCCGAATTGCCGTGCCTCTCCGCCAGACGTGTAAAGAACCTGTCGATCCTCGTCGGGCTGCCGTTCTGGTCGCCGGCGAATCGGACAAGGCTAATGGTGTCGGGTGTGAATGCCCCATTTTCATCAATGCAGCGCACCGGCATAGAGGTCATTCGGCCGAGGAAGTCGACCATGCCTTCGGCTTGGTCGGCAGCAACATGCAAGGCAACCGCAAATGCCAGACCACTTTTTGCAGGCATATTGGAAATGAAGGACTCTATTGGCTCAAGACTCCCTGCCGAACCGCCGATACCTACGACCATCTGCGTCTCGACACATTCGGTACCTTCCATTCCGAACCTCCTGATTGTGCAACACCTCGAAAAAGCTGTCACAAAAGCGAACAAATGGGCTCAGGAGAAGACTGGTACCGAAGACACCCCAAGCCCAAAGGACTTCTGAGTTGCGGGCGATAGCCGCCTGAGCTTACGCGGGCCAAGACCATTCTGTTCTTCACCCTCAACACCCGGCAGTTCGTTCGATTGCTGCCAAATGTGGCCTTATCCCTTTGGCGAGAAGTATATCAATATTGATCAAAAAAAACACACACAAGAATATCTACGAGAAAATATATACGGGGACATGATACTAAATACAGCGATCCAATCAAACAGCGACAAAAAAACAGAGCGCCTATCGAAAGCCTTTAATGAGGAAACAAAAAAACCGCGGTCATCGCTAACAGCGGATTATTTCCAAATATGGTGCAAATGTCAGACCCACATAATTTCTCTATTACATTTATGGAATAGAGAAATAAATCGATGCAGATCACTGCTGTCTCATAGTTAATTCCACAGAGAAAGTTGTGGAGAAGCGATGATTT
>CALGIJ010000022.1 GCA_937915545.1 uncultured Desulfobacterales bacterium
CGAGGTTGGCGGTATTGTCCTTGCCGATGGCCACGTTGGCCGACTGCATGGTATTACCGACATTGACCACTGCGCCCTTGACCTCGGAATCCTTGAGTTGCGTCGAGCCGAGGTTGGCGGTATTACCCTCGCCAATGGCCACGTTGGCCGATTGCATGGTATTGCCGACGTTGACCACCGCACCCTGCACCTTCGAGCCCTGCAACTGCGTCGAGCCGAGGTTGGCGGTATTGTCCTTGCCGATGGCCACGTTGGCCGACTGCATGGTATTGGCGGCATTGATCACCGCGCCTTTGACCTCGGAGTCCTTGAGCTGTGTCGAGCCAAGGTTGGCGGTATTGCCCTCGCCAATGGCCACGTTGGCCGACTGCATGGTGTTGGCGGCGTTGATGACCGCACCCTGCACCTTCGAGCCCTGTACCTGGGTCGAGCCGAGGTTGGCGGTATTGTCCTTGCCAATCGCCACGTTGGCCGACTGCATGGTGTTGGCGGCATTGATGACCGCACCTTTGATGTCCGAGTCCTTGACCTGCGTCGAACCGAGGTTGGCGGTATTGCCCTCGCCAATTGCCACGTTGGCCGACTGCATGGTGTTGGCGGCGTTGATGACCGCACCCTGCACCTTCGAGCCCTGTACCTGGGTCGAGCCGAGGTTGGCGGTATTGTCCTTGCCGATGGCCACGTTGGCCGACTGGCTGGTATTGGCGGCGTTGATCACCGCACCCTTGATATCCGAGTCCTTGACCTGCGTCGAACCAAGGTTGGCGGTATTACCCTCGCCAATGGCGACGTTAGCCGACTGGGTGGTGTTGGCGGCGTTGATCACCGCACCCTGCACCTTCGAGCCCTGTACCTGGGTCGAGCCGAGGTTGGCGGTATTGTCCTTGCCGATGGCCACGTTGGCCGACTGGCTGGTATTGGCGGCGTTGATCACCGCACCCTTGATATCCGAGTCCTTGACCTGCGTCGAACCAAGGTTGGCGGTATTACCCTCGCCAATGGCGACGTTAGCCGACTGGGTGGTGTTGGCGGCGTTGATCACCGCACCCTGCACCTTCGAGCCCTGTACCTGGGTCGAGCCGAGGTTGGCGGTATTGTCCTTGCCGATGGCCACGTTGGCCGACTGGCTGGTATTGGCGGCGTTGATCACCGCACCCTTGATATCCGAGTCCTTGACCTGCGTCGAACCAAGGTTGGCGGTATTACCCTCGCCAATGGCGACGTTAGCTGATTGCTTGGTATTGCTGGCGTTGATCACCGCCCCCTGCACCTTCGACCCTTCGACCTGGGTCGAGCCGAGGTTGGCGGTATTGTTTTTGCCAATGGCGACGTTGGCGGACTGCTTGACCTGTCCGGTATTGATCACCGCACCTTTGATATTCGATTTTTTAACCTGAGTGGTGGCCATATTGGCGGTATTCTTCTCACCGATGGCCACGTTGGCGGACTGCTCCACCTTGCCGACATTGAGCACCGCCCCCTTGATTTCCGAGTCTTTCACCTGGGTGGTGGCCATATTGGCGGTATTATCCTTGCCAATGGCCACGTTGGCCGCCTGCTTGACGTCGGCGGTATTGATCACCGCACCCTGCACCTTGGAGCCTTCGAGCGCCACCGACCCCATATTGGCGGTATTGCCCTGGCCGATGGCGACGTTGGCGGCCTGCTTCACCTTGGAAGTGTTAACGACGACCCCTTTCACTTCGGAGTCTTTGATTGTCATCGACCCCATGGCCGCCTTGTTGTCTTCACCGATGGCAACGTTGGCGGCCTGGGACGCCTCTGATTTATTGGCGGCCACACCTTCGATTTTCGAGGCTGCCATACCGTACGATGCATTCATCGCCAGCAGCACGGCGGCAGTCAGCATGATCTTCTTCATTGTCTTCCTCCACGAGTGTTGAGTGTTGTTCCCTGCGATATGCGACAACTACCGGTTTTTTCTATAAGCGGTCTCTGGCAAGCACTCTCGCTGCGCCTGAACCGGTTCTCCCTGCCCTCCCGACAGGAGTGTCATGGCGTGAGCCAGGTTCGCACCCGGAACTTCGACATCACGCGTTATTGTACATCAGCCGAAAACGCAAATCAAAGAAGGGCCCGAGAAACTCCCTTCTACAGATCGAGGCAGGAATAGACCTGCTTCGACCAGGGAATGGCACTTCCCAGGCGCGGTACGCAAAATTCGCCTCGCCCGGGCTTCCGCTCTCTCGCCAGGGCGAGTATCCCGGTTATCGAAGCGCTCGCCAGAGATGTGCCGTCGATGAAGTTATAGCCGTTACCGGGAATGGTAGTAAAAATGTTGGTCGCCGGGGCCACGGCATCGGCCATGACCGCCAGCCGCCTGTTGGGCAGGGGGCGGCCCTGCTCGTCGAACCCGGCGACACTGATGACCTTGTCATGGGAAGCGGGAAAGGCGAGCCGCTCGGCATTGGGATCGTTACCTACCGGAGCTGCGAACACCATCCCCTGCTCATGGCCGCTGTCGATCATCACCCCCAGCAGGTCATCCTCGACATAGGCACCGAGGCTGAGGTTGACCACGTCCGCCCTGGCGAGAATGGCGGCATCGACGGACTGGACCAGCGACGTCGAGAAGCACTCGCCCCGGGCGGTGTCCCTGTCCACCTGACGGCAGGCACGCAAGGCAAGCATCGACACCTGAGGAGCAATGCCAACGATGCCGCAGTCATTGTTCGCCGCACCGATAATCCCGGCAACCGCTGTACCGTGCACCTCACCCTGATAGGGGCTGTCATCGATGAAGTTCTGGTGACCGACCAAACGCGAGCGCAGGTCCTCGTGTTCCACCTCTACCCCGGTATCGATGACCGCCACGGTCACCTTCCTGCCGCTGACCTTGCCATGCAATGCCGGCAGATCAAGCATGGCGACAAGGTTTTGCATCGAACTGAGCGGGTCTTCCTGTCCCATGGTGGCAAAAACGTAGTTGGGTTGCGGGTTATGGATGCCGGTCTCCTTTTTCAGCGATGCTGCGACCTCCGCCGCGTCCCGTTTCACCGATGACACCACCATGATGCGGTTGAGCGAGCGCAGGACGGTCTTCTTCCCTACCTCGAGCCCATATTTTTTCGCAATCCTATCCAATCCAGCCAATCCGGCCTTGTCGTTATCGACCAGGAAAATCACCTGGCCGGGCACATGCTGAGCGGTTTTGCCCCCCTTGAGGTCCTTGCCGTCGCCTCTTCCCCCAACCGGCAGGCGGGCCTGCACCTCCTGGGCCGGGCCACTGCCATAGGCCTGTGCCACTGTAGTGGAGGGTGGCTGATACACCCAACCGCCGGGCTGCCCACCGTCGACGACGATGGAAGCCTGATTGGCCTCGTTCCTGTAGCCAACGGCGGCGTTGGCGGCGTTGGCCGCTGTGGCGGCATTGACCACCATGCCCTGCAATCTGGTTCCTTCGAAGGCAACTGCCCCCTGTGCGGCTGAATTGGCGGTGCCCACTGCCATGTTGGCGCTTTTGTTGAGTTGCGCGGTGTTGACTACCTTGCCGCGTACGCTGCTGTTCTCAACGCGGATGGCGCCCTGTTCGGCGCGATTGTCGGTTCCCACTGCCGCGTTGACCTTGAGGTTACCGGCAGCGGAATTGGCCACGGTTCCAGCGAGCGCGGAGTTTCGCACTGTCACCGTCGATTGGTTAGCCTGGTTTCTCGTTCCGGCGGCGATATTGACGCTGCCGTTCCCGACGGAACTGTTGGAGAGGCTTCCGCCGACGAGGCTGTTTTTCACCACCACCGACGACTGGCTGGCCTGATTGTCCCTGCCGACCGCCAGATTGCTGGAATTTTTGGTCTCTCCGCTGTTATGCACGCCACCCTTGACCGTGGATTGACTCACCGAGATCGAACCCTGGGTGGCGGTGTTGTTCTTGCCCGAGGCAACGTTGAGCGAACTGCCGCTGTGCATAGTGTTAGCGACGATGCCGCCGATCTTGGTGTTTTTCAGGGAGATCGAAGAATGCGCGGCGGTGTTGTCACTGCCAGCCGCAAGGTTTGCACCACCCTCCATCGCTTTCGGGGCGTTGATCACATCGCCCACCACCTCGGAAGCGGCGAAACCGCCGCGGGCCAGAAGAAGGCTGCCGAGGAGGATCGCCCACACTGCTGCCGCGATGGCGGTAGATGCGGGCCTGGGGCGAAAGAGCATGATCAGCACATTATCGTTGCCTGCATTGCCGTAGCTCAGAACAATGCGGATTCATCGTTATCTCTTGTGGTGAAAAGCGGGCTGAATCGATCAGGGCTGGCGATCATCGTCTGCCTCCATTTTTTCCTTTCACTTCACGGTCTCGGCAAAGAGAACCACGCCTGAACCTTGAAGAGTGCGCAGCGCCTTTTCACCGCCACCCGCCGAACCTATGGTGAGCACATAACGTCCCTCACGACTCGGTCCGTCGCTCACCGAGGCATTTATCTGCCGCAGCAGGTCGCGAATCTCCTGTTCTGACGCAGTTGGCCTGAACACTACATTAATCGCCGGCTTACCGCTCACGACCGCCATCTGCGAAGCGCTAAGCGTCGAATAGGTGGTTTGCTGGGTGGCCGGAATCAGCAGGAGGACGAGAGCAACCGCCTGCACGGCGGCCAGCGCCCAGGGAATGGTTATCGATTCCTGCAACCGCCGCCAGGCCTGGGCGAGATACTCGTTCAACCCGCGACCACCGGCCACACGCTGACCGGCCTTACCTTTGCCAGCGCCAATGTTCGCCGCAACCTGCGCGAAGATCGCCTGCGACGGAGCCGGCTCGGAGGCGTCGATCTTCCGGTACAGCTGCTGGAAGCTTTGAAATTCAGTGCATTCATCCTGCAATGTGCGGTCCTCAGCGAGAAGACGCTCAAAGGCGCTTCGTTCTCCGCCCGCGAGGCGATTATTGCAGTATTCGGGTATCATGTGGGACATATCGCGATCTTCAGTGCTCATAGCCAGTAATGTGATGTTTTTCAAGGATGTCCCTGAGGGCCTGTTTGGCATGGAATACCCTTGTTTTTACAGTGTTTTCCGGTATTCCGACGAGCTGCGCCACCTCGGCGTAACTGAATTCCTGATAAAAGACCAGTTCGAGAATCTCGCGGTGCTTTACCTTGAGCGTCTGCAGTGCGGCCTTGACGGCAGCGGAGGTCGATCTGTTCTCGACTCGGAACTGGCTGGTGGTGTCGGCACCCTCGTATTCCTCTTCGAAGGGCACGTAGCGCCTGTCCTTTCTGTATTCCCGATAGATGATGTTGCGGGCGATGCCGATCAGCCATGTGGTAATCCTCCCGTCTCCCTTATAGGCGGCGCTTTTCTGCCATGCCACCGTATACGTCTGTACGAGGATATCGTCTACCAGGCTTTCGTTGCCGGCCATCTTCTGCACATAGCGGGCAACCTTGCCGTAGGATGACTCGTAGAGTTGCTGGAAGGCGACCGAGTCTCCTGCCGCCACCCTTCCCACCAGCCCTATTTCTTTCTTCAGCTCCTCGTCCGTAACCATATGTGTCTGTGCAGATGGAAAAGGTTCAAAAAATCCTGAGAAAAGAGAGGGTGGCAGGTGGCTTGGCGCCCTCTCGCGAGAAACCCGGGAAAAGGGCTGCGAAATGCGCCTCGGGTTCGTCAGTATACGGTGCAGCAGAATATGCAAATGACATCTTCTATTATACTACCGCCACCGGAAAGATGGTACGGCAGCCTGGAAGATTCTTCAGCAGATTCGCCGATGATTCTCCGCGAAGGGAGCTGTGCTTCTCTTTGCCATGCTTACAGATCATTGAACCCTCACCGCTGGCGCTGTGCCAGCGCAAATCGTCACGCCGCGATAATTTTGTCACGCATCGAACTTTTTTTGAACCTTTATCCGACTCGCGGCGACAAAAGGACATAAACCAACACATTGACGGGTAGGATGTCCGATCAATGCACCCACAACAACACAGTAAAAAAGGAAGACAATCATGAAGAAGACACTGGTAGCAGGAGCGCTTGGTCTGTCTGTGGTAATGGGTTTCTCCACCGCTTGGGCGGCTTCGACCATCGACGGCAAGGTCACCAACCAGAGCAAGGTGGAGCAGG
>CALGIJ010000023.1 GCA_937915545.1 uncultured Desulfobacterales bacterium
GGATGCCGGGCGGTATGTTTCTGCTGATCCTATTGGGCTGGATGGGGGGATGAATTTGTATGTGTATGTTGAAGGGAATCCGGTGAACTGGGTCGATCCGGAAGGTCTTAAAACCTATATGTGTACTGCACCGCTCCATGCCCTTGGTGGTAAAGGGAAAAAAAGTGGTTGGGATGTTAAAGGAAACCCTTTGTATCATAAATATCTCTGCGTTAATGAAGGGAAAGTGGCTAAAGTTTGCGGTGGCCAGGATCAACGTGGTCAGAAGTGGTATGACCCAATAAGTGGCCCTGGAAAACCAAGCACTGATTCATATAATTGGGATAGGTGTGAGGAAAAAGAACCAGATAATAAATGCATCGAGAATTGTTTACAAAGAAAATTCGGTGAACCTCGACCTCGCTATGGGATACCATTTGGAACAGACTGTCAAGAATGGGCTGACAAGGCTCTGGAAGATTGCCAAAAGGAATGCAAATAGCTACGCAAAATGACAAAAAAATATCTTAAATTATTGTGGACACTGGTTTCTGTCGTTGTTCTACTTGTAACTCTTTTTTATTATGATAAGGAGACTGGAAACGATAGTGGTATTTTTTTAGTCTATGGGATGTTAGTTTTATCTTTTCCTTCAAGTATCATAGTTGCTGGCACTATTGCTCTTCTTGTATTGCTGCAAGAAAACCTTGGCATTCCAATACTTGACTTAGTAGAGAATACCTACTGGGGTTTTTTCACTATGTGGCTTCTGTTTTTTCTTTTCGGTTATTATCAATGGTTTAAACTTTTGCCATGGATATGGCAAAAATGGGTGAGCAAGAGTGCCAAATAGATGACAGCAACAAATATAGGTGTATCAAGAGTTTAAGGTTTTAAAGCGGCTGAGAAGAAAATCTCAGCCGCTTTTTTATTCACAGGTTGACATGTTCAATCGTTGATCAGCATCTTTGTGAATCAGCATGCAATAAGTGACCAACTTTGTGGAGAAATCGGTGTTCAAAATTGACCCACCTCAGCTGATCCTCCTTACTCTTTGGGCTCAACCAAAGAAAGGAGGTCCAAAAGGAGATGCTGAACGAGGAGAGCATTCGAAAAGTTCATCAGGCATATTTAAGAGACGGGAATAAAAATCGTGAGATAACCCGCGAATTGAACCTTTTCCGCAATACCGTCAGAGACATTATCCGCAGTGGTAAAACTGTACAGAGACAGTAATTACCTGACACTTTAGTCCTTGGTAGAGTGAAAAATTTCGCAGCTTTCGCGAGAGCTATTTGCTAATTTTCGTAAAACAGTCAATAGCTGAATTCAGCGGTCTCCGTGCGATGAATAATGCGCCCTTGGTGTGAGCGCTCCTAGTTGTGGCGGATAAGATAATGACCACCTACGCCTATGACCAGGCGGGCAATCTTATCTCGGCAATCGATGCCAAGGGGCAACAGACCTCATTTGCCTATGACGGGTTGAATCGACGTATCAGGCAGAGCATTGCCGGAGGGGCCGATATTGTCGCCAGTTACGACAGCGGCCCGGGGGCCATCGGCAGGATCAGCGGGATAACCGACGGCGAGGGGACAGCGTCCTTTGCCTATGGCCAGAGCGGCAGGCTGGCCCTGGAGACCCGCGTCACCGCCGGCCGGCAGCACAGCATCGCCTACACCTGGGACAACAGCAGTGGCGAACTTCTTGCCATGACCTATCCCAGCGGCCTGACCCTGAGCTTGACCCGCGATGCTGCCGGCAGGGTCACGGACATGCGCCTCGGCAACGAGGTGCTGCTTTCTGCCGCAACCTATCTCCCCTTCGGGCCGCTCAAGACTGCAACCCTGGACAGCGTCAATCTCACCAGCCACTACGACCAGCGCTATAACCTCGCCATGACAGAAGGCGGCGGAGTTCGGCATCAGTACACCCGCAATGCCCTGGGCAACGTCATAGCGCTTGCCGACCTGGCCACTCCGCCAGTAGATGATGCCGCCACCGAGTACACCTACAACACCGCCAATAACCAGCTGACCGCCACTGCCGGGACGAAAGCGGTCGCCTATAGCTATGATGCCAATGGCAACCTTGTGTCCGCCGGTGGCAGGGTCTTCGTCTATGATGGCCTGAACCGCCTGATCAAGGTGGAGGACCAAGGCACGGTGGTGGCCACCTATGGCTATGACAGCAGCAACCGCCGCATCCGCAAGACCGTTGGTAGCACGACCACCTGTTACCTCTATGACATCAACAGTCAGCTTATTGCCGAGAGTGTTGATGGCACTGTCGCCAGGGAGTATTTTTATCTCGACGGACAACCTCTTGCCCTACGCGAATACCAAAGCAACCCCGGCACCTATTTCTTTATCAACGACCACCTCGGCACTCCGCAGCGCCTGGTGAGTGGATCGGGAACCCTGGTCTGGCAGGCCATCTACAGCCCCTTTGGCAAGGCCGAGAGGATCACGGGAAGCGTGCAGAACAATCTTCGCTTTCCGGGGCAGTATTTTGATGCGGAGACTGGGCTGCATTATAATTGGCACAGGTACTATGATCCGGATGCCGGGCGGTATGTTTCTGCTGATCCGATCGGGTTGGATGGGGGGATGAATTTGTATGCGTATGTCAAAAATGATCCGGTGAACTGGGTTGATCCATTAGGATTGTTCGGAGATGGCGGGCCAAATTCAACTTTTCCAGGACACGATGATTTTATTGGAAGTGATAGGCTAGACTATACAAAAGAGGATCACGGGTGGTCAAATCCGTTGATTCCATTTTCAACATGGCGACATTTTAGAGATCTAGAAGAAATTGAAAGAGACTTAGATTACGCAATATATCGCTGTAACAAAGAATGGGTGGAAAGGTATATGCATCAAGGGCAAGATTATTTTTCTCACTATGATAGAGGTTATCGCCGATGGTTTGGTCATGCCTTTGATGGCCACGCACCTGACCATAATTTAGGTGCATGGCGTACAGCGAATAAATGGACTAGAAAATGGCTTAAAAAATAGAAAGATAACTGCGAATGTAAAGAAAAGTGAATTATAAACAGAACGCACGTTTGCTAGTTTTCTCTAAGCTTTTGAAAGTGATTGCAAAAATTGCTGGTATGATATTAATATTTTATGGATTTTTTCTTGGTATATTAGGAATTGGCCCTGATGGTGAAGTTTCACTCCAACCACGAATTATTGGATTAGCAATTTTGGCTCTGGGATTCCTAAATTTTCTTTCAAATGAGACTATAAACGGGAGCAAATTGAGGTGCGTATCATATTTTTTTATCACCCTTTCTCCTGCAATTATTCTTATCTTGTCTTCTTTGGCAACAATTTTTAGCGTTGGGTTGCCATCGTTTTTTATCAGCGGTGGTTTGTCTATATTTTTGATAATGTTTCCTGCATTGCTTTTGGCTCCAATATCTTTGTTGTTTTTTATATTAGCAATTAAAAAATGAGGTGAGGTGCAGTGTCTTTGAAGATTCGGAATAATATTTATCCTTGCTAACAGCTTATCTTGCTTCTGTACTTTTTCGCGAAGCGACAAACTAAGGGCAGGAGACCGCGCTGCCACCTAATCTACGACGAAAGCGGCTGAGAAAAAAATCTTAGCCGCTTTTTTCATTACTTTTCCGCCCCTTTGAGGGAGTTATCAATCGTCTTGAATACGTAAAAAACCTTCTATTGTTGATTTGATCACGGGAGGCGGCCAAGAACATCCTGGGCATAGTGATTTTTATGATGGTGATAGTTATTAATCCGTACATTGATTGCCTGAACATCCGGGTGTACTTTGTCACTGGATACCTGAAGAATGATTGTATCGTCGTTGGCCACTTTTGCAGTGATCGAATTACGCTTTCAATGCGTTTATAGAGTTCCAAATATACACGGAAGTCATTGAAAGCCTCCAGGAACATCGAAAAACGGTCTTTCTTTACGGAAAGATGCAGTGGGCTCGCTATCGGAGTGCAGTTTGTTTGGCAAAATCTATGAAGGGACGCCAAGTCAGGGCGGTGTGGATGCAATTTGAAGACTGTGCCGGCCAGTTGAGCAAGCAACGGCTGCTTCTACCCACCTGTGCCACCCTCACTGCCGAGGAAATCTTCCAACATTAAGCTAGAAGATGGTCCATCGAAGACCTGTTCAATCAGTTGAAGAACAGATGGGGCTGGCGGGAAACCTGGCAACAGTCCCGGCAGGTTTTGCACCGGTGGACACAAATCCTTTCCTTGGCGTACGCCTTACCTCAGCTTTTGGCTATGTATTGCGGCGATCAAGTGAAAGGCATGGTCGATTTGACCCCGTGGAGGAAGCAAAGTTCGGTGACCGCAGTTAGAGTACGCAAGGGACAACACAATATTTTTCGCAATATCAGCATTCCTGACTGGTGGAACCGGAAAGGAAATAAATTCCAGCCGCCAACTGAGCCGGAAGACCCGCCCAAAGTGACAGTTCACGGCAATCCAGCGAATGTCGGGGTTTCAAAGAACAATTCGATGGGAACAAACCCACCGCCCGTCGGTTAACGGGTAGGTCTCAAGCTCTAAACTTCAGTCTCAAATAATTACATCCGCAAAAACCGCCTATTGCAGTTGCCAGCAAACGCCCACCTGCTGGCCTTATTCATCCTTCCGATCGTGGCAGCCAATATTGTTCCGGTGAATACCGAAAATTCCTTCGGCAATTCAATATGGGATCCTCCATGAGTCGCAAGGGGAATTGGTATGATAATGCTCCCATGGAAAGCTTTTGGCGGACATTGAAAACTGAGCTTACTTTTCACCGGCGTTATGCGAGTTGGCTGGAAGCGATGCGTGAGATCCGAGCATTCATTGAGCTGTTTTATAAACGCCAGAGAAAGCAAAAGAGACTAGGATACCCTGCTCCGGCGGCGTACGAGCAAAAGTATTACAAACCGAGAAAAGCAGCATGACGTTTATGTGTATAGTATTGCCAACCGACCTCATTACTCAAAAATGCAGTTGTGGCGTATGTCGGGAGAGGAGAGGGCGCCCCACCAGCCGTTGCCGGCCACTGGGCGAGTCGGGCAGGTTCAGCCTGGCGGGCGGCCCGGCTTAGCGATGGTGAAGGAGAAGGCGACGCCACGGACGCCATCGGACTCGACCCAGACCTGGCCGCCATGGAGGCCTACCAGGTCGCGGACGATGGCCAGGCCGAGGCCGGTGCCCTCGATCTTGCTGTCGGCGCAGGTGCGCTTGTAGCGCTGGAAGATGAGGCGGCAGTCCTCGGGGGCGATGGGCTTGCCGTCGTTGATGACGCGCACGGTGTGGAAGCGGGCCTCTTCCTTGTGGCTGATGATGACATGACGCAGTTCGTCGCCACCGTACTTGAGGGCGTTATCCACCAGGTTGCGCAGGATGCGCAGGATGACCATGCGGTCGGCCTCGAGGGTTACCGGCCCCCTGGGCTGCGTCCAGTGCACGCCGCGCTCGCGCAGGCGGTGCTCGTTCTCGCTGCGCACCGTGCCGCACACTTCGGCCAGGTCAAGGGGCTCCCTCGCCAGGGGCTGCTCCTTGGAGGAGATATAGGTGTTGATCTGCTCGATGAGCTGGCTGACCTGCCGTGCCGATTGCTCGATCTGCTGGCAGAACTGGCTGCTCTTGTCGTCCATCTCCGCCGCCTGGCGGCGGTTGAGCAGCCGGGCCAGCGATTCGATGGCGATAACCGGGTTTTTCAGGTCGTGGGCCACCGAGTAGGCGAACAGCTGGATCTTCTCGCTCTGCTCCTGAAGCAGCGCCTCGGCGGCCAGGCGGCGGGCCATGCGCTGCCGGTTGCGGGCGAAGCTGAGGCAGATGATGAACATGCCGGAGACCCAGAAGAAGAGGTGGGTGGCATAGAGGGTGGTGAGGGACTGGAACTCCATGGCGCGGAAGGAGGCCATCGGCATGATGATGCCGATGCCGCCCAGAAGGTCCCCGTCGGTGAGGTTCTGCTGGCCGTGGCAGTCGCGGCAACCGTCCTTGAAGCGGAGCGGCTTCATCAGGCGGAAGACCTCGCCGTCGGCGGACTCGGTAAACAGGCTCGCCTCGCCCCGGCCCCGGGTGAAGGCTTCGAGGGCCTGCCGCTCCCAGGGGTCAGGGGCGTGGGCGGGATCGAGCGGCGCCAGGCTGCTTACCTGCCCGGCATAGCGGTAGAGCTCGCCATAGCGCTGGTCTATCTGGCGCAGGATGGCTTCGGGGGTGAGCAGCCGCAGCCGGCTGCCGTCGGCAAGAGTCACCTCGGGGCGGAAGGTGTCGTCGAGATGGGGATTGGGTGGTGCGCCGTCGCCGCTTGCCACATAGACGCCGCCATGGTCGGCCGCCCAGTAGCGTATGGCCAGCTCGCGGTCGAGCAGCAGGCGCGCCTCGCGCTCCACCAGTTCCCCGGTCCGTTCCTCGACTTGCCTGATGTTCCAGGAGGTGGCGAGCAGGCAGGCTATCGTCCAGCTCAGCGCATAGATGATGCAGTTGCGCAGGAGGATGGTCTGTTCCCTGTTTTTGCTCGACGGCTCTTCCATCGTGGCTCCGCTGGCATGGTGGGGAGAGGGGCGGGGTAAGCCGCATCGCGGCGTTGCCTCTTCCCCCGGTGGGGCCTTATCCGCCACCCTGCCGAAGGTGTACGTATGTCGATTATTTTCCGTTTTTTATGCCGCAAGAGCAAGCATAAAATGGGCTTTCAGGGCGAATCGGGGGGCGAGGCGGCTGCCGATGGCCAAAAGGCTCGCGCGATAACAGCTCAGCCCGTGGCCGGGAAGAGATCCCCCGGCGCGGTCTGCTGTCGCCATCAGGCGGTTTCGGGCCGGCTATGGACGATGAGGATATTGCTCGGCAAATCCTCGAGGATGAACTCGAGGTCGTGGGTGAAGATGCGATCCATGAGGCGATAGGGCTCGTCCGGGGAGTGGATGACGAGGAGGTCGGCTTTGTTCTCCTCGGCATACTTGCGGATGGTGAAACCGGGGCGGCCGGAGAGAGCGGCGGTGTGGATGGTGCGGCCGGGGGCGTCATAGGGCCCGGCGAGGAGCTTGAGCTTGTCGCGCTCGGCGAGCAGCTGCTGTTCGCTCTGGCCCTTGCCGTCGGCGCCGTTGCCGGGCGCACCTGCCTTTCCGCTGGGGTCGAGCTCGCGCACCAAGCGGACCTGCCCGGCCTTGACGGCGCCGGCAAAGTAGAGGGCGGTGGCGATGGTCGCCGGGGTCTTGGGGTGGTCGACACAATCGACCACCAGGCTGCGGAAGCGGGTGGTGCTGAGGCGCGGCTCGCAGAGCAGCAGCAGCGAGCACTTGGCGCGGCGGCACAGGCCGCGGGCTACCGAGCCGAGGTAGTGTCGCAAAACATTTTCACGGCGGCGGGCGCCGAGGATGAGCAGGTCGACGACATGGCGCTTGCAGGTCTCGAGCAGGGTGGCCACCGGTTCGCCGCTGCCCCAGATCACCTTGGCCTCGCGGTCGATGCCGAGGTTGGCGCAGAGCTCCATCAGCGTGGCTTCCTTGTCGGCGGTATGTGGGCCGACATGGATGAGCAGGAGACGGGCCTTGAAGGTGTCGGCGAGCTCCTTGGCCTCGGTCAGCACCGCTTCGAGCTTGGGCGAGAAGGCCACGCCGGCGGCGATGGTCTCGAAGGGGTGGGAGGGGCGTCCTTTCAGTCTGCTATGGTCCATCATGGCCTCGGCGGTTGGGGTTGCCCCGGCAGGGAGGTGGCGGTCGCGGCGTCGTCGGCAGTCGCCTCGCGCCTGGCTGTCATTCTATCGAGAAATACGCCGCATATAAAGAGCAGAAGCAGGGGGAAGCTGACATGCATGACCCTGGCGATCTCCGAGTAGGAGGTGATGACCAGCAGGGTCATGACGGCGGTGATGCCCATCACCCCGGTGAGCGCGGCGACGCTGAACACGGTCAGCAGAGGGAGCCGCCGCCTTTTCCAGGCGCTCCACAGGTTATAGAGGAGCAGCGCCACGGCGGCCAGGGACAGCCAGGGCGTGAAGATGCGGTAGGCGTGACCCAGCTGCTCGAGGATGCGCATCTTTTCGCGGTTCAAGTGGGTGAAGTAGTAGGGGTAGACATCCTCCCCGCCGCGCTTGCTGCTGAGCAGCTTGTCTCCGGTGACGTCGGTGAAGATCTTCATGACCTCCTTGGGGACGAGGTTGCGGAAGTTGTCGGCCATGCCGTTGAAGCCGTCGAAGGTCACGGTCTTCTGCAGTACTGAGAAGACCGTGGGCAGTACCAGGGCGTTGTATTCCGGACGCCATGGCGGCACCAGGGCCGAGGAGAAGCTGCGGCACTGCAGGGTGCCGTCGTCGCAGGCGCGGGAGAGCTCCTCGCCCATGCGGCGGTAGAAGTCGAGGGCCTTTTCGCCGGACTGGTGATAGCCGGCGGCGGCAACCGCGTCGCGGAAGGCCCAGATGAAGAAGGCGGCGGGAATGTCGGTGTCCCCGGACAGGCTCTGCCAGTTGAGGCCCACCGGGCCGTCGAGGTGCTCCTTGATCTCGCGGAAGGTCGGGCTGGCCGCGTAGGCCTTGAACCGCGCCTCGCGGGCCACCGGGATGAAGCGCCGATCCTCGCTGCTGATGATGCGCAGCAGCCCACCATAGGCCGACTCGAACTCCGGGGTGACGATTTCGATCACCGCCGGCACGCCGTAATAGACCTTGTTGACGAAGCGCACCAGCTGCACCGTGCCGACCAGCAGCACCAGCGGCACGAGGGAGAGGATGAGCGGGCGGCCCCAGCGGCGCACACCGTTGGCCCCCCGGGCGGTGAAGAAGATGAAGGCGATTCCCATGGCCAGCGAGGGCATGAGGAAGACGGATTCGCCGCGGGTGACCCAGAAGATCGACACCGCCACGCCGAAGGCGCACGACCAGGCCAGGGCCTGACGGAGCGGGCCGAAGGCGCGGATGGCCAGGCCGAGCAGCAGGCTCATCACCGTCAGCGCCAGCGGGGCGTAGATGGACAGCTGGAAGATGCGGCCGATCGCCGGATAGTTGTAGGAACCGGGGTTGAGAAGGAGCAGGACGTAGCAGGCCAGCAGGGCGCCGCGATGGCTGGCCAGCGGCCGCACGGCGACGATGAACAGCCAGCAGGAGAGCACGTAGAAGAGGTGGATGGAGAAAAGCAGTGGCAAGGACAGCCACTGGCTGATGGCGATGAACAGCGGGAAGAAGGGCTCTTTGATGAGCGTCAGCTGGTTGTAGTCGCCGAGCCACTTGCCGTTGAGGATGTTTTCGGCGAGGCGGATGAAGAGCAGGTCGTCATGGGGCGTAAAACTGGCCATGACGAGGTGGGCGCGCACCAGCCACAGCTTGAGCAGGGCGAGAACGAAGCAGAGAGAGGTGAAGGTTCGGGGGGAGATATCCTTGCTATGTGACGTTGACACGGGCGATTTCCTGAGGTGAGGGCGGACAGCCGGCGGAAGGCGGCCGGGTCGCCATGGGAGGGGTTGCTTTTCGGCACAGAGACTATCCCGTTCGCCCATGGGAGACAAGGGAATTTTCCCCACTGGACGCACCCTGGCAGCCGCAGAGGGAGGAATCTCCGCCGGTGACGGTTGATTTGCGTGTCACAATGTAGCATAATGAGAGGCATGAGGAGGATATCCTCCCACCCTCTGCAGCACGCCTTGCCGTTCGTCCGCGGGGCTTTCATCACTCCCTCAGCCCCTTGCCAGCCGCCTTGAAAGCATACTCTGCCGCCTTCCTCGTCACCTTTGTCGCCATCCTTGGAGCCAGCCAGCCGGCGGTCGCCGAAGATGGGCTGGAAGAGTTCGTCGCCCGCGCCCTCGAGGCCAGCCAGGAACTGGCCGCCGGCGACGAGCGTGTCGCCGGCGCCCGCGAGCGCGCCATGCGCCAGGGCGCCCTCGACGACCCCATGCTGATGCTCGGTATCGACAACGGTGTGCTCAGAGACCCCCTCGCCTTCGATCGCGATCCCGCCACTGCCAAGGTCGTCGGGCTCAGCCAGATGCTGCCCTTCTACGGCAAGCGCGACTTGCGCCGGAGGGGTGGCGAGTTCGAGGCCGAGGCCGAGCAGGAACGGCTGCTCGACAAGCGCCTCGATATTCGCCGTCAGGTCACCGAGACCTGGCTGCGCATCGGCCTGGTCGATGGCAATCTGCACACCGTTGACGAGACCATCGCCGCCTTGGGCGATCTGCTGCGCATTTCCGAGACCATGTACGGCGTCGGCCGTGGCGAGCAGCAGGATGTGCTCGGCGCACAGCTCGAGCGTACCCGAATGGAGGAAATGCGCCTGACCCTGCGCGGCGAGCGGCGGCGGCTGGAGGCAGGTCTCAACGGCCTCGCCTATTTGCCGACAGACCACCCGGTGGGGCAGGTGACCCTGCCCGACATCGCTGCCCCCCCGGCCGGGGTCGAAGAGCTTCTTTCCCTGGCGCTCTCGCGGCGCCCGCTGTTCAAGGCCCAGGCGGCCCTGCTCGAGAAGAGCCTGGTGGGTCGCGAGCTCGCCGAGCGCGAGTTCTACCCCGACCTGACCCTCTCCCTGGAGTACATGCAGAAGGAAGGCAGCGGCATGAATGGCGACGATATGTACGGGCTGTCGCTGTCCATGAACCTGCCGGTGCAGCAGGGGCGGCGTCAGGCGATGCTTGCCGAGGCCGGGGCCGAATATCGCATGCTGCTCGCCGAGTTCGCCGCCCTGCGCAACGATCTGCGCCGCAGGTTGGGCGAAGCGCTGGCCGGGCTGGAGCGCAGCCGCTCCCTGGTGGCGCTCTATCGCGGCGGCATGGTCGAGCAGGCCGCGGCCCGCCACGAGACCCTCGTCGCTTCCTACCGCGTCGGTCGGGCCGGGTTCGCGGCGGTGCTCGACGGCCGTATGGCCCTCTATGAAATAGAACGCCGGCTGCAGCAGAGTTTGGCCGATTACCATATTGAGCTGGCGGCACTCGAGGCCCTGGCGGGGGGCGCGGTCCCCGGAGGGGAAGGGCGATGAGAGAGGCGGCGAAGAAGATTCTCGGTTCACTGGCTGCGCTGGCTGCCGCGGTGCTTCTGATTGGCGGCGGCTATCTGGCTGGGTTAAGCCATATCGGCCACGATCATGGTCCGGGCGGTGAGCCGGCCGCAGGGCAGGAGGTGAAGCAGCAGTGGACCTGCGGCATGCACCCCTTCATCATCCGTGACGAGCCGGGGCTGTGCCCGATCTGCCAGATGGAACTGACCCCGGTCAAGGCGGGAACGGCCGGCAACAGCGGCGTTCTGCCGGCTGCGGGCGGCGCCGCTGCCGATGAGATCGCCGTCGACCCGGTCACCGTGCAGAATATGGGGGTGCGCACCGAGGTGGCGGCCCTGCACAGCCTCTCCGGCAATCTGCGCACGGTGGGTCTGCTCACCTACGAGGAGGGCCGCACCTTCTCGCTCAACAGCAAGATCGACGGCTGGGTCGAGAAGCTCCACATCAACCGCGAGGGGCAGAAAGTGGTCAAGGGGCAACCGCTGCTCGATCTCTACAGCCCGGAGCTGGTGGCTGCTCAGGAAGAGTTTCTTCTCGCCCTGCGCAACGCCCGGCGCCTTGCCGCCAGCCCGGTGGCCGAGGTCAGCGAGGGCGCCGCCCGGCTGCTTGCCGCCGCGCGCACCCGCCTCGACTACTGGGATATCGGCGCGGCCCAGATCGCCAGTCTCGAAGGCTCGGGGAAACCGTCCAAGACGCTGACTCTCTACAGCCGCCACGACGGGGTTGTCACCTCGCGCAAGGTGCTGGAGGGGATGCGCGTCAGCGCCGGCGAAGAGCTCATGCAGGTGGCCGACATCTCACGTCTCTGGGTCAACGCCCGCATCTATGAATACCAGCTGCCCTGGGTGTCGCTTGGCCAGGAGGCGGAGGTCGAGCTGCCCTTTGCCGTCGGCGCCGTCTACCGCGGCACTATCACCCATATCTACCCCTATCTCGACGAGCGCACGCGCACAGCCACGGCGCGTATCGAGCTCGACAACCCCGGGCTTACGCTCAAGCCACAGATGTACGCCACGGTCACCATCCGCTCGGCGGCGGTGCAGCGTCTCGCGGTTCCCGCCGATGCCGTGCTGCAGTCCGGAAGCGGTCAGACGGTGTTCGTCGCCCAGGGCGAAGGGCGCTTCGCCGCCCGTGCGGTAACCACCGGGTTGCGTGGCGAGGATGGCTATGTCGAGATCGTTTCCGGCCTTCAGGGTGGTGAACAGGTGGTGGTCTCGGCCCAGTTCATGCTCGACGCGGAGAGCTCGCTGCGCGAGGCCCTGCGCAAGATGAGTGCCCCGGCCCCCGCGGCGCAGGGTGTGGCCACCGCCCCGGGCAGCGCGACGGTGGAGGGACAGCCCCCTGCCGAAGCCCTCGACGACCTCTTCCGCTGAGGGAGGCGCCATGCTGGAAAAAATCATCGCCTGGTCGCTGCGCAACACCTTCCTGGTGGTCCTCGGCACCATCTTTTTCATCGCCGCCGGGGTCTACTCCCTCTACCGCACGCCGCTGGACGCCATCCCCGACCTCTCTGACGTCCAGGTCATCGTCTACAGCGAATTCCCCGGCCAGGCGCCGCAGGTGGTGGAGGACCAGGTCACCTACCCGCTGACGACGCGCATGCTCTCCGTCCCCGGGGCGAAGACGGTGCGCGGCTACTCCTTTTTCGGCAGCAGTTTCGTCTACATTATCTTTGAAGACGGCACCGATCTCTACTGGGCCCGCTCGCGGGTGCTGGAGTACCTCAACGCCAGTGCGGCCCAGCTGCCGCGCGGGGTGACGCCGACCCTGGGGCCCGACGCCACCGGCGTCGGCTGGGTCTACGAGTACACCCTGCACAGTGATCGACACACCCTGCAGGAGCTGCGCTCCATCCAGGACTGGTACCTGCGCTACGAACTCGCCGCGTTGGAGGGGGTCAGCGAGGTGGCCAGCCTTGGCGGCTTCGTCAAGGAGTACCAGGTGGCGGTCGACCCCAACCGCCTGCTCGCCTATGACCTGCCGATCACCGAGGTCATCATGGCCATCGAGAAGGCCAACCTCGATGTAGGCGGAGGCACGGTGGAGATGGGCGAGACCGAGTTCATGGTGCGCAGCCGCGGCTATATCAAAAATGTCGAGGATCTCGGCAACGTCGTCGTCGGCAGCGGCGCCGACGGCACCCCGGTGCTGGTGCGCCACCTCGCCGAGGTGCGCCTCGGCCCGGAGATGCGGCGCGGTGTCGCCGAATGGAACGGCGAGGGCGAGACGGTGGGCGGCATCGTCGTCATGCGCTATGGCGAAAACGCCCTGACCACCATCGAGGGGGTGAAGGAGAAGCTGCGCAGCCTCGAGGCCGGGCTGCCCGAGGGGGTGACCATCCGCACCGCCTACGACCGCAGCGGCCTCATCCAGCGTGCCATCGCCACCCTGCGCGAGAAGCTGGTCGAGGAGAGCATCGTCGTCGCCCTGGTCATCCTCGTCTTCCTGCTCCACCTGCCCAGCGCCATGGTGGCTATCATCACCCTGCCGGTGGCGGTGCTGATGGCCTTCACGGTGATGTACGTGCAGGGTATCAACGCCAATATCATGAGCCTCGGCGGCATCGCCATCGCCATCGGCGCCATGGTCGACGCGGCGATCATCATGATCGAGAACGCCCACAAGCACCTCGAGCGCGATCGCGGCAAGAAACCGCACGGGCGCATCATCCTCGACGCGGCGGTGGAGGTCGGGCCGACGCTGTTCTTTTCGCTCCTGGTGATCACCGTCTCCTTCGTGCCGGTCTTCACCCTCACCGAGCAGTCGGGGCGGCTCTTCAAGCCGCTGGCTTTCACCAAGACCTATGCCATGGCCGCCGCCGCCTTTCTCTCCGTTACCCTGGTGCCGGTGCTCATGGGCTGGTTCATCCGCGGGCGCATCCGCGAGGAGAAGGCCAACCCCATCAACCGCCTGCTCATCGCCCTCTACCACCCGCTGGTCGATCTCGTTCTGCGCTGGCGCAAGACTACCATCGTGCTCGCCCTGGCGGCGATGCTCTCCATCGCTTACCCGCTGACCAGGATGGGCTCGGAGTTCATGCCCTCCCTCTATGAGGGCGACCTCCTCTATATGCCCACCACCCTGCCCGGCCTGTCGGTGACCAAGGCGCGGGAGATCCTGCAGCAGACCGACCGCATCATCAAGCAGTTTCCCGAGGTGGAGCGGGTCTTCGGCAAGATCGGCCGCGCTGAGACGGCCACCGACCCGGCACCGATGATGATGATCGAGACCACCATCACCTTGAAGCCGGAGTCGCAGTGGCGCCGGGTGCACCTGGAGCGCTTCTATTCCGGCTGGCCGCAGAGGCTGGGGCCGCTCAAGGGGGTATTGGGTCTTGTCTGGCCGGAGGAGCGGCCGCTGACGGTGGCCGAGCTTATTGCCCGGCTCGACGCCGCCATCCGCTTCCCCGGCCTCACCAACGCCTGGACGATGCCCATCAAGACGCGCATCGACATGCTCTCCACCGGCATCAAGACCCCGGTGGGGGTCAAGATCATGGGTAACGACCCGGTGGTGCTCAACCGGCTCGGCGAGGAGGTCGAGGCCACCCTGCGCCATCTGCCGGGGACGCTTTCGGCCATCTCCGAGCGCACCCTGGGCGGGCGCTACCTCGACATCGCCATCGACCGCCTCGCCGCCGCCCGCTACGGCATCGGCGTCGGCGCCATCCAGGAGGTCATCCGCACCGCGGTGGGCGGCATGGCGGTCGGCGAGACCGTCGAAGGCCTCGAGCGCTACCCGATCAGCGTCCGCTACAACCGCGACTTCCGTGACGACATCGACAGTCTCAAGCAGGTGCTGGTGCCGGCGGTGGGGGGGCGCCACATCCCCCTCGGGCAGGTGGCGACCTTTGCCATCAGCCGCGACGCCGACTCCATCAAGAGCGAGAACGGCCGGCGCAGCACCTGGGTCTACGTCGACCTGCGCGACATCGATATCGGCACCTATGTCGACAGGGCCAGGGAGGCGGTGGCCGGGCATGTGCAACTGCCGCCAGGCTACAACATCGTGTGGAGCGGCCAGTACGAGTACATGGAGAAGGCGCGCGCCAGGCTGATGGTCATCATCCCGCTGACCGTGCTGATCATCTTCGTCATCATCCACGTCAATACCGGCAGCCTGGTCAAGACCGGCATCGTCTTCCTCGCCGTGCCTTTTTCGCTGGTCGGTGCCTTCTGGCTGCTCTACGCCCTCGACTACCACCTCTCGGTGGCGGTGTGGGTGGGGCTCATCGCCCTGGCCGGCCTCGACGCCGAGACCGGGGTGGTGATGCTGCTCTATCTCGACCTGGCCTACAAGAAGTGGCGCGACGAGGGGCGCATGGTCACCAGTGGCGACCTCGTCGCCGCCATCCACCACGGGGCGGTGCAGCGTATCCGCCCCAAGGTGATGACCATCGCGGTGATCATTGCCGGCCTGCTGCCGATCATGTGGAGCCATGGCGCCGGCGCCGATGTCATGAAGCGCATCGCCGCACCCATGGTCGGCGGGGTGCTGACCTCGGGCATCATGGAGCTGCTCGTCTATCCGGTGATCTTCTATCTGTGGCGTGGGCGCGGCCTCTTTCCCTCGATAGAGGAGAGCACTGGCAACACCCCACCGCAACCTCTTGCCGCCGGATGAGCTGGCGGCGGTTTCAATATCTACAACAAGGAGTTGCTATGAACAGGCAGATATCGGTATTCCTCGCGGCAGTGGTTCTTACCCTTGCGCAGGGAGGTGCCGCCTACAGTGCTCAGGACCATGGCGCCATGGGCCATGGTTCGCCCACCCCGGCCACGTCCGCCGCCCACGGCTCTTCCTCCGCTCATGGGGCCATGGCCGGCCATGCGGCGATGGCCGGCACGGTGATGCTCGGCGAGGTCACCGAGGCGGGGGTTACCGCCATGGCGCATATCGCCGATGTCGGTGCCGCCATGGCGGCGGCCGGCCGCAAGGAGAATCACCACCTCATGGTGATGTTCCGCGACGCCGCCGGCAAGCCCCTCGCCCAGGGCACGGTGGCCCTGCGCCTCACCGCCCCCGGCAGCGCCGAGCCCGGGGCCCCCATGGCCCTGGCCCCGATGGCCGGGCAGTTTGGCGCCGACCTCGCCCTGACCGGCAAAGGCCTCTACCGCTTCGAGATCGGCACCAAGCTGGCCGACGGAGTCAAACGGCAGTTCGCCTTCAGCTATGAGATCAAATAGCGGCGGGAGACCATATCGGCAGTGTTGTGGTCCTGGAGGCGGCAAGGGCATGGGCGGGAAGCATCGCCTGGGCCCTTGCCGTCTGCTAGGGGGGAGTCTCGCGACGTTCGGGAAAGCGGACGGTGCAGGTGTTCCAGCCGTTGTCGCTGGTGAAGGCGATGCTGCCGTGGTGCAGGTCGACGATGCGGTTGACGATGGTTAGGCCGAGGCCGGAGCCGCCGAACTCCTGCGAGCGGGATTTCTCGACGCGGAAAAACTGCTCACACAGGCGCGGCAGGTCTGCCGCAGATATCTGCGGGCCGGTATTGGCCACGGACAGCTGCACCCAGCCCTGCTGCCGATCGGTTGCGATGCGGATCTTGCCGCTTTGGCGGTGGTTGTACTTGATGGCGTTGTCGAGCAGATTGACGATCAGGCGGAAGAGTTTGTCGCGGTCGCCGGATAAGGGCGCCTCGGCCAGCTCGGTGACCACCTCGAGGCGACGCGCCTCGAGCAGCACGGCAAATTCCTCCAGCGCCTCGCCGAGCAGGGCGGCGAGATCAACCCTGGTAATGTTCAGGCGCTCATCTTGCTCCAATCTCGAGATCTCGAGGAGGTCGCTCACCAGCCTGGCCATGCGGCGCAGGGTGTGGAGCTGCTTTTCCAACTCGCGGCGCAGAGGTTGTGGCGGGGAGCCGGCGAGCATTTCCTCGTGGCCGAGCAGGAGAATGCTCAGCGGGCTTTTCAACTCGTGGGCGGCGTTGCCGACGAATTCCTTCTGGCGGCGAAAGGAGTGCTGCAGGCGGTCGAACATCGCGTTGAGGGAGTGTGACAGCACGAAGAGCTCGTCGCGGCTGCGGCCCGGGACGATCCGGCGATCGAGGGAACGTTCCTGGATTTCCTTGATCTCGTCGTTGATCGTCACCAGCGGGCGCAGCACCCGGCCGGCGAGGTAATAGCTGGCGGCGAAAATGAGGAGCACCGTCGCCGCTAGAGCCGCCGCCACCCCGGCGCGCAGCTCGAAGAGTTCCAACTCGAAAAAAAGCAGCGGTTTGGCGATGACCGCGGTCATCGTCTCGCCGTCGTGCTGGTAGTGGAGCACTTTTACCCGGAACCTGACCTTGTCGTCGGTGATCTCGGCGAGTTCGTGGCGATCTTCCGGGTCGATCCACAAAGCGTCGAGCGGAATGTGCGCATTGATGAAGTATTTGTGCTTTTTCGGCAGATAGGGCAGGTCGAAGCGTTTCGCCAGGGGGGAGAGATAACGCGGGCGCTGTTCGCTGTCGAAGATTTTCAACCAGTAGCGGCTTGCCAGAGCGCTGCTCCTCTCATGCCACTTGGCCGGGGGCTTCCCGGACGAGGTGAGGCTGGTGAAGACCGCCTCGGCGACGACATTGAGCTCCCTGTCCACCAGGGTGTACGATTCGCGCAGGACCTGGGTGTATATGATGACGGAAAAGAGCGCGGTGGTGGTCAGCGCCACCAGCGCCATGCCCAGTGTCGCCTTGGTGCGAATCTTCATTGCCCTTCTCGCTCGATCAGATAACCGACGCCGCGGATCGATTTGATAATCTCTTCGCCTTCCGACAGGCGCAGTTTCTTGCGCAGATTGCTGATATGCACGGTGATGAAGTTGGACATGCTGAAGGGGTCGAAGGCGTCCCCCCAGACATGTTCGGCCAAGGCGAAGCGTGACACCGCTCTGCCCCTGTTGTGGAGGAGAAACTCGAGGATGGCGAATTCCTTGGCGGTCAGTGGCAGTGGGTGGCCGTCGTAGTGCACCTCGCGGCTCACCGTATCGAGGCGGATGGGGCCGCATTCGAGGACCGGGCTGGCGGCACGGCCTCTGCGCAGCAGGGCGCGGACCCGCGCCAGCAGCTCGGCCACCGAAAAGGGCTTGGCGAGATAATCGTCGGCGCCGAGGTCGAGGCCGGCGACTTTGTCATCGATGTCCCCTTTGGCGGTCAGCATGAGGATGGGTGTGGCAATGCCCGCCGCGCGCACTTCGGCGAGGACTTCCAGTCCGTTCATCCCCGGCAGCATGATGTCGAGCAGGATCAGGTCGTAACTCTCCCCCCAGATGCTGCGCAGACCGCTGGGGCCGTCCGTGGCGATGGACACCGCATAGTGCTCGCCGCCGAGGAGTTTTTCCAGCTTCTCGGCGAGCAGCGGTTCATCTTCGATGATGAGGATATTCATCGTCGCGCTCTTTCTTTCCGCTGACTGAAAAAGGCAATTTGCACTGTGTCTCCTGACGTTTGGGTGGTGATGAAGGCAGGGCGGTCGACTTTGCCCCATGCCCCTTTTATACCGGAAGGGTTTCCTGTTTGGCAAACCACATCATATGGTGCCAGGGGGATTTTTTTCGGCAGACGCCGTCCACTTCACCATTTCTTCACCTTTCTCCAGCTATGCTGTCTGCATCTCCCCAAGGCTGACGCGAGTCTCGGTCGACATCGGGGGCAAAGGGAACAACACTGCGGAGGCGACGCCATGAGCGTGGTGGAAAACAAGGAGATACTCGTTTGGGATGTCGTGGTGCGCGTTGTGCATTGGTCTCTGGTGCTGCTCTGCCTTTTCGCCTACCTGAGCAGCGATGATGGCGGGGTGGTGCATCGCACTCTCGGCGTGGCCATTCTCCTGCTTGTCGTCGTTCGGCTCGTCTGGGGGGTGATCGGCACGCACTACGCGCGCTTCTCGCAGTTCGTCCAGTCACCACTGAAAGGGCTGGCCTATCTGCGCGACCTTCCCCGGGGCAAGGCGGCACGCGCACTCGGTCATAACCCGGCGGCTGCCTGGATGATCATCCTGTTGCTCGGCGGTCTGCTGGCGCTCTGCCTGAGCGGGTTGATGATCCGTGGCGAGAGGTGGCAGGGGGGCCGGGGACTGCTTTCGGGTGATATGGTGGTCGGTAAGGCCTGGGCCGATGACCAGCATCACCGGCAGCTTGGCCCAAGGGCGCGGGCCGGGGCAGAGAGGGAACACGTTGGCCACAAGCAGCATAGCACGTGGAAGGAGGTGCATGAAGCCCTCGCCGCGTTTCTCGGAGCTTTAATCGTGCTGCATATGGCTGGTGTCGCCGCATCCAGCCTGGTCCATCGTGAAAACCTCGTCGAGTCGATGTTTACCGGCCGGAAGACGCTTGACGGGTGATGTCTGGCGCCCGTTTCTGTTTCTACGGATGAAGTGAGATGAAGATCATGTCTGCGTTTTCGGAGCGGTGCGCCCGCCATCGTCTCGGCGGGGTGTTGCCATTGCTGGCGGTATATCTGCTCATCGCCCAGTTTCTCAGACTGGGCCTGGCTTTTTGGGAGAGGAACAATCTGACCTGGGACAGCGGCCTGTGGCAGGCGCTGCTCTGGGGCACGCTGTTCGATTTCGCGGCAGCCCTGCTCCTGCTCCTGCCGGCGGTGCTCATTGCCACCGCCTTGCCGCGGCAGGCCCTGGCGCGCCCCTGGGTGCGCGCCGGGCTCCGTCTCGGCGCGTTCGCCCTGCTGTCGCTGATTGTCTTCGAGGCTTTGGCCGAGGTGGTCTTCTGGGAGGAGTTCGCCGCTCGCTTCAACTTCATTGCCATCGACTACCTCGTCTACACCACCGAGGTTATCGGCAACATCCGCGAGTCCTATCCCCTGCCGCTCTTCTTCGCCGGAATTTTCGCCCTCGCGGCGGTCCTCTTCCTATTGGTCGAGCGAAGCGGTTTCGTGCGGCGCTGGCTCTCCTCCGCCGACGAACCCTGGCCGCGGCGCATGGGGCAGGCGGCCCTGTGGCTGGCGCTGACGGCGGTTTTCGCAGTAGTGCTCAAGCAGAGCATGCTGCCCGAGTTCGCCAACGCCTACACTCAGGAAGTGGCCAAGAATGGGCTATGGTCGCTGGGCGCCGCCTTCCACGACAACGAGCTCGATTACCGCCAGTTCTACGCACAGCTGCCGGATGGCGAGGCCTACCGTGTCCTGCATGGTGAGTTGGAGCAGGACGGTTCGCTGCTGCGCGACCCGCAGGGGCGCGATACCCTGCGGCAGGTCAAGGGCCATGGCCGGGAGCTGCGGCCCAATGTCATCCAGATCACCGTGGAAAGCCTCAGCGCGGAATTCCTCGGCGCCTACAACAAGAGCTCGGCGTTGACGCCGCAGCTCGATGCCATTGCCGCCAGGAGCCTGGTCTTCGACAACTTCTATGCCACCGGTACACGGACCGATCGGGGCATGGAAGCCCTGACCCTGTCCTTGCCGCCCACCCCGGGGCGGTCGCTGGTCAAGCGAGCGCATAATGAAGACCTCTTCTCCCTGGGCTCGGTGTTTCGCTCGCGCGGCTATGATACTGCCTTCATTTACGGCGGTTATGGCTATTTCGACAACATGAACTACTTCTTCGGGCAGAACGGCTACCGCATTGTCGACCGCGCCGCTGTGGACAGCAGCGATATCACCTTCGCCAATGCCTGGGGTGCCTGCGACGAAGATGTCTTCCGCTGGACGGTGAAGGAAGCGGATGCCGCCTTTGCCCGCGGCGAGCCGTTTCATTTTTTTGTGATGACGACTTCGAACCATCGGCCCTACACCTTCCCCGAGGGCAGGATTGACCTCCCTTCGAAGGTTTCGGGGCGTCGCGGGGCGGTGAAATATACCGACTACGCCATTGGCGAACTGCTGCGGGAGGCGTCGACCCGGCCGTGGTACCGGGACACGGTGTTCGTCATCGTCGCCGACCATTGCGCCTCGTCGGCCGGCAAAGCCGAGCTGCCGGTGGACAAGTACCATATTCCCCTGATTATCCATGCCCCCGGGGGGCAGGTCGAGGCGGGCCGCGTCGCCACCTTGACCAGCCAGATCGACTATGCCCCGACCCTTCTTGGCCTGCTCGGCTGGACCTATGAGAGCCGCTTCTTCGGCCATGATGTGGGCAGGGTGCAAGGCGAGGCGGCCCATGCCTTCATCGGCAATTATCAGAAGGTGGCCCATCTTGAGGGGGAGATGCTGACCGTTCTCCGCCCGATGAGGCAGAAGAGCGCCTATTTCTTCCATGGCGAGAGCGGACGATTGGCTGTCGCGCCGCTGAGCACCGAGGCGCTGCGCGAGACGATCAGCTTCTACCAGACGGCCAGCGACATGTACCGTCGCGGGGCCTATCGCGCCCTCTCGCCGTCAAGGCCACTGCATGGCACGGTCGTGCAGGGAGGCGGGGGATGACCGGCGAGAGAAAACACGGTTTCGGCCAAGTCTTAACCGATTTTTCATCATCGCTGACATATACTGCCGATCATGGCGACGATGGTGGCGAAGGGATGGAACCTTGCCCCCTATGTCGTTGCCGTCCTTTTGTTTATGGAGATCCGGTCACCATGTCCGATGCCCTGTGCTCGCGCTTCGTTCGCCGGAGTGACGCCTGCAGCTCCCACTTCATCTATCCCCTTCCCGCAACATGGTGGAGCAGGGGGTATGAATATGCCTGGGCCGCCGGTTTCGCCGAGCCCGGCGACATAGCCCTCGATGCCGCCAGCGGTATCGAACACCCCCTTAAATTCCACCTCCTCGATCACTGCCGTCGTTGCCATGCCTGCGATGTCGACAGGAGGATCGTCAGCCCCGGGGCCATCAGGGAGGCCCTGGGAGACATATGGGGGCGGTCGACACCCGCTCCCCCGCCCGACAGGTATCTCTACGATATCGACTACTGCCGGGCGCGCCTCGAGGAACTGCCCTATCCTGACGGGAAATTCGACAAGATCTACTGCATCTCGGTGCTGGAGCATCTTCCCGATCGCTTCAATCGCAGCCGGGTGCTGCGGCCGCTGCGGCGCGTCCTGCCTTTCGCCGCGCGCAAGATGGCCCAGGCCATGGCGGAGTTTCACCGTACGCTGAAAGATGGCGGCCTGCTCGTTCTGACCCTCGACTACCCACGCATCGACCTCGAGTATTTCCTCCTCGTCGTCGCCGAAACCGGCTTCTCCTTTTGCGGGCCGGTCGAACGCGATCTTCCCGGCGACGCGCTCTATTCCGAGAAACACCAGCTCTATTGCTTTCGCGCGTTGTTGCGCAAGGAAGGCGGCGAGGCGGCTTTGCTGCCGTAAGGCATCTCGTCGCCGGAGAGGTCTTGCCAGGGGCTGTTGGCGAAAACCTCTCGCCTTGCCGGAGGAAGGCGTACTGTGCCCATCATGGCCATAAAACCCTCTCTGGGGGGGTTACTCGCGTTCGTCGAGCAGCAGCCTGATGGCCAGGGCGATATCGTTCTTGGCGAAGGGTTTGTTGAGGAAGCCTTCGATGCCCATGAGGCGGGCCTTGGCGGGGGTCATGTTGTTGCTGTAGCCGGTGCACAGCAGGATCGGCAGCCTGGGGCGGATGGCGAGGATGCGCTCGGCGAGTTCGGCACCGGTGAGGCCGGGCATGGTGTGGTCGGTGACGAGGAGGTCGAAGTCGTCCGGGGCGGCAAGGAAGGCTGCCAGGGCCTGGCGGCTGTCGGTCATCCCGGTGACCCGGTAGCCGAGGCGTTGCAGCATGGTAGAGCCGGTGCGCACCAGGCTCTCCTCGTCGTCGACGAAGAGGATGCGCTCGTCGCCCCCTGGCGGCTGCGGCGGTGCCTGCGGCTGGGGCATGCTGGTCTCCCCGGCGGCCGGCAGCAGGATTTCGAAGTGCGAGCCGGCGCCGGGCTCGCTGTGGCAGGCGATCGCCCCGCCCAGGGCAAGAACGATGCTGTGCACGATGGCCAGGCCCATGCCGGTGCCCTTGCCCTGCTCCTTGGTGGTGAAATAGGGGTCGAAGATGCGTGCGCGCACCTCGGCAGTCATGCCGCAGCCGCTGTCGGAGACCGACAGCCGCAGGTGTCGGCCGGGCTGGGGCAGGCCGTGGGCGGCGGCAGCGTCTTCGTCGAGGTCGACCTCGTTGAGGACGACGCGCAGCATGCCGCCCTGATCCTCCATGGCATGGGCGGCGTTGGTGCAGAGGTTCATGAGGATCTGGTGCAACTGCGTCGGCGTGGCGAGTACTGGGGCGGTGTGCCGGTCGATATCGGCGGCGATGTCGATGGTGGTGGGGATGGAGGCGCGCAGCAGCTTGAGGGTCTCGCCGAGGATCAAGGCCGGCTGCAGGGGCTGGCGCTCGCCGTCCCCCTGGCGGCTGAAGGCGAGGATCTGCCGCACCAGATCTTTGGCGCGGGCGCCGGCGCTCTGGATCTGCTCGATGGAGAAGGCCAGCTCGGTGCCGTCCTGGCAATCCTCGCGGGCCATCTCGGCATAGCCGATGACCGCCCCGAGGATATTGTTGAAGTCGTGGGCGATGCCGCCGGCGAGAGTGCCGAGGGCCTCCATCTTGTGGGCCGTCTGCAGACGCGTTTCGAGCTCGAGGCGCTCTTTTTCCATGCGCTTGCGCTCGCTGATGTCGAGCATCACGGTGAGGAAGTGGCTGCCCTCGCCGCTGCCGATGCGCTCGCCGAAGAAGAGGCCCTGCAGCATGCCGCCGTCTTTGGCGCGGATCGCCAGCTCGAAATCGGCGATGCGCCCGGTTTCGCGCAGTGTCCTTGCCACCTGCTTCAGCTCGTTTCTCGAACAGAAGAGATCGAGGTCCAGCGAGGTCTTGCCGATGACCTCCTCGCGGCGGTAGCCGGTGGCGCGCAGCCAGGCGTCGTTGACATCGGTGATGGTTCCGTCGCTTTCCCGGGTCAGGGCCATCAGGGCGGGGTTGTGGCGGAAAAGCTGTTCGAAGCGTCGCTCCGCCTCGATCTCCTTGCGGCGGTCGCGGCAGGCCCCGTAGACGCAGGGCTGGCCGTTCCACATGCCGCTCCACAGCACGGTGGCGGCGGGGACGATGGCGCCGTTTCTGGTCACCAAGGGCAGCAGGTGCTCGTCACCCTGGCCTCTGTTGCGGGGCTGCAGCAGCTGGCGCACCTCTTCCCGGCTGTCGACGGCGAACAGTTCCGCGAGGGGCATGTTGCTCAGCTGCCCCTGGTCGTAGCCGAGGGTCTGGAGCAAGGCATCGTTGCCGGTGAGCAGGCGGCCGTCGTTGCCGGCGACGAACAGCATATCCTTGAGGGAGGCGAACAGGGTGCGGAAGTTGCGCTCGCTCTCCTTGAGCGCTTCCTCGGCCCGCTTGCGTTCGCTGATATCGTTGCCGACGGTGAGCACTTCGCTGACCTGGCCGCTGGGGTCGCAGATGGCGCTGTTGGTCCATGACACCCACACCGAGCTGCCGTCTTTTCTGATATTTTCGTTCTCATAGATCCGGTATTCGCCAGGATTGGCGAAGATGTCGTCGACTACCGCGCGCAGGTTGACGCCGTGGGAGTCGATGGCCGGGACGATGGTGCCGACGACATGGCGCTGCAGCAGTTCCTCCTGGTCGTAGCCGAAGAAGGCGTTGGCGAAGGGGTTGGCGAAGAGGATGCGGCCGCTGCCGTCAAGGCGGAGGATGATCGAGTTGGCATTCTCCACCAGATGGCGATAGCGCTCCTCGCTCTGGCGCAGTTCCTCCTCGCCGCGCCGGCGCTTCTCGCTGCGCACCAGAAGGTTGCCGAGGATGGCGGTGGTCAGGGGGTAAATGGACATCACCGGCACGGCGATACTGGCCAGGACCTCACCGCGGATGTGTGCCGGGAGGAGGGTCGTGGCGGCGAGCATGAGGAGATGGGCGACGATGCCCATCAGGTAGAGCTCCAGCAGGCCAGGAGTGCCCTTCCCGGTGCGCAGGTGTCGCCACAGGAGCCCGGTGAGGCCGGAGAGGAGGACCACCGTCACCCCCATGCTCGCCCCGGAACCGCCGAGAAAGACACGATAGGCCCCGGTCATGGCCATGGCGATGCAGGTCGGCACGGTGCCGAGGAAGAAGCCGGTGACTACCAGCAGCACCGAGCGGGTGTCGAAGACTACCCCGCTGCCGAAATCCCATGGGGTGAGCATGATGGTGATGCCGATGCCGCCGAGGATGAGGCCGGCGATCAGCTGCACCGGCACGTTTCGCGACTGGCGCAGGCGAAAGCCGAACATCTCGTAGAGCAGGCACAGGGCGAGCAGCAGGGCGGCGTTATGGATCAGGCCGAGAAATGTCGATGATGTCATGCGGCGTTCTCTGGTCGTGGGCGGAACCCGGGCGGAAGGGGCCTCGTACCCCGTCACTGTGTCTCCTGGTGGTCTCCAGAAAGGAGTGTATCAAAAACCCACGCCGAGATTCAAGGCCCCGTCAACAAAGGGGGCACTTTGTGGGTAGCGGCCCGTGGACTGGTTGTCTCCGGCACGGGGGCTAGGCCTTGGGATATGTGGCCTGATGGGAGGATACATCTCAGCCAGATTGAGGAGAACGGGTTTTTGCGGTTCGTACGGCCGCGTGGTCGCCGCCTGCGGCGTGGAACGCTGTGCGGTTGGTTTAGATGCCGAGGAGGGCACGCTGCCCGAGATACCAGCTGCGCTCCTCGTCGCTGGCACTTTCCGCCGTCGCTTGCTCAAGCAGCTCGAGCAGGCCGTCCACAGGGTAGGGGACGATCCAGTTGCGGGTGCGCTGCACCACCCCGACGAGGACGCTGATCCGCTCGCGGCGTTCGGCTCCACCGAGGCCGGCCAGCTGCCAGTCGTCCTCGCCTTTTCCCTGGCCGGCGATGAGGCGCACCAGGGCCCTGGTGGACTCGTTGGTCTTGCCACCGAAGGATTCTCCGGCGGGGCAGCCGGCGGCGGTCATCGCCTTGAGCACCACCGCCTCGGCAATGCTCTCCATGGGAACGATGGTAGTCGAGTCGGTGAGAGCATGGATAACTTCCCTGAACAGCTCTTCATCCAGGCAGCGGGTCGCCCAGTCGGGGTGGCGCTTCGCCAGGGCATAGGCCGGCCAGTGGGCGGCGGTGTCGAGGGAGAGCAGGGTGGAGAGCTCGACGCTGCTGCCGAAAAAGAGATGCCGGCCGGCGAGGTAGTGCAGCCGGGGGTGGTCGAGGGTCTGCATGGGGGAAGCTGCGAAGGCGGCGCGGAGGTGGTCCGGGGTGAGGATCTCCCGCAGCAGCAGGCCGTCGATGGAGCGGATGTCGGCCTCCGCGAGGGAGAGTCGCACTGCCTCGTTGTTCTGCCAGCGTTTCTCGGCGCGGAGGATATCGGCGCTGTCGAGGTCGTGCTGCGCGGCGAGCAGGAGGAGATCGCCGCCGTTGGCGGCGAAGACGCGAACATGGCGGAAGTGCTCGGAGATAGTGCGCATCACCATGCCGAGGACCTCGGGGGAGGTGTTGTAGATCTGCACCCACTGCAGAAAGACGCCGCCCTCGCTGAGGTGGGGCTGCACCTCCTGGTAGAAGCGATCGCTGAAGAGCATGTCGACCCCGGTCACCCAGGGGTTGGAGGGCTCGGAGACGATAATGTCCCACTTTTCCCGACTGCGGCCGATGACCCGGAAGGCGTCGCCCTGATGGAGCTTCAGCCGGGGATCCTGGTGCACCTGGTGGGTGAAGTCGCCAAAGAGGGGCAGCGCCTCGATGACCGTCGGCGAGATCTCCGCCACCTCGAGACGCTCAATGCCGGGATGCAGGCCGAGCTCGCCGACGGTGACGCCGGTGCCGAGGCCGACGACCATGGCGCTTTTCGCCTCGTGGCGGCAGAAGAGGGCCGGCAGGTGGGCGCTCAGCTTGAGGGTATGGGTGTCCCACCGTGTCGAGGAGTCCGACTTGCCGTTGACGATGATCGAACGCGAGGGCGATTCGCCAAGGCTCTCGTCGCCTGAGCCGGTGACCGTCACGGTGTTGGCGACCCCGTCACGGTAGAAGAGCAACCGGTCGTTTTCGAAGTAGCTGTTGAAGAAGGCGGTGGGTCCGGTAAAGGAGGTGGCTATCGGCTGGCGCAGGCGGAAGGTGCCGATCATGAAGCGGCTCTTGTCGTAGAGCGATGGCAGGAAGGCAACCGCAGCGATCAGGGCCGCGGCGATGGCGCCCTGCGTGCGCCAGCCGCCTCCCAGGGGGCGGCTGGCGAGCAGCGCCGAAAAGGCAGCGCAGAGGAGCGCCACGCGGAAGACGCCGTCGTTGTCGAGCAGGGAGTAGAGGACGATGCCGCCCACCAGGCTGCCGGTGAGGTTGCCGAGGGTGTTGCAGGAAAAGAGCATCCCGGAGTGTCGCCCGACCAGGGCGAGGTCGCGCTTGATCTCGTGGAAGGTGATCGGCACGGTGGCGCCCATCAGGGCCACCGGCGCCAGCAGGAGGAGGAGCAGGGCGAGGAAGGCGGCGGCGTAGTAGCCCCAGAAGCCGGCGAGGTTGGACTGGAAGGCGATGCGCAGCAGATGCGCGCAGTAGGGCCAGGAGTCGAGGGTGAGGTAGACGAGCAGCAGCAGGGCGGCGATGGCCAGCTGGTTGACGAAGAGCTGTGGCGGCCATAGGGTGCGCAGCCGGCCGACAAGGCTGCTGCCGATGGCGATGGCGAGGATGAAGGCGGCGACGATCAAGGAGAAGGAATAGGAGGAACTGCCCAGGGAGAGGTTGGTAACGCGGATGAGTACGTTCTCGAGGGTCATGACGTAGAAGCCGCTGAGAAAAGCGATGAGGTAAAGCGCCGCCGGGGCATGGGGCTTCCCTGCGCTGCAGCTGTCGCCGGGGAGGGGCGCCGGTTCTGTCTCGGGGCGGCGCGCGGCCTGCTCTTTCGGCCGCGCCGCCATCAGCAGAAAGAAGATGCCGGCCAGGCAGTTGATCATGGCGGTGCCGCGCATGGTGGTCGGCAGGCCGAAGGCGGGGATGAGCCAGAAGCCGGCGAGCAGGGCGCCGACGAAGGCCCCGCCGGTGTTGACCGCATAGACATGGGCGTGGATGCGCGTCGCCTCGCCGAGGGAGCGCGACAGCCCGCTGGTGAGAAAGGGGATGGTTCCCCCCATGCACATGGTGGGGATAGCGATGAGCAGGCAGCAGCAGAGCAGCCCCTGGGCGATGATCAGCCAGGGAGGCGCGAAGCTCCATTGGCGGGTCAAGCTCTCGGTGGCGGCGAAGATGTTAGGAAAGAGGAGGCACCACAGGCCGATGAGGAGTTCGAGCAGGGCGTATCCGCGGAAGTGGTTGCGCACCCGTGTGGTCATCTGTCCGCAGAGGTAGTAGCCGAGGGACAGCCCGCCAAGGAAGGCGGCGAGGATGATGGCGGTGGCGATGCTGTCGCTGCCGAGCAGGCGGCCGAGGTACTTCTGCCAGGTCACCTGGTAGATCAGGCCGGTGAGCCCGGTGGCAAAGATGACCGCGTACATCGTTCCCGTGATCAGCAGCGAACCCATGATGCCCCCCGGCAGTCGTGCCCAGCCTTTACCGCCGCGGCGGCAGCCGGGGACGGTCCTGTCATGCTGTGGAGCAGCATACCGCGGAAGCGGCGCCGCGCAAACCGGAGATTTATGGTGGCGTGAGGTCGGGTCAAAAAAGATGAGAGAAATCTCTCCATGAAGGCAAAGGCCGGGAGGGGGCGGTCTTCCGCCAGGAGGAGCGCCTCGTCGCGGTGGGCGAGGCGCCTGTGGCTATGGCGAGGTGGCGAAGCTGCCGGGCTCGGCGTGGACCGACCTCTCAGGCTGCCGCGCGGGCCTCGCGCTGGCGGAGGTAGCTGGAGTAGCTGCCCTCGTGCCAGAGGATGCGCCCGTGGTCGATCTCCATCACCCGGGTGGCCAGGGAGCGCAGGAAGTGGCGGTCGTGGCTGACCAGCAGCACCGTGCCGGCGTAGTTCTGCAGGGCGGCGAGCAGCACTTGGCGCGACTGGATGTCGAGGTGGTTGGTGGGCTCGTCGAGGATGAGGAAGTTGAGCGGCCGGCCGAGGAGGCGGGCGAGGATGATGCGGCTCTTCTCCCCGCCGGAGAGGGTGGCGACCTTCTTGTCGACGTCGTCCCCCGAGAAGAGGAAGGCGCCGCAGAGGTTGCGGATGACGCCGATGTTCTCCAGGGGCATGGCCTCCTGCACCGCCTCGAAGACGGTCTGCTCGGGGCGCAGCTGCTCCATGGCGTGCTGGCTGAAATAGCCGCTGGTGACCCCGGCGCCGAGCACCGCCTCGCCTTCGCCGGGCTCGGCCTGGCCGGCGACGATCTTCAGCAGCGTCGACTTGCCGGCGCCGTTGACGCCGACCACGGCGACCTTCTCCAGCCGCCGCACCGTGCCGCACAGGCCGCTGAACACCGGGATCTCCCGGCCGTCGTGGCCGGTCCACGTCTTGCCGAGGTTGCGCAGGTGGAGGACATCGTCGCCGCTGCGCGGCGCCGTCGGGAAGGTGAAGTTCATCACCCGCTGCTCCGGCGGCAGGACGATGCGCTCGATCTTCTCCAGCTTCTTGACCCGAGACTGCACCTGAGCGGCGTGGGAGGCGCGGGCGGCGAAGCGGGCGATGAAGTCCTCCTCCTTGGCAAGCATCTCCTGCTGGCGGCGGTGGGCGGCCTGCAGCTGCTGCCGGCGCACCTCGCGCTCACGCTCATAGAAGTCGTAGTTGCCGCTGTAGGTGGTGACGGCGCCGCCGGCCACCTCGACGATGCGGGTGACGATGCGGTTCATGAAGTCGCGGTCGTGGCAGGTCATGAGCAACGCCCCCTTGAACTCGCCCTGCAGCCAGTTCTCCAGCCAGAGGATCGACTCCATGTCGAGATGGTTGGTGGGCTCGTCGAGGAGCAGCACGTCGGGGTTGATGACCAGGATCTTGGCCAGGGCGATGCGCATCTTCCAGCCGCCGCTGAAGCTCTCCACCGGAGCGGCGAAGTCCTCGCGGGCGATGCCCAGGCCGCTGAGGATGGCCTCGGCCCGCGCCTCGAGGTCGTAGCCGCCGCGCCGCTCGAAGGTCTCCATGGCCTCGCCGTAGCGTTCGAGCAGCTCGGCCAGCTGGTCGTCCTCCATGGGGGTGGCCATGGCCGCTTCCATTTCGGCCAGCGACTGGCCCAGCTGGACGATGTCGCCGGCCGCCGCCATGGTCTCGGCCAGTGCCGATCGGCCGCGCATCTCGCCGACGTCCTGGGAGAAGTAGCCGACGACGGTGCGCCGCGCGCAGCTGATGTCGCCCTTGTCGGGCTGCTCCTCGCCAACGATGAGGCGGAAGATGGTGGTTTTGCCGGCGCCGTTGGGGCCGACCAGGCCGGTGCGGGTGCCGGGGAGGATCTGCAGCGAGGCGTTGTCGAGAAGCAGGCGGGAGCCGTGCTGCTTGCGGATGGCGGTAAGATGGATCATGGGCCGGACCAAAAGGAAAAAATGGCGGCAAAATAGCATGAAGGGCAGTGGCGGGGCAAGGATAATCCTCAACCCGCCAGGTTTTTCAGGGCTGCCCCTCGGTGATGGTGGGGAGGATCACCGGCACCATGCCTTTGAGGACCTGCAGGGGCAGGGCCGAGGTGAAGCTGAAGGCGTTGGCGGAGCGGCCGCTGACAAAGGCGGTGAGCACCCCGAAGTGGCGGTCGCCGAGGTAGAAGACGAAGGTGGCGGTTCTGTTCAAGGCGGTGCCGCCGGTCTTGACGCCGCCCGAGGTGGCGAAGATGCGGTTGTCGCCGGTGCCGGTCTTGCCGCCCACCGCCAGCACCGTGCCGTCGGGCTGGCGGAAGCTGTTGAGCAGCCGCTTGGCGGTGCCCTCGCTGACCACCATGCCCATGGTCTCGCGCACCATGCGCGCCACCTCGGGGTGGAGCACCTGCTCGGCGGCGGGGGGCGGCGCCTGTAGGATGGTCTCGTAGGGGGTGTCCTTGCCCAGTTCGACGCGGGTGAAGCGGTGGGTGGGCATGCGCCGCCCGTCATTGAGGAGGATGCCGACCAGCTCGGCGAGGGCCGCCGGGCGGTCGCCGGAGCTGCCCAGGGCGGTGGCCAGCGACGGCACCAGGTGCTCGAAGGGGTAGCCGAGGTTGGCCCAGCGGCGGTGGATGTCGGAGAAGGCGTCGCTTTCCAGCACGATGCGCACGCGGGAGTCGCGGGCGTTCTTGGCCTTGGTCTTCATCAGCCAGTTGTAGACCTCGCGGCGCACGGTGGCGCTCTTGTCGATGGCGTCCTGCTGCGATTTCTCCCCCGGCTGGCGCAGGTAGTCGAGCAGCCACAGTTCCAGGGGATGGAGGGAGGCGAGGTAGCCGAGGTCCTGCAGGTTGTAGGCGCCGCGGCGGTACTTGTCGTACATGGCGCCGATCTTGGCGTCGCTGGTGTCCGCCCCGGGCAGCTCGGCGCGGATGAAGCGGCTGAAGGCGGCCTGGTCGGCGTCTGGGTAGAGGTAGCGGTGCACCACGGAGAGGCGCAGCAGCGTCGGCCTCATCCCGGCGAGCAGGGTGTCGAGGCGCTCCTTCTCCTTCTTGCCGGCGTACTTGTTCCAGTAGCGGGAAAGGAAGACACGGCTCTCGCCGTCGATGAACTTGTCGAGCAGCTCCTTGCGCCGCGGGTCGCTGTCGTCGAGGAGCACCTGGCGGTTGTTCTCCCACTGCGCGGCGCGGGTATGGCCGACGATGTCCTGCATGATGCGCACGAAGGGCAGATTGATGGAGTTCTGCAGGGCCTCGGTGACGGTCACCACGCGGCCATCGTCCTCCCTGCGGAAATTGCCGAAGACGTGCAGACCGCCACCGGTGAAGAAGCGCTCTTCGGGGTTGGCGGAGTAGGGTCGCGCCATGGCCCCTTCGAGCATGGCGCGCATGGGCATGCGCGGCGTCTGCAGCAGCTGGTTGCAGACCCAGGTGGTGAGGATGTCGGGGTGGCGGCGGTTGAACTCCTCGATCTCCGCCGGCTTCTTGCGCAGCAGGCGACCGTGCAGCTCGGCGATGATCTCGAGGTAGGTGACCAGGGTGCGCAGCTTGGCGGTGGAGCCGAGCTCGAGCTTGCTGCCCTCGTTGATGTCGAAGGGGGTCTCGGTGGTGTCGGTCTGCACTCGCACCATGTTGCCGGCCGGGGTGCGCTCGAAGAGGGTGAAGCTGTAGCTGAGCGCCCCGGCCTGGTCGGGGCTGAGGAGGTATTTGCCGATCAGCCCCATGGCCTCGGCGCCGTAAGGGGTCTGCAGGTTGCTGAGGTACCAGGTGACGTCCTCCTGCAGACGGCTGTCGATGGTCGAGGTCACCGACATGTCGCGGCGGTCGAGGTCGTAGAGCGAGGCGTCGAGCAGGCTGGCGAGACGGTTGCGGACGACGTTGATGCCCTTGTTGACGGTCAGCTGCGGCGCCGCAGAGTTTTCCTGGAAATTACGGAAGATGAGCGGCTGGGTCTGCACCGCGTCGCCGAGGGCGGCGGGGATATAGCCTCCCTGGGCGAGGAGGCGGGCGTAGCTGTTGCTGAGCGTCGCCAGCTCGGTGCGCCCCTTGACCAGATAATAGGAGGGGCGGCGATGGGCGATCATCAGGCTGATGACCTGCTTGAGCGCCCGTGCCTGGCGCTCCAGTTCCGCCCCTTTGGCCTCCTTGAGGTGCAGCAGGCGGTTGACTTCGTCGAAATCGGAGCCGTACCAGACGAAGAGGCCGTCGCCGAGGCCGTTGACCTCGCCGGCGCCGGGGGCGGCGGAGAGCGGCACCGAGTTGAGGTAGTCGAGAACCAGCTGGCGGCGGAAGGTGCTGGTGTCCTCGCCATGGCTGTAGGCGCGGACCGAGGCCGAGGCCATCTGGTAGAGCTTGTCGGTTGGCGAGGAGGTGATGCCGTTGTCGGAGTGGCGGAACTTCTCGGTCTGCGTCGCCAGGGTGGAGCCGCCCATGGACGGCAGGTTGATATTGACCAGCTCGCCGGTCTTGACCATGATCGCCTTGGAAAAGCGCCCCCAGTCCACCGCTGGGTTGACCTTGGGGTAGGCGTCGGAGAGGAGGTCGCGGTTTTCGATGAAAAGGAGCGACTGGACGATGGGCGGTGGGATGGCGCGGAAATCCGGGTAAACCAGCTGCGGGTTGGCCATGCGGTACATGGTATGCCCCTCGGCGTCGAGGAGGTGCAGGCCGGCCTGGCTCTTTTCCTGGTAGGGGATGTTGAAACCGAGGGTGGCGTAGCGGTGCAGCTCGTCGCTGAAGCGCGCCTGATGGGTCACCTCGAGGCCCTTCTGGCGAAGTTTTTCGACAGCTGCCGGCAGTTGCACGTAGCCGAGGCGCAAGTCGTAGGGACCCTTCTTGGGAAAGACGATGGAAGGGCTCGGCCCGGTTTCGACATGAAAGCGCAGTTTCCTGGCGAAGAGGCTGAGATATTTGGCCTGGAGGGTTGAGGTCTGCGTCTCGTGGTAAATGGCCGCGCCGGCCGCGAGGCCAAGCAGCAGGAGGACAAAAAGCAGATAGGGCCAGCGTCGTCTGCGCGGGCGAGGCGTGGGGGAGGGGCCGGCGGCCAGGCGCCGCCTGACCCCTGGTTTGGCGCTGGTCGCCGCAGCCGGGCGGTCGATGGCGATGCTCTCCGGCTGCCGCCCGCGCCCGCCGCCGGTCGGGGGTGCGGGGCGAGGCGAGTCGGGAAAAATCTGGTGGCGCGGTTTGTCGCCGTCGATTTTGATGTCGTGCGGAGGAATGGTCACTGACGGAAATTCTCTGTCTCGTTGGTGTAGTCGCCGGGGTTTCGCAGTCCGGGGGGAATGGCGCCCCCCGGCCAGGTTCGCCGCGGGCGGCGTTCCTTTCGCGGGCGGCTGTGCCGGCAGCTTTTTTCAAGCTCTCCGGCAGGGGCCATCCTACCGAGTTTTTCCCTTGGGGTCAAGGGATGTTAGCAGGTTCGCTCCAGCGGTTGCGCGGGCTTGGCGTCGCATTGGCCATGGCCCCGTGGTGACGGCCGCCATCTCTCGGCGAGAGGAGGTGCGGGGATGAAAGCCTAGCAATTTGACGGAATCGATGGCGACCCCTTGCCGTCGCTGAAAAAAGAGGGTAGGATGACTGCTCTCTTGGCAATCGGGACAAAGACGGTGGCTGTGACGGCAGGGGAAGGTGGCGATGGGCGAGACGGCAGGTGCAGGGTTCATGGGCACGAAAAAACGAGGTCCCACCCTCTCTTTCGCCCTGTGCTGGCTGGTGCTGGTGACCATGGCCGGCACCGTTTTCGGCGCCGCTCCCGGGGCGCTCGATGACGACGTCATCACCATGGCTGAACGTCAGCAGCTGATGGGAGGCGACGATGCCACCCCGGTGACGGCGAAACCTCCCCCTTCCCCCGCCACGAAAAAGCCGCCCCCCGCTCCCCCGCCCTCCGCTCCCCAGGCGACGCCCGACTCCCGCGCCCCGGTGGACTGGTTCTCCCACCATGGCCTCTATATCGCCATGCTGCTCGCCTTGGGCGGTATGCTGGTCAGCTCGCTGCTCGCCCACCGCATCAGTCGCGAGCGTGACGCCGCCCGCCAGGCGAACCGCCTCAAGAGCGATTTCCTGGCCAGCGTCAGCCACGAGATCCGCACCCCGATGAACGCCATCCTCGGCTTCACGCAGATTCTCAAGGCGCAGATCGTCGACGAGAGACAGCGGCAGTATATCAATGCCATCGACGTCAGTGGCAATACCCTGCTGCGGCTCATCAACGACCTGCTCGACCTCGCCAAGATCGAGTCCGGCAAGTTCGAGCTGCAGCCGACGGTGGTGGCCCTGAAGAGCATCGCCCTGGAGATCCAGACCATCTTCATCCAGGTGGTCGAGGAAAAGCGCCTCGACTTCCAGGTCGACCTCGACCCGGCCCTGCCCGAGGCCATCCTCATCGACGAGGTGCGGCTGCGGCAGATTCTCTTCAATCTTCTCAAGAACGCGGTCAAGTTCACCGATCAGGGGAGGATTTCCCTGTCGATGCGCGTTCTCGCCCAAGGCCCCGGCGAGCGCGTCGATCTCGAGCTGGCCGTGGCCGATACCGGCATCGGCATTCCCCAGGAAGAACAGGCCACCATCTTCGAGGCTTTCACCCAGCGCAAGAGCCAGAGCCAGGCCAAGTACGCCGGCACCGGCCTTGGCCTGAGCATCGCCCGGCGCCTGGTGGAGACCATCGGCGGCGAGCTCTCCCTGGTCAGCGAGGTCGGCCAGGGGTCGACCTTCACCGCCGTTCTTCGCCAGATCCCGCTGGCCTCTCGTGAAGATATGGCCGCCGCCAGCGAAGTCAGCGAAGACCCGAAGATCAACTTCGACCAGGAGGCGGTGATCCTCGTCATCGACGCCATCGACAGCAACCGTATGGTATTCCGGGAATTCCTCCGCCCCAGCAAGCTGGCGGTGGTCGAGACGGTCAGCGTCGAGGCCGGCATCGACTGGTGCATGGCCATCAAGCCCGACCTCATCGTCCTCGACTACACCATGGCTTACTCGCGCGACGACACCCTGGTGGAGCGTTTCAACCGCGTCAAGGAGGAACTCAATATCCCGGTGGTGGCGGTGACTACCGCGGCCGCCAGGGTTGGCAGCGAGGATTTCCGCACCGATTTCCACTTCGATGCCTGGCTGCAGAAACCGGTGCTGCAGGATGACTTCTACGAGGTGCTGGCCCGCTTCCTGCCCCACTCGACCCTCTCCCCGCAGAGCCATGGCGAGGGGTTCGGAGACTTTTGTCAACCCTATGCCCTGCCTGGGGAAGAGCAGGTGGCGGCGGCCCTGGCCGCGGTCGGCGAGCGTCTGCCGGAGCTGCGGCGCATCCTCGCCGACAAGATGGCGGCGCAGTACCGGGAGAACCGTGAGACCTTCATCATCAGCGAGATAAAAAGCTTCGCCCTTGAGGTCGGCAAGCTGGCCCTGGAGTACGAGCTGGACTTCCTCCGCCTCTGGGCCAAGGAACTGCTCGCCCAGGCGAAGAGCTTCGACATGGAGCGGCTGCCACAGACCTTCGACCTCTTCCCACAGCTGATCGCCCTGATCGAACAGACCGACCCCTGGCAGTCGATGCCCGATCTGGAGGAGATTTCCCTCAATCTACTGGAAGAACATGGACATTCTCGACCCGACTCCCCCTGAAAAACCTCCGCTGATTCTCGTCGTCGACGACGTCGCCAAGAACCTCGAGGTGATGTGCAATATCCTCAGCATCGAAAACTACCAGATTTCGGTGGCCAGTGACGGCAGGAAGGCATGGCATATATTGCAGCGACTCTCCCCCGACCTCATCCTGCTCGACGTCATGATGCCCAACGTCGACGGCTATACCCTGTGCCGCCATATAAAGACCGTGGAGAGCAAAAAGGATATCCCCATCATCTTCGTCACCGCCCGCACCGGCCGGGAAGACCTCATCAAGGGCTTCGAGGTCGGGGGTGTCGACTATATCACCAAACCCTTCAATGCATCCGAGCTGCTGGTGCGGGTGCGCACCCATATCTCCCTGTACCGCGCCAACCGGCGCAACGAGTACCTCATCGCCGAACTGCGCGCCGCCCTGGCCCAGGTCAAGACCCTGAGCGGTCTCTTGCCGATCTGCTCGGACTGCAAGCAGATCCGCGACGACGATGGCTACTGGCAGCAGGTTGAGAGCTATCTCGCCGCCCATAGCGACGTCCGTTTCACCCATGGAATTTGCCCTGCCTGCGTCCGTAAGCGCTACCCTGATCTCGCCGACCAGATCCTCAGCAAGAGCTGACCGCCCCCCGGACCGCCCGCCGGCGTCAGGGCAGGGAGACGGCGGTGACTACTGTCTTCCCTCTCCGGCGCGGCGTGCCGCCAGTGGTCGACCGGACGGGTGGTGACGTCCCACGATCCTTCACCTTCACATCGCCGTTCCGGCCTTAGCCGGAACCTCTGCTCTCTGGTCAGCGGGGGCGTCATGCCTCGCCACCCCTCCATGCCGGTTTTTTCCCTGCCGGCAATGGGTCATCTTGCTCGCATGACGCGGACAAACACAGACAATTCTGCCGTCCCGACTGTTATCATGGGCGAGGAGGAAAAAGGGGCTGCAGGTTTCTTTCTTGCATATGAGGCTGCGCCGCGGCATTGTGCTGGCAAGCGTCCGGAACGCCACCCTGGAGCCGGCTCTCAGCGTACTGTCCCCACTCAGCTATGGAGGTGCTCACATGACTGTCTTTTCGGGCCTCACAGTCAAGGTACGGATCATGCTCATCCTTGGCTCCTATATCTTCGGGATCATCGGCATGGGTTACGTCTCCTACGACTACCTGCGCACCACCGAGGAGAAGACGACCCTGCTCGAGCTCGCTTTCAATCTCAACAATATCATCCTCGAGGCGCGGCGTTACGAGAAGAACTTCCTCCTCTACTTCAAGCGCGAGGCGCTAGTCGAGAACCACCGTTATCTTGACCAGGCGGCGGATACCCAGGAGCTGATTCTCGCCCGGGTGGGTAACCTCAAGGTCACCCCCATGTTCCGCGAGTTCGGCGAGCACTTTGCCGCCTATCGGGCAGGGATGAGAGAGATCGAAGAGCAGACCGGCGGCAGCGGTGCCGAGCGGCAGCTGTCCATCGACCGCATCCGTGAGCTCGGCAAGCGCATGACCGACCTCAGCGAGCAACTGGTGGCCTTCGAGCGCGATCGCATCCATGAGATCATCCGTCTGCTCAAGGGTCAGCTGGTCGTCTGGTCGGTGATGGCCCTGGCGCTCGGTGTGCTGCTGCCCTGGGTGCTGGTCTTCAAGATTTTCCGCCCCTTGCGCATCATCCGTCGGGCGACGGACGATATCGCCCAGGGCCGCTTCAACCGTATCGAAGTGGTCGATACCAACGATGAGATGCAGCAGATGATGGTCGCCTTCAACACTATGGTGCAGGAACTGGAGCGCCGCCAGGATCAGCTGGTGCAGTCGAAAAAGCTCTCCTCCATCGGCACGCTGACCGCCGGCGTCGCCCATCAGCTCAACAACCCGCTCAACAATATCTCCACCTCCTGCCAGATCGCCATCGACGAACTGGCAGGAGGGGACAGGGCCATTCTCGAGCGCATGCTGGCCAATATCGAGCAGGAGACGCTGCGTGCCCGCGATGTCGTCAAGGGTCTGCTGGAGTTCGCCCGGGCGCGCGAGTTCAGCCTGCGCCCGGCCAACCTCGGCGAGCTGGTGCAGCGCACCATCCGCCTGGTGCAGAGCCAGGTGCCGGCCGGCATCGAGGTCACCGTCGACATTCCCCACGACCTCATCGTGCCCATGGACAGTCAGCGTATCCAGGAGGCCTTGCTCAATCTGGTCATCAACGCCGGGCAGGCCATCGTCGGCCCGGGTCGCATCAACATCCGCGCCCGACAGGACGAAGAGCGCGGCGGGGTGGAGCTGACGGTCAGCGATACCGGACCGGGAATCCCTTTGGAGATCCAGGGGCAGCTATTCGATCCCTTTTTCACCACCAAGGAGGAAGGACAGGGTACCGGCCTCGGCTTATCGGTGGTATATGGTATCATTCAGCAGCACCACGGCAATATCGGCGTGGTCAGCGAGCCAGGGGCGGGAACGGCCTTCGTCATTTTCCTCCCCGGCACGGTCTCCGGTCAGCAAGATCATGAAAAATAGCAAGATCCTCGTCGTCGACGACGAACCCATCGCCCGCGACAATCTCTGTCACGCCCTGGGCAAGGAAGGTTTCGCGGTGTCGGTAGCAGAGGATGGCCGCCGCGCCATCGCCCTGCTCCGCCAGGAGGAGTTCGCCCTGGTGCTCACCGACCTGCGCATGAAGGGCGAAGACGGCCTGGCGGTGCTGACCGAGAGCCGGCGTCTGTGGCCGCTGACCGAGGTGGTGATGGTCACCGGGTATGCCACCGTCGACACGGCGGTAGAGGCGATGCGCATGGGCGCCTACCACTACCTGGCCAAGCCCTTCAAGCTCGCCGAGCTGCGCGCCATCGTCGACAAGGCCCTGGAGAAGCGGCAGCTGCGCCGTGAGCTGCAGGAGCTGCGCGAGCAGGTCAAGACGCCCCAGGGGGCCATGCGCCTCATCGGCCAGAGTCCGAAGATCCAGGCCCTGCGCGAAACCATCGCCCAGGTGGCGCAGCTCGACTGCAACGTCCTCATCCAGGGGGAGACCGGCACCGGCAAGGAACTGGTCGCTCGTACCATCCACGAGCTCAGCCCGCGCGCCAAGGGCCGCTTCGTCGCCTTCAACTGCGGCGCTTTCACCGAGGAACTGATCACCAACGAACTGTTCGGTCATGAGCGCGGGGCCTACACCGGGGCCACCGCGACGCGCAAGGGCCTGCTCGAACTGGCCGAGAAGGGCACGGTCTTTTTCGACGAGGTCGGCGAGCTGCCCCTGTCGATGCAGGTCAAGCTGCTGCGCGTGCTGCAGGAGCGCACGCTGATGCGTGTCGGCGGCAACGTCGAGCTGCCGGTGGATTTCCGCCTCCTCGCCGCCACCAACAAGGACCTGCGCCGCGAGGCGGAGGAGGGCGCCTTCCGCCAGGACCTCTTCTACCGCCTCAATGTCCTCACCATCCACGTGCCCTCCCTGGCCGAGCGGCGCGAGGATATCCCTCTGCTGGCGCAGCACTTTTTCGCCAAGCACTGCCGCGAAGGCCGCAAGGTGCCGTCGCTGTCGTCGGCGGCGGCGCGACAGCTGATGTCCTACGAATACCCCGGCAACATCCGCGAGTTGGAGAATATCGCCCAGCGCATTCTCCTCTCCTGCCAGGAAGAGGTGGTCGAGCCTTCTCATCTCGCCTTCGACCTCCCCGACGGGGCGGTGCTCAGCAGCCGCGACAAGCGGCAGAGCTGGCCGACCCTCGCCGAACTGGAGAAGGGCTATATCATGGATGTCATCGACGAGGTGCAGGGCAACCGCTCGATAGCCGCGAAGATCCTCGGCATCGACCGCGTCTCTCTGTGGCGCAAGATCAAGCGCTACGGCCTCGACAACCCCGACAGCTGAGTCTTACCCCAGGAGGTTGTGGGGCGGCGGCAGAGTGGCGCTCTGGCGCTTGCTGTGCCTGAACTGTGCGGCAGTGTGCTGTCTCGGCATAGCATCCTTCCCTCTCGCTCTCCGAGAGGTTCGCGCACGATACTCTTCTTTTTCCACGATCCCCTCTAACGGATGAGGTAGCTCTTTTCGGCAAGGGCCAGGTCGACGACCTCGCAGGCGTGGGCCACGAAAGAGATCTCCATGGCTCGGCCGATTTCCGGGCCAATGGCGGCCACGGTGTCGGTGTTGCCTGCCGGCAGCACCACCCGCCGCACACCGGCCCGGCGCGCCGCGAGGAGCTTCTCGCGGATGCCGCTCACCGGCAGGATGCGCCCGCTGAGGGTCATCTCCCCGGTGAGGGCGACGTCGCGGAAGGCGGGCCGCCCGGTCAGCAGGGAGAGCAGGGCGACGAAGATGGTGATGCCTGCCGAGGGGCCATCCTTGGGGATGCCGCCCGAGGGGAAGTGCACGTGCAGGTCGGTGGTGGCGAAGAAGTCGTCGCGAATGAGGAATTGCCCGGTGCGGCTGCGGATGAAGCTGAGCACCGCCCGCGCCGATTCCTGGAGGACGTCGCCAAGGCTGCCGGTCAGCTGCAGCTGGCCATGGCCGGGCATGGCCACGGTCTCCACCGAGAGGATCTCACCGCCGGTCTCCGCCCAGACGAGGCCGGTGGCGATGCCGACCTGCGCCTCCCCCCCGGCCACCTCTCGGTGGTATTTTTTCGCCCCGAGCAGCCTGGTCACGGTGTCGGCGTCGATAACCGCCGTCGGGGCGCTTTCGTCGCCGCTATTGAGGGTGAGCAGGGCGAGCTTGCGGCAGATATCGGCTAGTTCCCGTTCAAGGTTGCGCAGGCCGGACTCCCGTGTGTAATCGGTGATGACCCGCATGATGGCCTCGGGGGCGAACCTGACCTTCTCCCGGGACAGGCCGGCCGCCTTGAGCTGCCGCGGCACGATGAAGGTCTCGGCGATATGCAGCTTCTCCTCCTCGCTGTAGCCGGTGAATTCGAGGCACTCCATGCGGTCGAGGAGCGGCCCGGGCAGCTGCGAGAGGTCGTTGGCGGTGGCGATGAACATTACCCGCGACAGGTCGAAGGGGATGTCGAGATAGTGGTCGGTGAAGCGCAGGTTCTGCTCCGGGTCGAGGACTTCGAGGAAGACCGAGGCCAGGTCGCCGCGGAAGTCCTTGCCGATCTTGTCGATTTCGTCGAGCATGAACAACGGGTTGTTGACCCCGGCCTTCTTGATTTCGTTGATAATCTTTCCGGGCAGGGCGCCGACGTAGGTGCGGCGGTGACCGCGCAGTTCGGCTTCGTCGCGCAGCCCAGCCAGGGAGATGCGGATGAAGCGGCGGTGCAGGGCGTCGGCGATGGCCCTGCCCACCGAGGTCTTGCCGGTGCCCGGCGGGCCGGTAAAGCACAGCACCGGTCCCTTGCCGACCATGATCGAGCGCTTCTGCTCCAGGACCTCGGCCACCGTGCGCCGCAGTTCCTCGAGGTTCACCGGCTTGCCGAGGTAGTGGGCGGCCCCCTTGCGCAGGGCCTCCACCGCCGTGCTCACCGTGGCGAAGCCGGTGACCATGATCACCTGGATCTCCGGGGAGAGACGGGCGATGTGGTTAAGCAGTTCGAGGCCATCCATGCGCTCCATCTTGAGGTCGGTAATGACCAGGTCGACCTCCTCGCGCGCAAGGACCTCGAGGGCCTCGACGCCGTTGGCGGCACAGTGGCAGCGATAGCCGTCCTTGATGAGGACGTGCTCCATGTTGCTGCGCGCGATCGCTTCGTCGTCGACGATGAGGATGGTCTGCTGCAGCTTCTGGCACAGGGTCTTGGCGGCGAGGTGTTCGAGGATGCGCTGCTTGATCTGCTCCAGGCCGCTATGGCGGGAGTCGAGGACGAGTCGGGCCCGCTCGATATCGAGGCCGGCCGGGGTGGAACTGGTCCATGGCAGGCCGAGGAGGAGCTCGATGTAGTTGAAGCCGACGCCGTACTCGGCCACCGCCGGGTCGGTCTTGTCAAGCTTTTCCAGTTCGCGCTGGGCTGCCTCCTGGGCATGGGGGGGCAGCGCGGCGTCCTGGAGACGCCGGCGCAGCTGGTCGAGGGGCGATTCCGGGGCGGCGGGAGGAGCTTCTTCCGGGGGGACGGCGTTCCTTTTCTTGAAAAACATTGGATATTCCCCTCTCTATGGTGGCGATGATGGCGACTGAAGTGGCCGGGAGGCCACCCCCTCAGGATATCTTGCCCCACCCGAATTGCAAGATCGATTCCAGCGCCACCGCCGCGAGAGCCAAGCCATCTTGTCCGGGCTCCGGTTCTGCTTCACGCAACATGCTGAATGTAAACGCTATATTCTGATGGTTCCAGTTTCCGCCCACCATCATCCACCTGACTCTTCCCCTGCCCTCTATCGCGTTGTTGCATGTTGCAGCGCGGTGTTGCATAACGCAATAGCTTCTCTGCCCCTGATCGGGGATAGTTCCTGGAGCGTTGTTGCGATGTGCAACATTCCTCTGTCCGGCCCCTTATTCAAATGAAAAATATCTCGTTAAAACAATGAAATAAGTCGTTTTGCATCTGTGGCACGGTTTTTGGTTAACAGGCAGCAAGCATAGCCTCAACCATCCCAAGCCGCGAGAAACGATGAACGACAACCACGAACACATCCCCGGCCGCCAAAGAGACGCGGTGCCACCTTCTGCCACTGCCGGCCCAACCCGCAGATCGCAGATTCTCGTGGTGTCGCGGAACGGCCATATGGGGCCAGGGGTGGTCGAGCACGCCCTGCGGGTGGCCGAGCGTCTCGGCTCCTCCATCCTCGCCCTGCATGTCAATACCCTGCCCTATCTCCCCGATGGGGGCCGCCGCACCAGCCTCTTCAAGAAGGCCATGGCGGAAAGTGCCGCCTCGTTCGATACCCTGGCGCGGACACGCGACATTCCCGTGCGGGTCGAATATGCCGCCGGGCAGGCTGGAGAGGCGGTGCGTCGCCTCTGCCACCGCCACGGGCCGATCGACTTCGTTCTCGTCGACCAGGGTCTGACCGTCGACAAGATCGCCCCCTATTGTCCTGTCCCGGTGTTCACCGTCACTACCAGTGCTGCTCAATCCAGTCGCCCGTTCGGGGCGACCTCATCCGATTCTTTATTCCCACGAGGAGCGAAAACCATGTCGACCGTCAGCAAGTCCCGCCACGTCCGCAACTGCTTTGTCTTCGGCACCATGACCGCCGCCATCTACGCCGCGGTCTTCACCTACCAGGACACCATCATGCAGTACTTCAGCAAGGGAGGGGCGTACTGCCTGTTGCCGGTGGCCATGGTCTTCGCCGTCTCCTACGCACATGGCAACTTCACCAGTTCCTTCTGGTCGGCCCTCGGTATCGAGCGCAGCCAGGCGGATCAGAGGCCGGCGACGTCAGCCGTCAAGGAGAGCACCGTCGTGCCCGCGCCGCGCAAAGATGTCCGTCCACGCGCCCAGGCCAGCATGTAAGGCGTCGCCACAATAACCTTCTGCAGACCCGCAGCTCGATCCCCCTTATCCACAAGAGGAGAATGTCATGCACGGACCGATTACCGAGGCCATCCAGTTCATCGACCTCAACACCTATTCCATCGTCTTCCTGTTCATCGTCGGCTTCATTGGCGGCCTGGTCAGCGGCTTCATCGGCTCCGGCGGCGCCTTTGTCCTCACCCCGGGGATGATGAGCCTGGGCGTTCCGGGCACGGTGGCGGTGGCCAGCAATATGTGCCACAAGTTTCCCAAGGCCCTGGTCGGGGCCATTAAACGCTACAAGTATGGCCAGGTCGATCTCAAGCTTGGTCTGATCATGGGCGTATTCGCCGAGATCGGCGTCCAGGTGGGCATCGGCGTTCAGCGGCGCATTCTCGAGGCCTGGGGGCAGGCGGGGTCGAACCTCTATGTCAGCTTCATTTTCGTCGTCGTCCTGGTGCTGGTGGGTGGCTTCGTCCTCCGTGATGCCATCAAAATGAAGAGCAGTGAGAACGAGGGCAAGCTGGGGGGCGGACAGGAGACCCTGGCCAAGCGGCTGCAGCGCATCGAGTTATGGCCGATGGTCACCCTGAAGACCGCCAAGGTACGCATCAGCGTGTGGTTCCTGGTGCCGGTCGCCCTGGCCACGGGCATGCTCGCCGCGACCATCGCCGTCGGCGGCTTCATCGGTGTGCCCGGCCTGATGTACGTCATTGGCGCCACCAGCATCGTCGCCTCGGCCACCGAGTTGGTCATCGCCTTCGTCATGGGCCTGGGCGGCACCCTCATCTGGGCCTACTACGGCTCGGTGGACATCCGCCTCACCCTGCTCATCCTCGCCGGCTCGCTCTTTGGCGTCCAGCTCGGCGCCATCGGCACCACCTATGTCAAGGACTACATGATCAAATACGTCATGGCGACGATCATGCTCATTGTCGCGGTGAGCCGCTTCTTCGCCATCCCCAGGTACACCAACGAACTGCAGCTGACATCCTTCAGCGCCGAGCAGGTCGGGGTGATGACGCAGGTCAGCTTCTATGTGATGTGTTTCGCCCTGCTCGTCGGGGCGACCATCATCCTCGTCAGCCTCTTCAAGGCGCGCAGCCTTGAGCAGGCGCAACTCGCGGTCGCCAGGGGGTAGAGGATGAACCGCGATGCCTCCGCCACCATGGTTGTGGCCGTCGATCCCAGCCCGGCGGGCAGCACTGCATTCCGCGAGGCCTTGCGCCTCGCGGCGGCAATCGAGGCGCGGGTCGTCGCGGTCAGCGTCACCCCGAAGTACGAGGGCAACCTCAACCGCTGGGCCATCGAAAACGCCGAGGAGGAACTGAGCCGGCCGTTTCGCCAGTGCCTCGAAGAGGCCCGCCGCATGTCCGTAGGCACCCATGTGGCGCTCAAGACCGAGCATCAGGTGGGCGCCCCGGTGGAATGCATCGTCGACACGGCGGTCAGGGAAGGGGCGACTCTGGTGGTCATCGGCTACCCGGTGCGCAGCTATATGGAGCGCATCATTCTCGGCCAGACGGCGGCACGGATCGTCGGGCTCTGCCCCTGCGACGTGCTCATGGTGCCGGAAGGGGCCAAGGTGGACGTCAGGCGCATTCTTGTCGGGGTCGACGGTTCGCGGTACAGCGTCGAGGCGGGCAAGCGGGCCCTCGAACTGGCGAGCCTCTTCGGCGGCGAAGTGCACGGGCTGACCGTGCTCGACGTGCCGGTGGACCGCAGCCTGCTCTACGGCGTCATGGACGAGGCACGCCACAAGCACTTCTTCGCCCTGGAGACATTGAGCCAGGAAGGCGGGTTGCGGGGGGTGAAGGTGGTGACGGCGATGCGCGAGGGCAATCCCTACGAGACTATCGTCGGCTATGGCGAGGAGAACGATATCGACCTCATCGTCCTCGGGTCGTTCGGACGCACTGCGGTCGTGCGCTTTCTCCTCGGCAGCGTGGTGGAGAGGGTCGCGGCCATCTCCCTGCGACCGACCCTGGTGGTCAAAGGAGCCACGGCGGGCGGCAACACCGGCTCCTGAGTCGGGGCGAAGTTGTCCGGAAGAGGTCGTGAAACGCCGGTGGCATATGGCCGCTGGCACAAAGGAGGGTGACCATGGAATATCAACTGCTGTTTCCGCTCTTTGTCTTTACCATGGCGGGTATCGATCTCATCGCCCGCGCCGCCCATTTTCTCGGTGGCGAGCGTCGGGACACCAGCCGGTCGGCTGGCAGGCGGGATGACTGGTATGTCTTCTTTCGCTGCCGCGACCTCACCGGAGAGCGGGAAGCCGATCCCGCACCGCGACCTCAGGGTCGTGTCGCCGGGCAGCGTCGGCAGGGCCGCGCCACGCGGCTTGCGGCACAAGCCCGTTGAGTAGGCCGCAATGTCAGTGACCTTCGCCTCATCGACTGTTCTCCCAACAAAGAGGTTCACATGAACGATAGAGTCCCACCTTTTGCGGCATCGATCCCGAAATGCAATCCCGGCCTGGGATCGATGCCCCTCGAAGATGCCGGGTACAGGTTGCAGCAGCTGGCCCTCTCCTGTCACGCCGACCCGGCCACGGTAATCTGGCAGGGCGAAATACCGTGCCCGATGACCTTCGCGGGCCGGCTGGAGAACGTTGGTTTCTTCGATCCCCTGCCCGATACTGGCGACGGTGACCTGCTGGCGGTCATGGTACTGCCGCTTGCCTATCAGCCGAGTTGGGGCTGCTATGGCGGGCTTCCCGGGCAATATCTCTACAGCCCCGGCCAGACCGATCTGCCGGCGGTGGCCATGGGCTATGTCGAACGCTGTCTGCAGAGTTACGAGTATGCCAAGCGCCATGTGCGTCTCGGCATGGACGACAAAGGGGAGTGCTACCTCTCCCTGCCGCGCCATCTCGTCGCCGGCCACGGCCAGCCTGGCGACCCGCAGCTTGCCCTGCAAGGTATCGCTGGCGACGATGGCCGGGGAGGTCTGGTGCAAGTCTTTTCCTCCGGGCCTTTCCTCGCCTATCGGCTCAGTCCGGCCCTGCGCGAGTTCCTCGAGGGGCGCGGCTGGCGGTTTCGTCCTGGCCTGAGCTGTGCCATCGGCAACGATCTGCGCCATCTTCCCTTGTCGTTCTGCCCGCCGGCAGCGGGGGAGGAGGCCTCGCCCTACGCGGCCATCCTCAATCCGGTGCTGACCGAGATTCTCGCTTCGGAAACGCCCCGTCTGGCGGCTACCTGCTATCTTCTCGACCGGAATTTCCGGCGGTTGGCGGAGGTCGTCGAGGGTGCCGCGAAAAGAGGGCGAAAGGTGGTCGGCGTGGCTGGCCTGCTCCTCGACATGCACGGCTTCCAACGTCGCGGCGAGCGGCTCTTCGTGCCCTGGCGGGCGCTTGTGCCGGAGAGGGACGACGAGGGGCAGGTCAGGACGGTCTGCCTCCATCAGGGAACCTTGTTTCGCCACCTGGCCGAACTGTCGCCGGCAATGGCCTGAGCCGTCCGTCGCGGTGGCAGCGCCCAGCCAGGGACCTTGTCGAGGGATAGTTGGGAGGAAAGAGGCGCGGAGGAACCGTGAGGTTTCTACCGCGCCTCATTGGTTTTGCCGGCCTGCGGACAGCGGCCGAGCAGGGTGGTGATGGCCTGCAGCAACCGCACAGGGGTGGGGGGGCAGCCGGGAATGACCAGGTCTACCGGGATGACGTTGCTCACTGCGCCGACACTGGCGTAGGACACCCCGAATTCGCCGCCGTCTGCCGCGCAATCGCCCATGGCGATGACCAGCTTCGGGTCGGGGGTGGCATCGTAGGTCCTCTTGAGGGCGTCCTGCATGTGTCGCGATACCGGGCCGGTGACGAGGAGCAGGTCGGCGTGCCGGGGCGAGGCGACGAAGTGAAGGCCAAACCGCTCGATATCGTTGAAGCAGTTGTTCAAGGCATGCATCTCCAACTCGCAGCCGTTGCAGGAACCGGCATCGACCATCCTGATCGCCATGCTTCTGCCGAAGACACGGGTGATTTCCTGCCTGCAGGCAGCGGTAAGCTCTGCCGACTCCTCGCCCGCTGGCGGCAAGTCCTCGGTCAAACAACCTGTTCTGAAGAGTTTCTCTAGGACACTGAACATTATTTTCTTTGGTGTGTGGTTGCTCTACAGGTCGTGGCCGGAGTAGGACCCGTTGACCGACTTGTTGCACAGCGGAAAATCGGGGACGATCACCCCGTGGATCATCGCCTCGAGGGTGGGCCAGTTGAGCCAGCTCGGATCGCGCGGGAAGTAGCGGGCGACCCGCCCGGCACCGTCGAGGTGGACATAGGCGACGGTCTCCCCCCGCCAGCCTTCGACCAGACCGATGCCGCGGCATTCGGCATGGGTTGTCGGGAGAGTGGCAGCAATCTCGCCCGGCGGCAACTTATTCAGCAATTCTTCCAATAAATCAAGGGAGACGAGGATTTCGTCGCCCCGCACGCGCACGCGGCCGGAGGCATCCCCCTCAAGGCAATGCGGAACGGTGACCACCATGCCGTCATAGGGCGCATAGGGTGCGTCGCGCCGCAGATCCCAGCACTCGCCGCTGGCCCTGGCGACATAGCCGAGCGCGCCGAGGGCCCGCGCCTGCTTGGGGGTCAGTTCGCCGGTGGTGCGCAGGCGGTCCTGGAGCGAGGGGTATTCGTAGAGCAGCGGCAGGATTTCGCCGACCTCGGCGCTCAGCCTGGTGTTGGCCTCGCGGAGCAGGTCGATGCCCGCCCGGTCGAGGTCACGGCGGACGCCGCCGGGGATGACCACATCCATGAGCAGGCGATGGCCAAAGAGGAGGCGGTTGTCGCGCTGCCAGAGCTCACGCAGCCTGGCGCACTGGGCGTGGGCGAAGGCGAAGCCGACGTCGTTGCAGCAGGCGCCGATGTCGCCGAGGTGGTTGGCGATCCGTTCCCGCTCGGCGAGAATGGCGCGGATGAAGGCCGCTCTTTTCGGCACCCCCACCCCGAGGGCCGCCTCGCTGGCCTGGCAGGCCGCCCAGCAGTGCGTCACCGTGCTGTCGCCGGAGACCCGCCCGGCAAGGCGTGCCAGCCCCCAGACGTCGCGGCCTTCGGCGACCTTCTCGATACCCTTGTGGACGTAGCCGAGGTGCTCCTCCAGGCTGAGGATGTCCTCGCCCATGGCCTGGAAGCGGAAGTGGCCGGGCTCGATGATGCCGGCATGGACCGGGCCGACGGGGATCTCATAGACGCCATCGCCGCTCACCTCTCGGAAGGGGTAGAGGCAGTCCGGGGGCGTCGCCGGCGTCGGCGTCCCGGCCAGGGGGAATTCCTTGCGCAAAGGAAACTGGTTCTCAGTCCACGCCTGATGGCGCAGCCAGCGGCGGCCATCGGGGTGGCCGGTGAAGACCACGCCGAGCATGTCAGCCACCGTGCGCTCCGGCCGGTCGGCTCCCGGGTAGAATGGCGTCTGCGAGGGCAGGCTGCCGCCGGTTTCGCGGAGGTGGGTGCGCAGCAGGAGGTGGCCGTTGCGGCAGGCCAGCAGGGCGAAAACGTCAATGCGCGGCGGCACATGTTCCCCCCACACCGCGCTCCAGCGCACCCGCTTGGCGGCAGCTACCTCCGCCGCCCGGCCCCAGTCCCCGTTCTCGATATCTATCAGGTGTACTGCGCCGGCAATGGCGGACTCGCCGGTAAACTCTTCGCGCACCACAATCCCCGCCTCGCCGAACAGCTGCACCAGCGTGGCGGTGTCCGGAGACAGGCTCTGCCAGCCGAGATCTGCCTGGCTGATCATAATACCCCCCTTCCGGCCAGCATGATGGTCGCTTGATTGAGCCACTGCGCCAGCACCCCGGGGATGGCGATGCCCAGCCACAGTACCAGGGCGAGATGAATGAAGACCGGCCACATATTGGCGTTCACCGGCTGCTGGTCGGCGGGCGGACTGCCGAAGACCATCGGCTGCAGGTTACGGAACAGCCCGGTGAAGGCCACGGCCAGGCCAATGACCAGCGGCGGCGCCAGCCAGGGATAGCTCTTGACGGTCGCGGTAAAGAGCAGGAACTCGCTGGTGAAGACCCCAAAGGGCGGGAAGCCGGCGATGGCCACGGTGCCGATCATCAGTCCCCAGCCGACAAAGGGCTGGGTCTTGATCAGCCCGCGGATCTGGGCCATCTTCTGCGTGCCGGCGATATGCGAGGCGTGGCCGACGGTGATGAAGATCGCCGACTTGGTGAGCGAGTGGACGATCATGTGCAGGAGCCCGCCGAAGGTGGCGAGCGGTCCGCCGATGCCGAAGGCGAAGGTCATCAGGCCCATGTGTTCGATGGACGAGTAGCTGAACATGCGCTTGATGTCGTACTGGCGGTGGAGGAGCAGGCCGGCGACGGAAAAGGACAGCATGCCGAAACCCATCATCAGGTTGCCGGCGAGGTGGTTGCCCAGGGCCGGGTCGACGAGCATCTTGAAGCGCACCAGGGCATAGAGGGCGATATTGAGCAGCAGCCCGGAGAGAATCGCCGACATCGGTGTCGGGCCCTCGGAGTGGGCATCCGGCAGCCAGTTGTGCAGAGGCACCAGGCCGACCTTGGTGCCATAGCCGACGAGGAGGAAGACGAAGGCCAGGGCCAGCACCCCGGCGTCCATGTCGGCGGCGTGGCGGTGCAGCTCCGTCCACAGCAGCCCGTCTTCGGCCCCGGGGGGAAGAATCTTGACCGCCGCGAAGTAGACGAGGATGGTACCGAACAGGGCCTGGGAGATGCCCACGCCGCAGATGATGAAGTATTTCCAGCCGGCCTCGATGGACTCGTGGGTGCGGTAGAGGCTGACAAGGAGGACGGTGGCCAGGGTCGCCCCCTCCACCGACACCCAGAGGATGCCGAGGTTGTTGGTCGACAGGGCCATGAGCATGGTGAACAGAAAGCCCTGGTACATCGAGTAATAGAGGCGCATGCGCACCGCGTCGACCCGGCCGATGGCCGCCTCGTGCTCCATGTAGGGCCCGGAGAAAATGGCGGTGGTCATGCCGACGAAGGCATTGAGGAGAATGAGGTAGACGTTGAAGCCGTCGACGTAGAGGAGCTTGCCGGTGGAGAGGATCGCCCCGTCCCGGAAGACTTCCAGGGCGAGGAGGAGGGCGGTGGCGAAGGTCACCGTGCAAAGGACCAGGTTGATCGTCTTGGCCTGGCGCCGGTGGCCGGCGAAGGCGAGGATGAACACCCCGACCAGGGGCAGAAGCAGGGTGGCGTAGAGGGCGTTCATCTGTCCACCTCGGTGAGATGGTTGAGGCGGTCGGTGTCGAGGCTGCCGATCTCGGTGCGGATATGGAAGAAGAACACCCCGAAGAGGATGACGGCCACCAGCACATCGAAGGCGATGCCCAGCTCGACGACCATCGGCATGCCGTGGGTGGACACCACCGCTGCGAAGAAGAGGCCGTTCTCCATGGACATGAAGCCGATGACCTGGGCGACCGCCTTGCGCCGGGAGATGACCATGAGCATGCCGATCAGCACCACTGCCAGGGAAATGGTGATGGTGTTGCGGGTCGAGAGCAGCGACAGCTCGCGGATGGGCAGGGCGACATAGTAGCTGAACAGCACCAGGCCGGCGGCGAAGAGCATGACCAGCATGGGGTTGCCGATGACCTCGACCTCGCGGCGGATGTTGAGGCGGACGACCAGCAGGCGCAGCTGCCCGGGAATGAAGAATACCTTGAGAAAGAGGGTCAGGGCGGCGGAGATGAGCAGGTGGTACTTGCCGGAAATGAAGGCCATGAACACGGTGGCCAGAAAGATCAGCGCCCCCTGCAGGGCGAAGGTGTTGATCAGGCTGTCCAGGCGGACCTGGGCGAGCAGCAGGAACGAGGAGAGGAGGATCAGGGCGGCCAGGGTCAGGACACCCTGCTCGGGCAGGGACAGGGAAGCGATCAGCATCTTAACGGACCTCGAGAACGATATGACTCATCATCCCCAGCATGCTGAGGATAAACGCCAGCCCGAGATACTGCGGGGCGCGGAAGAGGCGCATCTTGGCCTGGATGGTTTCCGATACGGCGAGCATCATCCCCCACAGCATGAGCTTGCCGGTAACGATCAGGGCGGCGAAGGCCAAGTCGGCCGGGGCCAGGGTCAGGGCCACCCCCCAGGGGACGATGAGGTTGACGATGAGCAGGGAGAACAGGGTCAGCTTGAGCATCGAGGCCCACTCCATGAGGAGCAGATGCCGCCCGCTGTACTCGAGGATCATCGCCTCGTGGATCATCGTCAGCTCGAGGTGGGTCGAGGGATTGTCGATGGGGATGCGCCCGGTCTCGGCGATTGCCACCAGCACCAGGCCCATCGCCGCGAAGATCAGCGAGGGGTAGAGGGTCAGGTCGCGACGGCCGAGCTCGCCGATGACCGTCGACAGGTTGGTGCTCGAGACGTTCATCGCCAGAGTGAAGAAGGCCATGAGCAGGGCGGGTTCGGCGAGGGAGGAGATGGTCACCTCGCGGGAGGAGCCCATGCCGCCGAAGGCTGTGCCGACATCCATCCCGGCCAGCGCCAGGAAGAAGCGGCCCAGGGCGAGAAAGCCGACCAGGGCGATGACGTCGGCCAGCGCCGCCACCGGCAGCTGTACGGTGACCACCGGCACGGTAGATACCGCCAGGCAGGTCACCGAGAAGACGATATAGGGGGCCATGCGGAAGATCCACGATGCCGACTCGGCGATGACCACGTTCTTGCGCGACAAGCGCAGCAGGTCGCGGTAGGGCTGCCATGGCGGCGCCCCCCTGCGGTTCTGCAGGCGGCACTTGAGCCACTTCACCCAGCCGGCCATGAGCGGCGCGAGAAGAATGACGCAGAGAGTCTTGATGATCGCCCACAGCAATCCGCTCATACGATTACCCAGAGAAGAAAGAGCAAGGTGAAAAAGGAATAACTGAGGTAGACGCGCAGGTTGCCGCCCTGGATATAGGAGGTCCGCTCGGCGAGTTTCAACATGAGCTTGCCGATGGGCACGTAGAGGGCCAGCCATATCCGGTCGTTGACGCGCAGGATGTAGCGCGGCGGAGTACCCGGACCGCCCGGCTCGACTTTTTCGACGATCAGCCAGAGAAACGAAAAGACGCGGCGGATGGGCATGGCGAACGACGAGGCGGTGTACTGCATGCGCGCGTTGAGCGGACCGAAGCCGCAGTCCCAGGGCGGGGCGATGCGGATACGGTTGTCGCGGCGCAGAGGGTGGAGCAGGGCGTAGACGATCAGCCAGCTGGCAAGCAGACCGAAAAATACCGCCGGGGCGCCATAGGATGCGGTCTGCGGGCTGACCGGGGTGAGCCACAGCCAGCCGTTGTCGATGGCGCTGGTCAGGCCGTTGCCGAGCAGGCCCTCGGTGACGCCGTTCAGGGCTCTCACCGTCCAGGTGGGAAAAATACCGAAGGCAAGACAGGCGACGGCCAGCACGATCTGGCTGAGCTGCATGCCCAGGGAGGGGTCTTTGGCCCGGGCGATGTCTTCGCAACGCGGCAGGCCGAGAAAGACGATGCCGAAGACCTTGACGAAGCAGGCTGCGGCCAGGGCCCCGGTCAGGGCGAGTATGGCGGCGGCGACGGGAATCATTGCCCCGAGGATGCCGCTCTTCAACAGTGGCCCCTGCAGGGCGGCCTGGAAGGTCAGCCACTCCGAGACGAAGCCGTTGAACGGCGGCAGGGCGGAGATGCTGATGCAGCCCACCAGGAAACAGACGGCGGTGACCGGCATCTTCTTGATCAGCCCGCCCATGCGCTCCATGTCGTGCTGCCGGGTCTGCTGCAGGACCGCGCCGGCGCCAAGAAAGAGCAGGCTCTTGAACAGGGCGTGGTTGAGGCAGTGGTAGAGGGCGGCGATGAGGGCCAGGGCGGCAATCTCGGCATGGTGGGTGGCCTGGAAGATCATCGACAGGCCGAGGCCGATGTAGATGATGCCGATGTTCTCGACGCTATGGTAGGCGAGCAACCGCTTGAGGTCGTGCTGCATCAAGGCGTAGAGGACACCGAGGATGGCCGAGGCGGAGCCGACCAGCAGGAGGGCCACCCCCCACTGCCAGGTGATGCCGCCGAGCAGATCGTAGACGAAGCGGATGAAGCCATATACCGCCACCTTGAGCATGACGCCGGACATCATCGCCGAGATATGCGAGGGGGCGACGGGATGGGCGAGGGGCAGCCAGACATGCAGGGGCACGATGCCCGCCTTGAGGCCGAAGCCGATGAAGGCGCAGACAAAGGCCAGCGATGCCCAGGTCGGGCTGAGCGTTGTGCCCTTCATGGTCTGGAAACTGAACCCGTCGGAGAAGCCGGCGAGGATGCCGAAGGCGAGAAAGAGAAAGGTCCCGCCGACCACCGCCATGAGCAGATAGATGAAAGCCGCACGCTGGTTCTCGAGTTTTGCGTGTTGGAAGACGACGAGGAAATAGCTGGCCACCGACATCAGCTCCCAGGCGAGCATGAAGGAGAAGGCGTCGGCGGCGAGCAGCACCAGAAACATGCCGCTGACGAACAGCCCGCTGAACACGGCGAGGATGCCGGGTCCCATCTCCTGGTGCAGGTATTCGAGGACATAGGCCGGACCGTAGCAGGCTGCCATGCAGGTGATCAGCCCGACGATGAACAGGAACAGGCCGGCCAGCGGGTCGAGCACCAGCGAGACATGCAGCCAGGGCAGTCCAAGCGGCAGAACGACCTGCTGGCTGGTCTGCGACAGCAGGGCCTGGCCGCCGGCGACGCAGGCGGCCAGGCCGGCTGCGCCAAGGAGTACAAAGGCCAGCCGGCTGAGCAGGCGGGGGTGAGCGAACAATACCGCCGGCACGACTGCCGACAGCAGCGCGAGAATCACCGCTGCTTCTGCAATTGCCAATGTCATGGTGATGAACTCTATCGGGAAATGAGAAAATTACTGAGTTCGGACGTCCTAGCGCCAAGGTCCCAGCGCATCGTCCACCTGCCTGGTCGACCTTCCGGCCAGGAAAAGCCCGGGACGGAAAATTCCATGCAGAGCTTGATATACATCTGCGGCATGGCCATGTCAACGCGCGGAGCGAGGGAATACCTCCCCCGCTCCTCTCACCGTTCGCGCTCACGCTTTGCGGAGAGCGAAAAGTCGAGATATCTCCGGACATCGCCGACGACCGGCCGGTCCTCCGAGAGCGCCTTTCGTCTGTCTCGAGAGAGGACTTCAGACCGGGACAGCAGCTTCCAAGAGGCTGTCGCCCCGGTCTTTACTCAAAGGGGGATAATCCGTCCGCATTACTCGCCGTGAGGTGGGTAATCGGTGTAGCCTTGCGGCCCTGGGGTGTACCACCTGGACATATCATCCCAGGGGGCGAGCGGCAGGTTCCTCCGCAGTCGCGTCACCAGGTCGGGGTTGGTGATGAAGGGGCGGCCGAAGGCGGCCAGGTCGAGTTCCCCGGCCAGCAGACGGCGTTCGGCGTCTTCCTTGCTGTAGCCGCAGTTGCCGATGATGGTGCCCGGGTAGACGGCGCGAAACTCGGCCAGGGTCATCGGCTCGCCTTGCCCATGGAAGCCGAAGCCGAGACCGTCCATGATATGCACATAGCCCAGCTGCAGCCTGGCCAGCTCATTGATGACATGGAGGTAGGTCTCGCGGAAATCGGGGTGGCCCATGTCGTTGAAGACCCCGTTGGGCGAGAGCCGCACCCCCACCCGCTGTGACGGCCACACTTCCAGTACCGCCGCCAGCACTTCGCCAAGGAAGCGGTATTTGTTAGCCGGGGAGCCGCCGTAGCGGTCGGTGCGGCGGTTGCTCTTCGAGTCGAGGAACTGGTTGATGAGGTAGCCGTTGGCGCCATGGACCTCGACTCCGGAGAAGCCGGCCTCGCGGGCGTAGAGGGCTGCCTGGCGGAAGTCCTGCACCGTGGCGGCGATCTCCGCTTCGCTGAGTGGCCGCGGCGCCTCGTAAGGTTTCTTGCCCAGGGGGGTGCGGATGCCGTCGCCCTCTATGGGCACCGCCGAGGCCGATACCGGCGGGCGGCCCTGGTGGAAGTCGGGGTGCGAGGCGCGGCCGCAGTGCCAGAGCTGCAGGAAGATGTGACTGCCGGTGGGCAGCACCCGTGAGGTGACGCGGCGCCAGCCATCGGCCATCTCCGCCGTGTAGATGCCCGGCGAGCCGATCCAGCCGATGCCGGCGGTGCTGACTACCGTCGCCTCGGTGATGAGCAGACCGGCTTCGGCCCGCTGCACATAGTGTTCCGCCATGAGGTCGTTGGCGACACGGCTGTCGCCGGCCCGGCCCCTGGTCATCGGGGCCATGACGATGCGGTTCTTCAGGGTGAGGTCGCCGAGGGTCGTGCTATCGAAGAGTGAGATGCTCATAGTGATCGCTCCGTGAGGTGGTTCATGGGGTGGCGGGGCCGGGTTGACCCTGCCGTTTCGTAGCGGTGAAGACTATAAGCAAGCCCAGCACCCTTGTCGATGCGGGGCCAGGCGGGACAGGGGAAAGCACCCAGGCGGTGGAACGGAGGCAGCGGGCTGGGCCGAGACTGTTGCGATGGCGCAGTCTCGAACTCGAGGCGGTATCTGCCGCTTGCTCAACGCTGCTGCCGCTGGCTATTCTGGGAAGAGCCACGGTGGTGGACGTCGCGGATCTTGTCGGCGAGGACGGTGAGATCGATGGGTTTCATGAGAAAATCGTCGGCGCCCCGTTCCATGCCGACGATGGCGGCATCGACCGCCCCGTGAGCGGCGAGGAGGATGGCGGCGCGGCTCGGGGAGAGGCTCTTGCAATGCACCAGCAGGTCGGTGCCTTTCATGTCGACGAAATCAGAACCGACGAGGGCGACATCGAACCTGCCGCCTTCCAGTTCGGCAACCGCCTCGGCCGCGGATCGCGCGCAGTGCACTGCAAAACCTTGCAGGCGCAGGCGGTCGGCCAGGGTGGCGGAGAACTCTTCTTCGCTGTCGGCGAGCAGCACTCTGATCTTGCGTACCCGAGCCACAACGGACCTCTCGAAGGGGAAATGGGAGTTACGGCATTGTTCCATCGCTTGGGTCGGCCAAGGCCTCGGGCATCTGTTGCTCGAGACCATGGCCGTTTTCTCCAGCTCTACTTGGTGGCGAGGATGGGCAGCCCCTGTAGCGGCCAGATGACCGTTACGCACAGCCACACGGCGAACATGAGCACGATGCTGGCGAGGATGCCGTAGCGAAAGAACTCCCCGGCGGTGAACTGCTTCGAGCCATAGGCGATGGCGTTTGGCGCCGCGCCGATGAGCAGGAAGAAGGGCATGCCGGCGGTGGCCAGCGAGGAGAAGAAGATGACCTCCCCGGCGACGCCGAGATAGGGGGCGATGACCAGGGCCACCGGCAGGGAGATGGCAATGGCTGCCACGTTCATGATGAAGTTGGTCATCACCATGACGAAGAAGGCGATGCCGAGGATGAAGACCACGGCCGGAGCTTCCTTGAACAAGGCCAGCCAGTTGACCGCCAGCCACTCGGCGGCGTGGGTCTGCCACAGGCAGAAGCCGATGGACATGGCGCCGCCGAAGAGGAGGATGATGTTCCAGGGGATGTCTTCGAGGTCTTCCACTTTAAGGATTTTGAGCACGAAGAAGAGCAGGGTCGAGGAGAGGAGGATGGCGGTCTTGTCGATGGTCTTCAGGGCCGGCACCCAGTTCTTGGCGGCGATGAGCAGAATCACCGAGAGGACGATGACCAGGGTCATGATCTCGTTTTTGCTCCAGCCGCCGAGTTCGGCGTACATCTTCACCGCCCGCTCCCTGAGGCCGGGGATGACGCTTTTCTCAGGCTTGCACAGCACCATCATCATCCCCCAGATCAGGGCCACCATCAGCCAGCCGAGGGGGAAGAGGTAGTAGGTGAGCTCGAAGAAGCTGATTTCCTTGCCGGTCATCTCCTTGAAGAAGGCGATGGCCACGGCGGCGCGGGCCGAACCGAGCAGGGTGATGATCGAACCGGCTCCGGCGACATAGGCCATGCCGATGAACAGGCCCTTGCCGAATTTGGTGGGACGGTCGTCATCGGAGTAGAGGGCATTGATGGCCATGAGCAGGGGGAACATGGTCGCCGCCACCGCCGTATGGGCCATCATGTGGGTGAGGGCGACGGTCATGACGAAGCAACCGAGGTAGATCATGCTCGTCTTTTCACCGACGATGGCCAGCATCTTGTAGGCCATGCGCTTGGTGAGCCCGCTCTTGGTGAAGACCAGGCCGATGACGATGGAACCGAAGATGAACAGCACCGAGGGATCCATGAAGTCCTTGAAGGCCACTTCGGGCTTCCTGATGAGGAACATCGCCTGGATGACACCGATGGCGATACCGGTGACGCCGATGGGCAGTACCTCGAAGATCCACCAGGTGGCCGCCAGGGCGAACAGGGCCAGGGCACCCTTGCCCTGCGGGGAGAGGGCGAAGTGCTTGCCCATCGGGTCGATGGCGTCCGGCCACGGCGGGGCGTAGTAGATGATGCAGAACAGCACCACGCCGAGAATGAGAAAAAACACCCTTTTCCAGTCGAACGGGGCCTTGGCCTCCGCTCCTTCGACATATGTGGATGACATGTTGAAGACCTCTTTTTATTTTGAGTTGAGAGCAATGAGCTGATCGCCTAGGGCCCCGAAAACCTCGGCCAGTTTGACGACACCGACGAGCTTGCCGGCATCGACCACCGGCAGCACCGTCTCCTTGCAGATGACCATGGTCGACATGGCGTGGATGAGGTCGGTGTGCGGCGCCAGGGTGCGAACATTGCGCTCGATGACCCCGGTCAACGTTGCCTCGAGATGGTTGACACCTTCCTTGATCATCACCCCGTTGAGCAGGGTGGTAAGGTCGCTGAATTCGGCGGTCTTGCCCTCGAACTTCTTGATATCGACGGTGTCGAGCAGGGTCGAGAAGAGCACGCGCAGGATGCCCTGCTGGGTGACCCGGCCGACCAGGGCGCCCTGGTCGTCGACCACCATCAGCTCGGTGAAGCCACAGGGGCCGCTGCTGCCCAGAGGGCAGAAGGAGCGGAGTTGCTGGATTGCCTCCTGTACCGTCCCCGATTCCTTCATGCGGGGAAAGCCGGACAGGGGGATCATGATATCCCTGACTGTCTGTTGTTGCGTCGTCATGATGATTCTCCTTGTATAAAAGTATGTTCGTGCGCCGAGAGCAGGAGCGTTTCTCGTCCCGGCGCTGGGTTGTCGCTGACTATTTGTTTTTCGTCTCCTGCTTGGCCGGAGCTTGTCCGTTCTGCAGGGCGAGGGCCACCTTCTTGGCTTTGCAGTTTTCGACGGTGCAACTCACCGCCGGTTCCTGATGGAGGCGGCTGCTCGAGGGATGCCAGCCCCAGAAGAAGAAGAGCACGAAGAAGCCGACGATATAGGCCATGGTCACATGCCAGCCCTTGCGCAGCCAGAGCACGACGTTGCGACCTTCGGGGAATTTATTGGTGATGGCGACGCCGGCTGAGGAACCGAACCAGATCATCGAGCCGCCAAAACCGACGGTGTAGGCGAGCATGCCCCAGTCGTAGTGGCCCTGCACCAGGCAGAGCTTGGTGAGCGGGATGTTGTCGAAGACCGCCGAGATGAAGCCGAGGACGAAGGCGGTCATCCACGAGGCGTCGGGCAAGGTCTCCACCGGCATCATCGACGCGCACATGACCAGGCTGAGGAGAAAGATGGTGCCCATGATCGACGCCGGCACTTCCTTCCAGGGAATGGGGCGCAGCAGGGCGCCGAGAAGGATGGCGATCCACACCCCCAGGGCGGGCAGGTCGAGGGTGTAATTGGTGACGATGGCGCCGACGAGGATCATGGCAACGATGAGGATCTTTATCCAGTCGATCCTGACGTGGCTGGTGTCGGCGACCACCACCGGCTGCAGCTTGTACTGCTGGTGCCCGGCGAAGAAGGCGATGATGAGCAGGGCGGCGATGGCAGCGATGAAGGCATGGAGGACGTCCAAGGGGCTGACGCCATCGATCCACATCATGGTGGTAGTGGTGTCGCCGACCACCGACCCCGAGCCGCCGGCGTTGGAGGCGGCGACGATGCCGGCGATATAGCCGATGTGAACCTTGTTTTTAAAGACGACCAGGGCGATGGTGCCACCGATCAGCGCCGCGGCGATGTTGTCGAGAAAGGAGGAGAGAATGGCGACGAAGACCAGCAGCACCGCCGGCCCCATCCAGCCGGAAGGCAGGAACTTGGGGAGTTTCTGGGGAAAGCCGCATTCTTCGAAGATCTTGGCGAGGATGCCGAAGCCGAGCAGCAGGCCGAGGAGGTTGAGCACCACCGGCCATTCCCCCTGGCGCAGGTGTTTGTCGGTCAACTGTTCGAGCAGGGGCAGTTGTCCGAAGAGGTGATGGCCGAGGTTGAAGCCGCCATCAAAGAAGATCTTGAAGAGGGTGATGACGATCAGACCGGAGACCGCCACATAAAAGGTGTGATGATGAAAGAGGGCAACGCCGAGGAGCACCAGGGCAAAGAGAAGAAACTCGACGCGGATGCCGAGAAGGGTCGGCACGTTGGGGTCGACGACGCCGCCGTGGACAGGGCTGGCGAAGGCCAGAGCCGGGGCGAAGAGCAGCAGCAGGACGATCGCCGCGCCGGTGAGGTGCTGTGTTGCCAGTCGTTGGACGAGATTCATGGTTCTCCTCATGGGGCAAGGGTTGACGTGGGATGGGTTTCGTTATCGCTTACGGCAGGAAGCGTGAGGCTGTGCCGTTCGTGGTCGCATGTTGCCAGCAGGGTGAAGGTAAAGGTGCTGCCGTGGCCGGGCTGCGAGGCGACGCAGATGTCCCCGCCATGGGCGCGGATGATCGCCTTGCAGATTGCAAGGCCAAGGCCGGTGCGGCCGCTTTCCTTCTTGTCGACCCGCACGAATTTCTCGAAGATCTTGGCCTGGAATTGGGAGGGGATGCCGATGCCGTCGTCGCTGACGGCGATGGCCACTTCGCCTTTATCTGCCACGGCGGCGAGGTGGATATGGCCGCCTTCGTCGACATAGCGCAGGGCGTTGGAAACGAGATTGGACAGCACCCAGACGATTTTTTTGATATCGGCGCTGACCTGGGGCAGGGCCGAGGTGTCGTCAACGGTCAGGGTGACGCCCTTGATGCCCGCCTGGGCGCGGAAGATGTCATGCACCTCGGCAAACAGGGCGGCCACCGGGACCGCTTCAAATTCCAGTTCGACCCGACCGCTCTCGATCTTCGACAGGTCGAGCAGATCGTGGACCAGGCCCTTCATGCGCTGCACCTCGTCGTGGGCGGTCTGCAGCAGATCCCTTTCCCGTTCCGGCAGGTAGTGGCAGGCGTGCTCGAGGAGCAGGTCGACACCCATGCCGAGGCTGGTCAGCGGAGTGCGCAGCTCATGGGAGGCAGCCATGACGAACTCGCTTTTCAAGCGTTCCACCTCGCGCAGGCGGGTGATGTCGCGCAGCAGCAGCACGACGCCGGAAAACTTTCGTGACGACTGGCGGATGGCGGTGGCCGAGAAGAGGTATTGGCGGGTGTCTTCACCCTTGCCGAGAGAAAGGATGCGTCGGTCGTCGGGCAGGTTCGGTTGCACCCCGCTGGACGCCGTTTCGGCGACGATGTCGCAGACTCCGGGGGCGGCGAGCAGGTCACGGCAAAGGAGGGTGTCGCCTTCCGTGTAGTCGATGCCGAACATGCGGCGGCCGGCAGGGTTGATGCCGGTCACCCGACCCTCGGTGTCGAAGACCACCAGGCCGTCCTCGATGGAGGCGAGGATGGCCTCGCCCTTGTTGTGCTCGGCGACGATGCGGTCGACATTCATCAGGTGGTAGCGGCGCAGCTCGCCCGCCATGCGGTTGAACTCCGCCGCCAGTTCGCCCAGCTCGTCGCTGGTCTCGACCTCCAGCTTGACATGGAATTCGCCGGCGGAAATGGACTTGGCCGCCTTGACCAGGCGGCGCAGGGGCAAGACGAGGCGCTCGGCGAAGACGAGGCTGAAGAAGAGGGCGATCATGGCGGCAAGCAGCGCCACCGAGGCCTTGGTGTAGATGACCCGCTTGGCCTCCTCGCGGGCCTCTTCGCTGGCGGCGTACATGGTGCGCTCGTTCATCGCGCGCAGGGCCAGGCAACCCTCCTTGACCTTGGAGGAATAGGGGAGAATCGATTCCTGGTAGTTTTTCGGAGACAAGGACTCTTCTTCCCCCGCCGAGGCCAGTTGCATGAGGCGCGCCCGGTAGCGGTGATACTCGGCCTTGATGGCGGCGATGGCCTCCCGTTCACCCTCGACGGCGATGCTCTCCCGGGAACGGTCGAGCCACTCGACGAAGAGGGCGTCGCTCTCGGCGAGGCTGGCCTTGCCGCGGGCCGTTTCGCCCATCAATAGCAGCAGCACGCCGACATCCTGGCGGGCCAGGGCGTCGAGCATCTTCTCCACCGCGTTGATGCTGCGGTAGTAGTCGCGCAGCACGACGTCGGTGGCCTGGCCGAAGGACCAGAGATTGACCATCGCCCAGGTGACCACCGCGCCCATCAGGGTGATGGCGACGGCATAACCCATGAGGATTTTCTGTTTGAGGCTCATAGCGACCTTTAACGTTGCTGCAGGAATGCCCGGCGAGGGGCCCTGCTGCCCATGCAAAGGCAACAATCATGCCAGGGCTGTCGAGAGAGAAAGATGGCGGAAACGCGGCGTTATTTCCAGGGTGGAATGGAGAGGTCGTGCAAATTGAAAGAGCCGCTGGCGGTGATCGTGCAAAGCGCAAGATCATTGCGGCGAGGAGCGAATGGCGCGGACGGGCGAGTGGTGCGGACGGGTGGGAGGGCGCAGGAGAGTGCGAGACCGGGGCGAGGTTACATCCCGTAGGTCTTGCGCTTGCGCCACAATGTGGCGGGGTCGATGCCGAGGGTGTCGGCGGCGCTTTGAATGGAGGTGGTCCTGGCAAGGACCATCTTGATATGCATTTCTTCCAACTCGGCCAGCGTCACCATGTCGCCGACACCGGGAGGGCTGGCGGCGGGGGCGACGTTCTCCGGCAGGTCGGCGGCGGTGATTTCCACGCCGCTACCGAGGATTACCGCCCGCTCGATGGCGTTGCGCAGTTCACGCACGTTGCCGGGCCAGGAGTGGTCGAGGATGGCTTTTTCGGCCGAGGCGGCGAAAGTGAGCGGCGGACGGTGGTTGGTCTTGCAGAAGTGGGCGCAGAAGTCCCTGGCGATATCGAGGATGTCTTCGCGCCGCCGCCGCAGCGGCAGGACATTGATGGAGATGACGTTGATGCGGTAGAAGAGGTCTTCGCGGAAGCGACCCTCGGCGATGCGCTGCTCGAGGTTGACGTTGGTGGCGGTGATGACCCGGACGTTGGCCCGGCGCGACACGGTCTCGCCAAGGCGTTCGTATTCCTTGTCCTGGATGAAGCGCAGCAGCTTGGCCTGGATCGGCAGGGCCATGTCGCCGATTTCATCGAGGAAGAGGGTGCCGCCCTCGCAGGCGGCGATACGGCCGGGGTTGTCTTTTACCGCCCCGGTGAAGGCCCCCTTACAGTGGCCGAAGAGCTCGCTTTCAAGAAGTTCGCCGGGAACGGCGGGGCAGGAGACGATCATCATCGGCCGCCGCGCCCGCTTGCTGAGGTTGTGGATGGTGCGGGCGAACACCGACTTGCCGGTTCCGCTCTCGCCGCGGATGAGGATCATTGCCTCCGAGGCGGCCGCCTTGTGAACGGTATCGACGATGCGCAACATGTCCGGATTCTTGCTGTACAACAGCGACTCCGGAGTGAAGCGGCGCCGATCCTCGCGCAGTACGGTGAGTTCGTTCTCGAGGTCGCGGATATGGCCGAGGGTGCGGATGAGCAGCTTGATCTGTGCGCTGGTGAAGGGCTTTTCGATATAGTCGGCGGCACCGCGGCGCATGGCCTCCACCGCCGTCTCGATGCTGGCGTTGGCGGTGATGACGACGATCTTCAGCCACGGTGTCTCGGCAAGCAGTTGGGGGATGAGGTCGAGGCCGTTTTCCCGCTCCAGGCGCAGGTCGATGAAGGCGATGTCGAAGGTGAAGCGTCGCGCCTCGGCCAGGGCCTCCTTGCCGTCGGCGACGGCGATCACCGTGTGCCCTTCCGACTCGAGGCAGTAGGAGAGGGTCTTGCGGATGTTTTTTTCGTCGTCGACGACGAGGATATTGAGCTTGCCCTGGTTCATGGCCATCCCTCTCACCGGGATACGAGGCTGTCGAATCGTCCGGGGCTATGAGGGAAAGATGCTTCCTTTGCCGCCATAGCCCCCGCCTCTCTCACGGGAAGATCCTGATGTTGGGGTACATGCCCTCCTTCGGCC
>CALGIJ010000024.1 GCA_937915545.1 uncultured Desulfobacterales bacterium
GGCCAGTAAGGGTTTCAGCCGATTTGCAAACTTACTGGCCGCAAACGCAAGTATGCCGAGCTCGCCAGGGAGGACAGTGCCGACAGCCCGATGGTTGCCGAAGACCTCGACCGCGTCTTGGAAGGGGCGCACCGCGCCGCCGACCTGGTCAAACAGATTCTCGCCTTCAGCCGGCAGTCGATCACCGACCCGGTGCCTCTCAACCCGGCGCTGGTGGTCAAGGAGACCATCAAGCTGCTGCGCCCGAGCCTGCCCTCGACGATCACCATCAACCAGCATTTCGAGGAGAGCTGCCGCAATGTGGTTGCCGACCCGTCGCAGATCCACCAGCTGGTGATGAACCTCTGCACCAATTCCTACCACGCCATGGAACACCTGGGCGGCACCTTGACCATCGCCCTTGGCAACCGGGAGCTGAGCGCCGCTGACCTGGTCCAGCGTCCCGGCGTCAAGCCGGGCAGCTTCGTGGTGCTCACCGTCGCCGATACCGGCCCGGGAATTCCCCCGGAGATTTTCGAGCGCATCTTCGACCCCTACTTCACCACCAAGGAAATGGGCCGGGGCACCGGCCTGGGGCTGGCCATCGTCCACGGCACCGCCACCGCCCTGGGGGGCTTTGTCAGCTGCGAGAGCACTGTCGGCAAAGGGGCCGCCTTCAATGTTCACCTGCCTGCCATCGAGGCGGCGCGACCGGTGCAGGCGGCCGAGGTGGGCGACATCCCCACCGGCAAGGAGCATGTCCTCTTCGTCGACGACGAGCCCATGCTTGCCCAACTCGGCAAGACGATGCTCGAGCGGCTCGGCTACCATGTCACCGTCTGTACCGACAGCCTCAAGGCGCTGACCCTCTTCCAGCAGCGGCCGAACGCCTTCGATGCCCTCATCACCGACCAGACCATGCCGGTGATGACCGGCCTCGATCTGGCCCGCAATGTCCTGCGTCTGCGCCCCGGCCTGCCGATCATCCTCTGCACCGGCTACAGCTCCCTCGTCGACGAGGCCTCGGCGAAACGCTACGGTATCGGCGGGTTCCTCGCCAAGCCCTTGCTGAGAAAGGAGCTGGCCAAACTGTTGCGAGACCTCAAGCAAAAAACGTGATACAGTGCGGGAGGCCGGGGGGCGACAGTTTCCGTACGTAAGGAGCAGGAAATGGCAGCAGGAGGATACCTCAGGCCCATCGGCGCGGCGGCAGCCATGGCGCATCCCTTCGCATTGGCAGATGTTTTCGATCCCGAGTCACTGCGTGGGATGATGGAGAGCGTGTTTCGCCTCACCGGCATTGGCAGCGCCATTGCCGAGGTCGACGGCACGATCCTCATCGGCGCCGGCTGGCAGCAGGACCCCACCACCCTGGCGACGCCGGGGAACGGCGAAGACCCGGAGGATCTGCCCCGTGGCTGCGAGCTGACGGCGCCGATTCACGTCGACGGCCGGCATATCGGCAATATCTTCGTCTGCCAACCCGGCGTTGCCCCGAGGGACGAGCACTGTGGCGCTGGTGACGAGCATAGCGGCGCTTCCCCGGCTACGGCGGGCCAGCGCTGCACCCTGGCGTCGGGCCAGGGCGAGTCCTCCCTCGCCGAGGCCAGGCGCTTCTGCCATAGTCTGGCCAGCATCATCTCCGGCTTCGCCCGCAGCTATTTCCAGTTGCACAGCACCCTCGACGCCTGCAGACGCAACGAAGAGGAACTGCGCAGCGGCAACGATCTCTTCAACCAGATCGCCGAACAGCGCAACATCATGCTGTGGGAGGTCGATGCCCAGGGTCTCTACACCTACGTCAGCAAGGGGGTGGAGACGGTTCTCGGCTACAGCCCCGAGGAGGTAGTCGGCAAGCTGCATTTCTACGACCTGCACCCCGAGGAAGGGCGCGCACAGTTCAAGGAGGCTGCCTTCGCCGTCTTCGACCGCCGCGAGCCCTTCATCAACCTGGAGAACGCCGCCCTCAGCAAGGGCGGCAACAGGGTCCTGCTGCTCACCCAGGGCATCCCGCGGCTGCACCCCGACGGCAGCCTCCTCGGCTATCGGGGCAGCGACAGCGACATCACCGAGAAGAAGCGGGCCGAAGCCTATCGCGACCTTTCCGTCGAGACGCTGTCAATTCTCGTCGACTGCAGCGACTTCAAGAGCGCCATCGGGCGCATCCTGGCGGCCATCAAAAAGACCACCGGCTGCGACGCCATCGGCATGCGCCTGCGTCAGGGCAAGGATTTCCCCTATTACTCGCAGAGCGGTTTCTCGACCGAGTTCCTTCTCAAGGAGAATTCGCTTCTCGGCGCGGACGCACGACGCCAGGGCTGTAACGATGGCGACGTCGACCCGGTCGGACTGGAGTGCACCTGCGGCCTGGTCATCTCCGGGCGCACCGATCCCGCCAACCCGCTGTTCACCAAGGGCGGCAGTGCCTGGACCGGCAACGCAGCCAGCCTGCTGCGCATCCCGCGCGCCGACGATCCCCGCCTGCGGCCGCGCAACCGCTGCGTCCTCGAAGGCTACGCCACTCTTGCCCTGATTCCCATCCGCGCCGGCGGCACCATCTTCGGCATCCTGCAGCTCAACAGCGTCAGGGAGAACCTCTTCCGCCTCGCCGAGATCCAGGAACTGGAAGGCATTGCCGCCCATATCGGCGAGGCTCTGGTGCGCCGGCTGGCGGAGGAGGCCATGGCGGCCAGCGAGAAGAAGCACCGCGATCTCATCCAGAATCTCAATGTCGGCATCGTCGTCCATGGGCCGGACACGGAGATCCTTTTCTTCAACCAGGTTGCCTGCGACATCCTTGGCCTGAGCGCCAGCGAGATGGCTGGCAGGGATGCCCGCGACGAGGCGTGGCTGCTGGTGCACGAGGATGGCCGCCCTATGGCGGTCGACGAATTTCCGGTGGCGCGCGTGCTGGCCACCGGCCGGCCGCAGATCAATGTGGTGCTCGGCGTGCTGGCCGCCGCCGAGGGGCCGGTGAGGTGGATGCTGGTCAACGCCTTCCCGCAGAACACCGAGCGCGGCGAATTACGCCAGGTGGTGGTGACCTTCACCGACATCTCCGAGCGCCGTCAGAGCGAACAGGCCTTGCGCGAGGGCGAGCAGTATGTGAAGAGCATCTTCCGCAGCGTTCCCGTCGGCATCGGCGTGGTGATCGCGCGCGTATTCAGGCAGGTCAACCAGCGCCTCTGCGAGATGACCGGCTATGCCGAGGAGGAGTTGCTGGAGAAGAACTCGCGCATGCTCTATGTCGACGACGAGTCTTATCTTTATGTCGGGCGGGAGAAATACGCGCAGATCGAGAAGCAGGGCAGCGGCACGGTGGAGACGAGGTGGCGCCGTAAAGACGGCACGGTGGTCGATATCCTCCTCAGCTCCAGCCCCATCGACTTTGCCGACCTCGCCAAGGGGGTGACCTTTTCGGCCCTCGACATCACCAGCCGCAAGAAGGCGGAGGCGGCCCTGCGCAAAAGCGAGGAGCGTCTGCGCCTCGCCATGGCCGCTACCCGGCAGGGCTGGTTCGAGCTCAACGTACTCACCGGCGAGGTGAAGGTGAGCCCGGAATACCCGCCGATGATCGGCTATGCGGCGGAGACCTTCAACTCCAGCCTGCAGAGCTGGCTGGCTGGCATCCATGACGAGGACCGTCCGACGGTGGTCGAGACCTATACCCGCTGCCTGCGCGGAGGGGCGACGGTGACCATGGATTACCGCCGCGCCACCGCCTCGGGGGAGTGGAAATGGATCCGCTCCACCGGCAGGATTGTCGAGTACGACGCGGCCGGGACTCCGCTGCGCATGGCCGGTACCCATGCCGACATCACCGACTTCAAGCAGGCCGAGGCGGAAAAGGACAAGCTGCGCCAGCAGCTCATCCAGGCTCAGAAGATGGAGTCGGTGGGACGCCTCGCCGGCGGCGTGGCCCACGACTTCAACAATATGCTTGGCGTCATCCTCGGCTATACCGATCTGGCCATGCTCAAGGTGGACAAGGGGGGGGCGCTGCATGGTGATCTGGAGCAGATTGGCAAGGCCGCCAGGCGCTCCGCCGACCTCACCCGGCAGCTGCTGGCTTTTGCCCGCAAGCAGACCGTAGCACCGAAGATCCTCGACCTCAATGAGACCATCGAGGGGATGTTGAAGATGCTGCGGCGCCTGCTCGGCGAGCGTATCAAGCTGCTGTGGTCGCCGGGGAGCGGCCTTGGGCCGCTGCTCATGGACCCCACCCAGGTCGACCAGGTCCTCGCCAATCTCTGCGTCAATGCCCAGGATGCCATCGCCGACACGGGGCGGATCCTTATCGAGACCAGCCAGGTGACGGTCAGCGCCGACGGGCAGCCCGGCGAGATCGAAGTTCCCGTCGGAGAGTATATCCTGCTGAGGGTCAGCGACAACGGCTCGGGGATGAGCCGGGAGACGCTGGCCAACATCTTCGAGCCCTTCTATACCACCAAGGCGGCCGGCAAGGGCACCGGCCTCGGCCTGGCCACGGTGTATGGCATCGTCAAGCAAAACGGCGGCTTTATCTTCGCCGCCAGCGAACCCGGCCAGGGGGCGACGTTCACCATTTACCTTCCCAGGTACGAAGGGGAGACTGGCTCGGCGGCCGAGGAGGCGGCGTCGCCGCAGGCGGCACGCGGCAACGAGCGCATTCTCCTCGTCGAAGATGAGCCGGAGGTGCTGGAGATGTCGGCGCGGATGCTTGAAGAGCTGGGCTATGCGGTGCTGCGGGCAGAGACACCTGGAGCGGCCATGACCGTGGCCAGGGAGCATGCCGGGAAGATCGACCTGCTCCTCACCGATGTCATCATGCCGGAGATGAACGGCCGTGATCTGGCGCGAACCATCGGCGAGTTCCAGCCCGGCATCCGCGTCATGTTTATGTCCGGGTATACCGCCGATGTCATCTCCCATCATGGCGTGCTCGAAGATGGTGTGCATTTCATCGAGAAGCCTTTCACCCTGGAGGTGCTCGGCGAGAAGATCCGCCAGGCGCTTGGCAGAGGATGAGGAAGTGCCGGCTGTAGGCGATGTGGTCGGCGGGCCAGGTCCGATCACACGTATTTCCGTGACGTGCTCAGGAAAAGTCCAGAAATGGCTTGCCTCGCCTGGTGAAAAATTATAGCCTGCACTGTGATATGTGATCGTTGCTGGAAGCGCCCGTCTGACCCGGCGGAGGTGAACGCTCGTCCTGCCGCCAGAAGTGTCGACGGCGCGAGAGTGCCCTGCGCCGTAACCCCGATTCCCTTCCCACAGCCACATGAGCGAGAGCGGTCCGCAGTCCGAAACGGATGTCGTTGAAGTCTCCACCGGCGAAGTCAAACTGCTCGGCGGGCGTGGCGTGCTCTCGGCGGCGGCCATTGGCTCGTGCATCGCCGTGGTCGCCCTCGACCGGGAAGTGCCCTGTGGCGGCATCGCCCATGTCATGCTGCCGGGCAGGGCCCGCCGCGACGGCGACCCGCAGAAGACACGCTATGCCGAGGATGCCATCGAGGAGCTGCTGAGGCGGCTGGCCCGCTTCGGCACCGACCCGGCGCGGCTGCAGTTCTATCTCGTCGGGGCCGGCAACGTGCTGCAGCGGCCCGATGATACCGTCTGCGTCGGCAATATCTCCTCGGTGACGGGCATCCTCGACAGCAAGCGCCTCGCCCCGTGGGGCTTGTCCCTCGGCGGTACGAGGCGGCGTCGGGTGCGGCTGCACCTGCCCTCGGGGAGGATCGAGTGCGCGATAGGCGACGCCCCCTTTGCCCTCCTCGACGAAGGTGCCGGTCGATGAGCCAGCGTACGCCATCGCCGCTTGAGCCCGGGGAAGAGCGGCTCTCCTGGGGCAGTATCGCCGTCTTTGCCGTCGCCCTATTTTCCCTGCTGCTGACCATGGCCTACTCGTGGGCGGTGGTGCGGCATCTTGCCAACGTGACCGAGAAGGTCATCCAGCCGGCCATGGCCTTGCAGAACGAGGCGACGTTGACCCACCTGTGGACGGAAGAGACGTTGGCCGGAGACCCCATGTTCACCGCCCAGGCTCTCGATGAGCGTTACGTCGCGCTCGGCGAGAGGGTCGAGGGCCTCGCCGCAGCCCTGCAGGACCAGCGGGTACGCCTGTGGCTTTCCGGCAAGGTCGAACTCGAGCGGATGCTGGCCGAGATAAAGGCGAAGAACTCCATCTCCCGCGAGATTGCAGCGCGGCGCCTGACGGCGCCTGGCAACTCGCAGCCCGGCTCGTCCTTCGACAAAGAGCAGGACAGGGCCTTTGACGAGCTGTCGGCGGAACTGGCAGACTTCACCGCCGCCATGAACAGTACCTTCTCCGATCATTACCACAAGGTTTTCGGCATTCTCGTGGCGATGATCGCCTTCACCCTGATCCTCGGCATGTGGGTGGCGGTCATCCTCGTCAGGTTCCAGAGGAGGCGGCGGACCGACCTGCGGCTGCTGCACGACCGCAACCTCCATCTCCAGGCCCTCAACCAGCAGCTCTCCGCCACGGAACAGCAGCTTCGTGCCTCCAACCAGCAGCTCATGGCCACCGAGCAGCAGCTGCGCGCCTCCAACCAGCAGCTCATGGCCACCGAGCAGCAGCTGCGCGCCTCCAATCAGCAGCTCGGCGCCACCGAGCAGCAGCTGCGCCTCAATAACGCCAGCCTGGAGGCCAGCCACCGCGTCCTCGAGGAAAAGGAGCGGCGCTATCGCAACCTCATCGACAACATGTCCGAAGGGGTGGCCATCCACCGCCTCGAGTTCGACGCAGCCAACACCCCGATCGATTATCGCCTGCTCGAGGTCAACACCCGCTATGAAGACATTCTCGGCTTCCGTCGCGAGGATGTTGTCGGCCGCCTCGCTTCCGAGGTCTATGGCGGCAGCGAGGCGCCCTATCTCGAATGTTTCGCCGAGGTCGCGTTAGGCGGCGCGCCGCAGCGTTTCGATATCATGTTCGCCCCGCTGGGGAAGCATTTTTCCGTCTCGGTCTCGTCTTTCGAGCATGGCCTGTTCGTCACCGTCTTCTTCGACATCACCCAGCAGAAGCTGGCCGAGGAGACAGCCAGGCTCAACGAGGCCCGCCTGCAGAGCCTCCTCGAGATCACCCAGCACACCGCCTCGGCACCGGGCGAGCTCTATCCCCAGGCCCTGGACAAGGCCCTGCGCCTGACCGGCAGCAGCCAGGGGGCGCTCTTCCTGGTGGACAGGGCAAGTGGCAGGCTCTCCGCCGAGGCGATGGTCGGGCGGGAAGAGGACGAGGGCGACGATGCGTGGCATGAAGTGGGGGCGTGGCCGGTGAAGGCGCATGGCTTTGCCGACAAGGTGCGCCAGGAGCGGGTGGTGGTGATCAGCGAGCTCACCGAGGAGGGGGGCGCCGATGCAGGCGCCTCGCCACACTGCGGAATGAGGCTCATGGGCATCCCCTTCCTCTTCGAGGACCTGGTGGTGGCGGTGGTGGTGCTGGCCGGCAAGGAAAAGCCCTATGACGACGCCGACCTGCGCCAGGCCACCCTGCTGCTCGATGCGGTGCGGCGCATTGCCGAGCTGCGCACTGCCGACGACGAGAAGCAGCGGCTCTCGATGCGCATGCAGAAGCTGGAGAGCCTCGGCGTTCTCGCCGGGGGCATCGCCCATGACTTCAACAATATGCTCTCGGGTATCCTCGGCAATATCAGCCTTATCGGTCTCTCGATATCCAGCGGCGGCGAGCTGCGCGCCTGCCTGCTCGAAGCCGAGAAGGCCGCCCAGCGCGCCAGGGGGCTGACGCAGCAGCTGCTCGCCTTCGCCAAGGGTGGGGCTCCGGTGCGCAAGGTGACGACCTTGCCGGAGCTGGTGACGGAGACGGCGACCTTCGCGGCGCGGGGCTCCGGTTCGCGGTGTGTCTTTGCCTTCGCCGACGGTCTGCGCCTGGTCGATATCGATGCTGGACAGATCGGCCAGGTGGTCAACAACCTCGTCATCAACGCCGTGCAGGCCATGCCGGATGGCGGCGATATCGAGATCGCCGCCGACAATGTCGATATCGACGGCGATTCGCGGGTGCCGGTGGCGCCCGGGCCATATGTCCGCCTCAGGGTTCGCGACCACGGCCTGGGTATCAGGGCTGAACATCTCGAAAGGGTCTTCGATCCCTACTTCACCACCAAGGAAGAGGGCAGCGGCCTGGGGCTGGCCGCATCCCATGCCATCGTGCGTAATCACCAGGGGGCTATCCTGGTGAGGTCGACACCGGGGGAGGGGACGACCTTCACCGTCTACCTGCCCGCTGCCGCAGGCCTTGCCGAGCGGGGGTCGGAGGTGGCTGCGCCGCCGCCGCAGGGCGGGGGCAGGATCCTCGTCATGGACGACGAAGAGACCCTGTGCACGCTGCTCGCCCGCATCCTTGCCCTGTCCGGGTACGAGGCGGTGGTTACCGCCGAGGGCCGGGAGGCGGTCGAGGTCTACCGTCAGGCGCTCTCCAACGGGATTCCGTTCGACGCGGTGATCCTCGACCTCACCGTTGCCGGGGGCATGGGCGGCCTGGCCACCCTCGAAAAACTCCTCGAGATCGATCCTCGGGTGGTGGCCATCGTCTCCAGCGGCTACTCCAAGGACCCGGTGATGGCCGAGTATGCCCGCTACGGCTTCGCCGGCGTCATCTCCAAGCCCTATACCGTCACCGAACTGCAGGCGGAGCTCCACCGGGTGCTCCACAGCCGGCCCCGGCGGGGGTGACCTCTCCTGTTCAGGAAAGGGTAGGGGCAGCCCCACCCTCCCTGCCATCCCGCGCAGCCTCGTCCGCAAACCACTGCGAATCGGCAAACTGCCGGCAGACCTCGTCGAAGCGCCCGGCCACCGTGTAAAAGGCATCGACGATGTCCGGGTCGAAGTTCCTGCCCCTGCCCTCGGCGATGATGACCATGGCCCGCTCGTGGCTGAAAGGTTCCTTGTAGGGTCGGCGTGCGCGCAGGGCGTCGTAGACATCGACCAGGGCCATGATACGGGCGCTGAGCGGGATGTTCGCCCCGCTCAGGCCGTCGGGATAGCCGGCGCCGTCCCAGCGTTCATGGTGATGCCGGGCGATGTCGATGCCCATCTCGACGAAGGCGTTGCTCGGGTACTGGCGATGGACCGAGGCGAGGGTGGTGGCGCCGATGAGCGTGTGGCTCTTCATGACCCGGAACTCCTCCTCGTCGAGCTTGTCGGGCTTGAGGAGAATGGCGTCGGCGATGCCTACCTTACCGACATCGTGCAGCGGGCTGGCATGGAAGATGGCTTCGATGAACTGCGGGGTGATGGCCTCGGCGAACTGCCTTCTGCCGGCAAGCTCAGAGGCGAGAATGCGGCACAGGTGCTGAACGCGCTCGAGGTGCAGACCGGTGTCGTCATCCCGGGTGTGGCTCAGCTTGGCCAGGGCGAAGATCATTGCCTGCTGGGACTGGGCGATCTCTTCCACCTGCCTGGCCACCATCTCCTGGAGGCTGTTGTTGAACGAGCGCAGCGAGTGCTGCGCCCGGCGGAGCTTGAGGTGGGTGTCGACGCGGGCCTGCACCTCCTCGATCTGGAAGGGCTTGGTGATGTAATCGACGGCGCCGAGGGCGAAGCCGCGCGCTTTTTCGGCGATCTCGGAGAGTGCGGTGAGAAAGATCACCGGGATGTCGCGGGTGGCGGCGTCGCCCTGGAGCCGGCGCAGCACCTCGAAGCCGTCCATGCCGGGCATCATCACGTCGAGGAGGATGAGGTCCGGGGGGGTCGTCATGGCGAGCTTCAGGGCCGCCTCGCCGTTCATGGCCACGGAGAGGTCGTAGCGATCGCCAAGGGCGTCGACGAGAAGGTCGAGGTTCAATCTGGTGTCGTCCACGGCGAGGATGGCGCCGTCGGGAAGGGTGCTCATAGGTTTTCCAATCTCCTCTATACCTCGCTCCACGCTGTTTCGACGGCTTCCTGGGCCTTGGCGAAGTCGTACGTGTCGATATGGCGTGCCGCCATGTCGATGGCGGCGCGCACCGATTCGGGCATTGCCATGGGCCGCAGCCGTTCGAGGGAAGCGGTGCACAGCTTTGGCTTGCAGAGGCGCAGGGCATCGATGAACTGATCGAGTTCCTGCCGCAATGCGGCCAGGGCCGCCTCATCGGCAGGGGCGACGGGACGCTGGGCTGCGGTCGCCGCCTCTGCCGTCGGAGTCGCGGCGGCCGGACCGGAGGCTTGCACTGCCGCCGGTGCTCGTGGCGGCAGCCAGCGGCGCAGGGTCGCGAAGAGCTTGGCGAGGTCGATGGGCTTGGCGATATGTGCGTTCATCCCGGCGTCAAGAATCCTCTCCTGTTCCTCGCTGGTGGCATAGGCGGTCATGGCGATGATCGGCAGCGTGGCGCAGGCCGGTATGGCACGAATGGCGCGGGTGGCCTCGATGCCGTCCATGACCGGCATCTGGATATCCATGAGGACGCAGTCCACCGCTGTGGCGGTAACCAGCCGCACCGCCTCCTCGCCATTGGCGGCGACGAGTACCTCCAGTCCCTCGTTTTCGAGGACGCCGACCGCAACGAGGCGGTTGAACTCGTTATCCTCCACCACCAGCACTCGCGCCCCGGGGAGCTGCCCTTGGCCCGAGGCGGCGTCCCTATCCCGAGGCGGCGTGGCCTTGCCGTTGTCCTTGCCAGCCTCTCTGGCCAGGGTGGCCAGTGCCGTGGCCACGCTGCGCAGGCCGAGCGGTTTGTACAATGTCGGCGCCTCACCGCCGGCAGGCCGATCCTCGATGGCGTTGCGAGCCTGCAGCGGCGCCAGGCGCAGCAGCAGGGGGAGGTCGATATCGGCGGGCCAGTGGGCCAGCAGGGCGGCGGCATCGGCGGCAAAACGAGTGGCGTTGTCGGCGGCGAGGAAGACCAGCTCGAAGGGCCGCATGCCATTATCCTTGCCCAGCAGTTCGCTGCCTTCGCCAGCGTCGGCGGCACCTGCCGCCTCGACGCCCTGCATGGCGAGATAGTCGGTCAGTGCCTTCCTTGTCGCCTCGTGGGCATCGACGATCAGGGCCCGCCGCCATGGGTGGCTGCTTGCCGCCTGTGCCGGTTTCGCCGCCGACGACGGCGCGAAGACGGCGTCGAAGGAAAAGCGGCTCCCCTGACCGAGACTGCTCTCGACGCTGATCTCGCCGCCCATCTGCCGCACCAGGCGCTGGGCGATGGACAGGCCGAGGCCGGTACCGCCGAACTGGCGGGTGATGGTGAGGTCGGCCTGGGTGAAGGGGGTGAAGAGCTTTTCAGCCTGCTCCGGAGCCAGGCCGATGCCGCTGTCGACGGTGTCGAAGCGCAGCCGTACCATGCCCTCCGGGGCCAGTGTTTCACGTCGAACCTTGACGAGGATCTCCCCCTGGGCAGTGAACTTGACCGCGTTGCCGACGAGGTTGATGAGGATCTGCCCCAGCCGTAGGGGATCGCCGAGGAGCAGGGCGGGGACGTCGGAGGCGACGGCGACGGTAAAGGTGATGGGCTTGTCGAGCAGGCGTGTCGAGATGACGGTGACGAGGTGGTCGAGGACCTCGTGCAGGTCGAAGGCCACCTCCTCGAGGTGGAGGTAGCCAGCCTCGATCTTGGAAAAATCGAGGATATCGTTAAGGATGCGCAATAGTGAGGCCGCCGCCTGCTCGGCCTTACCGAGGAAATCGCGCTGCTGGTCGCTGAGTTCGGTGCGCAGGGCGAGGTGGAGCATGCCGAGCACGGCGTTCATCGGCGTGCGGATCTCATGGCTCATGTTGGCGAGGAAGATGCTCTTCGCCTGGTTGGCGCTTTCCGCCTCCCTGGCCAGCAACTCGGCGCGATTGATAGCCGACTCCAGCTGCTGGTTGGCGGCGAGCAGGGCATTCTCCGATTTCTTGCGCTCGCGGATGTCGACAAAGCACTCGAGCAGCTTGGCCTTGCCCTTGACATTGATGGTGCGCACCGTCTTGAGCACCGGGATGCGGACACCGTCGGCGCCGATCATGATGCGGTCGGAGTTGTCCACCGTCTGGCCGAGATCGGATATCGGGCAGCAGTCTTTGTCGGCCGGGCAGAGGAAGTGGTGGCAGACGTTGCCGACGATGTTCTCGGCGGAGCCCCCGAAGAGGTTGGCGGCAAAGGGGTTGACCTGTTCGATGATCCTTGTGGCGGCGTCGATGATGACCAGACCGACGGGCAGGCTCTCCATCAGCGTTCGCTGGATGCTCTCGTTGTCGAGCAGCTGCTCCTCCATGCGCCGTCGTTCGGTGATATCCTCCTTGAGGGCGATGAAGTGGGTGATGGCCCCCTCCTCGTCGCGAATCGGCGAGATGGACACCGACTCCCAGTAGAGCGAGCCGTCCTTGTGCCTGTTCTGCAGTTCCCCCCGCCATTCGCCGCCGCCGGTGATGGTCTCCCACAGGTCGCGGTAGACGGTCTCGGCGACCAGCCCGGATTTGAGAAACCTCGGATTCTGGCCGAGGGCTTCTTCGATGGTGTAGCCGGAGCGCTGCACGAACTTGGCGTTGACATACTCGATGGTGCCTGCCGCATCGGTGATGACGACGCTGACCGGACTCTGTTCCACGGCGGTGGAGAGCTTGCGGCCGGTCTCCTCACTGCGTCGCAGGGCGGCCTCGGTTTGCTTGCGCTGGGTGATATCGTGGAAGGCGATGACCGAGCTGACCACTCGGCCCTCGTGGACGATGGGGCGGCTGGCCACCTCGACGATCAGCAGCCTGCCATCCCTGGTGAGGAAACACTCCTCGCCATCATAAGGCTGGCCGTGATGGACGTGGGCGTGGAAGGGGCATTGCTCCTTGGGGATCCATTCCCCGTCGCGGCTGCGGTGGAAGAGCCCGTGGCCCTCACGGCCGAGCATCTCCTCAGGGGTATAGCCGAGCATACTGCAGGCCGCCGGGTTGACTTCGGTAATGAACCCGAGCAGATTCTGCACATAGAGGCCGTCGGCGAGGGCGGCATGGGTTGCCTCGAGGCTCTTTGTCGAGGCGGCCAGGGCCCGGGTCCGCAGGCGCAGGCGCCAGACGAGGGTGAAGATCAGGCCCAGGGCGGCGGTGGCGAACGCCACCATGATCAGGAACTCCTGACGCAGCTTGCCTACCACCGGGTCTTTCTTGTAGGTGACGAGGTACCCCGACAGCTGGCGGCTGACATCGTGCATGGGGAGCAGGGAGACGCTGTAGGCCGAGTCCGCCAGCCAGGCCGCGACGGTCAGCGGCCGGCCCTCGCCCATGGCCTGCTGCACGTCCTTGCGCTTGCTCAGCAGCCGATTGAGCTCCCGAGCTTCGCCAGACAGGGGGGAGGGGCTGTTGGGGAGCACGGCGTTGGCATCCTCGATGAGGAAATCGGGGTGGATGTCGGCCTCGCTGTACAGCCACTGCTGATCGCTGAAGAGGTAGGCCTTGGCCAGCGCCCGGGTGAGGACATAGGCGTATTCGCGGTGGGGGTCCAGTTCGCGCAGGGAGTCGAGGATGGATTTGACCGTCAGGCCGACCTCGACGCTGCCGAGATGACGGCCGTCGCGGCCCAGCGGAAAGATATAGCGGAAGCCGGAGCCGGTCTTGCCGCTTTCGAGCCCCTCGACGACGCGCTGTTCGATGTTGCAGATGCGTACCCCGGGGCGGATGGTGAACAGGGGGTCGCCATAACGGTCGGGCTGGTGGAAACGGAGAAAGCTCGAGCCGTCGGCGAGGTGAAAGTGCAGCTGCAGCAGGTTCTGCTGGCGCATGCGCTCATAGTGGCCGTAGAGATGGCGGTAGAGGCGGCCCCGCGCCACGTCGCGACCTTCCAGCGTCTCGTCGGCTGCCTGTTCGAGGATGCCAAGTGTTTGCGGGGTGTTGAGGGTGGTGGCGTAGAAGCTCTCCATGGCCAGGCGGTACATCTGCACGCTGGCGCGATAGGCGGTGTCGAGAATGGCCTGGTGCTCGGAGAAGTGGCTGCGCTCCTTGAACTGCCAGTTGAAGTAGAGGAAGAGGGCGAGGGCGAAGGCAGTGGAGAGCACCAGCGCGGGAAAGCCGAGACGTTCCTCGATATGTTTCCAGCGGCTCTGTTTCATTGTTCTTTGCTGGTGCTGGGGATGATGATGTCGCCGCGGAAGCGGCGCACCACGTCGTAGTCGCTGTCGCCCGCGACCACCGCACCATAGCGGATATTCTCCCCCCACTGGGAAAGGAGCTCCTTGTCGGCGCCCGCCGGGTCGAGTCCGGTCAGCACCTTCTGCAGGGCTTCCATGGTGGCCGCCGGCAAGGTGGCACGGTTGGCGACAAGTCCGAAAGAGGGGATGGGCGCAGTTTCGGCGAGGATTTTCAGCCCGAGGTGAGCGTATTTCTTGCCTATGGCTGTCTTGAGGCCGCCGATATCGTAGGCGCCGCGCACCACCGCCAGGGCGACGGCGTCGTGTTTTTCGAGGTAGGTGTAGTAATTGTCCTCGATCCAGCCGCCCCGTTCCTGCAGCAGCCCGTTGACGGCGAGATAGCCGCAGGTGGACAGGGGCTGGGTGAGCGCGATCTTCCTGCTGGCCAGATCGCTCAAGCGAATGGTCGAGTCGGCGAAGGCGACGATGGCGCAGGTGTACATGGGCCTGCCCGAGGGCTCGTTGAAGTGGACCAGCGGCAGGGCCTTGTCGCTGCGCGAGCGCAGCTCCACATAGGGCAGGGGGCCGAGATAGACGAGGTCGACCCGGTCGGCGATGAAGCGGTCGATGATGTCACCGTAGTCGTCGGCAAAGACAAACTCGATGTTCGTGCCCAAGGTTTTCTGCAGATGGAGCAGCATGGGGCGGAACTGCTTGACCACCGTTTCCCGGCTCTCCATGGGCAGCGGGGCGAAACGGATGGTGCCGTCGCGTGCCGTTTCCGCAGCGATCGTGGCCATCGGCAGGATGAGTTGCCACGCCAACAGCGTAAGGACGAGCAAAGGAGCGGCAAAGCCGGGCAGGAACATGGACACCTCTGCATGACAGGAAAAGGGTTGGCGTAACAATACACCTGCCGGCGGTCCAGGTACCGCCAGCGGCATTCGGCTTTCCTCTACAGCATATTGAACGGGCCTGCCACTTACAAGAGCGGGGTGAGGAGTTGGTAAAAATTACCACTTCAAGGCACGGTCATGAAAAGCAAGGGAAAAAGGACAGAAGTCGTCAAGGTGGGCGATTTTCCGTCGTGGCGGGCCGCTTTTTGCCCGTCGCGGCGAAAAAACCTTGCCATTGGCAAGGATCCGTTATGCAATTGTTACGATGTTTCGTGCATGCCCGCCAGGGTGAACGATGAGTGCCGCGCAGGTCTTCGCGACACGAGGTATCGTTGACTGTTTCGCTTTCCCGCGCGAGGAAGAGGTGGCGAGCGGTTCCCGCCGACGCCCCCGTCCTTGCCGCATCTGCCGTTGAGGGGTTGCCATGACTGTGCCGAAGATCCTGCCCAGGGTCGTTCTCTGTGTCTTCTTCTGTGTCTGCGGATTTCTCGGCAACTGGTTCAAGGTCAGCCTCTTCTTCAATGTCGACTTCCTCTTCGGATCGGTCTTCGCCATGGTCGCCATGGTCCTGGCGGGAAGGACCTGCGGCGTCATCACCGCCTTTGTCGGCGGGATGTGCACCTACCTGCTGTGGAATCACCCCTGGGCGGTCATCATCCTCACCAGTGAGACGCTGGTTGTCTCCTGGCTCCGTTCGCGGGGCAGGAACAACCTGGTCATCAATGACCTCATCTACTGGATAGCCCTCGGCATACCACTGGTGTACCTCTTCTACGATCAGGTCATGGGACTCTCCTGGCAGGACACCCTGGTGGTCATGCTCAAGCAGTCGATCAACGGGGTGTGCAATACCCTGCTGGCAACCCTGGGTCTCTTTGTGGTCAAGCTGGCGGGGAAAAAGAGCGGTGCGCGCACCGCCTATTCGGACGCCCTCTTCGCGGCGCTGCTCTCCTTCGCCCTCCTGCCGACCATTTTTCTCTCCGTCTCGGCGATCAGGACATACCAGGAACAGAAAATGGGGTTCCTGGAGTCACGGGTTTCCTCGGTGGCCGCATCGGTGCGCGACAGCATGGAGGCGTGGATCGCCGAACACCACAATAACGTGCAGATCCTCGCCTCGCTGATCGGTGACCCTAACAAGGAGGCGCCCGAGATCATGCAGCACTATGTGGAGATCCTCGGCGCCGCCACGCCCGCCTTCAAGGGCATGGGGGTATTCGACGCGGCGTCCATCTCGGTCGCCTACAGCCCTCTGCTGCAGGATGGCAAGTCCACCCTCGGCGTCGATATGTCGGCGCGAAGCCATATCGCCATCATGCGCAGGGACAAGCAGCCCTATATCACCGATATGCTGATGAGCAAGCTCGGCGATCCCTCCCCCATCGTGGTGTTCGCCGCCCCTGTCGTCCTCGCCGGCGAATACCGGGGCTATTGCAGCGGCGTCGTCGAGACCTCGCAGGTGCGCGACATGCTCGAACATGCCCGCGAGGCTGGCGTCCATGTCACGCTTCTCGATGGACAAAACCGCGTCATCGTCAGCACGCTTGGCGAAGTGAAGGCGATGGCGCCGTTTCTGCGGCCCTACCTGAAGACCGGCGAGGCACAACGAGGGCGGCCCCTTTTCTACAAGCCTGAGACCAGAGCCAATATCAGCGTCATGCGGCAGTGGCGGGAGTCTTTCCTCTTCCAGGTGGAAGAGGTCTCGGACAACTGCCGCTGGCGGGTGATCGTCGAAGCCTCCCTGCAGCCGTTGACCGCCGACATCTCCGACTACACGCTGACCTGGCTGACCCTGCAGGGCCTGCTCGTCGTCGCCGCCGTCGTTCTCTCCTTTCTCGGCAGCAACAGGTTCATTGGCGGGGTGCAGAGGCTGCAGGTTTTGTCCCGCCTGGTGACGAGGCAGAGCGACGAGACCGGTAAGTTGACATGGCCGCGCAGCGCCATTGCCGAGATCGACGAACTCTCCGCCAATGTGCAGCAGATGACTCTGGCGCTCCTGCAGAATATCGCCGACCGGGAAGAGAACGAGCGGCGCATCACCCATATCAACCGCGTGCTCGATTCCATCCGCCTCATCAACAAGCTCATCGTCTACGAAACCGACCGCAAGGTGCTGCTGCAGAGGGCCTGTGAGCTTCTCATCGAAACTCGCGGCTATCGCACGGCATGGGCCGCCCTGTATGATGACCAGGGTCGCTTGACCGTCTTTGCCCAGTCGGGTTTCGGCGACGAGATCGAACTCCTGCTGGCGGCGATGGAAGAGGGGCGGATGCCCGAGTGCTACCTGCAGGTCAAGAGCGAGAAAATGATTGTCCTCGCCATGAGCGACCTCGCCGCGCAATGCGCCACCTGCCCCCTGGCCTCCACGCACAGCGGCGGCACCGCCATGGTCGGCACCCTGCGCCATAACGACCGCGAATATGGCCTGATCGCCGTGACCCTGCCGGCTGACAATGTGGACGAGGACAAAGAACTGGCTCTGTTCGGCGAGTTGAGCGGCGATCTGGGCTATGCACTGCACAGCATCGAGCAGGAGGAAAAGCGTCGCCAGGCCGAAGAGCTGTACAGCCTCCTGTTTAGCGGCAGCGTGGACGGCATCCTCATCGCCGAAGCGAAGAGCAAGCGCTTCCGCTTCGCCAACCCGGCCATCTGCAGATTCCTCGGTTACTCACGCGAAGAACTTCTTGCCCTCGATGTTCCGGCCATCCACCCGCCGGAGAGCGTCGGCGACATCCTCGGCGGTTTCGAGAGCCAGGCGAGGCAGGAGATGGTGGTCATGACCGATGTGGCCTGTCTGCGCAAGGATGGCACGGTGCTCTACGCCGACGTCACTGCCGCCCCCATCGTCATCGAGGGCAATCTCTGCCTGGCTGGGTTCTTCCGCGATATCACGGCGCGCAAATCCATGGAGGAGGATCGCAGGAGATTGCAGAATCAGCTGTTGCAGGCGCAGAAAATGGAGTCCGTCGGCAGGCTGGCCGGGGGAGTCGCCCATGACTACAACAATATGCTGAGCGTCATTCTTGGCTATACGGAAATGGCCTTGGACGATACCGAGCCGAGCCACCCCCTGCACGAGGCCTTGCAGGCGGTGTTCAACGCCGCGCGGCGCTCGGCGGAGATCACCCGCCAGCTGCTGGCCTTCGCCCGTAAGCAGACCATCGCCCCGGTGGTCCTCGACTTCAACCAGACCATCAGCGGCATGTTGAACATGCTGCGACGGCTGCTCGGCGAGAACGTCACCCTGCACTGGGCCCCGGATCCCGAGGTATGGCAAGTGAAGATGGATCCCTCGCAGATTGACCAGATCCTCGCCAACCTCTGCGTCAATGCCCGGGATGCCATCGTCGATATCGGCCGGATCACCATCGAGACGGGCAACGCCGTTCTCGACGAGGCTTTCTGTGCCAGGCATAGCGACTGTTGCCCGGGGGAGTATGTGATGCTTGCGGTGAGCGATACCGGCTGCGGCATGGACAGCAGGACCGTGGAGAAAATTTTCGAGCCCTATTTCACCACCAAGGAGATTGGTAAGGGCACCGGCCTGGGTATGTCCACCGTGTATGGCATCGTCAAGCAGAACGGGGGGGCGATCGGCATTTACAGCGAGCCCGGCCAAGGCACCACGGTGCGCATCTATATCCCCCGTTTCGACAGCCTGTGGCAGGCGGTGGCCGCAGAAGAGCCGGGGGCTGCACCCCTCGGCAGCGGGGAAACGCTTCTCCTCGTGGAAGACGATTTCTCGGTGCGCCAGCTGGGCAGGACCATGCTGGAGCGATCCGGCTACACCGTGCTCGCCGCGGCGTCACCGGGCGAGGCCCTGGCCCTGGCCGCGGAGCATGCTGGGCGGATCGAGCTGCTGGTGACCGACGTGGTGATGCCGGAGATGAACGGCAAGGAACTGGCGACGAAGCTGCAGCATCTCTATCCGCATCTCAAGGTTCTCTACATGTCGGGGTATACGGCCAATGCCATCGCCCACCACGGCGTGCTCGACGAGGACGTCAACTTTATCGAAAAGCCGTTCTCGTATAAAAATCTGCGGCAAAAAGTCCACGCCGTGCTGAGCGGGGCGGAGAAAACGTCGCCAGTGTGACCGAATGGCAGGGAGGTCGGTGCGGGTGGGGGCAGTGGGCGGAGGCGTGCAGCGTTGCCGACACCCGTACTCTTGCCGTGTGCATGCCTCAGTCGGCGGGAGGGATGACGTAGAAGAGGATGGCGAAGAAGTGGAGGATGCTGCCGGCGAGCACGAAGAGGTGCCAGATGGCGTGGTTGTAGGGCAGGCGGCGCCAGACATAGAAGATGATGCCGCCGGTGTAGGCCAGGCCGCCGGCGAGGAGCAGCTTCATTCCGCCACCACCGATGCTGGCCAGCATTGGCCGGATGGCGGCGATGACCGCCCAGCCCATGATCAGGTAGAGGACGATCAGAGCGGCGCGGAAGCGGCGCAGCGAGGTGGCCTCGATGACGATGCCGAGCAGGGCCAGCCCCCAGATGACGCCGAACAGCGTCCAGCCCCACGGCCCGCGGAGGTTGACCAGGGTGATGGGGGTATAGGTGCCGGCGATGAGCACGAGGATGGCGGAGTGGTCGAGGATGCGCAGGATCGACTTGGCCGCTGGCTGCTGGATGGCATGGTAGAGGGTCGAGGCGGCGTAGAGCAGAATCAGCGCCGCCCCGAAGATGGAGCAGCTGACGATATGCCAGGCGTCACCGTAGAGGCTGGCGAAGGCGGTGAGGACACCGAGCCCGCCGATGGCCAGCACGATGCCGATGCCATGGGTGATACTGTTGGCGATTTCTTCGCCGCGTCTGTAACGGCTGGGGGGGCTGGTCTGACTCATGGGCAATGGCGGTTTCGGGAGATGGTTGCCGGAAAGTACTGGGCTTAAGAGTAGTGCGTCCGCCCGCGCTTGTCCATGGCCTGGCTGCAATCCCTGGCGAGTTTCTGTCCGCGCTGTCTTCAACGCCCGCAGGCGCCGCCGGCGGTCAGGCTAAGAACGGGCCATGACGGTGACCGGGTTGCGCAGCGCGTGTTTCACCGCGGCGCTGAGCACGGCCATGGTCACCGGCTTCTCCAGGCAGAAGCGGATGCCCAGCTTCTTCATCAGGGCGAGTTCCTCCTTATCGCTGTAGCCGCTAAGGACGATGCCCTTCTGCTCTGGGTGAATGCGGAGGATTTCCTCGAAGGTCCTCCGGCCATTCATCCCCTCACCCATGTTCATGTCGAGGATGACGAGGTCGGCACGTTTCTGGCGCAGATACTCGACACCCTGTTCGCCGCTGGTCACCGAGGAGGTGGTGTAGCCCAGTTCGGTGAGCATCAACGAGAGGATATGGTTCTGGGACTCCTGGTCGTCGATGAGCAGGATGCTCTCGCCGTTGCCGCGCTGCAGCTTGAGAATGCTTTCTTCACGGCGGCTCTCGGTCCTCTCCTTCACCGCCGGGAAATAGATGTGGAAGCTGGCCCCTTGCGGGGTGTTCTTGGCCTCGACCCAGCCGTTATGCTGGCGGACGACGTTCCAGACGATGGACAGGCCTAGCCCGGTGCCGCTCTTGCCCTCTTTCTTGGTGGTGAAGAAGGGGTCGAAGATCCGCTCGAGATCGCTCTCGGCGATTCCCGGGCCGCTGTCGGCAACGGTCAGGGCCACATAGTCGCGGGCCTCGGCCGCCGCTTCACCGGCCGCATCCGGCGGGCGGTAGGTGCAGTTCCTCGTCGAGATGGTGATGCTGCCATCCCCCTGGGAGGCTTCCAGGGCGTTGATGATGAGGTTGAGCAGGATCTTGTGAACATGGGGCCGGGAGCAGTCGATGTCGTGCAGTTCCTTCGCGAAATCGGTGCGCACCTCTATGGTCGGGTGCTTGGCGGCGGCGATCTGGTACTCGATGGATTGCAGGTGGGTGGCGACGATCTCGTTGAGGTTGCCGGGCGAGGTGGCGAAGGTTCCGCCGCGGGTGAGGAGGAGCAGGTCGGAGACCACCGCGGCGGCCCGCTTGCCGGCATCCTGGATCTTCTTGATACCGGCATAGAGCTTGTCGTCGTTGTCGATCTGGCAGAGCAGCGTCTCGGGGAAGGTGACGATGCCGACGAGGATGTTGTTGAGGTCGTGGGCCACCGCGCCGGCCATCATGCCCAGGGAGCGGAGTTTGTCGATTCGCCCCATTTTCTTCTGCAGGTCGAGGCGCTCCCTCTCGATGGCGACACGCTCGGTGAGGTCCTTGAAGGTGCAGATGGTTGCCGGGTGATCGAGGACCTGCACCCTTCTGCAGCTGACCTCGGCGGGGAAGGTGGCGCCATCCTTTCTCCGGCAGACGGCTTCGTAACTCTGGTCGGAGAGGCCGCAGGCGTTCTGTCCCACCGCGGCCTGCGGCAGAGGCGGCACCAGCAGGTCCTCATAGGCCAGCCCTGCCTGGAAATCTTCCTTGCCATAGCCGAAAAGCCTGCAGAACTGGATGTTGGCGTCCATCAGCCGGCCATTGTCGTGGAGCACCACCCCTTCGGTGCAGGCGTCGGCGAGGGCGCGGAACTTGGTCTCGCTGGTCTCCAGGTCTCGCTTCAAGGCCTGATGTTCCAGGGCCTTGGCGATGGTTTTCAGCAGCTGGTCGTGGTTGATCGGCTTGTTGAGGAAATCGTAGGCGCCGAGCTTCATCGCCCGCACCGCCAGCTCGACCGTGCTCAGCCCGGTGAGCATGACGACGGTGGTGGGAATCTTGGCCGAGACGACAAACTCGAGAATATCGCAGCCATTGATGTCGGGCAGGTTGACGTCGAGCAGCAGCAGGTCGAAGGTGTCGGTCTTGAGCAGCTGCACACCGCTGGCGCCGGAGAGCGCGGTGGTGATTTCGTAGCCGTAAAATTCGAGAATCCGCTTGAGACTGCTGGCAAACCGCTCTTCATCATCGACGAGGAGTATTCTGTGGGCTTTTTCCATGCTCGAATAACCTTCTTCCCTGTGGTTGAGAGCGGTCGACAAACGTCAGCGGAGGAACCTGAAGCGGCTGCTTCCGCCGCTTTCCTCAGGAGATCGTCACCTTGTGGCTGTCTGCCGCCACCGGCAGGCTGACGAGAAACCGTGTCCCTTTGTCCGCGGAGCTCTGACAGTCGAGGGTGCCACCGAGGTCGGTGACCATCTTCTTGACGATGGACAGGCCGAGGCCCGAGTGGTCGGGTCCTTTGGTGGTTGTAAAGGGGGCATAGAGATTCTGCAGCACCTTCTCCGGGAGGCCCGGTCCTGAATCCTCGACGATGATCTGCGCCACCGGCAGAGGCGACCTCGAGGAGGTGGCGTCGTCCGGGGGCTCGACGAGTTCGGTGGAGACGCGGATGGTGCCTTGGCCTTGCAGGGCCTCCACGGCGTTCTTGATGAGGTTTATCAGCACCTGCTTGATTCCCGCCTCGGAGGAGCGGATCATCGGCAGCTCGAGGTCGGGGGCGAAGGAGAGCGCGATATTCGAGGAGCTCTCGAGGGGCTTGCGGAAGATCTTGACGACATCGCCGACGATGCCGTTGAGGTCGACCTCCGACAGGCGATGGACGTGGGCGCCGGAGAAGAGGTCCAGCTGGCTGATCATCGCGGCGATGCGGTCGATCTCTTCGCTGATGACGGTCAGCTCTTCCTGGATCGAGGTGTCTTCGACGGTCTTGAGGCGCAGCGTCGTCAGATAGTTGGAGATGATGCCGAGGGGGTTGTTGATTTCATGGGCGAACTTGCGCGCGGTCATGGAGATGGCCGCCTTCTTCTCCCTCTCGATCTCCGCCGCCTTCTCCTTCTCGGTGAACTCGAGGCAGAGGCTGAGTCCGACCTGTCGGGCGATGATGTTGAGCAGGTGGAGGTCTTCCCCCGGCAGCCGCGGCTGCTGTTCCGGCATGCCGAGGACGACGACGCCAAGGGTGCGTTCGTGGGCGCGAATGGGCAGGAGCAGGACGCTGGAGGTGGCGAACAAGGCCAGCAGCTGCCGGTCGGCGGGGTTGTCGGAAGCCTGGTCGACCGTCAGGTAGGTGGGCAGCGGGTTCCTGAAAACCTGGGCCACGCTGCTCGAGCTGCGCTGCAGAGGGAGGAGCAGCCCCGCGCTGGAGTCCTTGAGCTTGTTGGTGCCCGAGGTCCAGCCCTTGAGGATCGTACCCTCTTTCTCGACGAGGAAGAAGAGCACCTTGTCGATGTGGAAGAGGTTGTAGGCCGAAGTCTCGAAGACCTCGATGAGCTCGATGGCCTCTTTGGCGGCAAACAGTTCCTCGAGAAAGCCGGAGAGCAGGGCCAGGTTCTTGACATGAGAGGAGAGTGCCTTCTCCGGGTCGCGACTCTGCTTCTCGACGCCGCGGGCGAGGGCGTCCTCCTCGTCGCCGCTTTCCTCGTTGGAGGTGGCGGGGGCGGTGGCGAGGGAGGGCTGGTAGTTTTCCACCTGTTTGATGGGTGGCGGTTCGATCTTGATGCCTAGGTCCTTGGCGATGCTCTCCACCTCTTCGCAGGCGCCGCTGCAGATGGAGTCGAGGCAGGCCTGATCCATGTCGAAGAGCTGCGATGCCGTGTCGAGACATCTGTCGGACTGGGTCAGTTGTTCCTGCATCATGGTGGCGAGGTAGACGATCTTGACAAGGGGGAAGGACTCCTCGACCTTTTCCAGCGGTGCATGGTGGAAGCGAATGGCTTCGGCGACCAGCGAGTTGAGCTTCCAGGTTTCCACCAGCAAGGCTCCGATCTCGCAGTGGGTGGTGCCGATGATCTGTTCTTCGGCCCAGAGCTCGTTGGGGACGTCTTCGATCTCGAAGAGAAAGAGCTTGTGCTTCTCTGGGTAGGTGGCGACGAGCACCAGGCGGCCGATGTCGTAGAGCAGGCCTGAGAGGTAGGCTTCCTCGAGATTGGCGTAGCCAACCCGCTTGGCGATGCGCCTGGCGAGGGTGGCGCAGAGCAGGGACTTCCACCAGAAGGTGTTGATCTTGAAGCCTTTGACGGAGGTATAGCGCTTCCTGCTGAACACCTGGTGGATGCAGGTGGTGACGGCGAGATTCTTGATGCTGTTGATGCCGAGGTAGACGACGGCGTCCCTGATGCTGACGAAGTTGCGCTGCAGGCCATAATAGGCCGAGTTGACCAGCTGCAGGACTTTGAAGCTCAGTGCCGGGTCCTTGCTGATGATCGAGGCGATATCGGGCAGCGAGGTCTCGGGGGCCTCGCAGGCCTCGAGGAGCTTTACCAGAATCTCCGGCAGGGAAGGGAGATTCCCCGACTTTTTGATGTCCTCGAACAACTCGTTGCTTCGACTACTCATTGGCGTCTCTCGGTAGGCGTTTCGTTGCATCACAGCCGCGCCGGTGACTGCAGTCCAGGCTCGTTGATGGCATCGGGACCTGGCATGACCCGTCCTGACCTGTGGTGAGCGGCACGTCACACCACGGCGAAAGTGGAGGCGCGGCAAGAGTATCGGCAGATAATCCAGTAAGATACTGGGCGCTTGCTGACCAGCTGAGAGAATATTTTCTGCGGCCCTCAGGTGGAAAGTCTCTCAGGGGAAATGCAGGATTTGCCGTGGGCTTGACAAGTGAGGGAAGGGGATGGCAATCGTGCATTGTCGGGCGTGGGTTATGAGAATCGAAGATACCCGGTCAACCCGGTGGAAATATACAATTTTGCGGCTCGCCAACGCTGACGGCGAAAAGAGGTTTTCTTGTCGCGGGTGGAGAAAACACTCGCTGATATCGGAGGGAAAAAAGGCGAAAGTTTGCAGGGGGACAGGAAGCTGGAAAAAACGTTCCGCCGACGCCTTGTGGCGAAAAACGTTCCACCTGTTGTCGAGGCTTGGGGCGAGGTCGACATTATGGGTTGATCAGCGGAAGTAACCATTGTGTTCAAATCGCTGCCATCGAAGAGGTTGCCTCTTATCGGAGTAATGATATCGAGTTTTCTCGGGCATACATGGTGTCGCTTGACGTCTAATGGGGTATGCGACGGATATGATTTTCCGCTGGCAAATCGGTAATGGCAACCGTACCAAGCCAAATCCCAACTTGCAAGCAGATACTCGGAAAAGCCGGCGTTTGTGCGTAAATGGCGGCCGTCCTGGCCGGAAAGGAAGAGAGTGAATTTTCCCCTTTTGAAAAGCACTGAACCGGGCAATTGTCTCGCCTGTTTGCCTTTATCGCGAAAAGGGTTCTCCGGGCATGGGCAATTCGTGAAAAAAGGGGTGAACAGCAACCGCCCGGGAATATGGGCAGGGTTTTTCACTCTCAAGAATTGCGCAAGGTATTTGATGTCGATGACTCTAGAGATATCTCCTACCCGGCGAGGAACAGCTTGAAAAGAATTTCATAATTAAATTGAGGTGTAAAGGTTGAGCATGGCGGCCTTTGAAAGCGAATAATATAGGTCAGGCAAAGGAGCAGTGAAGGGTGTCCTTATGCGCATCACGGTGAAGATGGCGCCGGCAGGCGTTCACACATCCTCGATGAACTTGAGGTTATGGGGGTTGTGGCGTTGCCCGTGGACCGCCTCGCTGATGGTGGCCAGCCGGGCGAGCTCAGCGGCGCTGAGCGCGATGCCTAGCGCGCCGAGGTTATCCTCGAGGTGGGGTTGTCGTTTCATCCCGGGAATGGGGAGAATATCCCTGCCCTGGGCGAGCAGCCAGGCAAGGGCGATTTGCGCCGGAGTGGCCTTTCTCGCCATGGCGATATCTTCCAGGGCTTCCACGAGGAGGAGGTTCTTTTCCAGGTTCCCCTCGGCAAAGCGGGGCATGGCGCGGCGGTAATCGCCCTCGGCGAGCTCGGCGCGGGACCTGACCTTGCCGGTGAGCAGGCCGCGGCCGAGGGGGGAAAAGGCCACCAGTATCGTGCCGAGCTCGCGGCAGGCGGGGAGCACCGAGGACTCGGGCGTCCTGGTGAACAGGCTGTATTCCGACTGCAGGGCTGCGATGGGGTGGACTGCCGCGGCCCGGCGCAGAGTTGCCGCCGACACTTCGGAAAGGCCGAGATACCTGACCTTCCCCTGGCGGACGAGGTCTGCCATGGCGCCGACCGTGTCCTCGATGGGCACCTTCTCGTCGCGTCGATGGAGGTAGTAGAGGTCGATGACCTCGGTGCCGAGCCGGCGCAGGCTGGCTTCGCAGGCTTCTATGACCCGCTCCGGCCGGCCATCGATGCTCACCTGGCCATGCTCGTCGCCGACGAAGCCGAACTTGGTGGCGATGAAGACCTCTTGCCGACGGGCGGCGAGAGCCTTGCCGAGCAGGGTTTCGTTATGGCCTTCGCCATAGACGTCGGCGGTGTCGAAGTGACGCAGGCCGGCGGCCAGGGCCGCCTCGATGGTGGCGATGGATTGCTTGTCGTCCGCGGGGCCGTAGGCGTCGGACATGCCCCAGCAGCCGAAGCCGAGGGGGGGCGTGCAGAGTTCCTGTGCGAGGTGTTGCGTGTTCATGAGAGTTCTCTCTGAAGATGTGCTGGGGGAAAGTTGCTGTCGCGCGGGTGCGCTGTCATTCTACAGCTTGGTGTACTTGGTGCTCTTGCCTTTGGACTTTTCCACGGGGTATTTCCGCTCGCTCTTGCCGAGTTTCCTGAGCAGGATCTTGGGCAGGTCCACCTCGAACCGTTGCGAAAACCGCACCAGGAAGAAGAGCACATCGGCGATCTCGTCCTCGATCTCCTCCCGGGACTGGGGGTCGTTGAGCAGCGCCAGCGACTGCTCATCCGACTGGAAGCGGAAGTGCTCGAGCAGCTCCGCGGCCTCGGTGATGACGCCGATGGCCAGATCCTTGGGGCCATGGAACTGATCCCAGTCGCGGGCCTCGCAGAATGTTTTCACCATTGCGCAGACGTCTGCAAAGGATTGGGGTTCTTTCATCGAATAGTCCTCAACTCAGTCAGTCAACTGCAGAATCCACAGGTCGCCGGCCAGCCAGCGGTCGTTTTCCTTGCGCACGCGGGTGGCCTCGGTGGCGAGGACGTTCCAGCCGGTCGCCGCCGCGGTGTGGTCGATGTACTCCCGTGAATAGGCGAAGCGGCCGGTGCTCTGCAGCTGATAGCCTGGCGTCGCCAGAGCTTCGGTAGAGAAGCAGAACAGCGCCTGCGGTCGGGCGATACCCCGCAGAGCGCTGAATATGGTCTCCAGCGCGCCAACGTAGATGAACACATCGGTGGCGAGGAAGAGATCATAGGTTTCCTCGGTAGTGAGAAGATAGTGGGCGATGCTGTCCTGGTGGAGGGCGGTGTAGCAGCTTTTGCCCGCCGCCTGCAGAAGCATGTTGGCCGACAGATCGACGCCGTGCAGGATGCCGACGCTTTCCTTGAAGGCAACGCCCCCCAGGCCGGTGCCGCAGCCGAGGTCGAGGCCCTGCGCATACTGGCCAGTTATGTGCCGTGCCTGGCAGCAGGAGGCGAAACATGCCAGAAGCTGGCGCGGGCTGTCATAGCCCAGGCCGTCCACCAGGCTCTTTTCGAATCCTTCGGCATAGTCGTCGAAAAAGTTTTCCACGTAGGCGTCGGGGGACTCGCTGCGCGGCGAGCCAAGGAGGGAATCGAGCATGTACTGCGCCGATGCATCGTCTGGCCGCAAGGCGAGCAGCCGTCGATAGCATCCTTCCGCCTGGGGCAGGTCGCCAAGGCGGTGATGCATATAAGCGAGGTTGCCGAGCGCCGGCAGATAGCCGGCGTCAAGCGTCAGCGCTTGCCGGTACCAGGATATCGCCCGCTCATCGTCAAAGGTATCCCGATAGCACCCGGCGAGATTGTAGCAGCAGTCGGTGCTCTCGGGGGCAAGGTGTATCAGCTCCAGGTAGGTGGCGATAGCGGCGTCGCAGTCCCCGCACTTTTTCTGGCAGAGGGCGAGATTGAACAGGGTGTCGCTATCTTCGGGGCGGTCGTGCAGCGCCGAGGCAAACTCGTCGCGGGCGGCGGAGAAATTTTTCACGCGGTAATAAACCAGGCCAAGGTTGTAGTGCAGCACCGCGGCATGGGGAAAGTAGCCAAGCAACAGGAAATATTTCTCTTCGGCTTCGCCAAGGTGCCCCGCGGACTGAGCCAGGCAAGCCTCATCGAAAAGCCGCTCCAGTTCCTGGTCTGTCGGGCGCGATTCGCTGCTGGGCATGACTGTGGGCTCCTTTTTTCGGGGGAATGGCTGCAAAGGCCAGCAATCGGGCGGACGAGGTTCACCGTGAATTGCAGCGCAGATCGTCAGCAAGGAAAGGTTCGAGGGAGTCGGTCTGCAAGGTATTCTTCATCTTGGCGTATGCCTTCAGTGCCTCGAGCTCTCTTTCATTATCTACCATTATCTCCTCCGGGGGGCACCGATATCCGCATGGAGAAGGCCTGATTCTTGCGGAGCCGATTATTGCCCCACAACTTGATATGGGGTGCCCAAAGTCTAATCCGGAGATTTTCCTTTCCATTTAGTCCAAAAACTGGTAATAATAATTTCCAGTATCTCTGTTGACCGGAAGAATTGCTAGCCGGAGGTTTGGCGATGATTGACATGCTCAAAGAAATAATTCTCGATTTTCAGGAGATTGACCTTCCGACTGGTGTGCCCAGGCGGGTTGCTGTCTCAACGGTGCCTGGAAAAGCTACGGTCTGCATCGGGGTGCGCCGCAGCGGTAAATCGACGTTCATGTTTCAACTCATGAAGAAGCTGCAGGATTCAGGCGTTTCCCGGCAGAACATCCTCTATCTGAACTTTTTCGATGACCGTCTGCACAGCCTGCAACACGACAACCTGGGGGTGATTCTCGAAGCCTACTTTCTGCTCTATCCGGAAAAGAAGAATGCGGAGAAGGTCTATTGCTTTTTCGATGAGATCCAGGTCGTATCTGGCTGGGAGCCCTTCGTTGACCGTTTGATGCGCATGGAAACGTGCGAAGTGTACATTACCGGGTCGTCGGCTCAGATGCTTGCTCGAGAGATCGCGACCCAGATGCGCGGCCGGGCACTCTCCTGGGAAATGTTTCCGTTTTCATTCCGGGAGTTTCTCGACTACAAGGGAATCGAGAGCGACGGTCCGCTCTCGACCAAAAAACGTCTGACTGTCCAAAAGGCATTCGAAGAGTACTGGGAAACCGGCGGCTTCCCCGAGGTTGCGGGTCTTGACCGGATGCTGCGAATCAAGACCCACCAGGAGTATTTCAACGCAATGCTGTTCCGGGACCTCGTTGAACGTCATGACATTTCTCACCCCAGGGCGGTCACGGATCTGGCGCATTGGCTGGTAGATAATACGGGTTCCCTCTACTCCATCAACAACCTGACCGGCTATCTGAAATCCCTGGGACACAAAGCGCCGAAATCCGCTGTCTCCGATTATCTGGTATGGTTCGAGGACGCCTACGTTCTGTTCACGGTGCGCATCTTTGACGCCTCGCTGGCCCGGGCCAATACCAATCCCAAAAAGATTTACTGTGTCGATCACACGCTGGTGACGTCGATCAGCTCCGGCATTCTGGTCAACTCGGGGCATCTTCTGGAGAACCTGGTGTTCACTGCGCTGCGCCGGGTCATGTCCGATATCTTTTACTACAAGACCAAGACGGGCCGCGAGGTTGATTTCATCGCCGGACGACAGGGTCCGTCCCGCATGCTTGTTCAGGTTTGTGAATCGATGGCCGACCAGCAGACTCGCAAGAGGGAAATCACCGCGCTTGCCGAAGCCATGACCGAACTAAAAATGTCGCAAGGCATTATCGTGACGCGTAACAAGGAAGAGCAGATACAGGTCGCTTCAGGAAAGATTGACGTGGTGCCTGCCTGGCGGTTTCTGTTGAACATGCCGGAAAGCGCCTGACATCCACGCCTCGGCCATTCCCCGCCCCCTCGGGTATCAGACCTGTCGGTGCCACTTTCCTGAGACACTGTTTTTGAGACTTCAGGGTGATGATGCCGCGACAGATCTGCTCGTGAATCTCGCGGGAGAGCGGCTTCCAGACGCCGCAGCAGGCTTTGGCGCCTCCTCCTCGGGTCATCACCCGTTTTTGCCGGCCATCAGTTTCTGAAAGATCTCGTAGGCGGCCAGCACCGTCGCCGTCTGGGCGTCGTGGGCGGCAACGAAATGGTGGTCGTAGCAGGTTTCGTCGGGGTATTCGCTGATCAGCTCCAGGGGCACCGGCCCCTCGTCGCCGGGTTCGAGCAGGCAGGGAAAGCCGTGCAGGAGACGCCAGCCGGCGCCGCCGCCGTGGCGGCCGGAAATCTCTATCTGGCGGGCGTTGAAGTCCACCAGGCCCGGCTGCTCCGCCAGTCTTCGCGCCAACTGGTCGAGGAAGCGTTCGCCCCTCTCCTGCCAGGCGAGGTGGTGGCGGAGGATGAGGAAGAAGCCCTTGGGCAGGGTCCACATGGCGAAGCCGCGCGGCAGATAGCCGGAGAGTGGCCTGGTCCACTCGTGGCTCGGGTAGCCGTGCAGGTTGAGGTGGAGCTGGGCGCCGGACAGCCGCCGCGCCTGGCTGCGGATGGCGGCCTCGTCCAGGTCGCTTCGGCGGTGGCCGAGATCGTCGCCAAGGGCGGTATAGCGGGCGGCGTGGTGCATGTGGCTGGGGTTGTCGCGGATGAGACGCCGATGCAGGGCGTAGCCGTCGGGGTTTTCCAGGGGGGCCACGGTAAAATGGGCCTGAGGCCGCGTGGCCAGGATCCTGGCTGCCCGCAGGGCCCCGACCACGCCGCTGGTCTCGTTGGCGTGCTGGCCGCCAGAGATCATTACCGGGAAATCCGCGCCCTGACGGTAGGTGGCGAGGATGCGGCGGCCGGCGCGGGACGTCGCCGCAAATGCCTCGCCGCCGATGCTTTGCAGTTCCGCCATGATCTGCTCGGGGGCGAGTGGTGCCGTGGCCGTCGCCAGGTCTTGAGGTGGCCCGGCGATATCCTCCCCATCCAGCGGTCGAGCGGCGATGGTCACCCGCGGCGGTCCGTCGCCGCTTCGCACCTCGGGGACGATCTGGCCGGGCTGCAGGCCACGATCGCCCAGGGGCCGACCGGCCCGACGCTGGAACAGCTCGAGCAGGGAGAAGTAGAGGTCTTCGTGCAGGGCCTCGTGGCGGCTGATCGTTTCCAAGCCGTAGGAGAGCGGCAGCTCGCCGCCGGGCAGGATGACCGCGATGTTGAGTTCGTCGAAGAAGGGTTGGCTCTGCCGCCAGGGATGGGCGTCAATGATTGCGACGGTGTCGGCGAAGAGCAGCTGGTAGTCGGTAAGTAGCGGCCCGTCCTCGAGCAGGCTACCGTCCTGGCCAACGCGCTTGAGCCAACCGGTCGGGGAAAAATGTGTTTCGTCGATCTGGTCGAGGTGCTGACGATTGGGGGCGAACACCTGGTGGAGGCGTTGCTGGCCGCTGGCGCTGGTCAGCGTGACCTGATAGAGCGGCGTCTCCTGCCGGCGGGCCGCGAAAGAAAAGCGCAGCCCAGGAAAGAGGCCTGCCAGTGGATAGCACTCCAGCAGAAAGCGATGCGTTATCGTCTCGGCCACCACCGGATAGTCGACGCTGACGGCGACGGCTTCCTGCAATTCGTCCTCCAGATCCTCCAGGAAGAAATGCACCAGCGGCTTATAGGCGGAGCGCAATCGCGCCCTGATGCCGGCCGCCGCCAGCAGGCCCTCGGCCCGCCGGCGGTCGCCAAGGTCGTCGAAGAGCCAGGCCTCGACCTCTCGGGTGCCATCGCCAAGGGTCAGCAGACGATGAACCAGGGTATCCAGGGTCCGGGGGTAGCGTTTGTCGGAAATGAGTGTCATCGCGAGGTCCTGCCGGTGGGGTCGAGGCTGTCGCGCAGCCAGTCGCCGAGAAGGTTGAGGCCGAGCACGGTCAAGAGAATCGCCAGGCCGGGAAAGACGCTGACCCACCAGGCGTTCTGCAGATAGGTGCGGCCATCGGCGAGCATGCCGCCCCAGCTGGGAATGAGTGGGTCGACGCCGAGGCCGAGGAAGGTCAGGCTGCTTTCGAGGAGGATGTTGTTGGCGACGTTGAGGGTCATCAGGACGACCACCGGGCCGATCAGGTTGGGCAGGAGGTGGCGGAAGAGAATATTGCCGTCGCGCACGCCGATGGCCTGAGCCGATTGGATGAACTCGCGGTCGCGCAAGGACAGCACTGAGCCTCGCACCAGGCGGGCGTACTGCACCCACTGCGAGACGATGAGCAGGAGGATCATGTTGCGCAGGCCGCCGCCGACGATGGCGATAAAGGTGATGGCCAGCAGAATGAAGGGCAGGGCCAGCTGCACGTCGGCAAAACGCATCACCAGCATGTCCCAGAAGCCGCGATAGTAGCCGGAGATGAGCCCCATGACGACGCCGACCACGACCGCCCCGGCCACCGAGAGAATGCCGACCTGCAGCGAGATCTTGCCGCCGGTAATGACCCGCGCCAGCACGTCGCGGCCCAGGGGGTCGGTGCCGAAGGGGTGGCCGAACGTGGCGAAGGGCGGCAGCAGCCGGGCGGTGAGATCGATGGCGTCGGCGCCGGGAAAGAGCAGGCCGGAAAAGAGCACCAGGAGACAGATGGTGCCGGTGAGCAGGCTGCCGAGCAGGAATTCGAGGCTCTTGAGGTGGGCGAACGAGCGGCTCATCGGGTCACTCCTTGGCTTCGAGGCGGATGCGCGGGTCGATCACCCCGTAGGCGATGTCGATGGCCAGGTTGACACCGACAATGAGCAGACTCAAGACGGTGATGACCGCCTGCAGCACCGGGTAGTCGCGGCCGGCGACCGCATCCAGGGCCAGGGTGCCGAGCCCCGGCCAGTTGAAGACCCTCTCGACCACGACGATGCCTCCCAGCAGGCCGCCGAACTGCAGGCCGAAATAGGTGACCAGGGGGATGGCGCAGTTGCGCAGGGCATGCTTGTAGAGGACCGCCGTCTCGCTCAGGCCCTTGGCCCGCGCCACCATGATGTACTGCAGCTGCAGGGTCTCGAGCATGGCGGCGCGGACGATGCGCACGTTGAGGGCGGTAAGGATGATGCCGATGGTCACCGCCGGCATGATGAATGAGGCGAAGCCATTCATGCCGCTCGGCGGCAGCCAGCGCAGGGTGATGGAGAAGAGCAGCACCAGCATGATCGCCAGCCAGAAGTTGGGAAAGGACAGGCCGACCAGTGACAGGATGCGGATGGTCTGGTCGGCCCAGCGCCCCTTGCTGGTGGCGGCCTTGATTCCCAGGGGAATGGAAAGGGCAATCGACACCAGCATCGAGGCGAAGGCGAGCAGCAGGGTGGCCGGCAGCGAGGTGGCGATGAGCTGCGCGACCGGCGTGCCGCCGAGAAAACTGCGGCCGAAGTCGAGGCGCAACAGACCGAGCATGTACTGGCCGTACTGCACCAGGAAGGGCTGGTTGAGGCCGAGGGCCTCGCGGATGCGGGCGAGATCTTCTTCGGTGACGCTGCCGGCGCCCTGGGTCAGCATCAACGCCGGGTCGCCGGTCAGGCGGATGGCGAACGACACCACCAGGGTGACGGCGAGGATGACGAAGATCGCCTGAAAGATGCGGCGCAGGATGAATCCGGCCATGCTCGTTTCCTTGGGTGGGGTCGGTAGCGGGGCGTTGGCTGGCTGCCTTCGCCCCGCCTGTTCATCGGCTTACTCGACGGTCACCTCGGTCAACCGCAAGCGGCTGTCCGGCACCGGGGTGAAGTTCTTGAGCCGCTTGCTGACGCCGAAGATGGCGTTGATGTTGTAGAGCGGCATCTCCAGGGCCCGCTTGGCGGTGTACTGGGCAATCGACTGGAGGACCTTCTCGCGCTCGAGGCGGTCGGTGATGCTGCGCTGAGACTCGAGCAGGGCGTCGAGCTCCTTGTCCTTGTCGTAGGGGTTCCACTTCTCGCCGCTATGGTACATGAGGTAGGCGGTGTTGTCATAGTCGAGCGTCCAGCCGCCCCACAGCTGCTGGAACATCTCGCCGGTCTTGCCGGCCGGGATGATGTCGTTGAGCAGGACGTTGGTCTCGTAGGGCTTGATGGTGGCGTTGAGGCCAATGCCCTGGAGATAGCCGGCGACGGCCTGGGCGACCTCGTTGAATGTGGCGTCGTTACCGCGCACGTCGATCTGCACGGCGGTGCCGGGGGCGACTCCGGCCTCTTTCAAGAGCTGCTTGGCCTTCTGCGGATCGAAGGGCAGCGGCTTCATTTTCGGGTCGTTGCCAAAGGAGAGTTTGCCCTGGAAGCTGGCGATCGGCTCGGCCTGGCCGGCGAGCACCGTCTTGATGATGGCCTCGCGGTCGACGCCGAGGATCATCGCCGTGCGCACCCTCTCATCGGCGGTGATGCCTTTGCCGGTGTTGAAGCGCAAGGCGCAGACGGTCGGGCTGGCGCTGGTGGCGATGGCGGTGTTGGGGTCCTTCTGCAGGGTCGGGATCATGGCGATGGGGATGGTCGGGGGAATCACCAGGTCGACGCGACCGGCCTGGAGTTCGGCGACGGCGGTCGACGGCTCGCTGATGAAGCGGTACTCGAGCTTGTCGAGCTTGGGCGCCCCACCCCAGTGTTTGGCGAAGGCCTCGAGCTTGATGCCGACCTTGGGTTCATAGGAGACGAACTGGAAGGGGCCGGTGCCGACCGGGTGGGCGTTGAAGTAGTCGTCGCCCTTTTCGGTGACGTACTTGGGTGGCACGATCATCGCCCCGTAGCCGGCGAGTTTGGTGAGCAGCACCGGATCGGGCTGGCTGAGCAGAAAATCGACGGTCTTGGCATCGACGACTTCAACGCTCTTGATGGCCGCGTAGTTGGAGCGCTGCGGGCCTTTCTTGCCTTCCTCGCCTAGCAGGCGGTCGAAGGTGAACTTGACCGCCTCGGCGTTGAACGGCTCGCCGTTATGAAAGACCACGCCCTCGCGCAGGGTAAAGCGCAAGCGCAGCCCCTTGTCGAGTTCCTCCCAGGCGGTGGCCAGGCCGGGCACCAGCTTGGTGTCCGGGCCGCGATAGGTCAGGCCGTCGTAGATGTTGGTGGCCACCGAGGCCCAGTTGACCAGGAAGGTGTCGATCGGGTCCCAGCTGCCGGGGTCCTGGGGCGAGGAGACGGTCATGGTGCCGCCGGCCCCCGCCGGAAGCGGTGCGAGCAGCGCGCCGGTCATGGCCGCCGCCGTCAGCAAGGTGCACAGTCCCTTTTTCAAAAGCATAGCGTTCTCCATTGGTTATGGCTTCGGCGTGGCGCCGATCAAAACGCGTCGGCCACCATATGGCCGGCCGCGACCTCCGTGTGCAATAGAATCTTCGGCTCATGGCCGACCGGGCGAATCGGGCTGGGGATCTCGCCCTCGAGCAGGCGGCCCTGGCGCGGCCGGGTCGGGTCGGGCACCGGCACGGCGCTGAGCAGCCGCCGGGTGTAGGGGTGACTCGGCGTCTCGAAGACCTGACGGCGGCTGCCGAGCTCGGCAAACTGGCCGAGGTAGAGCACCGCCACTCGGTGGCTGATCTTCTCGACCACTGCCATGTCGTGGCTGATAAAGAGGTAGGAAAGGCCGAACTCCTCCTGCAGCTCCATGAAAAGGTTGATGATCTGCGCCTGGATCGAGACATCCAGGGCCGACAGGGGTTCGTCGGCGATGATCAGCTTCGGCTGCGAGGCCAGAGCGCGGGCGATGCAGATGCGCTGCCGCTGGCCGCCCGAGAACTCGTGGGGGTAGCGGCCGGCGTGGGCGGCGGCGAGACCGACCCGCTCCAGCAGTTGTCCGACACGGTCCTCGATGGCACGTCTGCCGGCCAGCAGGCGATGGGTGAGGATCGGCTCGGCCACCGAATAGCCGATGGTGCGGCGTGGGTCGAGGGAGGCGAAGGGGTCCTGAAAGATATAGTGGATATGTTGGCGCAGGCGCTGCCGCTCCTCCTTGTCCATGGCGGCAATCGGCCGCCCCTCGAAGGCGATGGCGCCGGAGCTGAAGTCCTGAAGCTGCTGGATGGTGCGGCCGATGGTCGATTTGCCGGAGCCGGACTCGCCGACCAGGGCCAGGGTCTCGCCGCGGTGGATATCGAAGCTGACCTTTTCGACGGCGTGGACGCGGTGGCTGACTTTGCCGAACAGCCCTTTCTTGATGTTGAAGCGCACCACCAGGTCGCGCACCGTCAGCAGCGGCGGCTGGTCGTAACAGGCGGTGTTCTGGACGCGCTCCTCGCCGACCATTTTGGCCTGGCCGTCCTCGATGATCGCCAGCGGCAGGCGCCGGGGATAGTCCTCGCCGCTGAGGCTGCCGAGTTTCGGCACAGCCGCCAGCAGCGTCTGGGTGTAAGGGTGGCGCGGGCTGGCGAAGAGCGGGCGCACCGGCCCTTCCTCGACTTTTTGGCCGTGACGCATGACCACCACGTCGTCGGCGATCTCGGCCACGACGCCCATGTCGTGGGTGATGAAGATCACCGCCATGCCCAGCTCCTTCTGCAGGTCACCGATGATGGTGAGGATCTGCGCCTGGATGGTGACGTCGAGGGCGGTGGTCGGCTCGTCGGCGATGAGGATCTTGGGGCGGCAGGCCAGGGCCATGGCGATCATCACCCGCTGGCGCATGCCGCCGGAGAGCTGGTGCGGATAGCGGCCGAGCAGCTCGCCGGCATCAGGCAGGCGCACCATGTCGAGCAGACGCTTGCTCTCCGCCAGGGCCGCCTTGTGGCTAAGCTGTTTGTGGAGGATCAGGGATTCGGCGATCTGGTCGCCAACGGTGAACACCGGGTTGAGCGAGGTCATCGGCTCCTGGAAGATCATGGCGATCTCCCGGCCGCGGATGGTGCGCATGGCCTTCTGGGTCAGCCGCAGCAGGTCGAGCTGCCCCCCGGCGGTGCAGAGCCGGATGGCGCCGGTCGGGTAGCTGGCGCCCATGATGTCGGCCAGGCGCAGGATGGAGAGGGCGGTCACCGACTTGCCCGAGCCCGACTCGCCGACGATGGCCAGAGTGCGGCCGGGGGTGACGGCAAAGGTCAGGTCCTCGACCACCGCCGCCGACCCGAAGCGCACCGTCAGCTTGTCGACGACGAGAATATGCGACGGTGCTGCTGCAACCATGAAAGTGTTCCTTTGCCGCTAAGCCAGGATATACATCCGTCCGGAAAGACGGACAGGCCCGAAGATACTTTAAATGCTAAATATGTGTCAAATATATTCCTCCGCAGTGATCTATCAGCCCGCCGGTTTCCGCTGGTCAAGGCAGCGAGTTTTATTTTTCTTATCCATCATTTTTCTATTCAATCGAGGATCACCGTCACCCGCATGAAGAATGCCGGTCCTTGCTTTCACTTGATATTTATTTTCATATCAACGCAATACATCCACCGCTTCTATGCATTCTGCTCAGAAAAGATAGCATGGCAAGGACGAAAAACAAGAAGAGCCACATCACTGCCTGCCTGGGCTTGGATGTAAAATCCTGGGCTGCCGATGCCCTCTTGAACAACATGGATGCGGCCGAATACAAGCTCGTTGACCTTGGCCTGGTCTCCGGCGAGCTACGGATCAATGTCGCCGGGCGATTCCTCGAGAGGACCCTTGGGTGACCAACCAACCCGGCGGTGAGATCCAGGTCTATGAAGCAGCAGATGGCGGAACTCTTCGACACATCGAGCGACAACGTCGGGCTTCACCTGAAAAGGATCTTTGCCGACAAGGAACTCGAGGAGACATCAAGTACCGAGGATTTCTCGGTAGTTCAAACTGAGGGCCGACGAAGAGTCCAACGCCGTCTTACGCATTACAACCTCGATGCCATTATCTCGGTCGGCTACCGGGTCAACTCCAGACGCGGCGTCTCTTTTCGCCAGTGGGCCACCAAAACCCTCCGCGATCACCTGGTTCGCGGCTACACCCTTAACAGGCAGTGATTCGAGCATAATGCTCAGGAACTCGAAGCTGCCCTGAAGCTGGTCCGTCGGGCCGCTGGTGGCAGAGTCAGCCCCGGCGGACAAAGAAGTAATGATCCGTCTGATCATGAACATGCTGGCGGAGTCCCCGTCATGAAGACCTTCAGTGACTCAGCTTGAAGGTTGAAGAGTTTTGGAATCAACAGTACCATTAGCTCTCCGCTGGTCTCACGCGTGGCTGATCCCAAGCGCTGAGGCGGACAAATAACTCTCGGAAAGAGATTGCAATGGCGCGTCTCTGCTACTGGCGTGGCGACAATTACCGTAGAGACCTGGATGATGGGGCGGGATACCAGTTAATCCAGGGCAACCCTCTCCTTCATGAAATTCCCGTTGCCGACAGCCTGTGGGCTTTCACCCGCCGCCGCGACGGCGTCTACGCGCTGGCGGCCGAATTGGTCGTCACCGCCAAGACCTACAATCCCCCGGGGTACTATTATGGGCGCTATCGGGTCTGGGACGACCTAACCGCGTCGAGATACTTCGCTACCGAACATCAAGTTGGCATTACCCCTCTGGTCCGCAGCCTGTCGCTGACCGCAAAGGGTGATACACTCGGGTGGTGCCTTTCAAGGGCATGCTGTGGTGCGCAGGATTACGGCAGAGGATGATCGTGTGCTCCGCTCCTGCGCAGTGGGGCTGGAACTCGATCCCAGGCGGGAAACTGGTGCCCGAAGAGCGATTTGAGGGCTTGCCCCTCGGCCATCAATTCTTTGGCCTTGCCCGAACATCGCCGCATACTACCAAAAAGGAGCGAACAACATGCGATGTGTGATCATCGGTGGCGATGCCGCCGGAATGAGCGCCGCCAGTCGCGCGCGCCGCAATGACCCGTCCCTGGAGGTGGTGGTTCTCGAGCAGGGCGAGGATGTCTCCTACAGCGCCTGCAACCTCCCCTATAACATCGGCGATGCCGATCGAGAGATTGATGACCTGGTGGTCCGCCAGGCCAGCACCTTCCGCGACAAGCTCGGTATCGATCTACGTACCGGGCACCAGGTGGCGCGTATCGACAGGGATGCCGCCGAGGTCGTCGGAACGCGTCGCGACGGAGCCCCCTTTGCCGTCGCGTATGACCGGCTGCTCATTGCCACCGGCGCCGAGGCCATCAGGCCGGCGATTGAGGGGATCGACCGGGACGGGGTTTTCGTGGTCAAGAACCTTGAGGATGGCCGGGCCATAAAAAGGCATTTGCGAAGCCGCCCTGCCTCCCGGGCGGTGATCATAGGCATGGGTTATATCGCCCTCGAGATGTGCGAGGCCTTCCGGCAACTCGGGCTGGCGGTGGACATGATCAAGCCTCGGCCCGGTCTGCTGCCCTGGCTCGATCCGGCGCTCTGCCGGCCGCTGCGGGAAATGCTGATGGCGCGTGGCGTTGGTCTCTATGACGGCCACCCGGTGGATGCCATAGTGGAAGAGGGCAAAGGGCTGGCGGTGCTTTCGGGTGACAGGCGTCTTGCCGGCGATGTGCTGGTGGTGGCGGTGGGCGTGAACCCCAACAGCCAGTTGGCCGGTGATGCCGGTCTGGCGCTGAGCGTCGGCGGCTCGATTTCCACCGATCATCGGTTGCGCACTTCCGATCCGCTCATCTACGCGGCCGGCGACTGCGCCGACAGCTATCACGTGGTCACCGGGGAGAAAACCTGGATCCCCCTGGCCCTGCGGGCCAACCGCGCCGGCTGGGCGGCTGCCGACAATATCTGCGGTCGCGGAATCGAACTTCCCGGCGTGGCGGGGACCGCGGTTTTCAAGGTCCTGGAGATGGAGGTGGCGAGGACCGGGCTGTCGGTCGAGGAGGCGACCAAGGCCGGCTTCGACCCGCTCGCGGTGCAGATCACCTCGCGCTCCCGCGCCGGCATTTATCCCGGCTCCCAACCCATCCACGTTGCCATGGTTGCCGATCGCGGCTCGGGCCGCCTCCTCGGAGCCCAGCTCGTCGGCACCGATCAGGCGGCGCTGCGCATCAACGCCGCCGCCGTCGCCCTCCACGCCGGGATGACCGTGGTTGATTTCAGCCAAAGCGACCTGGCCTATGCCCCGCCCTTCGGCCCAACCTGGGACCCGCTGCTGGTTGCCGCCAATCAGCTGCTGAAAAAGCTGGCGGCGGGGTAGTCGGCGACGACATGCCGGAGTTCGGGGTATTCCAACCTACTTGGGAGTTCCAGCCGGCGCGCTTCTGGTCAAGCCCCTAGCTGGTACAACCGCTCCAGACCTCATTCACAGCTGGGCAGGAAAACTCCTGATGAGGCATATGCCGTGATGCTGCCGACGGTCCAACTGGCAGCTTAAAACAATCAGAGACGCCACCTAAGAACCGCTGGTTGTTTGTTCAAGCAAGGGGAGCCACCTCTGCCGGAACCCGCAGACAGGTGACGAGCTGACTCTTGACTCCAGGCGGGTTGTCACCTTCAAACCGTCGGGGATTCTCAGGAATATCATCAACGGCAAGTAGTAGAGGGCCTGGAGTGATATAAGAACCCCCACTTTTCCCGAAAGTCTTTCCTGAGATAGAGGGTACTTACCTCAAAGGAAACGCAATGCCATTTGATATTTCCGTTCTCCCTGTTTTCCTTGCGGCGTGCCTTGTGCTGCTGGTCACGCCCGGCCCCGATGTTGCCTTCATAGTTGCTACCGGGGTTACGGAAGGTCGCCGGCCAGCCCTCTGGGCCTCTTCAGGCATTGCATTGGCGATGTTTTCTCATGCGGTACTGGCGGCAATGGGAGTCGCGGCAATCGTGGCCACATCTCCGGTCGCCTTCGATGCCATTCGCTTTGGAGGTGCGGCTTACCTGGTTTTTCTCGCCTGCAAATCGTTTCGAGCAAGACCCTTCGAGGCCAGTGCTCAGGCTACCTGTCGATCCCCTTTCATCAACTTCCGCCGTGGATTTCTGACGAATTTATTGAATCCTAAAGCCATTTTGTTCTCGGGTGTCTTTCTCCCGCAGTTCGCATCTCCATCCTTCGGGCCAATATTCCAGCAGATTGTCGGCCTCGGGGCAGTATTGGCATTTCTCGGTCTGCTTTTCCAGGCGGCCTTGTCATTGGCCAGTGGGAGCCTTGGACAATGGCTCTTGTCAAGTCCTCGTCGCCAGGCAGTGCTGGAACGCTTAATGGGAGTCGTCTTCCTCGGGCTTGCAACGCGGCTACTCTTTATGGAGCGCAAAAGTTGAGAGCATGACATCATCAAAGGCTAGACCGGGAAAGGAGGGGCTTTCTCCCCGCCCTTTGCCATATTGAGAACATCAAACAACCTTGCCATCTCTTTGAAATGATCATCAAACACGCCGAAGACAAACAAGTCCCAATAGAGGCTCTACAAGCCCTCCTGGCGCATCCGGAAGCCGATGCGAGTACCAAGAAGCGCATAGAACGCGAAATCCTCAATATCAAGGCTGGAGCGCGAGGAGAGGAAGAAGCCGCCTACGAGATAAAGGTGCATTGGGGGGAGTCCAAAAACTGGATGATAATCCACGACCTCCGCATCGAGCATGGCGGATTGGTGGCGCAGATTGATCACCTGCTGATCAATCGGTTCATGGAAATGTGGGTGTGCGAGAGCAAGCACTTCTCCGAGGGTATCGCCATCAACGAGCACGGGGAATTCTCGGCATTCTGGGGCGGCAAGCCCTATGGTGTTCCTTCCCCGATCGAGCAGAACAACAAGCATCTCCTTATACTCAAGCGCTTCCTCGATGCCGGGGGAGTTGCCCTGCCAACTCGGATGGGTTTTACCATCAAGCCCACCCTCAAGAGTCTAGTTCTGGTATCCAAAGGGGCGAGGATCAGCCGGCCGAAAACCAAGATCGATGGTCTCGACACCATCATCAAGAATGATCATCTCTTTACAACCATCGACAAGGCGATCGATGACAACAACAATCCGCTTCTCATCGCCAAGTTCATCGGGCAAGAGACTTTGAAAGATCTTGGTGAGAAGGTCGCGCAATGTCACCGCCCAATCCAATTCGATTGGGCGGCGAAGTTCGGCCTTTCCCAATCGTGGCAGCAGGCTCCCGCGCACCGGGAACCCGAAGAGGCGTTACCCCTGGCGGTGAAAGCGGCCAAGCCCGAACCGGGGCTGCCACCTGCGACGGAGGCCAAACCCGGTTCGGGTGAAGAGGTGCAAAAGCCCAAGCAAAAGCTTGTCTGCCATTCCTGCGGTGTGTCGATCACATACAATGTTGCCAAGTTTTGCTGGTTCAACAAGAAGCGGTTCGCGGGCAATATCTACTGCATGGACTGTCAGAAGAAGGTTTGAGATTTACAGACTTTTGTTGACCTCTACGCTGTTCGTTCTAAGACCAACCCTTCATGAGCATATGCCTTTTGGTTCATGTTTTGAATGGTTGCCCATAACTGCTCCATCCGTCATCTCACCGACTACCTGAAATACCTCGGCTTGCCAACGATGGCCGGCACATCCCCGTATAACTGCTCCATCAGCCATTCCGCAAGGCCGCGCCGGGTCCAGTACTTTCGCGGGCCGGACGGCGGCTCCACCTCCACCGGCACAGACTCGCGGCTCGCCTCGTAAACCCGAAGCCCCTTCAGACTGGAGTTTGGGGTTTCCGCACCGGAGTAGTCGATGCCGATATAGCGGTTGAAACTTAGCTTGATACGTTCCGGTATCACTGTTGTCACCAAGAACGTGAGCCTCGTTTGTTCCCTGGCGTGGACAAAACGCTATCCACTCCTTCACGGAGTTCCGCTGCAATACTGCCGATCATGGTTGCCGTAACATCCTCCACGTTTTCAAGATCCCAGAAATCGACGTACTCGGCAGGGTCTTTGACGATCTCCACCAGATGAGCACGAACTCCTCGCAGCCATTCATCTTCGGTTTTGAACCGACTGGACATTGAGCTGAGTTCGGCTTTCAGGGTATCCGAACCTTGGGAGGCGCTGACAATAACGCCCCAAGCCATTTCAGTAAGATCGTCGGTGTCCATAAAGCCAATTCCTGAATGGGGTGGAACCTACTTGACCGGTTGCTTGGTAGGTCCTTGATCGCTGCCCCAGTGCATGTCACAATCTGTGTCGCGAGGTTATCGCAAGTTTCACCCTCCAAGTCACCCCTCAAGACAGCCCCCAAGTGAGCAATCCTATTCTGGTTTTTCCTCTCCGACCGATTCGATCTGTTTCACCACCCGGTCGAAATCACTTTCAAACAACCGGTCCTGCACGATGCGGAATTTTTCGTATTCGCTTTCGGCATGGGTCTTGGCCAGTTCGGCCGAGACCTTTCCAGCGTCCTGCAGAATCTCCCGATCCCAGAGTTTCAGGAAACCCGCCAGCCGTTTTTCCCAATCTTCCATGGTCATGGGGATTTTGCTCATGGCCTGAAGCTCGGCCATGTCGAGATAGGCGGAGACGATGCGCTGCATCTGGCCCAACTCGAACTCGGAGAGATAGTCCTTGGCGATGGCGACATCGTATCGATGGATTTTCCCGTGGGGCGCACCTTCCCAATGAGTCAGCCCCATGTTGTCCTTACGGTGGTCGGCGCGGTCCACAATGACTTCCGCCGCCGTCTGGCCGTGAATGGCATAGTGCATCTTGTTCTGCACGGCGGCGAAAAACCGCTTGGTGGCCGTGGCTGTGGGGTCGTAATCGAGCGCGGTGGCGTAGATGTCGGTGATCTTCTGGTAGAACTTGCGCTCGGATAGCCGGATCTCCCGGATTTTTTCCAATTGGCGCTCAAAGAACTCATCGGTCAGGTTACCACCGCGTTTGAGGCGCTCCACATCCATGGTCCAGCCTTGGATGGTGTAGTCCTTAACGATCTGGTTGGCCCATTTGCGAAACTGCACCGCCCGCTCATTCTCGATCTTGAAACCGACGGCGAAGATGGCCTGGAGGTTGTAGTGCTTGACCCGGTAGTTCTTGCCGTCGGCGGCAGTTGTTAAGTACTGCTTAATAACTGCCCCTTCTTCGAGTTCATTGTCGGCGAAAATGCGCTTCAAGTGCTGGTTGATGGCGGGCACCGAGACATCGTAGAGGCTCGCCATCATCTTCTGGGTCAGCCAGATGTTTTCGTCCTCGTAGCGTATTTCCACGCTGGCTTCAGAACCGCCTCCAGCCGCGACAAAGGTCAGATATTCGGCGGCAGAAGAGCGAACAATGGCCATTTCTTTTTTATGAGGCTTCCGTATTTCCTTTGCCTTATCTTTTTTCATTCAATCCCTCCCCATCTCTGATATCTGTCCCGAGACCAGCGGAGGTATTTCATCAGCTCCCAGCTGACCGATTCAGGATCAAATCGCTCACTGTCAAAGTTGCCACCGGACCATTCCGTATAGCTTTCATGTTCCTCGTGGTTCGGGTCTTTCAGCGCATTTAAGAATTCAGAGTAACCGGGCACGCCGCCCACATCTTCTGGCGGGCAGGCTCGCTGACCATCTAGACAAGCCAGTTCAGGTCTCAGTTCAGGATTGAAAAATCGGCTTTCCTCAAGGACAAGTTCATGCTCCCAGCCGTCTCCGAAATCATACAGGTAGCGGAAAGTGCGTCCTTTCTGTTTGATCAGATCCGCGAGACGATACCTGCCACATGCCAGCCCGTCTTCCTTTGATTCCGGATATTCGGTGTATCGTTTCTTCCCGATGGTGAACTCGTGCAGGTGGCTGTCGGTCCAACCCATGGCAATCTGGATGACGTCGTGCAGCCGGTCCAGCGTGATGCTGGCGGGCACGACAAAACGTCGCCAGATTGCTGGTTTGATGTCAAACAGCTGTATTTTCAGTAGATAACATCGTTCGTTCATTGCTTGCATTCTCCTAAATAACTTTCCAACCTGCGGCACATACGCTCGAAAGCGCTTAGTTCAGCCTTGGTCATCTGGTCGTTATGGTCGGGCAGAATACCGTCATCAACGACCGATTCGCGGAGATTCTCCAGTGGGTCGCCTTGGTACCATAAATTCCCGGATCATTGTAACGAGGCGGGAGGCGGCGCCGCAAATTTCTTATATAGCTCCGCCTGCCGTTTTGTTACCTCGCCGACTTGAAGCTGTTTGCCGGGGATGGCAAAGCATTCGATGACATCGAACTCGTCCAGCACTTCCTGGAGCGTATAATCTTTGAACAACTGCTCCTCCTGCATCATCGCGGTGATGAAGGAGAGATAGATCAGTGCAACAAACTGCACGAAGAGTTTCCCGTCGAGACTCTGCTCAGAAGAGACGGCCAAACGGCGCAGGTTCAACCGTTCTTTGAGATTGTCGAACGCTTTCTCCACCAGATCCTTGCGCCGATAGGTCTCCAACGCCTGTATCGGTTCCCTGATATCGTTACTCAGCATCGCGAAGTAGCCGAAATTCAGTTTTGCTTTGGCTAATTCATCTTCTTTGGCAGTAACCGTAATGCCCCGCACCGGCGTCTGCTTCACCTGGAAGAAACGATCATAGAGTTTCTCATGCTCCGCGTGTCGCTGATTGCTCATCAGCTCTTCCTGAAGATCAGCCAACCGGCTATTGAACGCTCTTTCCTCTTCCAAGGCACGATCGGGCGAATAGTAGAGATGCAGGCACAATCGGCGACTTTGCTGGATCGTGTTCCCTTTGTAGCGACGCTCTTCCGTATACGCCCAGGTGATTGGCAGGCTATAGGCATAGAGCTGGTAGGTTTGGCTGTAATGTGTCCAGCTGCGCATGGTCTCGCGCACGTTGTCGAGGTTGGCCTGGACAAGCTTCAATGAAAGTCTGGCTCCGATGAGAAACTTCAGATGCTGACGGTACAACTCGTTGATATTGGCGGTACTATAAAACCCTCGGTCGAGCACCACCTTGATCTTCCGGTAGCCCAAGGTGTTCATATCGGTCAGCAGCTTGGTCAGTGTCTTGACATCGGGGATATTGCCGGCCAGTTTCCGGTAATAAAACGGCAAGCGTGACTTCTGGCCGAATAACAATGCCAGGTTGATCTGGGCAAGTGGTTCATGGTTTTTGTTGTTCCCATACCGTACCTGCTTGAGGCACTTCGAGTAGCTGGAGACCGAGGTGCTGTCATAGGCCAGATATTCCTTCTCGACTCGCCGCTGCCCCTGCAACTCGAAAAAGCGCTGTCGTTCCGATTCAGTAATGGCGGCAAAGAGTTCGCTGATGCGTTGCGAGGAAATCTGCGATCCATGCGGGTGCCAATGGGTGGCAGCCCAACGGTGAAATCGGCTGAGTGGATTGCGATCCTCGAGGATCAGGTAGTAGACGATGGAAAGGATCTGTCGCCAGGTGTCGGGGAAGCAGGTCCGCAGATCATCAGCCACCCCGGTGACCCGGCCGATCCAGTCAAAGAAATAGGTGGCACCGTAAAAACTTCTCGCTGCCGAGGTAATCGGCACCGGTCCCCGCTTCGCTCTTGCCTCGGTCACCATCGGCTTTTTGCGGGGACGATTGGGCACGATCTGTTTGGTGACCGGATCAAGCCGCCCGATACAGATCCTCTTCGCCCGGGACTGCTGCTTTTCCTTGTCCCAGTAGGAAGTCGATTCGTAGGCGTAGGTAACGCCGGTCTTCTTGTTGGTTTGGTCGACGATGGTGGCCATAGGTAATCCTCCTTTCATCGTTACAATAATACATTGTAACGATGTCAAGAGCAGGAAGAGTTGCCTTAAAATATCATATTTTTCAGGTGGTTATTTTGAATTCAGCGTCACAATTTTCCGGGAACTCAGGATTTCATGCTTCTCCGCACATCTGATTCGATTCCGAAATACGGAATCGAATCATCCTGTCTGCCCGGCAGTTCCGTGCCGCGACTCATGATCTCGATATAGCCCGCATAGCTGAACAGGCGGTTGCGTTTCTGGGCGGTCAGTTCCTTGACGATGCCGAGCTGCTCCAGGTGGCCGAGCGCCTTATTGACGGTAGCTGGAGTGATGCCGGTCTTCTTCACCAGCGAGCCCGAGGTGGCGATGGGATGCTCCATCAGCGCCCGGTGGACCTGCAGGGTGGATGCCGCCGCCCGACCGAGGCCGCTGATCTTGTCGCGATCCTGGTTCGACAGGTCCAGAAGCTGCTGTGCCGTTTCCACCGCCTGGGTAGCAGTGACAATGACCGCCTCGGCGAAGAAGTCGAGCCAGGCTTCCCAGTCGCCAGTCATCCGAACATTGTTGAGCAGCTCGTAGTAATACTGGCGGTGCGTCTTGAAGTAGAGGCTGAGGTAGAGCATCGGCTCCCGCAGCACCTTCTGCTCGCACAAGAGCAGCGCGATCAGCAGACGCCCGAGACGGCCGTTACCGTCCAGAAATGGGTGGATCGTCTCAAACTGCACATGGACCAGCGCCGCCTTGAGCAGCACCGGGGTCGGCTCCGGCTGGTCATGGAGGAAGAGTTCCAGCTTGCTCATGCACTCCAGTACCTCTTCGGCCGGAGGCGGAACGAAGGCCGCATTGCCCGGCCGGGTGCCGCCGATCCAGTTCTGGCTGCGACGAAACTCTCCCGGGGTCTGATTGCTGCCACGCCCCTTGTGCAGCAGCACACCATGAATCTCGCGGAGCAGCCGCAGCGACAGTGGCAGCCCACACTCCAGCAGGCGCAGACCATGGTCAAGGGCCGCAACATAGTTGCTGACCTCCCGCACGTCATCCAGCGGGACGCCGGGTTCCTGATCCAGCTCGAACAGCAGCAGGTCGGACAGCGACGATTGCGTCCCCTCGATCATGGAGGAGAGTACCGCTTCCTTGCGAACGTACATGTAGAGGAATAGCGAGGTGTCCGGCAGCAGGGTCGAGACGCTGTCCAGCCGACCGAGGGCCAGCAGCGCCTGGTCGAATTTGCTGCGCAGTTCCGGTGTCCAGTCGATGGGCGGACGTGGCGACAGCGGCGCGGGCACGAAGGCCTGGGCCTGCTCACCCACCGTCGATATGGTCACGTATCTGCCTTGGAGTTCTCGCTTCATCCTGCCTGCCTCGAACCTAAAATAAGGTTCGCCGTTATTTTATTTTCACTGCACATTCTAAAATAAAGAATCGAGAAAGAAAAATAAAGCGGATTTCCCGATTGGCCGTTTCATCTTCCTCAGATGAGCGTTCGACGTCGCAACGCACTTGCTAAAGCGGGAAAAAATTACAACCACGGCTCCGATTTCTTGGTTGCCGATAACATTAGACACTGTTGGAAAACAAAAAACCCCGAAAGCCTTGTCAGTTCTCGGGGTTTTTTGCGTTGCCAGATCTCTTCGGACTTCATTTAGGTGGAGGCGGCGGGGGCGAACCCGTAGGCCGACTGTGAATTCAGGGGCTATCAACTGAAGAGGGACACCTCAGGGACACAAGGTCATTGTTACTTCCCGTAGGTTTCCACGTAAGAATCAATAAGTTTCCGAATCATGCGTTGATATTGCGTGTGGTGTTTCTTCGCCTCAGATTTGAAGAAATCGATACTCTTTTTGCTCAAGGATATAGTGACTTTCACACCTTCCTCCCGAAAAGCAAGCTGTTCGGGAGGTGGCAAGAAATCCTTGATGACTTTGGCCTCTATGGGTTCATCCGTGTATTTGATTTTCGTGACCATAAATCGATTTACCCTTGCGCCAGTATCCAGCGCCAAAAATACGTATTATACCGTTTCGATATGTGAATCGAACGGTAAGGATGCCATCATTGACCATTCCGAAGCAGAAATACCTTTTTTCCTTCTGGCTGTGGGCAAGGTCCTCGGCGATTACACGGTTTGGATCTGAGAAGGCATGTTGAGCGATAGAAAACGGAACACCATGTTTTTCTTGGTTTTCACAATCCTTTTGCTCGTTCCACTCAAATTTAACTTTTGTCATCTTCCTATTGTAAAACAAAAACAAAAAATAGCCATATATTTATATTGATATAAGTATGGAATTGCACGCAACACACTAAAAAAGCGAAAAAATAAGGATATGGTCATGTGGCTATGTATCTGTGTGCCAACCTGCCCAGGATGGCATCGGCCAGCGTCGGATCGTCGATCTGCTCGGGCCAATGGTCAGGGGGAAGCTGACTGGTGGCCAAAGGTTGATGTAAGTCCTTGCCGGTCCTCGAGGATCTCCAGCAAGTCATGCCGCTACTCCTGGTGGAGTGGGATCAAACCGAAATCGTCAAGGACCAGCAAACTTACTGGCGGTAAACGCAAGCTGAATCTGGTCTCAATGAAGAGCTGATCAGCAAGGGCGAACCAACCGAGTTGCTCGGCCAGGAGCGAAGCCAGGGATTGGCCGGTCTGCTCGGGTCGGTAACCACATAACCAGACCGTTTTTGCAGAACCGGCATTTCCGACCATCGAGTCAAAGATCGCCCATCTTCTCACCTTCGTCATCAAGAATCTCAAATCGCTGGTAGTGCGTCTTCCAGCAATTCAGCCGGTATCGGGTGCTCAAGCTCCCATACCATGCGAATGGGTCGTTCATTCTCAGCACTGAGCAGGGCTTTGGCTGGCCCAAGGTAGATGAACGGCGCAGTCTCTCTGTCAACCTGTCGCTCCAGTCGGGCAAAAAAGAGAATTGTATAGCCTCGTTCTTTAAAGTGCAGATAGTTTTGCCCGGTTGTCGAGCCCTGACTGGTAGTGGATTGGCTTTCCCAATGGAGCTTCGTCGCACTGATAGGGTAGTCTCGGTAACGGGTTGTGGGCGAAAACACGCGATCATCCTTGCGGAATGTGATCAGGTGGATGTAGCATTTGAGCTCGGCGGCGTGGATGACCCCTTGCCCCGTGGGGCCAGCACTTTCCAACGTTGCTAAACCCAACGCTGCCTTGATTTCAGCGGAGCCATATTGGGCATGGAGTTTAAGAAAACATTGAAACGGCAAGTCAATATCGATCAGCGGAGTTGTGGGATGGTGCAAGCGCCAGGCTACAATTTCCGTCGCATCGGCAACAATTGACGGATTGTTCCACCAACGACCCACCGATTCGGCCAGCGAATTCAGACCAAGTTCCGCGCCTGTCTTTCCCCATCGAAGATAGTGTAAAGCGATCGCTTCGTTGCCATCACATCGCTCGTCAACACAATTATCGCTCAAGAATGAATGTAAAAGTTTAGGATCACTGCGCAGGGCGATGCGAGGTAGGGACTTTCGGAGAAGTTCCATGTCGGGGTCGGCCGGCAACGACTGCTGCATGGCCATTGCTTTCCACTCGCTCCAACTGCGACGACGCAATATGTCGGTTGGAGACAAACCTGTGGCAGCGATGAAACGACCAAAGGTGAGAGGGAGGTCACTCTCTTGCCCCCAAGTCTGGATGGTCTCTGGGATTAAGTAATTGAGATCAGAGAGAATCGCTTTGACCTTTGACAATACCCGTTCCCGTGCTACCCGTTCGAGTTGAATGTTGCAACCAGCAGGTAGATTGGGAAAATCGTTCTCAATCTCCCGGTCCATCCGCTGTCGCCGGCGCATCAACAATGCGGCATAGCGGGTATCGAGACGGTAACGACGATGCGTGTGGCCGACAAAATCAAGTACAGTCAGACAATCTTTGCCTGGGGCGTGGCGCAATCCCCGTCCCAGTTGCTGCAGAAATACCGTCAAGCTCTCGGTGGGGCGCAAGAAGAGCACAAGATTGATCTCGGGGATATCGACCCCTTCGCTCAATACATCGACGGTGAAGATAAAGCGCAGTTTTTTTTCGCGCAGTTGGCGAAGATGTCGCTCCCGTTCCTCTCTTGGGGTGGTACCTACCACAGCGGCGGCGGGAATCCCTGCGCGGTTGAAGTGATCGGCCATATAGTGGGCGTGACGCACTCCGGCACAGAAGCCGACACCTTTTACTTCATCCAGTTCAGGCTGGTAGCGCCGTAACGCCTGTAGGATCAGATCGATCCGCTGGCGGGCACGGATATCATCGCCAGTAAAGATATTTTCCAGGGCGTCACTGGCGTAGCGCCCATTGCGCCAGAACTGTTCCCCCGACAGGTCAATATTGTCGCTCACGCCAAAATAGTGAAAGGGGCACAGTAACTTGTCGGCCAACGCTTCGGGCAGACGGATTTCGGCGGTCAGTTCACCACCGAAATCCGTCAAAATCGAGGTTCCATCCATCCGCTCAGGTGTGGCGGTCAACCCCAGAAAACGTTCTGGTTTTAGATGCTTGAACAGAGGGCGATAACTGGCTGCACCGCCATGATGCGCCTCATCCACGATCACATGGCTAAAATGGCTCTGTCCCAACCGCTGCCACGGCCGCTGATGATTGAGGCTCTGAATCGAGGCAAATACATGCTGCCACCTCTCCGGCTGCAACCCGTCCACCAGCAGTTCGCCGAAGTTTTGATCACGAAGCACGGTTCGAAAACAGTCGATCGCCTGCTGCAGGATCTCTTTGCGGTGCACTACAAACAGCAGGTTGGGTCGTGCACCGACACTGGCGGCGCTCTGTTGATAATCGAGGGCAGCGATGACCGTTTTGCCCGTTCCGGTGGCGGCAACCACCAGATTGCGGCTGTTGCCATTTTGGCGGGCCGCTTGCAATGCCTCCAGAATTCGCTGCTGAAAGGGCCTTGGCGTGATCTCAGTAAAAAACCGCGTCCCACCACTATCGGGTAGACGATAACGGCCAATGGCGGCGCGAAAACGGCCGAATTCAGGCTCGTAAAACGGCTCAAACTCGCGACTCTCCCAATAGCTTGAGAACTCGGCGCCAAAGCGATCGAGGATGTGCGGCATATCCTGGGCGGTAACCTTCACCGTCCACTCCAGCCCTTGGGTCATGGCTGCATAGGAGAGATTGGCCGAGCCGATATAGGCGGTGGAAAAACCGCTGTCGCGCCAGAAGTGGTACGCCTTGGCGTGAAGACGGGTTCCTGCCGTGTCGTAGGAGAGGCGCACTTGTATATTGGACTGACCGGCCAGCCACTCCAGCGCCACGGGGTCGCTGGCGCCCATATAGCTGGTGGAGAGGATGCGCACTGGCACCTGGCGATCGCGCAACTGTTCAAAGGCCGGGATAAGCAGCCGCAATCCTGACCATTTGATAAATGACACAAGCAGATCGACCCGATCTGCCGTAGCCATTTCGGTGCGGAGCTCGTGTTCGAGCGGCGGATCACCACCTTGTCCGGTCAATAGAGTGCTACTGCTCAGCGGTGTAATGGGACGCTGTTGCGGGTGATGCTGGTTGTTGACCTCGATCAGCACTGATTTATCACGGCTTAACAGACGCCGCTTCAATAAATATCCGAGACCATCTTGTGCCGCCAATAATTCAACCAGTCGATTGAGTAAAGGGATCCGATCCTTCGGTTCCACTTGCCGCAACGACTGCTGCAAGAGATGGGCAACAAATTGTGCATAGAGATGAGGTGACGACTCATCATCGATCTGGCGCAAGACGGCCCTTAGCTCTGGGGTGAAAGCGATTCTCTCCTGGAGTTCCTCGTCCAATAGCTGCTCGTAGACTCCGCGAGGCAGTATTTTCGCGCTCAATTCTGTTCCTCCCGCCAGGAGTTTATGCGCTTACGTTCCCGCTCGATCTCGAGCCGCAGTTGTTCCTCGGGCGGCAGGTTGGGCAGATATTTTGATGCGAAGATCTGTTTGCGATCGTTCAGCACCGAATAGCGGGCGACCGTGTTGAACTTCTTGGCACAGAGGACTAGAAGGCCAAAGGAAGGGCTGTCGTCCGGGGCGATGAAGATGCCATCGAACATGCGTAGATAGCCATCCGTCTGGCTGACATCCCAGTGGGTGATTTTTCCCATCTTCAGATCAATCAGCAGATAGAACTTTGTAGAAAGAGTTGAAACAAAAATAGCCCATTTTTACGTCTCGTCGTTACCTTGTGTGGATAACGAAGGTGGATAAAAATGGGCTCTTCAATGGCTGGAGTCTGTTGCCAGCCAAGATTTATCAATAATATCAAGATTTGGTGGAGGGAACGCCGACCTACCGCAAAACAGTCTCAAAGCCCGCGCTCCTCGTAACTCCTTGATAATAAACGCCGAAGTCATCTTACACAACCACTTCCCAACAACCCGACCAGAGAAACGATTTTCTCCCCTGATTTCCCGGCACCGGACGAGGGTGACGGGTTTGCAGTAAAACCGGATACCTGGCGTCGAGCAGCAACAACTTCGAATCCAGTTTTCGGACGCCGGTTCGGTTCCCAAAACGGAATCGAATTGACCTATGCCTGCCCGCCAAAAACCGTGCTGATCAGGTAGGCCGTATAGCCCACGTAACAGACCAACAGCACCGCGCCCTCGATGCGGTTGATACGTCCTGGTCCCCGGAATCCATAGCCGATCACGAATAGCGACAGGGTCAGTGCGGCCATCACCAGCATGTCCCGGTTGAAGACTTCCGGCCCAACGGCCAGCGGGTGAATCGTACCGGCGATCCCCACCACCGCCAGGGTGTTGAACAGGTTGGAGCCGAGAATATTACCGAGAGCGATATCGTGTTCGCCTTTCCTGGCTGCAATGATTGATGAAGCCAGTTCCGGCAACGAGGTGCCGACCGCGACCACGGTCAGGCCGATGATCAGATCGCTGACTCCGAATCCATGGGCGATCTCCACCGCGCCCCAGACCAGTACACGGGAGCTGACAATTAAAAGCGCCAGCCCCACCACCAACCAGAAGACCGCACGGCGGATGGGCATGGCGCGAACGTCCAGTTCCTGCTCCATCTCGTTTCCCAGCGCATCCTCTTTCTTCCGCAGCCCCTGCCAGATGGAGATGGCTACGATCTGTTGTGCAAGGTCATTTCGCCTACTTTGGTGTGCCCGTCAGTCGGGCTTCAAAAAGACCAGGCAGGATAGCGAAGTAACCAACTGATCCATTACTCGTAACGCGCACTATCAAAGTTGTAGTGAAAGGCTGAGCACCCCGAAATCATCGCGGCGGTCGCCCTGGCCTTTGAACTCCCGTGTCCTGAGCACATGGGTATAACCCAAACGCAGGTTCCGCCAGGTAATAGCGATACCGAACTGGAGGTCTCCCACCAGCGGTTCTTTGTCTACGTTGCGGCTGTCGCGAAAGGTGTTGCCGTCAAGAAAGATGTTGCGGGCGACGGCCCGGCCCTCAATGCCTGCAAACAGATACCAGCCGAAACCGTGCCGAGGAATAAAAAAGCCTGAGCCCGGCACGCTGGGCTGGATTCGGGGAGGGCCATAGTCGAGCGGCAGGTTTTTGCCGTAGCGCAGCATTAAGCCGGCATTGGCGTAGGTGAATATGTTGCCCAGGGCGCCACCCGCATGCGGAGTCAGGTCGAAGGGAATGCCCAGCAGTGATTCCGCAACCAAACTACGCCAACTGCGGCTATAGGCCAGGATGAACCCTGGCTCGTTCTTGAGTTGGGTGTCCCAGCCTCGCGGTTCATCCGCGTTCACGAATGAATGAACGCGCTTCTGGGTCTGTTCAGCAAGCGAGGCGGGGCCTACCATGCCCACGGTCAATTCGAGTTGATCAAGACGTTGCCCGGTTTCGGCGATTAAGCCAACGGAACCATAGAGCCAGCCGCCATAAGGGCGGTCATCGAGCGGGGGGTCCCGCAAAGTGATGTCCTCCGGAGTATACATGTTCTGGCCGACCGCGTAGCTCGCCCGCACGGCTTTGCCGACAGGGAACAAAGGGAACTTGTCGGCCAGGCGCAACACCCACTCCGGAGTTTTGTCTTCGGCAGACAACCAGGATACACGCACCCCGTTGGTGTAATTCCGGTCGGTATTGTAGAACAGGTCGTTTTCCAGGACCAGGCTGAGGATGCCCTTCTCCGCCTTCTCGGCGGCGAAGGCCGCCGTGGGCGCGAGCAAAAGCATGCCGATCAGGATGGCGGCGATTCTCCTTCCCGGGTGGATCACTCCGGGATTTATGGTGAGCATCGGGGCTGCCGTCATTCTGCTCATCCCATGGTCTCGATGGTTTTCCGAAATCGCGCAAGCGCGAAACCAAACAATGCCGTTCCGATCAGGGCCAGGCTGACGAACTGCGGCCAGACCGCCGTGAGGCCAGCGCCCCGGTACAGGATCGACTGAGCCAACATCACAAAATGCGTGTTGGGCGCGGCGAGCATGATGTACTGGACGGCCTCCGGCATGCTCTCGCGCGGCGTCGAAGCGCCGGAGAGCATTTGTAGCGGAAGCAGCACCAGCAACAGCAACAAGGCGAACTGCGGCATGGAGCGGGCGACGGTGCCGAGGAAAATGCCCATCGAGGTGGTCGCGAACAGATGCAGCGCCGTGCCGGCCAGGAACAGCGCGAGCGAGCCCTGGATCGGTACGGAAAGCCAGCCCTGCACGACGACGGTGAGTGCCGTGGCAGTGGCGGCAAGGACGATCAGCCCCATCGCCCACACCTTGCTCGTCATGATCTCGAATGGCGTGACCGGCATGACCAGCAAATGCTCGACCGTGCCGTGCTCGCGCTCGCGGATCAGCGCCGCGCCGGTTAGCACGATGGAGAGCATGGTCACGTTGTTGATGACCTGCATGACGGCGCCAAACCATGACTTGTTGAGCTGGGGATTGAAGCGCGCGCGCAGCACCAAATCGACCGGCAGAGCTGGCACCTCGCGATAACGCTGCACGAAAGCGCGCACCTCGTCGCTCACGATGGTCTGGATATATCCACTGCCGGTGAACGCCTGGCTCATCCGTGTGGCGTCCACATTGAGCTGAATCGTGGGTTGGCGCCCGGCGAGCAGATCGCGCTGGAAGTTCAGCGGAATATCCAGGGCGAAGGTGGCCAGGCCGGCATCCATGCGGGCATCCATCTCCGCGTGGTCGATGATTTCGGGGGTCACGAAATAAGGCGGGTAAAAGGCGCTGACGATGCGCCACGACAGCGGTGAGCGATCCTCGTTGACGACCGCGATCGGCGCCTTGTTGAGGGTCTCCGGCATGGCCGTTGCCGCCGTGTAGACCGAAATGGTGAAGGCATAGACGATCAGCACCAGCATGATCGGGTCGCGCATCAGGCTGCGCAACTCCTTGATTCCGAGATGAAGGATGTTGGCCGGGCGCATGGACTATCGCTCCTGCTTCTTGAGCAGCGCGGCGGCGAGCGCGATCAGGATCGGCACGGCCAGCGCCAGCGGGACGAAGGCCGCCTGCAGATCGGAGAAGTCGAGCGCCTTCGAGAAGGTGCCGCGTGCAATGGTAAGGAAATGGGCGGTCGGGTAGATCTGGCCGATCAGCCGGCCCGCTCCTTCCAGCGATGAGACTGGATCGATCATGCCGGAGAAGTTGACCGCCGGCAGGATGGTGAGTACCGCCGTGCCGAAGATCGCCGCGATCTGGCTGCGCATGAAGGTGGAAATCAGCAGCCCCACGGCCGTGGCGGCGCCGACATAGAGCAACGCACCCGCCGCCAGGGTCAGGAAGCTGCCCTTCAGCGGCACGCCGAAGACGGTCACAGCGAGCAGGGTGAGCAACAGAAAGCTCAGGAAGGACAGCACTATATAGGGTAACTGCTTGCCGAGCAGGAACTCGAGCCGCGTGGTGGGCGTGACGTAGAAGTTGGTGATCGAGCCGAGCTCCTTCTCGCGCACCACGCTGAGCGCCGCGAGCATGGAGGGGATCAGCATGAGCAGCAGCGGGATCACCGCCGGCACCATCGCCACCAGGCTCTTGACATCCGGGTTGTAGCGGAACCGGGTCTCGATATTCACGAGCCCCGCCAAAGCCTCGCCGTGCCCAGCCTCGCGCGCCTTGGTCGCCAGCCAATGGGCATGAATCCCCTGCACATAGCCGCGGATGGTCTCTCCCCGTGTCGGCATGGCGCCGTCGATCCAGGCGCCGATCTCGACCCGCCGGCCCCGTGCGATGTCGCGCGCGAAGCCCGGCGGGATCTCGATCGCCAGACTGATGTCGCCTTCGCGCATTCGCCGGTCGAGATCAGCATAACCGGTAATCGGAGCCCGCTCGATGAAGTACCGGGAGCCGGCGAGGTTGAGCGTATAATCGCGGCTGACGGTGGTCTGGTCGCGATCCAGCACCGCGAAGGTGAGATTCTCCACATCGAGGCTGATCCCATAGCCCATCACGAACATCAGGATGACGCTGCCGAGCAGGGCCAACGTCAACCGGATGGGATCACGGCGCAGCTCCAGCCCTTCGCGCCGGGCATAGCTGATCATGCGCCGGGGGTCGAATCGGCGCCGCCAGCCCTGTGGTTCGACATGACTTGGCGAGGCCTCGACTGAATCGAGCGAAGTGCTTGCGTCCGGTTGGCGTGCCTCGCCAGCGCTCTGCGCTTCGGCATCCTTCAGATAGGTGATAAAAGCCTCTTCCAGGCTGTTCTCGCCATGTTTGCTTGCCAGGGTGGCAGGCGCGTCAGTCACCAGTACCCGACCTGCATGCATCAGCGAAATGCGGTCGCAGCGTTCGGCCTCGTTCATGAAGTGGGTGGAGATAAAGATGGTCACCCCGTCGCGGCGCGAGAGCTCGACCAGCATGCGCCAGAAGGTGTCGCGCGCCACCGGGTCGACACCTGAGGTGGGCTCGTCGAGAATCAGCATTTCGGGCTTATGGATCATGGCGACTGCCAGCGACAGGCGCTGGCGGTGGCCGAGGGGCAGCCGGCCCGGCAAGCTGTCAATCACTGTGGTCAGATCGAAGCGTTCAACCATTTCGTCCACGCGCCCTGAAATCTCGGCAGCGGGCACGTGGAACAGCCGGGCATGCAGCGTCAGGTTCTGTCGCACCGTCAGTTCGGTATAGAGTGAGAAGAACTGCGACATGTAGCCGACGCGGCGGCGGGTCGCGAGGTCGTGCGGGTCCACCTCGTGTCCGAACAGCCAGGCCCGGCCTTCGCTCGGCGGCAGGAGACCGGTCAGCATCTTCATCGTCGTGGTCTTGCCGCAGCCGTTGGAGCCGAGAAAACCGAAGATCTCACCCCGTGGGACACGCAGGTTCACATGATCGACCGCGGTGAACTCGCCGAAGCGCATGGTCAGATCCCGGGCCTCGATCGCGGTATCGCCATCGTCTTCCGGCCGCGGCGGAATCTCGACCGCCCGATAATCCCGGCGCTTGTCTTCCGGCAGCAGCCGGATGAAGGCCGCCTCCAGCGAAGCCGCCCCCGTGCTTTGCAGCAGGCCTTCGGGCGTGTCGCTGGCCAGCACCCGCCCACCGTCCATCGCCGCCAGCCAGTCGAAGCGGGCCGCCTCCTCCATATAGGCCGTGGCCACCAGCACGCTCATGCCGGGCCGGGAACGACGGATGCCGGCGATCAACTCCCAGAACTGGCGGCGCGAGAGGGGATCGACGCCGGTGGTCGGCTCGTCGAGGATGAGCAGATCCGGATCGTGGATCAGTGCACAGCAGAGGCCGAGTTTCTGTTTCATGCCGCCGGAGAGCTTGCCCGCCGGGCGAGCGAGAAACGGCCTGAGCCCGGTGGCCTTGGTCAGGGCCTCGATGCGGCGCGTCCGTTCGCTACGATCCTGCCCGAACAGCCGTCCGAAGAAGTCGAGGTTTTCGGCCACCGAGAGCGTCGGATAGAGGTTTCCTCCCAGACCCTGGGGCATATAGGCGATACGCGGGCCGAGTGCGCGCCGATGGCGCGCATCGGCCATATCGCCGCCGAGCACCTCAACCTGCCCCGTCTGGACCGCGCGGGCGCCCGCGATCAGCGCCAGCAGGCTCGACTTGCCGACCCCGTCCGGGCCGATCAGCCCGGCCATGCAGGCCGCAGGGAAATCGAAGCTGACCTCGTCGAGCGCACGCACCTTGCCGTAGCGCAGGGACACATCCCGCAGGCGGGCAACCGGTGCGGCAGCACTCACGCCATCCTCGATCTGTGCATGTATGTCCCGGCTCATTGCGGCAGCCTCGTCTGCAGTTCAGGCGGCCAATCCACCCGTGGGTCGAGCCGCACATAGGCCATGCCCGGCAGGCCGGTCTTGACCTGGAGGAGGTGCTCTCTGAGCAGATCCGGGGCGATCCGCGCCTTGACCCGGAACATCAGCTTCAGGCGTTCTTCCGTTGTTTCCACCGTTTTCGGGGTGAACTGGGCCTCGTCGGCGACGAACGAGATCTCGGCCGGGATGACGTATTGCGGGGCGGCATCGAGCACAAGACGCGCTTCGGTACCCAGTGCGATCCGTCCGGCCGCCTTCGTCGGCAGGAAGAAGGTCATGTAGACATCGGTGAGGTCGATCATGTTCAGGACAGTGCCACCGGAGGCCAGCACCTCGCCGGGCTGGGCCACCCGGTATTGCACCCGTCCCTTCTGCGGCGCCTTCAGCACGCTGTCATCAAGGTCAGCCTGGATTCGCTCAAGCATCGCCCGGGTCGCCTCCACATCGGCTTGCGCGCCAAGCACCTGCGATCTGGCCGTGGCAATGGCCGCGGCCGCCCTTGCGACATCAGCCTCGGCAGCGCGCAACATAGCTTCGGCGCTGAGAAAAGCGGCTCGATCGTCGTCGAATTTCTGCTGGGAAACGGCTTTGTCGGCGACCAGCGATCGCGACCGCTCAAGCCGTATCCGTGCCACCTCGGCCTCGGCCACGCGTTGCGAGACCACTGCCTGCGCTGCCGTTTTCTCGCTTTGGCGCTGCACGACCTGGCTGTTGGCGATCCGCACCGAGTTCTCAGCCTGGCGCAAGCGGGCCAGCCCTTCTCTCAGCTGAGCTTCCAATACGGCGGTGTCCATCTTCGCCAGAACTTGTCCGGCCGTGATGAAATCGCCTTCGTCCACCAGGATATCCTTGAGCCGCCCCGCCGTCTTGGCGGCTATGTCAATCTCCACCGCTTCAATGCGGCCGTTGCCGCTGGTGAAGCCGTCGGGAAGACCCTTTTTCTGCAAGGATTGCCAAGCAAAGAGTGCGGCCCCGATAACAAGCACCCCTATGGCGATGGCCAGCAACCGTCCTTTATTAAGCTTCGACATTTTTTGACCTCCGCTTTGCCCCGTTCCCAGAGAACAGGCGGCCATTCCGGAACAGATTCCAGTGAGCCGAAATATCTCCTAAAAACGGCTGCCCGGAATCCTTGTATTCTGGATAAGGGGCCAGCTTCATCACTCAGCCTCCCCGACAATCTGTTCCAGAAAGCCTTCGGTCTCCTGCTCCAGGGCGTAGATATCGGCCTTGATCTTATTTAAAGTGCATCCATTACGGAAGATCAGATGGCTTTTGATTTTGCTTATCCGTTCAATGGCCATTCTGTTCCCCACCGTTCCTCTGTCAATCGTGCTCATTTCACATCCCCTCCCATAGCAAACTCCTCATCGATCTCGAACAGATCCGGCGTCGAACGATGGACGCCGATGCCGTGTTCCATCAGCAGCATTACAAGCTGTTCCCCGTTCATCAGGGCGATGGGAGTCTTGTCGGGCTGGGCCGCTTCCTTGATGGCTCCGGCACTGAAGTCGCTGGTGGTAATGATCAGCCCTTGCTCGTGTGCTCCGAGGCTGCCGCGCACCTGCTGCACAACCGGAGCTTGGATATTATTCTTGAGCTTCCATTTCTTGACCTGGACGGCCATCTTGATGCGGACCACGGCACCGACCACCAAGGTGCCCCGGACATCGATGCCGCCGTCGCCGCTGAGTTTGGTCACCTCGACCATCTCGAAACCCATCTCCGCCAGTAACTGAGAGATGAACTCCTCGAACTCACCGGGCTTCATGGCCAGCAAGCGCTCGCGCAGGACCTTGCGGACCTGGTGGTTGTGCTGCTCGATTTGGAATGCGAGTCCACGCCCCATCCATTGGCTCAGGCCCACATAGCCACGACCGTGCTGAACGAAGCGGGGCCGCTCACCGCGTTTCTGCTGGCGCTTGATCTCGGTGATCACCTGGGCGTACATGGTGGCCTCGGGCGTTTTGCCGCCTGTCACCAGCCAGCCTTTTTGCAGGGCCTTCTCGGTTATTTCCTTGTAATGCATCGGCTTCTTGCCGCCGAACTCTTCGAGCACCTTCTGAGCGCAATCAGTGAAGGAGAAACCCGCGTTCGGATGATGTTTTGGGGCTTCTTCGACGGCCGCAGGAACCGGCGCAGCGCCGCTCGATATTTCAGTGGAATCTCGAAGTGCGAAGGTCTGAGGGCCGACTTTTACAAAGGGCGACTTGTCCCCATTGCTCTTGATGTCGGAGTAGAGCCGGGCGCTGACAGTGGCGTCTGGGGTCTTACCTCCGGACTGCCAGAGACCGGCAGCCATGATCTGCTCGGCGATATCCTTGGCGTGCAGCGCCGTTCCGGCCTGTTGCAAAACCTGAATTGCGGCCGTTTTAACGTCCATGGCTCGTTCCCGTTGCGGATTGTTCGGCCTGTTGCTGATAAGTCACGCCAAAGATGGTGTCGCCCAGCCATTTCTTGAACGACGGATTGTCGCTGAACTGCTTGAACAGCTCGGTGTGGTCGGACAAGAGGTCGATCATGACGCGTTGCAGCGCGGCGTCGTGTTCGATCCGGGCGGTCTTCTTATCGTTGTTCTTCATGGCGTTCTGGTAGGCGGCGTCCGCTGCGACCTTGGCCGGGATCTCCTCGGCGATGACCTGGCGGATCTTGTCGCCGTCCTTCCAATCGATGTTGCCGAACTGGTCGTTGAACGCCTTGATGATGTTGCTCAGTTGGTCCAGCTCCGGTTCCGGTTTGCGGCCACCTCCGCTGGTCGGCACCGGTCCGATTTCAGCATCCTGATCCGGAAGGCCTATCTTCAGGCTGGTTTTCACCTCGACACGGTAGCTGTCCATGTCGATGGCCTCCAGGATGCCCCGGGACAGGTCCTCTTCCTTGGGCGCGGGGAGTTTCGGGATCAGGAAGTTCAGGAAGATCGACAGCTTTTCCCAGTCGGCATTCGAATACGCCAGAATCGAGGACAGAAAGCCGTAGGTGCGGACGAAAGCCTTGGCCTTGCCCTTGAAGTCCACCTGGCCATCTTCGTCGAGATCGGCGTTGTAGGTGGCCACGCAGGCGTCCAGGATCGGGTCGAGCTTGTCGCGGTCCGCGCCGTTCAGGTAGAGCCCCACCAGGTCGTCGATTTGCTCCTGGGAGTAGACCTGGTAGCCGTCCAGATCCGACTTCAGGTCGTGCAGTTTATTCGGGTCGGTTTCGTCACTGAGGATAGTGGTGCGGTAATAGGGCTCGAACGACTTCTGGATGGTCTCCGAGTCGTTGTGGAAATCGAGCACAAAGGTATCGTGCTTTTTCGGGTGGGCGCGATTGAGCCGTGAGAGGGTCTGCACCGCCTTGATGCCGGAGAGCGCCTTGTCTACGTACATGGTGTGCAGCAGCGGTTCGTCGTAGCCGGTCTGGAACTTGTCGGCGACGATCAGGAAGCGGTACGGGTCCTGTTGTACCTTGTCCGGGATCTGGCTGCTGGGGAAGCCGTTCAGCGTCGCTTCGGTCACTTTCTTTCCGCCATACTCGTGCTCCCCGGAAAAGGCCACGATGGGCGCGTAAGGGCTTTTACGCTCCTTGAGGTAGTCCTTGAAGGCGTGGAAATACTGAATGGCTCGCTCGATACCGTTGGTGATGACCATGGCCCGGGCATGGCCGCCGATCTTGCGGTGGCCGATCACCTGGGTGTGGAAGTGGTCCACCATGATCTCCGCCTTCTCGCGGATGGCGTGATCATGGGACTCCACATAGCGGCGCAGCTTTTTCTGGGCCTTGTTAGCGTCGAAGAGCGGATCGTCCTCCACTGTCTTGGCCAGGCGGTAATAACTCTCCACCGGGGTGTAGTTCTTCAGCACATCGAGGATGAAGCCCTCCTGGATGGCCTGCTTCATGGTGTAGCTGTGGAACGGGTGATGCTTCACGGTGCCGTCGGGCTGCGGGTCCGGCTCGCCGAAGATCTCCAGGGTCTTGTTCTTGGGGGTGGCGGTGAAGGCAAAGTAGCTGGCGTTGGTCACCATCTTCCGGCCTTCCATGATCTTGTTGATCTTGTCCTCGGTATCCAGTTCATCCCATTCCGCCTTGTATTCACCCGGCTTTTCCGCAACGGCCATGTTCATGGCGGCGGTGGTCTTGCCGCCCTGGCTGGAATGAGCCTCGTCGATGATGATGGCGAATTTGCTCTTGCGGTGTTCGTCGCCGATCTCATCGAGGATGAACGGGAACTTCTGCACGGTGGTGATGATGATTTTCTTACCGGCCTTGAGGAAGCGGCGCAGGTCGCCGGAATGCTCGGCATGGCCGACGGTGGCGGAAACCTGGGCGAACTGCTTGATGGTGTCGCGGATCTGTTTGTCGAGCACCCGTCGGTCGGTGACCACGATGACCGAATCGAACAACGCCTTGCTCTCGTGTTCCAGCCCCACGAGCTGGTGCGCCAGCCAGGCGATGGAGTTACTTTTGCCGCTGCCCGCCGAGTGCTGGATCAGGTAGCGTCTGCCGACGCCGCTCTCAGCGGCATTGGCCAGCAGCATGCGCACCACCTTTAGCTGGTGGTAGCGGGGGAAGATCTGCTTGTGCCTTTTTTTGCCGGTCTTCTCGTCCTTTTCCTTCACCACCTGGGCGTAGTTTTCCAGAATGTCGGTCAACCCCGCCTTGGAGAGGGCCTCCTTCCACAGATAGTCGGTGGCGAGCCCGGCCGGGTTGGGCGGATTGCCAGCACCGTCGTTGTAGCCCTTGTCGAAGGGCAGAAACCACGAGCCCTTGCCCTTGAGGTGGGTGCAGAAACGCACCTCGTGATCGTCCACGGCAAAATGAACGACGCAACGGCCGAACTGAAACAGCAGCTCCTTCGGGTCGCGGTCACGCTGGTACTGCTGCACGGCATCGAGCACCGTCTGCTTGGTGAGCTTGTTCTTGAGTTCGAAGGTGGCGATGGGCAGGCCGTTGACGAACACGGCCATGTCGAGGGAGAGCGCAGTCTCATTGCGGCTGTAGCGGAGCTGGCGGGTGACGCTGAAGACGTTGGCCGCGAACCGCTCGGCCGCCTTCACGTTGCCTGGCGTCGGCGTGCCGTAGAAAAGGTCCACATGGGCCGGGCCGTGCTTGATGCCGCCGCGTAGCACGTCTACCACGCCGCGCTTGGCGATCTCGCCCTGCAGGCGGTGCAGGAACTGGGTGCGCTTGGGGCCTTCCTCGTCGATGCCAAGAGCCTCATAGGTGTCGGGCTGGGTGGCGGAGAGGAATTGCAGCAGCTTGGCCCGGTCGACGGCGTGTTCCCGGTCGTAGTCCTGCGGGTCGCCCTGAACGTATCCGGCCTCCTCCACGAGGGACGCGACGATGATGGACTCCAGGCCCTTTTCGCTGGTGTCGGTCGGTTTCATAGATCCTCCAGCAAATGGGCGATGTCCTTCGGCGACGGCAGTTGACCTTTCAGCGCCTTGGGCAGGGTCTTGGTGATTTCATAAGTGGCCACGCCGATGGGCTTGCGGGCGTCGTGCAGGGCGTATTCCACAATCGTGCGGCTCTTCTCCTTACACAGGATGATGCCGATGGAGGGGTTCTCGTCCTCCTGGCGGACCTGCCGGTCCAGAGCCGCCAGATAAAACTGCATCTTGCCGACGAACTCCGGCAGGAACTCGCCGACTTTCAATTCAATGGCGACAAGGCAGCGCAGACGGCGGTGAAACAACAAGAGGTCGATGAAAAACTCTTTGCCGTCCACCTCCAGCCGGTATTGGCTGCCCATGAAGGCGAACATGCCGCCCATGGCCCGGAGGAAATCCTCGATCCGGGCGATGAGCGCCCGCTCCAGCTCCCGCTCGCTGTGCTCCTCGCCCAGCTCCAGAAAATCGAAGGTGTATTCGTCCTTCACCGCCAGCTTGGCCTGGGCGCGAAGTTCCGGTGTGAGCGCCTGGTCGAAGTTGGTCTGGCCGAGCAGGGATTTTTCGTAGCTCTGGTTGTCGATCTGATGGATGAGCACGTTCTTGGACCAGCCGAACTTGCGGGTCATGCGCAGATAGAATTCCCGCTCCAGCGGGTCCTTGCAGCGCTCCAGGATGGCCAGGTTGTGGCTCCAGCCGATTTCTCGCACCAGTGGTGCGAGTTTTTCGAGTCCGTTGTACGCCTCGAAAAAAGCCTTCATCCGCCAGAGGTTGGAAGCCGAAAAGCCCCCCACGCCGGGAAACTCCGTCCGCAGATCGGCGGCGAGCTGTTCCACCACCGCCTTGCCCCAGCCTTCAACATCCTGCCGCTCCACGATCATCCGCCCGATGTCCCAGTACAGACCGACCAACTCCTTGTTGACCGCCTTGAGGGCTTCATACTGGGCGGAGCGGATGCGCTCCTTAATCTCGGACAGCAGGCGCGGGTAGTCCTGCGGTTTGCCGAGGCTGTTTTTTGGGGTTTTGTCAGTCGGTTTCATCCATCTCCCCCTCGTCATCGATCACGTCATCGGCATCGGCGGTGTCCTCTTCCAGCGCCAGCAGCTCTTCATCGGCAACCTCCGGCACCTCGATTCCGCGCACATCCACCTGACCGGTGACCACATCGGAAATCAGCCGGGTACGGTATTCGCGCATCAGCTCGATCTCGCGTTGGGCGCGGGTGATTGCTTGGTCGATCTCGGCCGATTTTTCCTGGATGTGTTCGAGAATCTCCCGCTGCTCTTTGATTGGCGGCAAACCGATTGGATAGTTTTTCACAAAATCCGATGGAATCCTCTGCTGGCCAGCCGCGCCGGTCATGTATTGCTCGCCCAGCAACAAGAACTGTTTGGTTGACGTGAGGAACCGAAGGAAAGCGCCGTCAATGGCCTTTGAAGGACGAAGAACGATCAGTTCGGTAGTGCCAAAGCCGAAATCAGATTCAAGCCCTTTGAGGTAAGCTCCTTTGCCATTTTCAAAGCAGGGAGTGATTTTCGCGACAACCACATCCCCGCGTCGGAAATAGGTGAAGCCATTCCAGACTTCGGACAGAGTGCGTTTTTCAGAGCAGTCGATATCCCCATTGACAGAGATGTTCTCCATGGGAAGAAAGACAACCTTTTCTTCATCCGCCGGATTCGCTCGTGTCTCAGATTTTGATGGATTGAAGCTGACCACGCGTTTGAGCTTCGTGGCATCCCAATGCTCCGGAATATCTCCGATCCATTCCACGCCGCTGGGCTTGAACTTGACCTTGGGATCAAGCCCCCGGGTCATGGCCTGATTGATGACGTTCTGCTTCTGCTCCTTGAGAAGTTCAATGAACCGCCGCTTGTTGCGGATAAATTTTCGGAACAAACGGTCTTGCGCCTTCAGGAATCGTGCGATGGCTTGCTGCTCTTCCTGCGGAGGGCAGACCACCGGCATGCTCAGAAATTTATCGGGATAGAGCCTGAGCCGGGAAGAGCGAATGCCCGTTGACCGGCAAATGTATTCCGACCGATATCCTTCAATCCGCAACAGACTGTCGAGATAGTAGTAGTCGTAATCCTGGTTGCTTCTTGGCCGGTAAACGCCATAGGCGGGACTCACAATTCCAGCATGGTTCGAGACGCCCAATGCAGACATCCAGGCCCACATCGTATTGATGATCAGGTCTCCGGGTTGGCAACGTTTCTGACCGACATTCGACTCGGCCTTGAACATGGTCACGTTCTTCTGGCTGCGGGGAGTCACTCCGGTGATGTGCGACACCGAGAGCATTTCTTCATCGCCTGTCAGGGAGCGATCATCAATCTCCTTGAAGTAATACTTTGCCCGCTTCTCAGGCCAATGTGCGGGGATGCTCCCGACCCAGCTCACAACCGCGTCCTTGTATTCTGGATAAGGGGCCAGCTTCATCACTCAGCCTCCCCGACAATCTGTTCCAGCAGCCCTTCGGTTTCCTGCTCCAGGGCATAGATGTCATCCTTAATCTCATCCAAGGTGCGCATGGGCGCGGGCCGGTAGAAGTGGCGGGTGAAGGAGATTTCGTAGCCCGTCAGTGTTTTGCCCGGGTCGATCCAGGCATCCGAGGTGTAGGGCAGCACCTCGCGCCGGAAGAACGCCTCGATGCCGCCGTCTTCCAGAAGTGGTACCTGCTCGCTGTCGCGCAGGGCGGTATCCGGCTCGTATTCGACCACGCAGTGTTTGCCGCCCACCTCGGCCTCGAACAGGCCGTGGATGGGATCGGGCGTGGCCTTGCCCGGCTTGTGGACCTTCTTCAGTACCGGCGCGGCATCTTCGCTGGTGTCGCAGAGGTCGCTCTGCAGCAGCTTCTTGCGCTTGGCGGTGAGCTTGACACCGTGCTTGTCGGCATCGGTGTCGCAGGTGTCCATGAAGGCATTGAAATCGAGGTGCGGCCCGGCTCCGATGGTCTTCGCCACACGACGGGCCAGGTTGGCCAGCGGCTCTTCCCTGGCCTTGGCGCAGGCCCGCTCGAACCGGTCCAGCCGGGCCGGGCTCAGGTCAACGGCAAGGCGCAGCGGGCGGTCCACCGTCACCTTCCAGTAGCCGAAGGCCTCGTTGGGGAAAATCTTGGATTTCTCGGTTTCAACTGGATTGACCACCAGGTCGCAGATGGCGCGGATGTGCTCCTCGGAGAACTCGCAGTTCTTCTTGCCGAGGTTGCGGCGCAGCGGTACGTACCATTCGGTGGCGTCGATGAGTTGGACCTTGCCCCGGCGCGTATCAGACTTGCGGTTGGTCAGCACCCAGATATAGGTAGCGATGCCGGTGTTGTAGAACATGTTCTCCGGCAGGGCGATGATGGCCTCCAGCCAGTCGTTTTCGATGATCCAGCGGCGGATGTTGCTCTCGCCCTGACCGGCGTCGCCGGTGAAGAGCGACGAGCCGTTGTGAACCTCGGCGATGCGGCTGCCGAGGCGGGTGGTGTGCTTCATCTTGGAGAGCTTGTTGACCAGGAACATGAGCTGCCCGTCCGAGGAGCGGGTGATCATCTTGTATTCCGGGTCGCCGCCGTGCTGGGTGACAAAGCGCGGGTCCTTGATATCACCCTTGCCGCCCAGGCGCTCCAGGTCGGTCTTCCAGCTCTTGCCGTAGGGCGGATTGGAGAGCATGAAATCGAATTCCTGCGACGGGAAGGCATCGCTGGAGAGCGTGGAGCCGTACTTCATGTTCTCCGCCTCAGCCCCTTCGCCTTTGAGCAGCAGGTCGGCCTTGGAGATGGCGTAGGTTTCCGGCTGCACCTCCTGGCCGAACAGATGAATGGAGACATCCTTGCCGTGGCTTTCGGCCAACTCGGCCAAGCGCTCTTCAGCCACTGTCAGCATGCCGCCGGTGCCGCAGGCTCCGTCATAGACGAGGTAGGTGCCCGATTCAATATCGTCGGCCACCGGCAGGAAGATCAGGTCGGCCATGAGCTTGACCACGTCGCGGGGCGTGAAGTGCTCCCCGGCCTCTTCGTTGTTCTCTTCGTTGAAACGGCGGATCAGCTCCTCGAAGATGGTACCCATGGAGTGGTTATCGAGGGCCGGAAGCAGCTCGTTGCCGTCCACGTCCCGCACCGGCTTGGGGCTGAGATTGACGCGGCCGTCGAGAAACTTCTCGATCAGGTGGCCGAGGATGTCGGCCTCGATCAACGTGGGGATCTGGTTGCGAAACTTGAACTTGTCGAGGATCTCCTGGACGTTGGGTGAAAAGCCATCCAGATAAGCTTCGAAATCGGCCTTGAGCTGTTGTTGCTTGGCGCGGTTCTTCAGGTCGCGCAGGGTAAAGGGCGAGACGTTGTAAAAGGCCTCGCCTGCGGCCTGGCAGAGCGCGGCGTGCTGGTTGGCGATTCCGGCCCCGTCGAGTTGCTTCTTCATGCCGAGCACCTTTTCCTTGCTCGGCTCCAAGAGTGCGTCGAGACGGCGGATGACCGTCATTGGCAGGATCACGTCGCGGTACTTGCCGCGCACGTAGACATCGCGCAACACGTCGTCGGCGATACCCCAGATAAAATTCACGATGCTGTTGTGGATCACATGGTTCATAGCCCGCTATTACTCCTTGCGCTTCTTGTCGGTTTCCGCAGGCTCGGCCGCGCCGCCAGCCTTGACCCACTCGTCCACTTCATCTTTCTTGAACTTCCAAAGACGACCCATGCGGTGGGCGGGCATACCATGCTTGTCGATCCACTTGTAAACGGTGTCATTGCTGACCCCGAGGTACTTGCAAATCTCGGTTATTGATAACCAGCGGTCTTCCATCTCGTTCATTCTCTTGCTCCACGGGCGCTTTGGTTGTTTGCCACGTCCGACAGAGGCGAAACGGGAGAGACTGGACGCACCTCTCCCAGGTTAAAAAACTCCTTTAATATACAAAGACGCTATGTGCTATGTCAAACGATCTTTAACGATTGGAGCCGATTATTTTCTATCACGCTCGATGCCAGACGCCGGTGTCAAGCCGGGTGCCGTTATCAATGCATGGCATCCAGTAGGTCCAGGCAGGAATCGAGGTGCGCCCGCACAGCACCGCCACCATCACCCGCTGATACATGCTGTGCCCGCCGGGCCGAAATCCTTCCAGCCGGTCGATGGGCGGCAGGTCGCGTTGCGGGGCGGTGAAGGTCACCAGTTCCCCATAGATCAGATCCCAGTCGCCGGTCGGGCGGCCGAAGCGCGGCGTGCCGATCTCCTGTTGCCTGCGGGCGTCGGCTAATGGGTCGGCGGTGCCCCGGGCCAGGATCAGCCCTTCCGGCACCTCAAGCGCCGGGAACCCGGCATGGAGGTGGTAGAGCCTGCCCCAGACCACGGCCGGTTCGGTGCTGCGGGCCTGGGCGCAGAAACGTTGATGGTTCCAGTAGCCCCGTTTCAGGGTGCCGTAGACGAAGAGCCGGAGGATGGTCTCGGGACTGTCTTCCGGATTTGTGTTCAGCTTCGCGGTGTCTCCAATGTTCATGCATTCACTCCTTCGGGCAGTGTCCCTTTGCGCTCCTGGGGTATGAAGCGGAATTCGCTGTTTTCGATGGCCCGCACATCCTCGTGGCGGATGGTGAGCATGGTCATGGGCGGCACCTCCAGCTCGCGCCAGCCCTTCTCGTTGTCCACGGCAAAGTCGATAAAGGCGTCGTCCGAGGCGTAGAGCACCACCCGGTGCTGGCGGTGGATGCGCAGGCAGAGCGGCTTGTTGCCCTTGAGCACGGTGATGGTGCCGGGGGCGAGCCGCGAGGCCAGCACGGCGCTCATCTGGCCGCGACAAAGGGCAAGCGCCTTCTTCAGGCCCTCCTGGTCGATGGGGCCTTCGGGCGCGAAGCGGTCGGCCAGGCGGAAGATCAGCTCGCTGTCCACCTCGGCATAGCGCGGCAGCCCGAGACGGCGGAACAGATAATCGGCGTTGTAGAGGGTGCCGTTGTGAGTACCGATGACGATCCCGGCCTGAATGGGATGGTTGTTGCGATTATTGAACTCGTTGCCCCGGGTGCGCCAGCGGGTGTGGCCCATAAGGATGGTGGTCTCGTTGTCGACCTGCCCAAGCAGCTCCTGAAACGGCTTCTCGTAGACCAGCTCGTGCGCCCGCATCGGCCGCTTGAAGATGCGGTGGCTGCCGTCGGTCTTGAGCCAGGCCAGACCGGAGGCGTGCGGGCCGCGCTCCTCGCTGTGCAGCAGCATGCGGATAAAGACCTCGCGCAGGTAATCCCGCTCGTTGGGCCGTCTGTGCTTGCGGCCGAAGATGATGCCTACTTGTCCGCACATGGAGCCGGGTCCTCCTTGCCGCCGAAGTTCTTGCCGAGCAGCGGTCTCGTTCCTTCGAGAACGAAGGCCGCGTATTCGCGCCGGTGGTCCGCCAGCCACTCGGCCACCTCCGGGTAGCCCATATCGGCGGTCAGCCGGGTCACCTCCGGGTGGTCGAGCATATTGGTGCGCCCGGAGAGCCGCACCGTCTCCAGGGCTTCGAGGAAGCGTTCCGGCCAGGGATCGCTGGCCTTGTCGTCGGGCAGAAACTCGATCAGTCCGTGCCGCGCCAGACGGGTGAGAAACTCGGCGGCCGCAGCGGCGGCATCCTCCGGCAATGGCCGGGTCGGTCCGCCTTCGATGCCGGAGAGCACCTCGGTCATGTAGTCCCTGGGCGCTCGGCTGGCGGTGAATGGCGTCTGGCCGCGCATCAGCTCGACAATTTCAAGGCAGTCGGCGGCCTGCAGGGTTTCTCCGCTGCCGGGGATCGGTTCGCCGTCCAGCGTGGTGGAGCGGATCAGAATCTTCATTGGGCACCTCCTTAAACAGTGAGGCCGGGAACTTGCCCGGCCTCGTTGGTGAGAGTGGTGGTTGTTTCGTCCGGGAGGACGTCCTCCGGTTTGGGCCGTCCGTTTTTGAAGGCGGCGTCGCCGGGCATGTTGGCCATCAAATGCTTGCGGGCGGTCTTGAACTCGTCGCCGATCAGGCCGAGGTGGAGCAGGAAGACCCGGAAGTCGTACTTGGCGCTCTGGGGATCGAAATCCCGCTTGCGGCTGGAAGCGGCCCGGCCGTTGAGCGCCTTGGCGGCCACCGCGAGGCAGAATTGCAGGTAGGCCTTGATCCGCCCCGCGTGGAGGGTCGCCTCGAACCAGCGGAACTCCACCGTGCCCCGGTACCAGACGTTGTGCAGGTTGACCCCGTGGTAGCGGCTGTTGTCGTAGTGCTGGGGCTGGCGGTTGTGGTAGCCGTACCAGATGCGGTTGAGCTGGTCCTTGGTGCGGGGGCGATGCTGTTCGATGCGCTGGATCAGCTCGTCGCTGACCGGCCGGGTGTAGCGATTGAGCCGGTCGCGGCTGATGCCGAGGGCGTGGAGGATCAGCGGCTCCTGCTTGTAGATGATCTTGGCCAGGTTACCCAGGTGTCTGCCGTCGAAGGGCGCGGCGTCGATATGGATGTGAATGCCGCACTGGCTGTTGATCTTGCCTCCGGCGCGGCGGATGGCCCGGACCGCCTCCTGCAGTTGCGGGATGTCGTCGTAGCCGAGCACCGGGCTGACCACCTCGGCCCGCAGATGGGCCGGGACGCTGGTCAGGGATGCGTCCCCCACCACCTTCCAGACGCGGCCTCGCAGGTCCTCGACCTCCCAGGGGTCATAGCTGCTGGGGATGCCGACATGGCGGACCGTGCCGCCCACCACCGAGTGGATGGCCCAGGCGATCTGCTCCCGGGTGCGTTTTACGGTCTCGATCTCGATCCCGTAGTGGATCTCTTTCAGGTTCATGCGTGCCTCCGTCGTTCGTGGCGCTTCTAAGTCGTTGTCTGGCAAGGCTTTTCAGCCTCCGCTTACACCATGAATGAATGCTTCTTTCCGGACACAAATCAAGTAGAAGAACAGCCGAAGCCGACATTTAACACGTTTATTTTCAATGACTTGCGAGTTTGTCCGGATTGGGCGGCGCACAGGCGGCCGAAACCCCGGAACGGGCTGGCCGTATCCGGGGTTTCTGGGTTGGCGGTGGCAGTGAGCCGGTCAGCCAGAAGCGGTATCGGAGGTGATCAGGCTGGCGTGCAGCTCGAGGTTGCGCGACTCGTCGGCCCGCATCCGCGCCAGCAGCGCCGTGAAGGCCTCCGCTTCGTCGGTCGGGAGCTTTGACGCCCGTTCCAGCCGCGCCAGGCGCTGGTGCAGATTCTCCAGCAGACCCAGGGCGTGGTCGCGGATCAGGCCGTCGCGCTTCTCCTGCGGCGTGGGGATGAACTCGGTCAGGCCGCCTTTGCGTCGAACGATCATGGCCGTGCCTCCTTAGCTCAGGGTCGCGCCCAGCGAATGGATGCGCGGGTAGATCAGCGGCGTGCCGGTCATCTCGGCCTTGTAGCGGACCTTGTTGCCGGTGTTGTCCGTGAAGGTTCGCACCAGGGTGTACTCGGTCCAGTTCTCGTCGATGGGCCGGGTCTCCTGGATGGTCATCGCCTCCCAGGTCAGGCCGCCGTCGTTGCTGGCGAACCATTGCAGGGTGGTGCCGCTGGGGATTTGCATCTGCACATAGGCCTTGGTCGATTCCACCCCCTGGGTCAGCTCGTTCTCGCGGGTCAGGTAGGCCCCGGTGGTCTTGTTGAGGTAGCCCACTAGGTTGACGTCGCGGAAGTTGATGGCCGGGGTGTCGTTGGAAAGCGAGCTGCTCAGACGCACGCGGATCTGGACCCGGGTGGCGAGGTTGGGCAGCCGTTCCTCCTCGGCGGGAACCATGGCGTCCCAGGTCACGCCGCCGTCGGTGGAGTATTCCCAGTCGAGGCCGGTGCCCTGGGGGATGGCCGAGTATTCGTCGAGGTTGATGTCGGAGAACTGCACGCCGGTGATCGGCTGAAAGCGGATCATCCCCTCGGACTGGAAGTTGTAGCCGTAGATCTTCATCGCCAGGTCGGAGCCGTTGAGCGGCGTCCAGGTCTCGGCGTTGGAGCTCTCCAGCAGCACGCCTTCCATGTAGGTCTGCCGGGTGATGATACCCCAGCGGCCCATCTTGCCGAGGGTGGCGGTGCGGACCTTGTAATTGGTGCTGTTGGTCAGCAGCACCACGGAATAGCTGGTATTGGCCTCGGCGTAGAACGGGTCGTCGAAGCGAATGCGGGTCTCGCCGCTCAGGCTGATCTCGTTCGGGGCCAGCACCTTCTCGGCGAACACCACGCCGTTGGGCAGACCGGTGGTGACGCCGCGAATCTGCACCGTGACCGGGATGCTCGGGTCCCTGGCGGTGAACTGCAGACCGATGCTGGAGATCACCTGGTTTTGGGTGAAGCTGAAGGTCTGGGCCAGCGGATCGCGGGGCACGAAGATGGTCTGGGTGCGCCAGACCACCTGCACCACGGGCACGCGGATGATGCGGTTTTCGATGATGCGCTCGATGCGGGTGATGACCAGCGGATCGTTGATCTGCAGGCTGGCCCGGGCCGAGTAGACCCCGTCGGCCATCTCCACGATGCGGTTGCCGTTGCGGGCGTTGGTCGGAATGGTGAAGGAGGCGCTGACCCGACCGGCCTCGTCGCTGATCAGGTTGCTGGCCATCACTTGGCCGTCGCAGCGCAGCACGATGCCGGACTTGCTCGGGGTGAAGTTGATACCGGTTACGGCAATGCCGGTCTGGCCGCGCCGCCCGAGGTTGGGCGTGATCTGCAGCATGGCCGGGGGCTTGTCGAACACGGCGTAGGGGTTGATGTTGCGCTCCTCGGACCAGTCGTTCTGCTCCACCAGCACGGTCTCGTTGCCCGGCAGCAGCGCCAGGCTGCCGAAGAAGCTCGCGTTGCTGCCCGCCTGATCGACCGAGAGCACCGTGGAGTGCGGAATGCGGTCCGGCGCGACGAAACGGGCGATCTCGTTGACCCGGGCGTCCCATTCGGCATGGTAGATGTCCGACTGGGCGGTGTTCGAGAAGTCGTCCGAGTAGATGCCTTTTTTGGTCTGGGCGTCCCGGTTTTGCAGTTCGTTGTTCATCTGGTACTGGGCGTCGTTGTACTTCAGGTCCTCGACGTCCTGAATGATGTCGTGGATCTGGTCCATGGTGATGCGGGTCAGGCCGAAGTTGTGGATTTCCATGTCGGTGGAGTTGGGCGGGCAGTCGATGCTGCACAGCCCCAGGGCGTTTTCCGGCACGATGGGCAGCTTCGGGAAATCGGCTGGAGCCCCTTCCAGCCGCTTGATCTCGGTGGTGGTGGCGTAAACGATGTCGCGACGGCCAAGGTAATAGTCGTAGTCCAGGCTGCAGTTGGAACCGTTCACCGGCTGGTCGCCGAGGCTGCCGCGTCCGAAGTTGATCACGTTGAGGTTGCCCAGCTCGAGCTGGACCGGCGACATGGTGAGTCCGGCCGTGTTGGTGGCCGGAGGCGAAGCGGTGCCGATCTCCTCGACGCCGTCGTCGACATAGGAGAGCGCCTCGCTGCCCAGTTCCATCAGTCGCTTGTAGTCGGTGCGTGCGCCGTTGGTGGCGGCCCGGTAGACGCGATAGCCGGTCGCGCCGCTGACCGGTAGCCAGCAGAGCTTGTTCATCTCCCCGGCGGTGGTGGCCCGGGCAACGACCGCACCGGCGTTGAAGGCCGTCTCGCCGGTGGCGTTGTAGGCGGTCACCAGATAGAAATAGTTTCCGGCCGCCGGATGGTTGGCCTGTCCGAACCAGCCGCTGTCCACGTAGTCGGTGCCCTTGACCATCTGCTTGGTGTAGGTCCAGCGCACCGTGTAGGTGGTGCCGATGGCCGGTTCGTTACCGGAGCCGAGCCAGTCGACATGGTTGCCCGACTGCTGCCAGTCCACGCCCTCTTGGAAGATGGTCGCCCCCTGGCTGACCTCGAGGATGTCCACGACGGGATTGGGGTCGAGCAGGTCTTCGCCGCCGCCCACCGAGCCGCGAGTGACGTTGCGGGTAATCTCGACGATGGCCTCCACCTGGGTCGTCTCCTTGAGCGGCGTGGAGTTGACCGGATAGCGGCGCTTGTTGATGTCGAAGGTCTTCTGCTCGCCGCGCACCGACTTGGTGGCGATGGATTTGGGCACCAGGGTCGAGGTGGGCAGATCGCGCTGATGCCGGAAGCCCTGGATGTAGGCGCGTCCGGCGTTGGTGATCGCCTCCACGCTGTCGTCGTCGACGCCGCCGATGAAGGTGTCGAAGCCCCGCACCAGATAGCTTCCGGCCTGGTCGAAGGTGCGCTCGGCCAGGTTCTGAATCAGGGAATTGAGCCCCTCGGCGGCGGCGAATGAGAGCTGGTCCTCGGTGATCGAGGAAACGGTGATCCGGCTGCCCGGCAGCGTGCCCAGCAGATCCCGCAGGTAGAGGTTGGACTTCTCCTGCACCGTGGGCGTGACGTCTCCGCTCTCGCGGTCGAACTTGTAGATCGGGATCACCCGGCGCTCGGTCACGTTGTTGGGCAGCGTCTGGCCGCTGGTGTCCGTCGCTTTGAGGGAGAGCGCCCATTTTTCCCGTTCGGCGGTGGGCTCGCCGGTGGCCGGGTTGATCAGGGCCGGGTCCTGGGTGTAGCCGTAGTTGTACTTCAGCAGCTCCACGTAAACGTAATCGGCCCCGCTGGTGGTGGCCGGATCATAGGTCAGGGTCGCGCCGCTCACCTGTTCGAGATGGCCGTCGATGTAGACCACGCCAAGGGCCAGGGTCAGGACGTTGGCGGCCGAGCTGACCTCGAGGCCCATGATGATGGAGCCTTCCTTGAACAGGATGTCTGCGATCTTGCGCCGCTCCAGGTTGATGATGTCCTGCTGCTCGTTGAGTTCCGAATCCAGCAGGTCGCGATCCTGATGGTAGCGGATGCGCTTGTAGTTCTTGGTCGGGTCGAATGTTTCGCGTGAGATGCTCATGTTTGAATCCTCCAGTTAGATCTTGATGATCCCGACCAGCTCCACGCGGGTGTCGGAAATCTTGTTGAAGTCGGGAATGTTCTTCACCTCGTACAGGTAGCCCGGGCGCAGCACCTCGCCGGTCGGGTTGGTGTCCTGATGGAACACGCCGCCCATGGCGAGATCCCCGGTGGTGCTGGCCACGTACTGCACGTCGCCGCCGAAGAAGCCGTATTCGCGGATGGTGATGCCGTTGGCCTCGGCCTCGTCGAAGCGGAAGAAGACGCCGATGGTGTTGGTCTCCTCGCCGGTTTCCAGGTAGCGCACGCCGTTGACCAGGAGCGCCCCTTCGGCGTCCTCCTTGAGGAAGGTCCGCTTGTAGTAGCGCTTGCGGGCACGTTCGTTTCTGAGCCCGGTCTGGCCGATATCCGGCGCGGGCGGATTCTGCGGGTCGGTGAAGCTGGCATCCCCGTCGCCGATGGCGCAGTGGGTGATGCCGTCCACGGCCTGGCCGAGGAGGAGTTTGGCCGTCAGTATCCGGCCGGTTTTAACGATGAGTCCCAGTGCCATTGCTGTTCTCCTTTAGGTCTGAATTTCGTGGTCTTGATCGATGAGCACCGCGAACAGGATCTGGCGCGTGTCGGCCAGCAGACCGGCCGGAATCGCGATGCGCTGAACGGTGTCGGATAGGCTGATGTGTGCGCCGGACGTCCGGACGCTGGTGTCGATGCTCCGCAGCCAGGGGCGCGTCACTCGCACCGCCGTGTCGGCATCGACGCCCAGACGGCCATGGATGACGAGCCACAGATCGGTGCTCCGGTTCAGGCGGTTGTTCACGCGAAGCGCGAGGTCGGATCGACGTTCGAGCCGATGGGCGACCCGTACTGCGCTGTCGGCCCGGACCATCACCGTGCGCCTGGCCGGTGCCACGGAAAACAGCTCGAAGAGCGCTCCGGGTTGCGCCGCGCCGATGGCGAGCAGTTCCGGCCGCCGGATACCTCTGCGGGTGGTGATGGATGCCAGTTGTCCCTTATGCACGGCCACGGCGAATCCTCCCGCAGAGCTTGAGCGCTTGACCACGGTTCATGGACAGGAGCGTTTCCGGGCGTCGCTGGCCGGTGATCGTGGTGACGATTTTGAGCTTTCCGCTATGCGTTGCCATGGCGTTACTCCTTCACCGCGCACCAGCCGCCGGTGGTCAGATTGAACACGCGGTAGCTGTCCATTCCGATCTGAATGGTGTCTTCCGAGGCGACGTTGCCGCCGCCCACGGCGAAGATCTCGATGAGTTCGCCACGCAGTTCCTGGTAGGCGGCGGAACCGGACATCGAGGCGAGCCAGGGAAAGAGGATGGTGGTGCCGTAGCGCATCTCTGGATCGGTTTCGCCCTGGAGACCGCCGTTGGCCGCGCCGCAGCGGCCCTGCTGGCCGGACGCGGAAGTCCAGCCGTCGAACTTGTTCACGGCGTAGAAGGTACCCGGTGCGTTGTAGTAGCTGTTGATGACCGGCTGCGGGTCCTCACCGATCTTGGCTCCCGAGGCGTAATCCCGAACGAGGGTTTCGACGGTGATGGTGTTTGGCGTGACGGCGGTGTCGATGGCGCTCACCCGCACGCGTTCGATGCCCGCGTCGTCCTTGATCACATAGTCCTGTCCGGGCGTGACCACGGTGGCGTCGTTGACCTGAAGCACCACGCCGCTTCCAGCAGTAACCGCCGCCTGCGTAAGCGCGACGGCCCCGGACCAGAACCGTTTCAGCAATCCGCTGTAATGGCCGTAGTAGGTGGAGACGAGCTTGGTGACCACGAAAACGTGATCCAGGTCGGCGAACAGCCAGAAGATGAAGTCGGCGCTGTCCTCCACCCGCAGGTATGTGTAACTGGTGTGCGACGCCTCGTTGACGCCGGTGTGGGTGGCCGCGTCCCAATACTGGAATGCCGCGACGTGAATCCGCCCGGAGGTGGTGCTGATACGGAACTGCAGATAGACGTCCTCGGCCCCGGATTCCCCGTGCGACTTGAAGACGAAATACGGCTGTGGGTCGGCCGACTGATCGTCGTGCAGGGTCCATCCGGTGGTGGTCACCAGAAAGGTCCGCAGTTGATTGAGCAGGTCGAGCCGACCGTGGGCGAGTCCTTGAATGCTGTGGTATGCCATGGCGGCCTCCTTAGAGAATCGGGTTTTCCGTGCCGGTCAGGCGCAGCTTGATGTCGAGTTTGTTTTGCACTGGGGTGCCCGGGAGCACGGTGCAGCGCCGCCAGAAAGACAGCGTCTGCTGGAATGCCTTGTCGCCGAGATTGAGCGGTGCGCCCTGGGTGGCGGTGTCGAGTTCGGCCTGGGTCCGGGCCAGGCGGTACCAGACCGCTTCGTCGGTGCCGGTCTCATCGATGGGATCGAGCACCAGCCCGGTGTAGTCGTAGCCGGAATAGATGGTCGTCCCGGCGTCGTGCGCGGCCGGAGCGGTGTTGGCCACGCCCCGCTGCACGGTGAGATTGACGGTGCAGCCACCGCTTTCGACGAGCATCTGCTCGCCGTCGATGATGATGAGTTCGCCGTCAGCAAAGCGCGGTTCGGCCAGGGCGATGGAGGGCTGCGCCGCGTCGATGGCCGAGGGGAGGCTCGTTTGCTCGTTGGCGACGTAGAGCTGCCGGTCCTTGATGTCGCCATCGGTGCCGTTGTAGCTCTCGGCCTCGGGGCGGCTGAAATCCCCCTCGGAAATCTGCTGGGTCAGCGCTTCGTCAAGATAGAGGTGTATCGCCATGGGTTCTCCTTCAGGTGGGCCACTGGGTGGCGCGATAGTTGTTGGTGGCGGCCTCGAACCCGGCCTGCGTGGGCGCGTGCAGGTCCTGCTGACGGAACAGCCAGTGGTAGGAAGGCCGCGACCAGCGGAATCCGGCCTGGTTGAGGCGCATGCGGCTGACGCGCAGGGGGCGGGTCCGGTCCACGGAGAGACGCAGGCCGGTGGTGTTGAGCGGGCTTGCGCCCAGCTTCATGGTCTCGACCCGATGGCGCTGGAGAGAGCCCGTGTCCACGTAGACTTCAAGCGAGGCCCGTTCGCCGGTCAGATTCGCATTGCTCAGATACCGGGTGTTCAGGGTGTTCGCGTTGAGCCGGAACACAGGCCCTCTCCGCCGCCATCGGTCGATCCGGTCGACGGCCAGGGTGACGTCCGCGTCGCAGCCAGCGGTGGAGGCGAGCAGCAGATTGCTGATGCCGCCCTGGTTGGCGGTGAGATCGAGACCTTCGTTGAGCCTGGCGCGGCCAAGCTGGAAGCAGAGGCGGTACCGAGATTCCAGCGGCAGGCGCAGATCGTACTTGGCCTCCGCCCGCTCGACCGGTTCCGCCTGCGTGTCGAAAAAGAAATCCTTTTGCCGGAAGCAGTAGCGCAGCGCGGTCTCGCCATGGGTCAGCGGCTTGCGGTTGAGATGGCTCTCGCCCAGCCCGAAGCCGCTTTCCAGCACATCCCCTTCGAAGTCGCGGCCGGTGTAGATGGGCGTGCAGAAGGAAACCCGGTCCTCGCCGACGCGGGTGTACGGAAGCCGCCAGTCGTTGAGGGCCTTGTGGTTCAGGCGCATCCGGTTCTGGCGGCCTTGAAAACGGGAGACTTTTACGGCGGCCCGGTCGATCTCCGGGATCATCTCAGTGGTACTGGTGAGTTGCAGAAGCTCCCAGACCCTCTGCTTGTTGGTCAGATGACGGCAGGAACCGAGCGAGGAGCGGCCAAGGACGAAGGTCTCGTCGAGAAACGCCAGCACGATCCGGCGCACAGCGTTGGCATGCCCGAAGTCGAGCATCGCGCCGCCTTCGATCCATTCCAGGAGAAACTGGAGCCAGAAACAGCGCGTGCCCGCCGGGTGGTGAAACACCAGGGCGTCGCGCAGTCCCTCGGTCTGGTTGAGACACAGCACGCGAAACACGCCGAGGCTGAACACCAGCCCGGGTAGCTTGGCGCTGCTGAGTCTGGAGCGGGCATTGAGACGCAGCGCCGAGCGGAAGGTCTCCTGCAGTTCCCCCTGCCAACCGAGCGAGTCGAAGTCGCGTTCGATGGCCGGAATGGTGCCCTTGCGGCGATAGATCTCGACCGCCTCCCGCACGCGGCGGCGCTGGCAGTCTGGCGAACAGGTGCCGTCCACTTCGAGGCCGACCAGTCTCGCCAGCAGCGGCAGGAAGCGCTCGTCGCAGTGATCGACATCGAAAATGGTCGGGAAGTCGTCGATGGCCTGCTTGAGCTCGTCCAGCGTCCCGGCGGGAAGGCTCAGAAAGGTGCGCAGGTCACCGGCTTCGTCGTTGTGCTCGTAAAGCGGCGGCAGCAGGCCGAGCAGATTGTCCTTGAACCAATCCGACATCAACCGGCCCTCCGCAGATCGAGGTTGACGCTGCCGAGAACCGGAATTTCGCCGTGGCGCAGCTCGATGTCCTGCTGCGGCGCGTAGAGATGCATGTGGCTGACGCCGCGCACGCCATCGATCAGCGCCACCAGGTCGGAGAAGTGAATGGTCTGCCCGAAGGAGACCCGGTCGAAAGAAAAGAAATCGGTGAGGGCGGCTTCGATACGGCTGCGCACGTTTTCCAGCGGTTCACCGGGCCAGATGTAGACCTCGGCGTCGATGGAAACGGGCCGGTAGATCGGGTCGAACAGGGTGATCTCGACCGTGATGACCTTGCGGCGTTCGAGAAACTCGGCGAGGTCCCGCTTGAGCAGCGCCGAGGGCATTCCGCCGCCGTTGGGGGCGATGGCCAGTTGAACGTTGTAATAGCGGATGTTCTGACAGGCATTGGTGTCGAGCACCTTGGCCTTGGCGACGCCTGGGTAACCTTCGGCGAGCGCCTGGTAATCCTCCAGGGTGACGGCTTTCCAGAGACTGCGCAGCTCCGCCGGTGCCTGTCGGCGGGCGTGTTCGAGGGCTTCCCGCGAAGCGCCGCCGGTGGCGGGTACCGGGTTGGTGGCGGTCAGGGAGACCTGGCCGCCGTTCAGGTAGACCGGGCTCAGCAGTTGGGTGATCCGGTTCGGACCGAGATTGCCCTGGTCCCCGATGGTCTGCAGATAGCTGACGGCGATGGCGCTTCCCTGAGCGGGTACAGCGCCGCTTTGTCCGTCGCCGAAAATCAGGGTGGAGATGTCGAGGGCGTCCAGGTCGGCCATGAAATGGCGGCTGTCGGCCAGGCTGTCCTGGAAGTGATCGACCTCGCTCCAGGCGTCGTCCCCCACCGTAACGGTGATGGTGCCCTGGGCGATGACGTCGCCGGTCAGGCGGATGCGCTGGAATGGCAGCCCCGTCGAAGTGAAGGTCTCGGTGCGGCGCACGCCTTGCCGGGCCGGGATGTCCACCGAGAGTAGGCCTCGCGGGAGCAGGCCGTCCTCGACCGTCTCGAAATCCGCCTCGCCGTCACTCAGCAAGGCGCGGCAGGCCGTTCCCGCCGGAATGGTCAGATCCTTGCCGAGCGGGGCGGAGAGCCGGAAACGCAGCGTGGTGGTGGAGGCCACCGGCGAATCCAGCCGGTAGCCGATGAGCTTGCAGAGGTTGATGACGTTCTGGCGCTGGCGGGCCGTGGGCAGAAAGGCCTCGGCCGCCTGGGCGTCCAGGTAGTAGGCCAGCATGTCGCCCACGCCGCAGAACAGATCGAGCAGGACGACGCCGAGATCGGAGTGGTTGAAATCGGTCCAGCGGTCGGTGAGCTGCGGGATCTTCGCCAGCAGCTCCTGACGGATCGATTCGTAATCCTTGTTGATGTATCCGATGCTTGCGCGGCCCATGGTCTCTCCGGTTTTCGGCGGTTATGCGAGAGCGCCTGATGCTCTCGCCACGCCGGTTACTTACCGGAAGGGACCTGGATGTGTCGGAGGCGGGATGCCTCAGAGCGGGCCGCGCAGTTGCCAGACGGGATTGGGCTGCCCGGAGGTGTTGTTGAGGTAGTGGGATTCCTTCTTGCCCTCGAAATAGAACAGGCCGATGCGGCCCGGCTCCAACGTGGTGATCCGGTGAACGGTGCCAGCGGCGTTGTCTTCCGCCTGACTCTGGGTGTCGAAGCCCAGACCGCTCGCGGCCAGATAGAGGGCGTGCTCGGCCTGGGGCGCTTCCGTTTCTGGCGCTCCCTCGAATGTCAGGTAGTGGCCGTGGTTGTCACCCGGATCGCTGACGATCCACTTGCCGTTGCGGTCCTGAAAGGCTCCCTCGATGTAGGCGACTTCGTATTCTCCCGCTGGCCAGATCAGGGAATCATCCGGATCGGGGCTCATCTCGGCCGCGTCGAACCAGAGCAGATTGAACAGCGAGCGCACGTCCGGCGACAGGCGCACGCTGCGCACCGGCGGCGGTTCCGGCTCGGGCTCCGGCTGGGGATAGCTGGGCGCGGGATTGTTCGGGTCTTCTCTGTAGAAGGGATAGACCAGGTTGCCGTCCACCTGGCTCTGGATCACCCGGTAGGCGATATGCACCAGCAGCAGGTTGCCGTCGATGTTCAGCGGCCGGTCGTCGAAGCGCACCTCCGTGATGATCACCCGCTTTTCCCAGCGCTTGATGGCGTCGATCACGTAATGGCGCAGCAGGCCCTTGAGCACCTCGTCGTTCTGTTCGAACACCAGATCCTTCAGCCGGGAGCCAAACTCCGGATTCATGAAACGTTCGCCGATCCGGGTGCCGAGGATCTGCAGGATGCTTTCGCGGATATGCTCGTGCTCCCGCGAGGTGGCGGTCGAGATCTGGGTGCCGCCGGATACCGACTGAAACCGGAACGGGTAGCGCAATCCCTTGCCGAGGAAATCGTAGCTCATCAGGTACGCTCCTCGCAGTCGATGCCGCACTGTCCCGAGCAGCCATTTTCCGGTGCGTCGTCGTCGATAGGTTCTCCCTGGAACCGGATCACCAGATCCAGTCCGCTCTTGAGCCCCAGATGGATGGTGCCGTCCGCCTCGATCAACCCACCGTGGCCGGACTGGCCGCACTGGAATCCCTTGGCTCCGCCGGAGAGTAGACGGGCAGCGATGGTTTCGCCGATGCCCTCGATGCGGCCGATGCCGATGATGTCGATAGGTCCGGCCGGGTTGATCAGGGTGATGAAACGCTCCCGGTGATCGACGTCGAGGCGGATGCCCTCGGGCAGAACCACCGCGAAGCGTTCCGCGCCCATGGCGGTCGGCTCGATCCCGGCAGGCAGTCCGCTGATACCGGCTGCCTCCTGGGTCGAGCGCAGATAGGACTCGACCAGGGTGTAAAGGCGTCCCGGGGCGACCTCGGTGGCCGTGCCGGGTCCGGGGGTGATGACCTGCTGTTCTCCTCCGTCGATAACGCAGATGCGCTGGTCGTCCGTGGTCCGCAGGATCATGCCGTCGGGCAAGGTGAAGAGCCGGTTGCCATCCGGCAGATCCCGGGGTTCGGTGCCCACAGGCAGTTCGACAAAGGGATAAAAATCGGGCTCCGGCTCGATCTGGACCTGCTCCAGGTACTCCTGGGTCCTGGCCTGCTGGGCCTCAAGATAGGCCTGGGCCTGGCCACGCATCGCCTCCGAGGCGGCGTGACTGGCCTCCAGCAGCGTGCGGATGCCGGAAAGTTCTTCACGGATGCCGGACAGGTGATCGCAGAGCACCCGCAGCACATACTGCTGTTCGCCGGAATCGGTTTGTTCGATGGTGGCCTGCAAGTCGGCGGGTTCTTCGGAAATCATGGACAACCTCCATTACATGCCGACATTGGCTGGTTGGGATTGATAGCTCATGGCGTTGACCGGCGTCACTGTCCCGGTCGCACCGTCTATTTCGAACACGGTCCAGACCGTGCCCGGGGCGTTGGGAACGGTGAAGGTCTGCTCACGGCCATCGTTCAGGAACACTTTCACCGATGCTCCCGACTGCGCCAGGCCGGTGCTCGGATTGGCGTTGCGGTTGGTGTAGTCGTGGACCGCGTAGCGGTAGACACCGGGGATGAGCCGATGGATGGTGATGGTCTCCGGCCCGTAGGAACTGGTGTCGTCAACGTCCAATTCCGCCGCCTCGTTTTCGATGGTGTGGGAATAGAACACATGGAACCTGCCGCCGGATGGCGTCGGTCCGGTGAGATGGGAATCGAGGTCCCGGGGATTCAGGCCCCACTGCAACACGATGCGGGCGACCTGGCCGTCGAGCTCGGGCGAGAGAACGATCTGGATGTCGCCGGAGGTGTTGGGGTCGGCATTCACCCAGTCATGCCAGGCGATGTATCCCGGCGCGGTGACCTCCACGTAATATAACCCCTCGGGTACGGACAGCTCGAACCCACCATAGGCGTTGGCGAAGGTCTGGTACGCCGCCGGGCCGGTTTCCGAGCGGCGGAATTCGATCAGCGCGTTTCCGACACCGCTGGTATTGAGGGCGTTGACCACCATGCCGCTGAGGAAGACCGTGGCTCCGCTGGCAAAGTCCGGGTGGTCGGCGAACCAGGACGGATCGCGGACCTCCACCAGAACATGGCGGAGACTGTCCCGGGCCGAGGATCGCCAGACCATGAGCACGGCGTTGCCGATGGTCCAGCCGCAGCGAATGACACCGTCCGGCCCGATCTCCGCGACCTCCGGATTGCTGGTGGCAAAGACCGGAGCGTCCACGTCGCCGCGCAGGGAGAGCGGAATCCGTTGCTCGAACTCGCCAGCGGAGAGGCGGATGGAGCGAGGCTGTACCTCCCAGTGGCTGAAGGCTGCCGGGGCATCCGTCATGAAGGGACCTCCACCGGTGCGGAGACGCCGCCGCCATAGACCTCGACCTGAACGTGCCGCAGGCTGAGCCGCTCGGGTGAATCCCAGACCAGGATCATGGCCGCTCCGGGAACGAAGCCGCATTCGACATTGCCGTCTTCATCGACACTGGCCACGTCGGGATTGGACGATTCGAACACCGGCGCTTCGGGCAGACCACGGATCGAGAGCGGAATACGCTGAACGAATGGGGATCGCGAGACCCGGATCAGTTTCGGGAAAACATCCCAGTAGTGCGGTTCCTGCGGCTGTTCGAGATTGTTCATCGCGTCCCCCTCAGTTGTCGATGGTGTTGGGACTGCCAGTGACGATGATGGCTCCGCAGGCGGTGATGTCGCCGATGCGGGCGTTGGGCAATCCTTCGGTGATGGTGTCGAAGCTCCCGGTCACGATGGGCGTCACGCCATGCCCCGGGATGGGACAGACGTGCAGGTCCCCCATGCGGGCCACGGGCATGCCGTTGTCCAGCGTTCGGCTTGCCCCGGTGATGATGACGCCACCGTGGCTGCTGATGTCGCCGAGTCGCGCCTGGGAACTCATGGGTTCACTTTCAGCAGCAGATGGATCAGAAAGCCGACGAGTCCGCCGATGGTGCTGCCGATGGTCAACACCAGGCCGACGATCTTCCACATGGTCTCGGTCCCCATCTTGGAGCCGACCCTGGCATGCAGCCGGTCGATCTCCTCGGCGTGTCGGTGCAGATCGGAATAAATCGAGCGGACCAGCACCTCGACGTTTTCCTTGTCCGATTTCTTCTCGATTTCACGCTCGATCTTCTCGAGGCGGTCCTGGATTTCCCGGCGGTGACTTTCGAGGATGCTGCGGAATTCCTCCCGCCAATGATCGAAGGTCCGGGCCAGCAATTCCTCGCTGGCCGAAAGTCCGGAGGGCGTTGTTGTTCTTTCTCCCATGCGATGCTTCCCTTCAGGTGTTGATCAAGACGGTGTTCGTCGAGCGAATGATGATGTTTCCAGCCACCCCATCCATGAACACGAGGCTGCCGGACTTGTCGGTGGCGCTGATGCTCTCCTGGCCGGGCGCGGCGTTCATGCGCACCACCTGACCGGCCTTGTCAGTCAGCCGGATCTGTTCGGCGGCGGCGGTGGAATCGACGAGGATTTCCTGGGTGCCGTTGAGTCCCCAGATGTGAACCTTCTCCCGACCCTTGGTGGTATCGATGAGGATCTTCTGCCAGCGGGAGCGGCCCTTGTCGCACGAGAGGATGTGGACCTTCTCCTTGTCCTGCCAGGCTTCGAGGATCACCTGCTGGCGGCAGAGGTCGGTGAGCTGGATGCGGGCGCGGGAGCCGACGATCTGCGAGGCGATGTCGAGCTGGTCGCCTTTCTCAGCGTCCTTCGTGCCTCGGCGCAGAGCGTTGCCGCTCTGCATCTCCGGCTTCACCTTCCCTTCCATGGTGAGGATCTGTCCGGCGCGGTCGATGATCCGCAGCAGCTCGTCGCCGTCGCGGTCATCGGCCAGGATGGTGTGGCCGGTTTCGGTCTTGAGCAGGACCTTCAGGCGCGGGCAGTAATACGGCGGATGGTCGTGGTACTTCTTGTGTTCGAGATCGTCATGCCGGTTGACCTGATGCTCGACCTTGTCCTCGCAGTCATGGCACAAGGCATTCGCGCAGGTGCGCTTGGATTCCTCGGGCTGTTCGCCGGGATTGCTCTTGGCCAGCCAGACCCCGGTCCAGATCGGATACTGGACGACGCCGCCCTCGAACTCGGCCCAGACCGAGGCACCTTCCTCGGGGATCAGGAACATGCCGGTGTCGTCGTTGCCGCCGTAGGGGAAACAGGGAGCGGCCCATTCGGACCAGTTCTCCCGCCCGCTGCCGAGCACGGCGGGGATCTCCAGCCGGACCCGGCCGAGGCGTTCGGGATCGTTGTTGTCGCGCACGAAGGCCCGGTACTTGCCGTACCAGCGGTTGCGGTAGCGCTCCTCGGATTGACGGTCGCGGGTTTCAAGCATGCTCCGTCTCCCGTTTTCGACTGGTGTCCCAGGCCAGCCAGCCGCCAAGGCGAACCGCCCAATACATGACCTGTCTTTTCCACAGAGGCACGCCCAGGGCCGCCATCAGTTCGAGAAAGACGCGGTCGGCAGCAAGCCGCGAGACCTTGCCGGTGTGGTAGAGGTAGTCGTGAACGACGGCCGCCGGGGAATATCTCCCCCAGGGCGGCACCACGCGCCAGAACAGGCGCGGCACCGAGGCGAAGTCGGTCTCGAACCCGGCGGGCACTTCGATGATGCGGCCAGCGCCGGTACGGACACGGAACGGCTGAGTCAGCCTGGCGGTCATTCCATTGGGAAGTATCTCCACCCGAAGCGGCCCGGAGAGACCCAGCGCGGTGCCGGAAAACTGGGTCTTGGTTTCGGCGCTCATGACCGCCACCTCGCCTTGCCCGACTGGCGCACGTCGAGATGGACCCAGGAGGCATAGACGCCGATGCCGCCCTCGCGGAAGAGCGGAATTTCCTCGGCGATGACCGCCAGTTCCTCGGGCGAAACGCCTGCGGGACAGCTCACGTCGGCCGCCATGCCCAGCGTGTGGAAACTCTGCTCCGCGCCACCCACCGCCTTATTGTGCCGGTTGCAACGGAAGCCGCTGGTGATGGACAGCGGTTTGCCGATGTGGTCGCGCAAAGCCTGCAGGGCGTCGACCAGGTCGGGATGGACCGCAGCCGAATGGCCGCAGCAGTTCTTGCCCTTGCAGGCGAATTCCGAACGGTTGAAATTCTTGCTGAGATCACCCATTGCCGCCTCCTTGTGTGACCGCGCCGGAATCCGCGTCGATGGTCACCATGGCTGGCGGCTCGTTTTGCGGCGTGGGCGGGGCCTCCTTGTCGTTGGGTTTGCCCTGGGACTCGGCGGACTTGTCGCCCGCGCCCTTGCCGAGGGCGTTCTTCTTGAGTTTGAGTTCGCAGAGATAGCCAGCGCCGCTGATGCTGTGGCGCACCGAGTGGCAGTAATAGATGCCGGAAAACTTCCGTCCCACGCCCTTGATATCGACGTTCTTCTTGGCGCGTAGCTGGGGAATACCGATGGTGGCCGCATCCGCCTCGACCTGGCGCAGCTCGGCCTCGCGGAATTTGCCTTCGGCGCTGTCCTGGGCGGGCTCCTGGCGCGGCTCTTCGTGAAAGCCTTCGGAACGGTCGAAGCTGGGCACGATTTGCCCCGTCTCCTGTTCCTTGAAGCTGCCTTCGCCGGTGTTGCCGTCGACCAGATAAGTCTGCTTGCCCAGGGCCGTCCGCTCGGGGGTGGTGGCGTTGTTGGCCTTGTGCTCGACCACGTCCTTCTTGCGCGGGTCGACGCCGACCGTCTTGGTTTCGACACCCGCGCCCTTGGCTCCCTGGGATTGGGTGCTGGGGCGGAACGAGCGCAGCAGGCCCTTGGTGTCGGTGAAGTATTCGAGGGTCAGAAGCGGCGTCTGGTCGAGCTCGCGGGGATGGAAATGGAGTTCATCGTCCTGGATGTAGAAGACATAGCCGCTCACGCCGTCGCCATCGCGGTCGCGGGCCTTTTCCGCCAGCTCCTTGAGGAACTGGGCGTCCGAGATGTTGCTCTGGGTGACGCGGAGATGGGTTCCCTTGGTGGCCGTGACCACCGGCGTGAGGCCGTTGGCGGCGGCGACTTGTTCGGCGATTTCCGAATAGAGGATGCCGGGAGCGGGTTTCTGCCAGACTTTCTGGTTCTCCTTGCCAGCCAGTTTGAAGCCCTTGTCGTAGGCCTTGATGCGGATGGTCGGATCACCGTTTTCCGGAAAATCGTAATCGATGTCCTTGATGACCGCCTTCTTGCGCGGAGAGAGATTCCCCACGTAGCCGAAGCGGGCCACGATCTCGTTGCCTTCCTGGAACAGCGGATCGTCGACGAACTGCAGGTTGCGGTCGGTCACCGACAGTTCGAGGACATCCAGCTCCTCCTCGTTGTCGGTGAAGACGAACGAAGTGATCTCCTGGGTGATGTCCTTCGAGAGGTCTTGCCCCTCGATCTGAATCAGAAATGTCGGTTTGAAGGTATCCAGATCCATGCGTATCTCCGGCGGTTCGCAGTTCCCTGCTTACTTACCGGAAGGCATGGCGAGGTGTCGG
>CALGIJ010000025.1 GCA_937915545.1 uncultured Desulfobacterales bacterium
ACGGCACTAAGCGATCTTCCGCAGATTACTCTTCGCTCAGCCACTGGCTCAGGGTTCGGATTTTATCGGGGCGTGGACTCATACCCGAGAATCGCCTCTTGCCGGGCCCGGGCGGTACAGCCTGTTCCTGGCCTCATCGCCTGCATAAGAGGGCTCTTGTCAGCGGCCATCCTTTCCACCAGGCCGTCGCTCGGCACGGGAAATATCCTCCTCAAGGCCTAGTCGAGCCTGCACGCCCGCCTTTGACAAATGACGACCAGGAAAGCAGGGCGGTGACGCTGGCGCAATAATGTCGCCTGCTTTTTCGTTATGACTGCTGGCAAAGCGGACGAAAACATCGGTCAACTGACCAGCCGGCAAATACTTCTCACGCTGCATGAACAACACAGTGCAAGGTGTATGCTCGCTGGAAGCCTGACTCTGCGCTGTTTCCTCTTGTCGCAGTGAAGGAATCGCCGATGACCAAACGTAAGAGAAGGTGCGGGCAAGACCCTCCTCTTACAACGAGCCCCCCGAAAGCGACCTAACGCGCGGCACGCAGATCGCGCAGGCGCACCTTCAGATCGCCATACATGCTCGCGGCGTCTGGCGGGGAGACCATGGCCACAGCGGCAATGAAAATGCCGATAAGGATGGCGATGCTTACCGCGACACCTATGGCAAGACCAACAACGAAGAGAATCAACTGGCCAATGCCGACGATGAAGCCGAGAAAACCCCCGCTGTTGGCGTCGCCCGAAGAGGCGGCAATGGAAGCGAGAACGATCACTGCGACGAGGATACCTGCGGATTGCAGCAGAGGACGGCGAAATTGATTGGTGCTCATAGGGTCTCCCGTAAAAGTTGCCGGTTTCTGATTGCGTCTTTGTTGAATATTAACATGTTGCGGGCAAAGCGCAAGGCCGCTTGGTGATCATGACGCAGATCAGCGATGAGGATAATGTCCTCCCCGCAGGTTGTCAGCTGGCATTTCACGACCTTCGAGGAACTGACCTTGTCTCTTCTGGCGCTGGCGAACGTTCGAGTCTGGCGATTCTGGAGAGGATCGGCGGGTGACTGTAGTGAAGCAGGACGGCAAGTGCATGGGGGGTGAGATGGGAGAAATTGGCAGCGGAGAGTTTCTTCAGGGCAGTGGCCAGCTGTGTGCTGTCGTTCAGGGTGGTGGCGGCGAATTGGTCGGCTGCGTATTCATAGGATCTCGACACGGCGTTGAAGCATGCCGAGACGATCAGACTGCAGGGGGTAAAGACGATGGAGAAGAAGATCAGCGAGGCATGGACGGAAGGCTGGCTCATACCGAAAGCGATCGAAATCCGTTCGAGTTCGAGGAACAGGGACAATAGCCAGAGCATCGCCAGTCCCTGGAGGAGAGAGGCGATAAGATTTTTGAGGACGTGGTGCAATTTGCAGTGGCCGATCTCATGGGCGAGTACCGCGACTATCTCCTGAGGAGAAAGCTTTGCCACCAGGGTGTCGAAGAGCACCACCTTGCGGAACCGGCCTATGCCGGTGAAGAAGGCATTGGCCTTCGAGGATCTCTTTGACCCATCCATGGTATACACGCCCTGTATGGCAAAATTCTGGCGGCGGGCGTAATGGTTGATGTCGTCGGCCAGGGGGCCTTCCTTCAGGGGTGTCAGGGTGTTGAACAGAGGCAGGATGAGCACTGGGGCGAGCACATTGATGGCGATGGAAAAAACAGCAATGGCGCCCCAGCTGTAGAGCCAGGCGAGTGGACCGGCATTGGTGAAGAACCACAGCACGAAGGCTAGCAGCGGACCGCCGAGACAAAGGACGAGCAGAAGAGCCTTGAGAAGGTCGGTAATATAGGTGGAGGCTGTGGTGCGGTTGAACCCGAAGCGCTCCTCGATGACGAAGATCCGGTAGAGGGAGAAGGGCAGATCGAGGACAAAAGTGAAGAGGAGCAGTGTGGCGACGAAGAGCAGGCCAATGAGCAAAGGGTGTTCGATGAGGCCACGAAGCCACCTGTCGAGGGTATCGAAGCCACCGGTCACGGAAAAGAGAACCACCGCCGCAAGCGACATGCTCTCTCGCCAGAGCGAGAGACGGGTCACCGCTCTGGTGTACCGAACCGACTTTTCGTAGCTTGGCAGGTCGAAAAATGCTGCCAGTTCCGCAGGAGGCTGCGGGGCCAGCGCGCGCAGGTTGAGCAGAGAGGATATCGTTTCAAGGCCGTGGGCGGCGACGAGGAAGGCGAGGATGACGAGCAACCAGGGATCCATGGGGCCACGGGGACGAAATGAGAGGCGACAGCAGCGGCAGGGGGCAGCACGACGAGCACCGCGCGGTGCGGTGCCTGGTCATTGACAGCCCTTCAGCTACATGATCGCCTGGATGGCCACCGAGGTCATTTCCAGGAAGGGCGATGGCGCGACCCCCATGGCGATAACGATGACGATGAGCAGCAGAGAAAGCACTTTCTGCCGGCCTCCGACGAGGATCGGTTCGCGAACCTCGCTGTCGGTACAGAAGGTCACCCTGACAATGGAGAGGTAATAATAAATGGCGATGGCGGTGTTGATGGCGGCAAGTACCACCAGCAGGATATGGCCTTGCTTGAAGGCGTTGACCAGGAGAAAGAACTTGCCGGTGAAGCCGACGAAGGGCGGGATGCCGGCCAAGGCGAAGAGTCCGATGGAGAGGGTAACGGCCAGCAGCGGGGCACGCTTGTGAAGTCCGGTGAAATCTTCGATGGCGACGTTCTCGCCCTTGGTGGAGATGGTGCAGATGACCAGGAAACAGGCGAGGTTCATGAACACATAGCCGATGATATAGTACATGGCGGTGGCATAACCTTCGTGTTCCAGGGTGAGCAGGCCGACGAGGACGAAGCCGGCGTGGGAAATACCGGAAAAGCCGAGCAGCCTCTTGATGTCCTTTTGCACCAGGGCCGAGAGGTTGCCGTAGAACATCGATAGCAGGGCGCAGACCACCAGGAGGCCGACGATGGCCTCGGTCTCTCCGTTGACCAGGGTGAGCAGGCGGATCAGCAGGGCGACTGCCGCCAGCTTGGGGATGGCGGCGATAAAGGCCGTGGTCTCGTTGGCGCTGCCCTGGTAGACATCTGGCACCCAGAAATGCAGGGGGAAGATCGCCAGCTTGTAGAAGAACCCCGCCAGCACAAGGATGATCGCCACTACCGCGGCCGGCTGGCCGAAGCTGAGGTTGAGCTGCTCGGTGATCACCGCCAATTGGGTCGAGCCGGTGAGACCGAAGAGGTAACTCATGCCAAAGAGCATCAATCCGGTGGCCATGACACCGAAGAGCAGATACTTGATGCCCGCTTCCACCTGAATCCCGGCCGCCGAGTGGCGGTTGCGCATCGGCACCATGATGTAGACGGCGAAGGAAGAAAGCTCGAGGGAGACGAAGATGGCGAGCAATTCGACGCTCGATACGAGCATCATCAGTCCGAGGACGGAGATGAACATGAACAGGTAGTACTCGGCCTGCACTGTGGCGGTGATCCCCGGATGGCGGTCGCAGAAGAGGATGACGAGCAGCGTGCCCAGGGCAATGAGCACCTTGAAAAGCTGGGAGAAGTAGTCGACCTGGTAGGCCTTGTAGAACAGCTCGCCTTCGCTTCTCAGGGAAATGAGGGCAGAGAGCAGCACCAGGGCTGCCATACCGGCGGCGATGGAGTGCAGCTGTTTGCCGTTGGCTTTCCGGAGGCTGAGCAGGAAGAAGACCAGGCTGACGCCCAACAGGGTCAATTCGGGGAGGAATGACATGTTCTATCCCTTACGCGAGCGGGTTGAGTGTTTCGATCACCGTATGAGCGCTCCGGCGGCGGCGATGGCATGGTTCTGGTGCGCCTCGAACTGCTGCAGGAGGTGGTCTACGCTGCAATGCATCAAGTCGATGAAGGGCTGGGGCCCCAGGCCGATCCACAGGACAAAGAAGAGGAAGGGCGTGAGCACCACGATTTCCCGGAGGTTGAGGTCGTTGATCCACGACTGGTCGGGATTGTTGGTGCCGCCCCAGATGATCTTCTGCAGCATGCGCAGCATGTAGGCTGCCGCCAGCACCGCGCCTGGAATGGAGGCCAGGGCGAGAGTGGGGAAGCGCTGCAAGGCCGTGTCGAACTGGAAGGCCCCGGCGATGATCATGAACTCGCCGACAAAGCTGTTGGTTCCGGGGAAACCGAAGGAGGACAGGGAGAAAAAGGCCAGGAATGTGATGAACACAGGCATGTATTTGCCGACACCGGTGGCGGAGAGCAGTTCGCGGCTGTGGGTCCGCTCGTAGATCATGCCGACACAGAGGAAGAGCGCCCCGGTGGTGATGCCGTGGTTGACCATCTGCAGGATCGCCCCCTCGACGCCCCTGACGTTGAGGACGAAGATACCCAGGGTGACGAAGCCCATATGCCCCACCGACGAATAGGCGATGAGCTTCTTCATGTCCTGCTGCGCCAGGGCGGTGAATCCGCCGTAGATGATGCCGGCGATGGACAGCCACAGCACATAGGGGGCGAGGACGATGGTGGCCTCCGGGGTGATCGGCAGGGCGAAGCGCAGAAAGCCGTAGGTACCCATCTTGAGGAGAATGCTGGCGAGGATCACCGAGCCGGCCGTCGGCGCTTCGACATGGGCCGCCGGCAGCCAGGTGTGGAAGGGAAACATCGGCACCTTGATGGCGAAGGCCAGGAAGAAGGCCAGGAAGACCAGGACCTGGGCCGAGAAGGGGTAGTCCTGCCACATCATCTCGGGGATGAAGAAGCTGTAGTTGTTGGTGGCATAGAGCCAGATGATGGCCACCAGGAGGAGAATCGAGCCGGCCAGGGTATAGAGGAAGAACTTGACCGAGGCGTAGATCTTGCGCGGCCCGCCCCAGATGGCGATGAGCAGGTACATGGGGATGAGCATCGCTTCCCAGAGGATGTAGAAGAGGACGAAGTCCAAGGCCACGAAAACACCGATCATCGCCGTCTCCATGACCAGCAGACAGATCATGAAGATCTTCACCCTGCTGGTGATATAGGTCCACGAGGCGAGGACGCAGAAGGGCATGATCAGGGTGGTGAGCAGCAGCAGGAGAATAGAGATGCCGTCGACGCCGATGGTGTAGTTGATATTGAAGGCCTCGATCCAGCGGTGGTGTTCGACGAGCTGGAACCTGGCGGTGGCGGTGTCGAAGTCGGCGAGCACGAACAGCGAGAGGAGGGCGACGGCGCCGCTGACCACGAGGGTGAATATGCGGCAGGCCTGTTCGCTGTTGAGGAACAGCAGGGCGACGGCTCCGGCCAGCGGCAGAAAGATGAGCACCGAGAGGATGGGGAAGCCGGAGTTGAACAGTAGTTGATCCATTGCCAGGTTTCCTTCAGTTCATAAGGGATTAGAGGCAGACATAGGCGATGAGGATGATGGCGGCGAAGGTGACCGCATAGTAGATGGTCTGCTGTATATGCCCCCGTTGCAGGACCAGCGCCAATCGACGCCCAATGGCGCGGACGCAGAGGGCGCTGCCGTCGACGAGGCCATCGATGCCGTGCCAGTCGAACCACGCCCAGAACCTGGCGGTCACCATCAACCCGTAGAGGCCGACCACGCGATAGGCCGCCCCCCAGGCGTTGTCCAGCCACTGCAGCGGACGCTCGGCCAGCCACAGGAAGAGGCGGCCGCCATAGCGGTAGAACCAGTCGAGGTCGAGGCTGATGGTGGGCCTGGCGGCCAGCCTGTCCTTGAGAAAGACGAAGGCGATGGCGGTCACGAAGAGGATCTGCAGGGTCTCGCTGAGGTGGTAGGAGGTGTAGGGGTGGAAGGTGGTGTCCCGGTAGGGGAGCATATCGTAGAGAAACGGCATATAGGTGCCGACGAGAAAACAGAAGAAGGCGGCGACGAGCATGGCGAGATGCATGTTCCACGGCGGGTCCGCCGCCCGGCGCATGGTCTCGTCGCTGCAGCGGCTCTCGCCGAAGAAGATCAGGTAGGGCAGGCGCAACCCGGCGACGAGGAAAGTGCCCACCGAGACCATGGACAGCAGGAAGCCGGCCCAGAGGAGGTGGGCCTCGAAGCTGGCGGCGACGATCATCGCCTTGGAGACGAAGCCGGAGAAGAGGGGGAAGGCGGAGACGGATATGCCGCCGATGATCATGAACACCATGGTGTTGGGCATCTTTTTGTAGAGCCCGCCGAGCTCGGTGAAGCGGCACACGCCGGTGCTGTGGATAACCGCCCCGGCGGCCATGAAGAGCAGTCCCTTGTAGAGGATGTGGGCAAACGCGTGGGCGCAGGTGCCGTTGATGGCCAGGGCGGTGCCGATGCCGACGCCGGCCACCATATAGCCGACCTGGCTGACGATCTCCCAGCCAAGCAGGCGGCGAATGTCGTTCTCCATCAGGGCGTAGACGATGCCGTAGATGGCCATGATCACCCCGAGGACGATGAGGATGTCGAAGCCGGCGAAGGCGCGGGCCAGGGTATAGACCGCCGTCTTGGTGGTGAAGGCGCACATGAACACCGCCCCGGTCACCGTCGCCTTGCTGTAGGCGTCGGGCAGCCACGAATGGAGCGGCGGGACGGCGGCGTTGAGCATCAGGCCGGCCATGATCAGCCAGGTAAAGAGGTGGGTGTCCTGCTCGTTGAGGAGGGTGAAGGAGATGTCGCCGGTGGCCTGATAGCGCAGGACGAAGCCGAGCAGCAGCAAAACGCCACCGAAGGTGTGCACCAGCAGGTAGCGGTAGCCGGCGGCCAGCGCCCCCTCCTCCTTGTTGAACCACACCAGGAAGGTCGAGGCGAAGGCCATCATCTCCCAGAAGAGAAAGAGCACCAGGTAATCACCGGCGTAGATGACGCCAAGGCTGCCGGCGACGTAAAACCAGCTGGCGAGGTGCTGCCAGTTGTCCTTGACGTGCAGGCCATAGATGGTGCCGATGATGGCCATCAGCCCCATGATAAAGCCGAAGATGGAGGAAAGATTGTCAACACGGGCGAAGGTCAGGGTCCAGCGGTCCATGAAAACCACCTCGCCATAGACTCCCGGCTGCCAGTTGAGGGCGAGCACCGCCACGAAGGTGGCGATGGGCACAGAGCAGAGATAGAGCTTGCGGAACGGCTCCCTGATCAGCGGCAGCAGCACCGCGCCGATGATGAGGAGCAGAGCCGGGTGGAGAAAACTAGTCGTCATAGTAATCCTCTCGGGTCATGATTCCGCTTTTGCCGAACCAGCGGGAGAAAAAGACCAGCACCAGGCAGGCGAGGAGGGTGAAGAGGGCCCAGAAACCGGGGATGTACTGTTCCATCCAGGTGTGGGCATGGCTCGTGTCGACCCCGGCCACAGACCAGACCAGCAGCACCGCCAAGGCGATGATCGCTGCGGTCTGCACCGCCTTGGGGCGGGCTTTGAGGAATTCGATCAGTTGGACGATCATCCGGTCACCACCTTGACGAAGTGCATCATGAATTGGGGAAAGATACCAATGATCACCGAGATGAGGCAGGCGATGAGGATGGGCACGAGCATCGCCAGAGGCGCCTCTTTGATACCGGTATAGGGTTCCGTCGCGGGACGCTTGCCGAAAAAGGCCTTGTAGGTGATCGGCGCGAAGTAGGCGGCGTTGAGCATGGTGCTGGCAATGAGCAGCAGCAGGATACCGAACTGGTGAGCCTCCACCGATCCCACCAGCAGATTCCACTTGGTGATGAACCCGGCCACCGGCGGTGCCCCGATCATGCTCAGCGAGGCAATGGCGAAGGCGCCGAAGGTGAAGGGCATGGTCCTGCCCAGGCCCTCCATCTCGGAGATGTATTTTTTATGGGTGGCGACGTAGATGGCGCCGGCGCAGAAGAACAGGGTGATCTTGGAGAAGGCGTGGTTGACGATATGGATGAGGCCGCCCTGGATGGCCGGTTCGGTGAGCAGGGCGACGCCGAGGATGATGTAGGAGAGTTGGCTGACCGTGGAATAGGCCAGCCGCGACTTGAGGTTGTCCTTGGAGAGGGCGATAATCGAGGCGGCGACCACGGTGAAACCGACGAAATAGGCGGTGGGGATGCCGAGGTTGAGGGCGCCCATGGTCTCGGTGCCGAAGACGTAGAGCATGACCCTGGTGGTGCAGAACACCCCGACCTTGACCACCGCCACCGCATGGAGCAGGGCCGAGACCGGGGTGGGCGCGACCATCGCCCCGGGCAGCCAGTGATGGAAGGGCATGACGCCGTTCTTGGCGAAGCCGAAGAGACAGAAGATGTAGAGCATGATCACCAGGGTCGAGTTGGCATCCTTGGGGAAGATGCCGCCAGTGATGGTCGCGGCGAAATCGAGGGTGCCGGTAAGCACGTAGATGAGGATCATCGCCGGCAGCAGGAAGGCCTTGGCGGTGGCGGTCAGGTAAACGAGATACTTGCGTGCGCCGTGGTAGCCCTCATCGTCCTGGTGATGAGCCACCAAGGGGTAGGTGCAGATGGAGACCAGCTCGTAGAAGAGGTACATGGTGAAGAGGTTGTCGGAGAAGGCCACGCCGATGGCCCCGAAGATGGCCAGGGCGAAGCAGGCGTTGAAGCGGGTCTGGGCGTGTTCCTTGAGGCCGCGCATATAGCCCATGGAGTAGAACACGGCGATGGTCCACAGAGACGAGGCGACCAGGGCGAAGATCATCGACATGGCGTCGGCCCTGAGGGTCACCGAGACCCCGGGCAAGAGGGAGAACATGTGAAAGATCAGTCTCTTGCCCTGCCTGACTTCGGCAACCATCGACACCACCACCAGCAACAGCAGGATGGAGGAGATCGAGGAGATGGCCTCCCTGACATTTTCCCTGTCCCCCTTGAGCATCACCCCCAGGGTGCCGATCAGGGGGATGAGCAGGGCGAAGAGGAGCCTGTAGTCGTTTGCCGGTGCGTCCATGTCTAACCTTTCAGTTGCGCGGTGTCTTCCGCGTCGATGGATTTGAAGTGACGGTAGACGGCGATGGTGATGCTCAGGCCGATGGCCGCTTCGGCGGCGGCGATGGCCATGATGAACAGGGTGAAGATCTGCCCGGTGGCCGGATCGGGGGCGGTAAAGCGGTTGAAGGCCATGAAGTTTATCGAGGCGGCGGCGAGGATCAGCTCTGCGGCGATGAGCATGCCGATGAGGGTGCGGCGGGTGACCATGCCATAGATCCCCATGCCGAAGAGCATGGCGCCGATGACGAGGTAGGTTTCGAGGCTGTTATAGAGCGCGAGTGGTGCCATCACTGTTCCCTCCCCTGCCGGGCGATGACCAGGGCGCCGAGAATGGCGACCAGGAGCACCACTGAAACCAGTTCGAAGACCATGGAGTGATCGGTGAGCAACTGCAGGCCGATGACCTTCATCGAGCCGTCGTTGATCTTTTCGTGCACCGTCCATTCGGTCCTGACGGCGAGGGTGGCGAAGCCGCCGGCAATGAGGGCGGCGGCGATGAAGCCCAGGGGCCCTGAGAAGAGGCTCGGCGGGCCGATTTTGCGCTTCTCTTCCGGGGCGGCGAGCATGATGGCGAAGGAGATGGTGACGGTGATCGCGCCGACGTAGATGAGGATCTGCATCATCGACACGAAGGGGGAGTTGAGCAGGAAGTAGAGGCCGGCGACGCCGACGAAGCAAATGACCAGGCCTGACAGCGAACGGACCAGGCGGTCGGAATTACAGGCGATCATCCCCCCGATGAGGGTGATGGCGGCCATGGTCAAAAAGACCACGCCGACCAGACCTTCGACGGTGAACAGGCCGGGGGAGGCCAGGGTGGACGGGTTCATGGTCTACGCTCCTCGAGACGTTTGTACAGGTCGAAGATGAAGTCCTCTTTTCTCCGGCTGGCGAGGTTGTATTCCTTGGAAAAATCGATGGCGCCGAAGGTGCAGGCCTCGACGCACGAGCCGCACAGCGAGCAGCGCGTGAAGTCGAGCACGTAGCGGGTCAGCACCTTCTTCTTGCCGCCCTCCGGTTTTTCGCCGGCCAGCGAGATGCAATTCGAGGGGCAGGCCTTCTCGCAGAGGCCGCAGACGACGCATTTCGGGTTGCCTTCGTCGTCGGCCACCAACTCGATATGGCCGCGATAGCGGGCGCACATGGTCAGTGTCTCGTAGGGGTAGGCAACGGTCACCGTCGGTTTGAAGAACTCCTTGAAGGTGATGCCCATGCCCACCAGGAGGCTGATCAGTCCGTTGTAGATCTCGGTAAAATAGGCAACCATCTCAGAACACCTTGATAAGCCCCGCGGTCAACAGCAGGTTGGCCAGGGAAAGAGGGATGAGGATCTTCCAGCTGAGGTTGAGCAGGCCGTAAATGGTGGTGCGTGGAAAGGTCCAGCGGATCCAGATGAAGGTGGCGATGAGCAGGTAGAGCTTGAGGATGAACCACCACACCCCGGGGAAGAGGCCGAAGGGACAGGACCAGCCGCCGAGGAAGAGGATGGTGGTCATGCACGAGCCGATGACGATGTTGGCGTATTCGCCCATGAAAAAGAGGCCAAAACCCATGCTGCCGTATTCGGTGTGGAAGCCGGCCACCAGCTCGCTCTCCGCCTCGCCGAGGTCGAAGGGGGCGCGGTTGGTCTCCGCCAGGGTACAGACGAAGAAGATGAGGAAGGCAAAGGGCATGAGAATGTTGTGGGAGTTGCCGAGCAGCGGAAAGATGTTCCAGTGGAGAATGGATGGGCTCTGCTGGCGGACGATCTCCATGAGGTCCGGGGAGCCGGTGATCAGCACCACGGTGATGGCGGTGATCAGCATTGGGATTTCGTAGGCCACCGCCTGGGAGACGGCGCGCACCGAGGACATCATCGAATACTTGTTACGCGAGCTGAAGCCGGCGATAAGCAGCGACATGCTGCCCAGGGATGCGAAGGCGAAGATCATCAACACGCCGACGTTCATGTTCTTGGCGACGATGGTGTCACTGAAGGGAATGGTGACGAAACTGGTGATCGCCGGGAACATGGCGAGGATCGGCGCAATGATGAAGAGGATGCGGTCGGCCCCGCCGGGAATGGTGAGCTGCTTGGCCATCAGCTTGATGCCGTCGAGGGGTGGCTGCAGCAGGCCGAAGGGGCCGTTGATATTGGGGCCGGGGCGACGCTGGATGCGGGCTGCGCCACGCCGCTCGGCCCACACCAGGTAGGCGGCGTTGACGGCGGCAAAGGCGATGGCGATGACCACCGCGACGATGACATTGAGCAGGGTTAAACGCATGACGGTCTCCTATCAGCGGTCGATCTCGGGGATGACCAGGTCGAGGCTTCCCATGAAGGCCAGGGCATCCATGATCATCATGCCGCGACACGCCTCGTCGAAGAGATGCATGTTGGAGTAGGTGGGGGAACGCAGTTTAAGGCGGTAGGGAGTCTTGCCGCCGTCGCTGACCAGGCGGACGCCGAAGCTGCCGCGCGCCGTTTCCACCGCCTGATAGTAATCCCCCGGCGGGGGCTTGATCAGCTTGGGCTTCTTCTCCGGCATGATCGGCCCGCCAGGGAGCTTGTCGAGGCCTTGCTCGACGATGCGCAGCGACTGTTCGATCTCGTCCATACGCACCATATAGCGTGCCAGGGAGTCTCCTTGGGGATAGACGGGGATGTCGAAATCGAAGCGCGGGTAGACTGAATACGGTTCGTTCTTGCGCACATCGAAGTTGATCCCCGAGCCCCGCGCCACGGCACTGGAGGCCCCGTATTTCCGGCATATTTCCTTGCTCAGGGGGGCGATACCGTCGAGCCGCTTGCGGAAGATGACGTTGTCGGTCACCAGGCGGCGGTATTTCTTGAGCGACTTGCGCATGCGCGGGATGAAGCGGCGGGCTGCGGCGATGAAGTCGTCGTCGACGTCGTTGTAGAGGCCGCCGAAGCGGAAATAGCAGTAAGTGAGGCGCGAGCCGGTAACCGCCTCGAGCATGTCGAGGATGTGCTCACGGTCCTGGAGGGCATACATCAGCGGGCTGAAGCCGCCGAGATCCATGACGAAGGCACCGAACCAGAAGAGATGCGAGGCGATGCGGTTGAGCTCGACCATAATGGCTCGGATGTACTCGGCACGCTCGGGGACGACGATGCCCGAGGCCTTCTCCACCACGAGCACATGGGCATGACTGTAGCCGAGGGCGCCGAGGTAGTCCATGCGACTGAGGTTCATGAGGAACTGCGGATAGGTCTTCAGTTCGCCCATCTTCTCGTGCATGCGGTGGATATAGCCGATGACCGTCTCGGCGCTGACGATATATTCCCCGTGCATTTCCATTTTGACCCGCAGGACCCCGTGGGTCGCCGGGTGCTGCGGGCCGACGTTGAGAACGAAGGTCTCGTCCGCTCTGAGCTCGATGGGCGCGTTCATGCCTTGAAGTCCTTGAGAAGGGGATGGAAATCGGCGTCTTCGGGGAGAAGCAGGGGGATGAGGTGGGGGTGGCCGGAGAAGACTATACCGAAGAAGTCGTGGGTCTCTCGTTCGTGCCAGTTGGCCCCGGCGTAGATGCCGGTGATGGTCGGGACGACCGGATTGCGGCGATCGACTCTGGTGCGCAGCACTACCCGGCAGAGATCGAAGTCGTAGCGGCTGAAATCGTAGATCAGCTCCAGCTGGTTTTCGGCGATCCAGTCGACCCCGGTGATGGTCTCGAGGAAAAACTCGTTCTCGTCGAGGATGGTGACTGCGGCCAGAAGCTGGTCGCAGGCCAGCTGAGCATCGAGATGGTAACCGTGCACGGCATAGTCGCGCAGGATGACACCGTTGCGGCGCGCGGCCTGGCCTTTGTCAGTGCTTTCTTGGCCTTCGCCTGCCGGGGCTGCGTCGGCAGTGGGGATAAGGTGTTCCAGGGCTGTGCGGGTCTTCTCGCAAATCATCGTCTGCACTCCACAGAGAGCCGCCCTGCCGGAACTCGGCCGAGGCGGCGGTGGGTCCGGCCGAGGCCGGCCATTACGCTGCTTCGGGGTTCTTCCAGCGCTTCCAGTCGGAAACGAGATGCTCGAGTTCGATGATTCCCTGCAGCAAGGCCTCCGGGCGAGGCGGGCAGCCGGGAACATAGACGTCCACTGGCAGAAAGACGTCGGCGCCGAGGACGATACTGTACTGCCCTTCAAAGGCAAAGGGCCCGCCGGAGATGGCGCAGTTGCCGAGAGCCATGACCCATTTCGGTTCCGGCATCTGATCGTAGAGGGTCTTGATGCCGGGCATCATCTTCTTGGTGATGGTGCCGGCAACGATCATCACGTCGCTCTGCCTGGCGGAGGGGCGGAAAACCTCGGCGCCGAAGCGCGACATGTCGAAGCGGGCGCAGCCAGTGGCCATCATCTCGATGGCGCAGCAGGCGATGCCGAAGGTCAGGGGCCAGAGGGAATTGGCCCGGCTGATGTCGATGAGTCTGTCGGCGAGGGCGAACTGGACTATCGACGGAGGAATGTTTTTCGTTCCCACTTAAAGACCCCCTTTATCCATGCGTAGACGATCGCCAGCGCGAGAATGCCAACGAAGAGGACTACTTCCACGAAATCGCGGATCGAGGATGCGAATATCGCATCGTTATAGACGGTGGCAACGGGGAAGAGAAAAAGGACGTCGACGTCGAAAGCCAGGAAAATCAAGGCATAGAGGTAGAAGACGACGCCGTAGCGGATCCAGCTGTCACCGATCGGGTCCATGCCGCACTCGATGAACTGCTTGGCTTTGCCGCTGATCTGCCTGGTCTTGAGGGGCATGAACAGGTAGACGATGACGATCGGCCCGATGGCGAAGGCCAGACCGCCGAGGACGAAGGCGGTGATCCAGAGCACCTGCTCATGATACAAGAACGTCGCGAACTGGGGTTCCATGCATGAGCCTCCCTGGATGATGGTATGAGGAAAATATCAACTATACCAATGTTTGCGCCGGGTTGAGCCGGTCGCCGGTGGGCAGTCACGTGCGCACCATATAGAATTGTCCGGAGGCTGTCAACAGGAAACTACCAGTATTATCACAATGTAGGAAATGGTAGGAGCGGAAGTGGCTGTTAATAAGTAAAAGTTGCTTGTCTCTATGACTAAAAGTGATATAGTGGCTCTGTTTTAGGGGCAGTTAAAAGGCTCCTTCCTGTCAAGATTTTTCCGGTGAGGAGTGACGTAACATGTCTATCACCTTGAGACAACTAGAAATATTTATTGCTGTGGCGGAAACGGCGCAGGTCACCAAGGCAAGCAAAAAACTCTTCGTGACTCAGTCGGCGGTGAGCATGGCCCTGGCCGAGCTCGAAAACCAGTTGGGGGGGTCGCTTTTCGACCGCCATGGACGGAGCCTGCTGCTCAACTCGCGGGGGCGCTTCCTGCTTCCTCTTGCCAAAGATATAGTTTGTCAGGTATCGAATATCGAGACGATCATGTCCGAGCGCAACGACAAACTCGACGGCAGCATCGAGGTGGTGGCCAGCACCACCCTCGGCAACTATATCCTGCCCTATCTCATTGGCGCCTTCAAGCGCGTCCATCCCAATGTCCATGTCAACATGCTGGTGTACAATACTCGCCATGCCGAGAAGCTGGTCATCGACAAGGAGATGGACGTCGGTTTCGTCGAGGGGCCGCTGTCGGGCCGGGAGGAGATCGCCTCGCGGCCCTGGTTCGAGGATGAACTGCTGGTCCTCTGCGGGCCCACCGATCCCCTTGCCCACAACGAAGTCTTCGACATCAAGCGTGATCTCAAGGGCAAACGCTGGATCATGCGTGAGAGCGGCTCCGGCACTGCCGCTACCGTCAGGGAAAAGTTCGGAGCCTATATGCAGGATGTGCATGTAGTTATGGAAATGGGCCACCCGGAAGCAGTCAAAAGGGCGGTGGAGTCGGGGGCAGGGATCACCTGTCTGTCGGCTTTGAGCATCTGCCGCGAGGCAGAAAACGGCTGGCTCAAGGGGCTGCGCGTCGAAGGGCTCGACATGCGCCGCCAGTTGAAGATCATCCAGCACCGTGACCTTCAGCCCAGCGAAGCCCTCCAGGAGTTTCTCGCCTTCTGCGACGTCATGTCGGTCTGCGACGACTCGCGGGTTTGCCTTTCCTCGCCATGGAAGCTGCAGTCGCTGCTTGCCAAGCACTCAGCCCTGAAGAAAACCAACTGACCCGTCGCGGTCGATCTGGATGCTGCTGAGCCGCGGTCAGTAGAAGACGCGGCTCAGCCACAGGCCATGGGCCGGTGCGGTCGGCCCGGCCATGCTGCGCTCTCTGGCGGCAAGGATAGCGGCGAACCCCTCCACGGTGACCTTGCCCCGCCCGGCCTCGAGCAGGGTTCCCACCATATTCCTCACCATATTACGCAGAAATCCGTCCCCTTGAAAGCGCAGGACGATCATGTCGCCTGCTTCTTCGGCGAGGTGCGCGCTGTGAATGGTGCGCACCGCGCCACGGCCGCTGGGAGCGGCTTTGTCACGAGTCCCGCTGTTCTCGAAGGAGGAGAAGTCGTGGGTGCCCTCGAGCAGGCCAAGACAACTGGATATGGTGTGGAGGTCAGGTTTGTGCGTGATATGCAGAGTGTAGTGCCGTATTCGGGGAGGCTGAATGGGGCCATGGAAGATCTCGTAGCGATACTCCTTGGCGACGGCGGAGAAGCGAGCGTGGAAGGTCGGCTCTGCCTCCTCGGCGGCATAGATGCGGATGGCGGGAGGGAGCATGGCGTTCAAGCCACGGCGGAAATTGGCGCTGGAGATTCTCGCCGCGGTATGGAAATGGGCGACCATGCCGTCCGCGTGTACCCCGGCATCGGTACGCCCGGCGCCGTGCACGACGACCTCGGCACGGGTCATTACCGCCAGGGCCGCCTCTATCTCGCCCTGGATGGTGCGCCCGTTCTCCTGCCGCTGCCAGCCGCTAAAGTCGCTGCCGTCATAGCCGATGAGCAGCCGGATGTTGCGCGTCGTCGGCATCGGCACTGGACATCAGGGAAAGAGCGGCACGGTGGTCAGCCCCGCCGTCTCGGGGAAGCCTAACATGATATTCATGTTCTGGACCGCTTGCCCTGAAGCGCCCTTGACGATATTGTCGATGGCCGACATGACGATGATCCGCCCGGTGGCTTTATCGACTTTGAAGGCGATATCGCAGAAGTTGGAACCACGCACGTATTGGGTCGCCGGCAGAGCGCGGTCGCCGAGGACGCGGATAAAAGGCTCCTCTGCATAGCTGCGGCGGTAGAGCTCGTTGATCGCACCGCTGTCGAAGCCCGGCTTCAAGGCGGCGTATATCGTACTGAGTATGCCCCGTGAGATAGGCAGCAGATGGGGGGTGAAGGTCACCTGCACCGCCATGCCGGCGAGTTTGCTCAATTCCTGTTCGATTTCCGGGGTGTGGCGGTGCGCCCGGCCAACCTTGTAGGGCCTGAAACCGTCGTGCACCTCGCAGAAGAGGCTGCCGGTCTGTGCGGCTCGTCCCGCTCCTGAGGTGCCCGATTTGGAATCGGCAATGATCGACAGCGGGTCGATGGCCCCGGCCTCGAGCAGCGGGGCGAGGGCGAGGATGATCGAGGTGGGGTAGCAGCCCGGGTTGGCGACGAGGTCGCAGCCGCGGATCCGCTCCCGCGCCAGTTCGGGGAGGCCGTAGACTGCTTTGGCGAGCAGTTGGGGAGAGCTGTGCGGCTCGTACCATTGTTCGTAGACGGCGACGTCGTGTAAGCGGAAATCGGCGGAAAGATCGATGACCTTGCGGCCGGCGGCGAGCAGCTGCGGCACCAGGTCCATGGCCGTCTTGTGGGGAACGGCGGTGAAGAAGAGCTCGGCCCGCTGACAGAGCTCGTCGAGGCTGGGATTGTCGCAGATGACGGTCACCGCCTTGCCGAGGCTGGGAAAGATGTCCGCCAGGGCGGTGCCGGCGTACTGGCGCGAGGTGGCGGCGGTCAGCTCCACCTGCGGGTGACGGGAGAGAATCCTGGCCAGTTCCGCCCCGGTATAGCCCGAGGCGCCGATGATTGCCGTCTTGATCATGAGCGTGTGTCCCGAAGTAGAGGGTTGGCGGGGGAGGGGCGAAACGCAGAAAGGGGAATGACGGTCGGATCGTCATTCCCCTTAAAGTGCAACTGGCGATGTCCTCTCCCCGGTGCGGCCAGCCGAAAACGGGTGACCTCGGGGAGCGGCGAGAGACTAGCGCTTGGAGAACTGGAACTTGGCCCTGGCGCCCTTCTGGCCATATTTCTTGCGTTCCTTCATGCGCGGGTCGCGGGTCAGCAGCCCGGACTGCTTGAGGGGCAGGCGGGTGTCGGGGCTGGTTTCGAGCAGGGCGCGGGAGATGCCGTGGCACAGGGCGTCGGCCTGGGCGGATTTTCCACCGCCGCGCAGGGTGGCGACGACATCGTACTGCTCCATGGTTTCAGTGACACTGAACGGCTTGACGATGCGCTGATTCTTGAAAATCTGCCCGAAATACTCGTCAACTTCCATGTCGTTGACGATCATTTTGCCGCTTCCGGGAGTAAGCCAGACCCGAGCGACCGCATTTTTTCTCTTGCCGGTGGCGTAATAACGAACCTGTGCCATGATGTTCTCTCTCCAGTGTTAGATATCCAGCACAACCGGTTGCTGCGCTGCATGGGGATGGTTGGTGCCGGCGTAGATCTTCAGCTTCTTCAACTGGGCGCGGCCGAGCTTGTTCTTCGGCAGCATGCCGCGCACCGCATGCATGAGCAGGTCGGTGGGATGCTTGGCCAGCAGCTCCTTGGCGGAGGCCTCTTTCAAGCCGCCCATATAGCCGGTGTGGCGATAGTATTTCTTGTCATCGAGCTTGTTGCCGGTCAAGGCGATCTTCTCGGCATTGGTAACGATGATGAAATCTCCGTTATCGATGAAGGAGGAGAAGGTCGGCTTGTGCTTGCCACGCAGCCGATTGGCGATTTCCGAAGCCAGGCGACCGAGCACCTTGTTCTCGGCGTCGACGACGTACCATTTCTTCTCGATCTCGTTGACTGGGGCAAGATAGGTCTTCATTGTATCCCTCAAAGATTCGATCTTTTTAACAAAAAAAGGTCCGAACGGCGTCGAACCTTTTGTATTCGGAGCGTGGAGCGGGAAACGAGATTCGAACTCGCGACTTCAACCTTGGCAAGGTTGCACTCTACCACTGAGTTATTCCCGCTGCTTGTCTGTGCCTCTCGGCAAAACTGCGGTGTTTATACAAGGTTCGTTCTGGGGTGTCAATTAAAAAATGCTTGAGCTAAGCATGACAATATATATGTTTTCTGCTTTCCTGTCACGAAAAAATAGAGATGGAATCGTCGCTTTAGGGTATGGTAGGGGGACTCCGCCGACACCTGGATGCTTTCCCTGGTTCTCTCTGGCCCGCGTGTAGAATGAGATTTTCGCAGCGCCAGCCGTTTCAGCCAGGGCCTTGCAAAGTAGGCGATGCCGCTCGTGGCCACCGTGGCTGCGCTGTATGGCGGTGCCGGCTTGAGATGGATGGCCAGCCTGTCTTGAGAGATGTGCCAGCGGCCGGAAGAGATTGTGTCGAGGCGGGCTGCGGTTTCAAAGCGCAGCTGCCGCGACGCGAGACGCGAGAAAAAACGCAGCTGAAGATACTCGGCAAACACGAAGAGACCATGAGCAGCGAAGACACCTGCAGGGCGCCACGAAGGGCGGAGATCATCCGCAAGACCAGGGAAACCGATATCTTTCTCGATCTTGGCCTCGATGGCTGTGGCCAGGGCGAGATCGACAGCGGTGTGCCCTTTCTCGACCACATGCTGACCTTGTTTGCCGTACACGGCTTCTTCGACCTCAAGGTCACCGCCACCGGCGATACCATGGTTGACGATCATCATAGTGTCGAGGACCTCGGCATCTGTCTTGGCAGGGCCCTTTCCTCCTCCCTTGGCGCTCTGCAGGGGATAGCTCGCTACGGCAGCTGTCACCTGCCCATGGACGAGACCCTGGTGCGGGTGGTGCTCGATGTCTGCAACCGCCCCTACCTCCACTGGGGGGTAGCGGTGCGCGAGGAAAAGCTCGGCACCTTCGATACCGCCCTGGCCAAGGAGTTTTTCCGGGCGGTGGCGCAACATGGCGGCCTCACTCTTCATATTGATCTCTTGCACGGGGAAAACGGGCACCATATAATAGAAGCAATTTTTAAAGGGTTCGGTCGGGCCCTGAAGGCGGCGGTAACCCCGATTGCCCTTGCCGGACCGCTCTCCTCCAAGGGCAGTCTGTAAAATTCGAAGGTCAAGGTGCCTGGCGGCACGTTTTGCATGCGGGGGTATGGTGTGAAGAGAATATCAAGTGTTGCGGTTGGCTGTGGAATCTCCTTAATGCTGTTGACCGCATGTGCCACCACTGGCGGGGACCGAGACCAGGGACGGGCGCCGCTCAGGCCGCTCTCCTGCATCGCCGTGCTGCCGGCCGAGGCCGCCTTCGACAAGGATGTGCAATGGTCGGCGGAGCAGCGCCGCTCTCTTGCCGAGGGGGCGGCGTTCGCCACCGAGGTGACTTCACGGCAGCTCGACGGCAACCCCAAGGTGCGCCTGGTCACCCCCAGTCAGGCAGCGAAGATCAGCTCCGAACTCTCCCACGGGGTGTTCGGCATGGTCTCAGCGGTCGGTCGTCAGGTAGGCTGTGACGGCGTCCTCACCACCACCGTGCGCCGCTTCAAACAGCGTGAGGGCACGGAGTACGCCATCGAAGACCCGGCCTCCGCCGAGTTCACCATGACGCTGGTGCACGCCGGCAGCGGTGCGGTCTTATGGACCGGGGACTACCAGGAGACCCAGGAATCCTTTCTCGACAATATCCTCGCCATCGAGAAGGTGCAGAGCCGCGGCCTCAAGTGGGTAAGTGTCGAGCAGCTCATGGAGCAGGGGCTGAGCGAAAGGCTCGCCGCCTGCCCCTACCTGCAATAGGTTTCCCGCGTGCATCCCCGCAGCCGCGGCGGCTGCGGGATCGCGCCGCCGCGCACCCGAGCCACCGCTGATCTTGCGGGTCTGGCCGGTTCGCCGCCACCGCCACAATCTTCCTCCCCAACGACGTCGCGATGACCAGCGGGTTTCGACTGCCAGCCTCCATCAACCGCAGGATCGGACGGGCGATGCATGACTACGGCATGTTTGCCGACGGGGACCGTGTTCTGGTGGCGGTCTCCGGCGGCATCGACAGCCTGGCTCTCGCCGTGGTGCTGCGTCTCTGGCAGGAGAAGGCGCCCATCGAATTCACCCTGCTGCCCTGCCATGTCGACCACGGCTTCTGGCGGCAGGGGCGGGAAGAGCTCCCCCCGCAGGAGACCATCGGCCGCCAGCTGGCGGCCTGGGGACTTGCACTGACCGTCGTTCCGGAGCGGGAACTGGCGGTGGGGGAGCGCACCTGCTTTCTCTGCGCGCGCAACCGACGTAACCTGCTCTTCGACCTTGCCCACACTCACGGCTGCAACAAGCTGGCGGTGGGACACCACAAGGACGATCTCATCGAGACCCTGTGGCTGAACGCCATTTATAGTGGCAACCTCTCGACCATGGTGCCGCGTCAGGACCTCTTCGCTGGCAACCTCGCCCTGGTCAGGCCCCTTGCCTACCTGGAAAAAGACGAGGTTGTTGGACTGGCAGGGGAGCTTGGCCTCGTCGCGGTGAAAAATCTCTGCCCCCTGGCCGTCGACACGAGGCGCGAACGGGTGCGGGAATTGCTCGAAAGCCTCTACGCCAAGGAGCCGCGGGCCAAAAGCTCGCTGTTCGCCGCGCTGGGCAACGTACGGAGGGACTATCTGTTGTGAGAACCGCGGTGGAATGTCTGCCCTGCTTCCTGCGTCAGGCGGCGCGGGTGGCAAAGATCGCCGGCTGCGAGTCGCCGGTGCGCGAGAAGGTGGTGCAGACGGTGGCCAGCCTGATTGCCACAATGAACCTGAACAGCAGCCCGCCGGCCAACGCGGAAGGCATCTATGCCGCCATTCACCGTGAGAGCGGCTGCCTCGACCCCTACGGCGATATCAAGAAACGGAGCAACGAACAGGCCCTGGCGGTCGTCACCGGGATCGAGGCCGAGTTCGGCGGCGCGCCGATTCCCCTGGCCACGGCGCTGCGCCTGGCCATCGCCGGCAATGCCATCGATTACGGAGCCTTTGCCGCCCCTGAGATCGCCAGCACCCTGGCCGCCAGCCGAACCGCCACCCTGGCGGTCGATCACAGCGACCTGCTGCAGCGGCGTCTCGACAGCCTGCGGGCGGGAGACCGGGTGCTCTATCTCGCCGACAACTGCGGCGAGATCGTCTATGACCGCCTCCTCGTCGCCAGCCTCGCCTCGCGCGGCCTTGCGGTGACCGTCGCCGTCAAGGAGGGCCCGATCATCAACGACGCCCTGGCCGAGGACGCCCTGGCCGCCGGGCTGGATCGCTGGGCCGCTATCGTCAGCAACGGGTCGCGCTGCCCGGGTACCGTCCTCGAGCGTTGTTCACCGGAGTTTCGCCGCCTCTTCGATTCGGCCGCGCTGGTGCTCGCCAAGGGTCAGGGCAACTTTGAGAGCCTCTCGCAGCCGGGGCGCGAGGTCTTTTTTCTCCTGCTGCTCAAGTGCCGGGTTGCCGCGGCCCACATGGCCTCGCTGCTCGGCCGCCATCCCGACGACCTGCCCGGCCGGGGGGAAATGGCGGTATATTGTTCGAAAGAGTCCATAAAGAGGGGAACATCATGAAAACACGGATCAAGACACTCCTCGCCGACAAGCCGCTGGGGGCGCAGGTGGCCTTCGCCGGCTGGGTCCGCACCAGACGAGATGCCGGCGCCTTCTCCTTCCTCGAGGTCGGCGACGGCTCTTCGCTGGCCAACCTGCAGGTCATCGCCGATTCCGCCCTCGGCAATTACGACAGTGACATCAAGGCTTTGTCCACCGGCTGTGCCGTCATCGTCGAGGGCGAGGTCAAGGCCTCCCCGGCCAAAGGGCAGGAGATCGAGGTGCTGGCCAGCCGGGTGGAGGTGGTCGGCTGGGCCGACCCGGCGCGCTATCCGCTGCAGAAGAAGCGCCACTCGCTGGAATTTCTTCGCGAGATCAGTCACCTGCGTCCGCGCACCAACGTCATCGGCGCGGTCGGCCGGGTGCGCTCGTATCTTGGCTTTGCCGTGCACCGCTTTTTTCAGGAGAGGGGCTTCGTGCAGGTGCATACGCCGATCATTACCACCAGTGACTGCGAGGGCGCCGGGGAGATGTTCCAGGTGACCAGCGGTGGGGCACCCGGCAAGGGCGAACACTTCTTCGGCCGCCCCGCCGGCTTGACGGTCAGCGGCCAGCTGCAGGCCGAGGTCTACGCCATGGCCCTGGGCGATGTCTACACCTTCGGGCCGACCTTCCGCGCCGAGAACTCCAACACCTCGCGCCATCTCGCCGAGTTCTGGATGATCGAGCCGGAAATGGCCTTCTGTGACCTCCAGGGCAATATGGCGGTGGCGGTGGAGATGCTCAAATTCCTCCTCGACGACCTCCTCGCCGGCTGCGCCGAGGATATGAAGCTCTTCGACTCCTTCGTCGAGAAGGGGCTGCTCGACAAGCTGCGCGGCGTGGTCGAGCACGAGTTCGCCCGGATCACCTACAGCGAGGCGGTGGAGCGGCTCCTCGCCTCGGGCAAGACTTTCACCTTCCCGGTGGCCTGGGGGCTCGATCTGCAGTCGGAGCACGAGCGCTACCTCACCGAGGAGGTTTTCGCGCGGCCGCTCATCGTCACCGACTACCCGGCGAGCATCAAGCCCTTCTATATGAGGGTCAACGACGACGGCAAGACGGTGGCCGCCATGGATATCCTCGTGCCGGGGATCGGCGAGATCGTCGGCGGCAGCCAGCGTGAGGAGCGCCACGACGTACTTCTGGCGCGCATGCAGGAGGCGGGCATCGCCATCGACGACTACCAGTGGTACCTCGATCTGCGCCTCTACGGCTCGGCACCCCATGCCGGCTTCGGCCTGGGCTTTGAGCGGCTCCTGCAGTTCGTCACCGGCATGGCCAATATCCGCGAGGTCATTCCTTTCCCGCGCACCCCGGGCTTCGCCCCCTGTTGAGAGGCGATGGTCATGGGCAGAGACGGCGCAGGGGGGGGCTGCATGAGCAAGGGAGAAGGGGTGCAGCGCATGTTCGATGCCATCGCCTCGCGCTACGATCTGATGAACCGGGTGATGACCCTGGGGCAGGACCAGCGCTGGCGGCGTGTTGTCGTCGCCAGGGCGGCCGCCCCGGAGAGCGGGGCGATCCTCGACCTGGCCACCGGCACCGGCGACATCGCCGCCCTCTTCGCCGCCACCCGGCCAGGAGCGGTAGTGGTGGGCGGGGATTTTTCGCAAAAGATGCTCGAGCAGGCCAGGCGGCGCTTTTCCGCTCTGCCGATTTCCTGGCATGCCTGCGACGCCAATGCCCTGCCTTTTGCCGCCGACACCTTCACCGCGGTGACCTTCGGCTACCTGCTGCGCAACGTCGACGATACCGGGCGGGTACTGGGGGAGGTGCACCGCGTGCTGCGGCCTGGGGGGCGCGTGGTCTGTCTCGACACCACCCCTCCGGGCAATCACCCCCTCACGCCGCTGGTGCGCCTTTACCTGCGCTTCGGCATCCCTCTTCTCGGGCGCCTGCTCGCCGACGACAAGGCCGCCTACGCCTATCTCACCGGCTCGACCATGGCCTTCCACGACGCCGAGACCCTGGCCGGCTATTTCCGCGCCGCCGGTTTCACCAAGGTCGGTTACAGGAAGTTCATGTTCGGCACCATCGCCATCCACTGGGGTGAGAAAGGGCCGGCCTGAGCCCATCCCACCACGGATCATCCCGGACACTCTGGCCAGCGGATACCCCTATAGGCAGGCGTCCGCGCTTGTGCGGCGAGGCGCCAAGTGACAGCGCGTGGTGGTCTGCCCTCTGGCGCCGGCCGTCAGGGGGCGAGATCGCCCACTTCGCCCATGGTGCGGCAGTGATGGATGAGGGACTCCGCGCAGCGGTAGACCGCGCCCGGCCTGTCAAGCCGCTGGTAGCCGGCGAGGTGGAGGCCTTCGCCGCCATCGGGGTCGTAGACGATGATGGTGGCGATCTTCTGGATGCCGGTGAGGTCGCCGAGGATGGCGGGCAGGGTGGCGCCCTCCTTGTCGCCGATGGCGTCAAGGCGCACGAAGCCGGGCTGGAGGCGCTCCATGGCCAGTGCGGCGAGCGGCTCGCCATGGTCTTTGATCAGGTTTTTGCGGGCGACCACAGCCAGTGTCGGCGAGCTGCGTTCGAGCACGGTGACCGGGTCGCCGACCTTGATGGGGCCGCCCTTTCTGACGACCGCGAAGATGCCCTCGCGGGGCATGACACAATCCCCGGCGAGGCGGAAGATGGCGCAGCGCACGTGGCAGATCTTGCCCAGCTGCGAGATGACCAGCTCGCTGTCACCTACTCGTATGTGGCGGCCGACGCCGAGGGCGGTGAGGTCGATACCCTCGGTGGTGAGGTTCTCGGCAAAGTTGCCGGCCACCACGTCGAGGCCACGGCGGCGCATGGTGTCGATGCTCTCCTGGGCGAGCAGGCTGACCTGGCGGTGCCACCTGCCGCCATGGGCATCTTCGGCGAGGCCGAAACCGACCACCAGGCTGGCGCTGTCGACATTGTTCTTGCGAATCCCCTTGCGATCACTGATGGAAATTGCCTTGATGCTGCTCACCCTGCCTCCTCCGTGGTGGATAGGTGGTCTGCCGGGCCGGGGCGCAGGCCTGGTCACGGCCGGAAGTACCACAATGTGTGTGTTGATGAGCATAGCGGCTTTTTGCCGTTTGTCAAAGAAATTCGCCGCGTCGCGAGAAGGTCGCGTGGCGCCGTGGAGGCCATGATTTGCTTGCTTTGGCGCCGGAATTATGAGAACATTTCAACAGGAACGGGATGCGGCGGCAGGGTGGCGGCGAATGGGCCGGCTCCGGGCCGTCTTCGATTAACCATAGCGTTATGGGGGTTACTGTATGAGTATCATTCGTGAAATCAAGAGGGTGGTGACACCGGTGGACTTCTCCGACAACTCGCGGCTTATCGCCGAGTCGTCGGCCTATGTCGCCGGCAAGTTTGGGGCGGCCATGCACCTTGTCTTCGTGGTGCAGAACTTCGATGACTATTCGGGGTTTTTCGTGCCGCAGATGACCTTGCCGACCCTGGAGGGGGAACTGGTGGAGAGCGCCGAGGCGAAGATGGCCTCCTTCTGCGGCGAGATGGTCGCCTACTGCGAGTCGGTGGGCGTCAAGGAGCTGAGCTACAAGGTCTTCATGGGCGACGTGGCGGAGAAGATCGTCGAATACGCCGCCGATCTCAAGGCGGACATGATCATCATGGGCACCCATGGCTATAAGGGGTTGGAGAAGATCATGTTCGGCAGCGTCGCCGACAAGGTGGTGCGCTCGGCCAGTTGCCCGGTGCTCACCGTCAACCCCTACACCTGCTGCAAATAGGCCAGGCAGGGGCGTGAGAGGAGGCGGTCGGCGGGGATGGCGTCCGGCCGCTCCTCCGGGCCGCTCTTTCTTGCGGAGGCTGGTGTCAGACGGGACGGCCGCACCTCATGGCGCAGGCTAGGTGCCTGTGTCGCGGCGGCGGGCGGAGGCCTGCTTGACCCGCCCGCTCAGATCGGGGTGGCGAGCAGGCCGTTGACATGCCCTGTTGCCGCCTGGCCGGGCCGGCACAGCAGGGCCGCCGTCGGCCAGCCGGCAAAGAGGGTGAAGCTGACCGGGCTGCGGCCATAGCGTTCCGCGGGGAAGTGTCTGTCGATCAGTTCCTGCCAGGCGCTGGCGAGGCCCTCGTCGAGGGCTGGCGGGGCGGTCGCCGCCAGGGTCGGGTCGAGGCGCAGCAAGGCCTCGCAGTGGGCGGCGAAACGGTCGAGGATCGGCTCCGCCTCCTCGACAAAGGCGCGAACTTCCTCTTCTGCCTCGTCACGGCCCAGGCCGACCACCGTCGGCAGAGGCAGGGTCATCACCTGGCGTGCCAGGCCGCCGCTCACCTGTTCATACTCCTCGCGCAGAAACTCGCCACTGTCGCCGGGACGGGCGAGCAGCATGGCGAAGTTGCCCTCGGGCAGCGTCGCATAGAGGCTCTTCCAGGCTTGGAAGCGCTGCCGCTGGCTGTAGAGGGAATGGCCGCGTCGTTCGACCTCGAGGCGCGACAGGTTGCCGAGCAGGGCGGCCATCTCCTCGTCATCCTCATCACCCTGCAGTTCCTTGAAGAGTTTCTTCTCCTCGTCGGCAAAGGTGGTCAGCGACAGGGCGAGGTCTTCTTCCTCCTGGTCGAGAAGTTCGCCGATGGCCAGCAGCAGCCGCTCCTGCCAGAGGAGGTCTTCCCCCTGCGGTGCCTGGGCAGCGGGGATGTTCTCTCCCCGCAGCGAACGGGCGATAAAGCGTTCCGACTCCTCCGGGGTGCGCTCGCTGCTCGCCGCCAGGGTCAGCGACTTGAGCTGTGCGGCATAGTCGGCGCCCTGCGAGGTGATATCGGCCACCAGGCGCAGGAAGCGTTGCCGCTCCCCTCCCAGGGGGCGGGGAGTATGTACTTGACAGAAGCCCCATTTAATGAAACTATCAGCCGATTCGCTCCGGTCGGCTGCAGGGTCGGGCTCCACCGGCGCCAGGAAGTGCAGGTTCTGGAAGAGCAGGAAGAGCGGGTAGAGACGGAGCGACTCCACCGCCGTGGAGGGAAAGGTCAGCGTTGCGAGAGAGTTCATATGGGCAATGGCAAGAAGAATTTTACGTTGGTGGCCTCGGCCGTCCTCTATCTCTTGTTCAACCTGCGCCTGAGCAGTGATCCGATGAAATCGCTGCAGGCGACCCTGTGGCAGCTGCTGCAGACCGTGCCCTATGTCATCGGCATTGTCATCATCATCGTCGCCCTGCTGCAGTACATGGCGGGGGGGGACAAGCTGCCCTGGGATCGACGCTTCCGCCTGTTTTTCGCCGTCGGCATAGTCGTCGGTTTCTTTTACGGCATCTATGAATATGCCGGGGCAGGGGGCAAATAATACCGGGGCCGGCCCTTCCTGTAAACGAGGGAAACGGGGCCTCCGTTCTTTCCTCGCCATCGCCTCCCTCGCCCTGACCTGACCACAGCCATGTTCACCCTCCACTTCGCCAACCGCACCGAGACGCTCCTCGACGGGGTTGCCACGGTCATCGCCAGCGAGCCCCAGGAGGACATTTTCGCCCCCGAGCTCTTTCTCGTGCAGAGTCAGGGCATGGAGCGCATGGTGGCCCAGGTGCTCGCCGACCGCTTCGGCGTCTTCTGCAATTTCCGCTTTCATCTGCCCGTCGATTTCCTCGCCTCCATCGGCGAGGTTGTCGGCCTCGGCCTGGCCGCCGCCGGTTTCGAGCGGCGGGTGCTCACCTGGCGCCTCGACCAGCTGCTGCGCGAGCTCGATGGCGAGGTCTACGGGTTGCTGCAACGCTATCTGCGCGGCGAGGATGTGGCGCTGAAGAGGTTTCAGCTGGCGCGCCATCTCGCCGACACCTTCGACCAGTATCAGGTGCTGCGCGGCGAGATGCTCGACAGCTGGGAGCGGGGACGGACGGTCACCAGCCATGCTGCCGAGCCCTGGCAGATGGCCTTGTGGCGACGCCTGCAGCAGGGAGCCCCGGGCATGCACCGCGGCACCTTGCTGCGGCGCATCGGCGAGATGCTGGAGGCGGCGCAGAACCTCGCCCCTCGCCTGCCGCGGCGCGTCTTCGTCCTCGGCCTGCACACCATGCCGCCGGTCTTTTTGCACTGCCTCGACAAGCTCTCGCGCCATATGGCGGTGTACCTCATGCTGCTTTCCCCGACCCGCCATTACTGGGGCGATGCCGAGAGCCCGCGGGTCACCCTGCGCCGCCAGGCCCGCGCTCCCCAGGAGGCCCTGGTGGGCGTCGAACACCATCCCCTGCTCGCCGCCTTCGGCCGCCAGGGGCGTGACCTCCATACCATGCTCCTCGAGGGACTGGACCAGCTGCATGAGGTCGAGGGCTACGACGACTCCCTCGACGAGGAGGAATACCAGGCCGCCCCCCTGCTGCAGCGGCTGCAGGCCGACCTCCTCGAGGATCGCCTGCCGCCCCTCGCGGCGACCGGGACGGACCACGGGGAAAGCCCCGGTCAGGGGGCTCTGGCAGTAGGCGTTGACGACTCCATCGTGGTGGCCTCCTGCCACTCGCCGCTGCGTGAGCTCCAGGTGCTCAAAGACTATCTCCTGCAGCGGCTGCACGGCGATCCTGGCCTGGCGCCCTGCGACATCGTCGTTATGGCCCCGGACATCCAGGACTATGCCGACCTCATTCCCGCGGTCTTCGTCGACCTGCAGCACTCCATCGCCGACCGCAGCACCCGGCGGCGCAACCGCTTCCTCGCTGCCTTTCTCGCCTTCCTCGACCTCTTCACCGGCCGTTTCGGCCAGAGCGAAGTCTTCGACCTGCTGCGCCGCGCCGAGATTCACCCCCAGTTTCAACTGACCCCCGGGGACCTCGATACCCTTGAGGGCTGGGTGATCGACAGCGGTATCCGCTGGGGGCTCTCCTCACAGCAGCGCCGTGGCGACGGCCATGCCGATTTTCCCGAAGGCAGCTGGCGGCACGGTCTGGCACGGATGCTGCTCGGCTATGCCATGGACGGCGAAGAAGCCTGGCAGGGGGTGTTGCCCTTCGCCGAGATCGAGGGGCAGGGGGCGCGGCCGCTCGGTGGCCTGTGCCGTTATATCGCCCTGCTCGAGCGGGCCTGGGAGGATTTCCGCCACGAGCGGCCGCTGGCCGACTGGGCCGAGCTGCTCGCCGCCTATGCCGGCATCTTGTTCGGCGATGGCGAGGACAGAGGGCTCGCCGAGCTGCGCGCGATCCTCGCCGAGCCGGCGGAGGCGGTGGGCGATCTGCACCATGGGCCGGTGAGTTTTGCCGTCATCCGCCACTGGCTGGCCCTCTCGGCCAGCGAGCGCCGTTCCAGCTCCGGCTTCTTGCGCGGCCGGCTGACCTTTTGCTCGATGCTGCCGATGCGCTCGGTACCCTTTCGCGTCATCTGTCTGCTCGGCCTCAACGACGGCGCCTTCCCCCGGCCGGAGCGCCACCACACCTTCGACCTCCTGGCGAACGACCCCCGCCCTGGCGACCGCTCGCCGCGTGCCGACGACCGCTACCAGTTCCTCGAGGCGCTGCTCTCGGCCCGCCACCATCTCTACCTCAGCTATGTCGGCCAGTCGATCCGCAGCAACGAGGAGCTCTATCCCTCCACCGTGCTCGCCGAACTGCTCGAGGTGCTGGAGCGCTTCTACGGTATCAGCGGTCTGGTTACCGCCCACCCCCTGCAGCCTTACAGCCCGCGCTATTTCACCGCTGACGAGGGGCATCGTCTCTACAGCTACGACGAGCATTTCTGCTCCGTCGCCCGCGCCCTGCGCCAGCCGCCGCCCCCCGCCGGGCGCTGGTGGCAGGGGATGCTGGCCGAGAGGCGGGAGACGGTGGCCCTGGCCGATCTGCAGCGCTTCTGCCGCGACCCGCAGCGCTTTTTCCTTGGCGACATCCTCGGCATCGGCCGCGAGCCGGACAGCGCCAGGATAGAGGACAGCGAGCCTTTCGCCTGCCAGGGGCTCGATCTCTATCAGGTGGAGAGGGAACTGCTGCGCCGCGGGCCGGAGGGCAGGAGGGCGGCCCTCGCCCAGTTCACCGCCGCGGCGCGCTGGCCCCTCGGCTCCCCGGGGGCCCTGGCCTTTGCCGAGAAAAAGCGGGAGGTCGAGCGCTTTCTCGACAGGGTCGCCGCCCTCGGTATGGGCGAGCAGCTGGCCGCCGAGGCGGTCGAGATGATCATTGGCGGGCATCGCCTCAGCGGCACCCTCGCCCCGCGCCGCCAGCGAGGCGGCCTGCTGCTGCGCTTCGGGCGGCTGCGCGGCCGCGACCTGCTCGAGGCCTGGCTGTGGCACGCCCTGGCAGAGTGGGGCACGCCGGGGCTGATGACCCGTCTCGTCACCCCGCGAGAGACGGTGACCTTTGCCGCCGACCGCCGTGGCCCGAGCCTCGAGGTGCTGCTGCGGCTTTTTGTCGAGGGTTGCCGCCGCCCCTTGCCGCTCCTCCTCGAACCTGCCCTGGCCTGTGCCCAGGAAGAGGCGAAGAGCGGGGATGAGAGCCTCTCCCTGGCCAAGGCGGTCAAGGTCTACGAGCACTTCATGAAAGAGGGCTATGCCCCCGACTGGGACTTGCTCTACCGCGGCCTGAGCGCCGAGGAGGTGCTCGGCGGGGAGTTCCTTGACCTGTGCCGCGAGGTGATGTGCCCCTTGTGGAGGTGTGTCGATGCCGACTGAGACGCTGCCCTTCGATGCGGTGCACGGCAAGCTGCGCCAGGGCGTCACCCTGGTCGAGGCCAGCGCCGGCACCGGCAAGACCTACGCCATCACCATGCTTGTGCTGCGGGCAGTGGTGGAGAAGGGCATCCCCCTGGCGAACATCCTCATCGTCACCTTCACCATCGCCGCCACCGAGGAGCTGCGCCGCCGTATCCGCAGCCTCCTCGCGACGGTGCGCCAGCTCCTTGCCGGCGAGAGCGGCGATGACGGCGAGAGCAGCGGCGACGCCACCATGCGCCAGTGGGTCGCCACCCTCGAGGATCGCCGCGCCGCCCTCTCCCTGGTGCAGGTGGCCCTGGCCGATATCGACGGTGCCGAGATCTACACCATCCATGGCTTCTGCCAGCGCATGCTCGTCGACCAGGCCCTGGAGAGCGGCCGGCCCTACGAGGTCGAGCTGCTCACCGATGTGGCAGGGGTACGCGAGGAGATCGCCGCCGACTTCTGGCGCAGTCGCCTCTACCCTCTGGCCCCCTTGCCCTGCGCGGTGGTCGTCGCCGCCTTTGCCACTCCGGCTGCGCTGCTGGCCAGCGTCATCGAGGCGCGGCGCCAGGGCTGCCGGCTGGAGCCGCCGGCCCCGGACCTCGATGGGAGCCTGACCCTCCTGCAGCTGGCCATGGAAAGGCTGGTCGGCTGGTGGCATCGGGACGGGCAGCGGGTGGAAGAGCTTTTTCGCGCCGGGCTGGCCGCAGGCCACTTCAAAAAAACCTTTGCCGATGGCTTTGACACCTGGTGGGAGAGCTTGCGGCAGATCCTCTCCGGACAGCTGGCGGCGGCGCCGGTGGGGCTCCATCTGCTCAGCGGCGGGGGGCTGCTGGCCCAGCTCAATGGCACCGTGCTGCGCGGCGAGAAGAAACGTCTTGCCTATCTCGAGCCCTGGCCCCTGCCGCAGCAAGCGGCAGATGATTTCCTCGCCGCCGCAGCCGACCTCGTGCTTTCCCTGCGGGTGGAGCTGGCGGAGATGCTGCGCCGCGAAACCGCCGAGCGCCTGGCGCGCCAGGGCTGCATGGGTTTCGATGACCTCGTCCATGGCCTCTTTCTCGCCCTGCGTCCTCCCGGCGGCAAAGTCATCGCCCACCTCGTCGGCGACCGCTACCGCATGGCGCTGATCGATGAATTCCAGGACACCGACAGCGAGCAGTGGCACATCTTTCATACCCTCTTCGGCTCGCCGCGCCATGCCCTCTACCTCATCGGCGACCCCAAACAGGCCATCTACCGCTTTCGCGGTGCCGATATCCACTCCTACTTCGCCGCCCGCCAGGCGGCACAGTGGCAGCTGACCCTTGAGGCCAACTACCGCTCCCATCCCTTCCTGCTCGCCGAGATCAACCGCCTCTTTTCGTCGCGGCCGCAGCCCTTCCTCTTTAGCGAGAAAACCCTCGACTACCGCCCGGTGGCCGCCGGGGCCGGGGTCGAAGGACGTGACCTTGTCCGCGGCGGGCGCTCCCTGGCGGCCATGGTCTACTGCCATGCCGGCCAGGACGAGGGCGGCGGCAGGTGGTCCTCCACCCGTGCCGGCGCCTGCCTGCGCGCCTTCGTCATCGCCGAGATCGCCGCCCTGCTCTCAGGGGAGGGGCGGCCGACGCTCTGCGGCGGCGGCGACCGCCCTCTGGCGCCGCGGGACATCGCCATCCTCGTGCGCAGCCATTTTCAGGCCGAGGAGTATCGCCGCGAGCTGGCGGCGGCAGGCATTCCGGCGGTGCTCGCCTCGCGCCGCTCGGTCTTTGACAGCGAGGAGTGCCGCCAGCTCCACCTTCTCCTCTCGGCCATCGCCGACCCCGGCCATATCGCCACCCTGAAGCGGGCCCTGGCCCTGCCCTGGTTCGGCAGGAGCGGCGATGAGCTCTACCGGCTGTTCAGCGACGAAGGTCGCTTCGAGGAGGTGCTCGACCGCTTCCACGACTATCACCGTCGCTGGCGCGAGGAGGGCTTTCTGGCGATGATGTACCGCCTGCTCCATCACGAGGGGGTACTGACGCACCTCGCCACCGCGCCGCTGGCCGAACGCGCCATGGCCAACGTCTTCCACCTCCTGGCGCTGGTGCAGCAGGCGGCGAGCGCCGACAACCTTACCGTGCCGCAGGTGCTGCGCTGGCTGGAGGACAGGCGCCAGGACAGCCGCGGCGCCGAGGACAGCGAACTGCTGCTCGAGAGCGACGAGGACGCGGTGCGGCTGGTGACCATGCACGGCGCCAAGGGCCTCGAATACCCGGTGGTTTTCTGCCCTTACCTGTGGTATCGCAGCGACCGCCTCAGCGAGGAACGCCAGCAGGTGGTCGGCTATGACGAGGAGCAGCGACTGGTGGTCGACCTTGGCTCGCCGCGCTTCGCCGAGCGGCGCGAGGCGGCGGCAGGCGAGCAGCTGGCCGAGGACCTCAGGCTGCTCTACGTCGCCGTGACCCGCGCCAGGCTGCGCTGTTACGTGATGTGGGCGGACGTCAAGCGGGCCCGCACCCTGCGTTCCTCCTTCGACTCGGCCCTCGGCTACCTGCTCTTCCCCGAGGGCGAGCAGGCCGATGAGGAGCAGGAACGCCTCTTTACGGTGCTGGGCGAGAAAAACGGCGTGGAAGTGCGTTTCCTGGGTCGCGAGACACCAGGGGGCGCCGTCTCCCTGCCGCGACCGCAGTCAGAGCTGTCGCCGCGGCTCCCCTCGGGCCGTTCCCTGTACAGCGACCGCCAGGTGTCGAGCTATTCGGCCCTGGCGATGCTCAGCGACTATGGCCAGGAAGAGGCCCTCGAGGTCCCGGGGCGGGGGGCGGGCCCTGCCGCCGGCCTGCCCGCCGGGGCCGGTTTCGGCAATGTCGTTCATGACCTGCTCGACCAGGTGCCCTTTGCGCAGCTGGCGAGCGGTCATGGTTACGAGCCGGTTCTCGCCGCCCTCTGCCGACGCCACGGCGTCGAGGCCGACGGGGCGGCGGTGGCGGCGCTGCTTTCTCGCACGGTGCGCACCAGGCTGCTCGCCCGGGAGGAGGGGGCCAACTTTACCCTCGCCGGGCTTGCGCCAGGGCAGTGCCTGCGCGAGATGGAGTTCTACCTCCAGGTGGGCAGGCTGGCCACCCCCCGCCTCAACCGGCTTCTTGCCGACCAGCCCGGTTTTGTCAGCCTGGAGGAGAAGACCATGCACGGCCACCTCACCGGCTTCGTCGACCTTATCTGCCAGGCTGCCGGGAAGTTCTGGCTCATTGACTACAAGACCAACCATCTCGGCAGCCAGCGGGAGGATTATCTCGAGGAGCGCCTCGCCCTGGCCATGCGCGCCCACAATTATGGCCTGCAGTACTGGATCTATACGGTGGTGCTGCACCGCTACCTGCGCCGCCTCCTGCCCGGCTACCGCTACGACGAGCATTTCGGCGGGGTGCTCTATCTCTTCGTGCGCGGCATGGAGGAGGAGCTGCCGGGGAGCGGCGTCTTTGCCACCCTGCCCCCGGCCGGGCTGGTCGAGGAGGTCGACCGGGCCATCGGCGAGTGGGGCGGTGACGGTGGACTTGTTGGCGCGGGGCTGCAGGGTGACTGGTCGCAAACCGGCCAGATAGGTTCGGGGAAGGTTCTCGTGGTCACCGGCGACCGGGGGGAGGGCAAGCATGGATGACAGCCGCTTTACCGATCTCGATCTCGCCTTCGCCGACTTTATTGCCGGGCAAAGCGAGGTTGCCACCGGGCAGAAGGAGTGTCTGCGCCTTGTCGCCAGGGAGCTGTCGCGGGCCTTGGGCGAAGGTCACAGCTGTCTGCCGCTGACGGCGGAAGACGAAAGGCTGCTGCGCGGCCTTGACGCGGTGGGCGACGGCCTGACGGCAAGGCCGCTGGTTCTGTGGCGCGGCCGGCTCTATCTGTCGCGCTATTTCCACTATGAGCGACGCCTCGCCAGGCATATTGTCGACCTGGCAGGAGCGGCGGCGGCGGGGCCGCCAGCGGGGGGCGAGACGCCGCCGCTCCCCGGGCGCGACGAGCGGCAGCGGCAGGCGGTGGAGTTGGCGCGGCAGCGGGCCCTGGCCATCGTCTGCGGCGGGCCGGGGACCGGCAAGACCACCACGGTGGTGGCGATGCTCGCCGCCCTTTTGCAGGAGGCCCCGGCGGAGGCCATGCCGGCGGTGGCCCTGGCCGCCCCCACCGGCAAGGCGGCAATGCGCCTCGGCGAGGCGGTGGGCAGGAGCCTGTCCCGGCTGAATCTTTCGGAGAGGGTGGCGCGGGCCATTCCCACTGTCGCCACCACCCTGCACCGCCTCCTCGGGGTGCGGCGCGGATCCTCCTCCTTTGTGCACAACGCCGACAACCCGCTGCCCTGGGACGTCGTCGTCGTCGACGAGGCCTCCATGGTCGACCTGGCGATGATGTGCAAGCTGACCCTGGCCATCAAGCCGGGGGCGCGCCTCATCCTCCTCGGCGACAAGGACCAGCTGGCCTCGGTGGAGTCGGGGGCGGTGCTCGCCGACCTCATCGCCTCCCTGCCGGAAAATACCGTCGAGCTTACCACCACCTACCGCTTCGAGGAGGGCATCGCCAGCCTGGCCGAGGCAATCAGGGCGGGGCAGGGACAGCGTGCCTGGCAGCTGCTGTGTCAGGGGACGGCGGAGAGCGTCGCCCTGCTCGGCGAGGAGGGGCTCGATGAGCTCGACCGCCGCTATGGCGAGATCTTCGCCGAGCTCGCCTCCCTTGAGTCCTGCGACGCGCAGCGGGCCTTGACGCTCTTTGGCCGATTTCGCGTGCTCTCTGCCCTGCAGCATGGCCCGCGCGGCGTCGCCGCCCTGAACAAGCGTGTCGAGCTGGCCTTGGCCAGCCGGGGTTTTGCCGTACGACCCGGCACCTGGTACCATGGCCGCCCGGTACTGATCACCCGCAACGACTATGGCCTCGGCCTGTTCAACGGCGATACCGGGGTCTGCCTGCGCCATGGCGAGGGTGGCGAGCTGCGCGTCTGGTTCGAGCGGGCCGAGGGGGGGCTGTGTTCGTTTGCCCCTTCGCGTCTCCCCGAGTGCCAGACGGTCTACGCCATGACCGTGCACAAGAGCCAGGGTTCGGAATTCGACGAGGTGGCGGTCGTCCTGCCCCGGGAGGACAGCCGCGTTCTCGGTCGCGAACTGCTCTACACCGCCGTCACCCGCGCCAGAAAGCGTGTCTCGCTGCTGGTCAGTGAGGACGTCCTCCATCTCACCCTGTCCCGTGCCATCAGGCGCCACAGCGGGCTGGGCGAGTGGCTCGGCGACCAAGGCGATGGCAGCCCGGCTAGGGCCGGGAGAGGGCAGGGACAGTGAAAAGGCTGGGGATGTTCATCAGCGATCTCGACGGAACCCTGCTGACCAGCGAGCGCCGGCTCGCTGCGGTCGATGTGGCCGCCCTGGCCGAGTTGCGCCGCCATGGGGTGCGCGTGGCCCTGGCCACCGGCAGATCGGAACACTCCCTCGAGCGGCAGCTGCAGCTCCTTGGCGTGGCGCGGGACAAGCGATCGCTGCCGGTGGACTACCTGATCTTTTCCACCGGCGCCGGGGTGAGTCTCTTTGATGCCCCCACGCCGCTGCGCTCGCTGGCTCTCGCCGGCACCCCCCTGGCCGGCGCCCTGGATGTACTCGACCGACTGGGAATCGATTATATGGTGCATAAACCGATTCCCCACACCGCCCACTTCCTCTTCCGCCGCCATGGCGGCGATAACCCCGATTTCGCCCGTCGCCTCGAACTCTACGCCGACTTCGCCCAGCCCTTTTCCCGGCAGGCCCTGGCGTCCTTTGGCGGGGCCACCGAGGTGGTGGCCATCGTTCCCGCCGCCGGCGGTCACGAGAAGGCGGCGCGGGTGGCCGCCCTCCTTCCTGAATGCAGTGTCATCAAGGCCACCTCGCCCCTCGACGGCCAGTCGCTGTGGATCGAGATCTTCGCGTTGGAGGTATCGAAGAGCGGGGCGGCGGCCTGGCTCGCCACCTCGTGCGGCATCGCCCGGGAAGAGGTCTGCGCCGTCGGCAATGACTACAACGACGAGGACCTGCTCTCCTGGGCGGGGCAGGCCTATGTTGTCGGCAATGCGCCCCCGGTCCTGCGTTGCCGCTTCGTGACGGTGGCCGATAATGACCACGGCGGGGTGGCCGAGGCGGCGGCGCGCTGGCTGGCGGATCGCTGAGCGCCTAGGGAGAGCGTATTTATGGCTTTACTTTTCCTGCAGTTATGACGATAACAAGAATGTAAGGGCAGTGAGCAATGGTGGTATGTTCTTGAAACGACGTCGAAAAAGTGGTAATTCTCTGGAATCTTTGCGAAATTTTCGCAGAACGGTCGGCGTTGGTTTTAGCGGGGGGGAGAGCGGGTGTGGCGGCGAGGGTGAAAATTCATTTCCGCGAGGAACCGCGCAGCGTCGGAGAGGCTGAACGCACGATGACGTTTACGGCGCGCACCCTGGTGGCGCGCGGCGCCGTGCTGGTCAGTATCGAAAGCGATGGCAGCGAGGCCGGCACGGGATTTGACGAGCGCTTCGAGCTGCTCCCCGAGCAGGGTGCCGAGCTGTCCGCCGACCGGCGCGGCCTGCTCGCCGCAGTCTGCGGCTACCCGCAGATGACGCGCAGCAGGGATGGCGGTCGGGAGACCGTCGCTCTCCGCGTCGAGCCGCTCTTTGCCATCGATGACGATGGCTGGACGGCGCGTATGAGCCTTTATCCGCCGCCCGAAGGGGAGACCTTGCCCGATGTCGCCGCGCTGGCCGCCATGCTGCGCCAGGAGGGTGTGACCTACGGCATCCGTGAGAAGAATCTTGCCGCCGCTCTGGCCATGGTCAAGGCAGAGGGCGTTCCCCATCTCAATCAGGTGGTGGCCCGGGGCCGTCTGCCGGTCAACGGCGAGGATGCCAGATTGCGCCTCGACATCGTCTGTGGCGCCCAGGCCGGGGAAGAGCAGGGTGACGGACAGATGGATTTCCGCGAGCGTAACCTCTTCACCGAGGTGGACGAGGGGCAGCTGCTGGCGACGAGGATTCCGGCCACTGCCGGCCTGGCTGGCGTCAACGTGTACGGCCAGCCGGTGGCGCAGCAGGCCGGCAAGGATCTGGTACTCAAGACCGGCGAGGATGTGCGGTTCGACGAAGCCAGTGGTGAGGTGCGCGCCGCCATCGCCGGAGTGCTCTCGGCCACCGGGGACAGCGGCGTCAAGGTCACCGCCAAGCTGACCATCTCCGGGGATATCGATTTTCAGACCGGCAATGTCCGCAGCCGCGATGCCGTGGAGATTTCCGGCACGGTGCGGCCGGGCTTCGTCGTCAGGGCCGGCGGCAACGTGGTCGTTGGCGGCACGGTGGAAGCGGCAACGGTGGAGTGCGGTGGCAACGTTCTCGTGCGCGGCGGCATCAGCGGCGAGGATGCCCTGGTACAGGCCGACGGCGATGTCGACGCCCCGGTACTTTCCCATGGCGTGATCAGCGCCGGCGGCACGGTGCGCATCGCCCGCGAGGCCTACTACGGCAAGGTGCGCTGCAAGGGCGAGATCGTCTTCCCCGGGGAGGCGCGGGTGCTCGGCTGCGAACTGCTTGCCGGGGGCAGCATCACCGTCGCCTCGGTGGATACCGAGTTCAGTCCCAACTCACTTCTCGCCGCCGCCGTGGTGCCGGAGCGTTACGCCCGCTACTACCGCCTGCTGAAGAGCTTCCACCAGGCCCAGGCCAAGGTCGACGCCTGGCGGCGTCGTTTCGGCGAGGGCGCACAGGGGGAGGAGATCGACGAACTGCTCGAGGACCTCGAAGACACCCGTCGTGCGGTAACCTCCTACAACCTCATTCCCGGCGCCGGGGAACGGGACCGGGCGGGGGGCCTGCGCTATGCCTGCCGCCAGCGCATCACCGTTGCCGGGATTATTCATATGGGGGCGGTCATTCGCATCGGCAACAGTGAAGTGACGCTGAAAAAAGGATTCGCCGAGGGCTGGTTCGCCCTGAACGGCGAGAGCGGCCGGGTGGAGTTTCATCATCTGGCCAAGGGCCCGGCGGCCTTCGGCCCCGAAGTACTGTAGATCTGAGAGGAAGGCATGTTCGTCAAGCAGTGGATGAAGACCGAGCTGTTGACCATCGGGCCGGAGGGCACCATCGCCGCCGCCGAGGAACTCTTCAAGAAACATCACATCCGCAGGCTGCCGGTGGTGGCCGAGGGCCTGCTGGTGGGGGTGGTCAGCCCCCACGACCTGGAGAAGGCGATGCCGTCCATCCTCGATGCCGAGGGCGCCTCGGAGGAGGAGTTCATCGCCGCCAACACCGAGATCCGCGCCGTGATGACCTCGTCGCCGATCACCGTCTGCTCCGACGACACCCTGGCCGCGGCGGCACGCAAGATGCGTCACCATAAGATCGACGGCCTGCCGGTGGTCGATTGCGGCCGCCTCATGGGCATCATCAGCATCACCGACATCCTCGACGCCTTTCTGGTGATTACGACTGGCGACCGCACCGGCACGCGGCTCGACCTCACCATTCCCCAGGAGCCCGAAGCCTTCTACCGGATGATCAAGGCCTTCCAGAAGACAGGCAAGGAGATCGTCGCCATCGCCCAGCACTATGGCTTCAGTGCCGACAGCCACCTCGTCACCGTCCACGTCAAAGAGGACGACAACGACGATCTCCTCGACCTCCTCTGGCAGTACGGGGTGACGGTGAAGCGTAGCGGCCCCGCCGATTGACACATCATTTTTCCTGACAGTCCCGCAATTTATGTTCGAGGAAATTTTCGTCTTGGGGTAGAATGAGGCTCTTTTCGTAATCCGCGGTCGTCCTCTCACCTCTTCCCCAAGGGTTAGCCCATGAACGAAACGGAACTGCAGAAACAACTTCAGGCCAAGGTGAAGAAGAAGCTTGAACCGCTCTTCGCCCGCTATAAGATGGATTTCGGCGGCATCGACGCCTCGCTCAAATGGAAGCCCATCGTCCTCATCATCGGCAACTACTCCTCCGGCAAGTCGACCCTCATCAATGAGCTGGTCGGCCAGGATATCCAGCGTACCGGCCAGGCCCCTACCGACGACAGCTTCACCATCATCACCAGCGACAAAGGCGTGTCCATGGCCGAAACGCCGGGCTCGACCCTGGTCAATGATGAGAAGCTGCCCTTCGGCGGCTTCAAGCAGTTTGGCGAGAAGCTCATCTCCCATATCTGCATGAAGCAGATTTCCAGCCCGATCCTCGAGAACATGGCGATCATCGACAGCCCGGGGATGCTCGACGCCACCAGCGAAAAAGACCGCGGCTACGACTATATGCGCGTCCTCGGCGAGTTCGCCCGCATGGCCGACCTGATCGTGCTGATGTTCGACCCGCACAAAGCGGGCACCATCCGCGAGAGCTACGAGGCCATCCGCAACACCCTGCCCGAAAAATCGGGGGAGCATCGCATCATCTTCGTCATGAGCCGTATCGACGAGTGCGACAACCTCAGCGATTTCACCCGCTCCTACGGCACTCTGTGCTGGAACATGTCGCAGATGACCGGCCGCAAGGATATCCCGCACATCTACCTCACCTACTCGCCCAAGGTGGCCAAGCCCGAGGCGGTGGCCCGCGACTGGCCGCAGGAGCGGCAGCAGCTCATCGACAAGATCAAAAAGGCGCCGAGCTTCCGCATCAACCACGTGCTCGAGGATATCGACCGCCAGGTCAACGAGGTGCAGATCGTCGCCCAGGCGGTGGCCGAAGTGATGCGGCGCGGCAAGGTCCTGTTCTGGAAGTACACCAACACCACCTTCTTCCTCGCCATCGCCCTGTTCCTTTTCGGCGACGTGGTTCTCGCCGGCATGCTGCCCTTCATCGACCAGACGCTGATCGCTTCCCTGCGGGGCGGCACCTTCGAGCCGGCGACGCTCATCGTTCCGGTGACGCTGGCCCTGGCGATGCTGGTCCTCGGATACCTGGCCTTCAGCAAATTCGCCTTCCCCCGCCTGCGCAAGAAGTCGCTCGCCAACCCTTCAGCCCTGGTGACCCTCGACAGCGACTATCGCCGCAACCTGTGGCGGCGCATGGAGGACAAGGCGCGGCAGAACCTCCAGGCTCTCAAGGTGGGTGACCTGTGGCGCGGCTATGGTCGCAGCCTGGCCAAGATCGACCACTTCCTCAGCTATGACCTGAAGATGTACTACGAGAAGATCGTCAGCTGAGCCGGCGATGTCTGCCACTGCCTGCAGCGCCTCCAGGAGGCGCGAGCTCATCGCCGCCCTCGGCCTGGTTCCCCATCCCGAGGGCGGTTTCTTCCGCGAGATCCACCGCGCCGCCGCGACGGTCATCTCACCCAGTTGTGGCCTGCCGCGCAGCTGCCTCACCGATATCTATTTTCTCCTCGCCGCCGGCCAGGTGAGCCGTTTTCACCGCGTCCTGCATGACGAACTGTGGCATTTCTACGAGGGTGCCCCCCTGCAGCTGTTCGAGTTCGATGCCTGCGACGGGGGGCTCTGCGCCGCCCTGCTCGACCCGCAGGCCAGCCCGCCGCGCTTTGCCCACTGCATCCCCGGCGGGGTGTGGCAGGCCGCCTGCAGCAGCGGTGACTACAGCCTGGTCGGCTGCTGCGTCGCCCCCGGCTTCGAGTTCGCCGATTTCGCCTTTCTCGCCGACGACCCGGCGGCCAGCAGCCTGCTGCGCACCCGCCACCCCGCCCATCTCCACTTCCTCTAGAGGCGGCTCCCATGGTCAAGATCCTCCATGCCGCCGATATCCACCTCGACAGCCCGCTGCGCGGCCTGGAAGGGCATGAGGGCGGGCGGGTCGAGGATATCCGCGGCGCCACGCGGCGCGCCTTCGACAACCTCGTCGAGCTGGCCCTGGAGGAGAAGGTCGACCTGCTGCTCCTCGCCGGCGATCTTTACGACGGCGACTGGAAGGACTATAACACCGGGCTCTACTTCGTCTCACGCATGGGCCGCCTGCACCGTGGCGGGGTGAGGGTATGCATGGTCAGCGGCAATCACGACGCCGCCAGCCGCATCACCCGCGCCATGCCGCTGCCGGGCAACGTCAGCCTCTTCTCCTCACGCAGCGCCGAGACGGTGTGCTATGACGATCTCGGCCTCGCCATCCACGGGCGCAGCTACCCGGCGCGGGCAGTGGCCGAGAACCTCGCCGCCGGCTACCCCGCGGCGGTGGAGGGCTTCTGCAATATCGGCCTGCTGCACACCTCGCTCGCCGGCCGCCCCGGCCATGAACCCTACGCCCCGTGCAGCGTCGACGATCTCTGTGGCAAAGGCTACCAGTACTGGGCGCTCGGCCACGTCCATTGCCGCGAGGTGGTAGCGCGAGACCCTTGGATCGTCTTTCCCGGCAACCTGCAGGGACGGCATGTCCGCGAGGAAGGCGACAAGGGGGCGACCCTGGTTCTCATCGAGGATAACGTCATCGTCGAGGTGCAGCATCGCCCCCTCGACGTGGTGCGCTGGAAGAGCTGCCAGGTGGATCTAGGCGCATGCCAGGCCGTCGAGGAGGTTTACGAGGCGGTGCGGCAGGCGATGGGCGACAGCCTCGCCCAGGCCGAGGGGCGTGTGCTCGCCCTGCGGCTGACGCTCTGCGGAACCACTGCGGTGCACCCGCTCCTCCATGGGCGCAGCTTTCAGCTTGGCGAGGAGCTGCGCGGCCTGGCCGCCGCTCTGGGCGAGGTGTGGCTCGAGGAGGTTCGTCTGGAAACGAGGCCACCTGCTGCCGCCAGCCCTGGCGATGGCGGCGACACGCCCCTGGCCGGGCTGCTGCACACCCTCGAGGAGGTGGTCGCCGGAGGGGATGTCGCCGGGCTCGCCCCCGAGCTCTCCCTCCTGCGCAGCAGAATGCCGGCGGAACTCGCCGACGCGGCCTCGTTTGTCGGCGACGAGGAGACCGAGAGGCGGCTGCTCTCTGACGTGCGCGAGTTGCTTCTGGCGAGGCTCTTGCCGGGGGACGGGCGATGAGGCTGGTGCGTCTCGAGTTCAAGGCCTTTGGCCCCTTTACCGGCCTTGCTCTCGACTTCGAGGGCCCTGCACCCGGCCTGCACCTCGTTTTCGGCGCCAACGAGGCTGGCAAGAGCAGTGCCCTGCGCGGCCTCAGCGCGCTGCTTTTCGGCTTCCATCCCCAGACCCCGGACAACTTCCTGCACAGCTACGATCAACTCCTCGTCGCCGGGCGGCTGCGCCACAGCTCGGGGGAGGAGCTCTCTGTGCAGCGGCGCAAACGCCGCGTCGCCGACCTGCTCGACGAACGTGGCAATCCCCTCGACCCGCAGCGGCTCGCCCCCTATCTGCAGGGGCTCGATGCCGCGCTTTTTTCCTCCCTCTACGGCATCGCCCATGACACCCTGGTCCGTGGCGGGGAGGAGCTCCTCGCCCAGAAGGGCGAGGTCGGCCAGGCTCTTTTCGCCGCCGGGGCCGGCCTTGCCTCGGTGCACGAGACCTTGTGCGAGTTGGAGAGCGAGGCGGCAAGCCTCTTTTTACCCTCGGGGCAGAAACCGCCGATCAACGCCTCCCTGCGGCGCCTCCGCGACCTGCAGCAGCAGGTCAGGGAAGTGGCCCTGGGCGTCGCCCTGTGGAAGGAGCAGCGGCGCCTCCTCGAGGAGGCCGAGCTTTCCCGTGATCAGGTCGAAAAAGAGCGCGAGGGGCTGCGTCTCGAACTGCAGCGCCTCGAGCGTCTTGGCCGGGCCGCTCCGGAATTGGCCGCTCTGCGCCTGTGGCGCCAGCAGCTGGCCCCGCTCAGTGAGGTGCCGGCCTTGCCCGAGGACTTCGCCGAGCGCTTTCAAGGTGTGCAGGCTGAGCTGCGCGAGGGCCTGCAAGTGCAGAAACGCGAGGGCGAGCGCCTCGTCCGACTGCGGCAGCGCCGCGACACGGTGACGGTGCAGGAGGGCCTGCTGCGCGCGGCCCCGCTCATCGACGGCTTCCACCGCCGCCTCGGCGAATACCTCAAGGGGCAGAAAGACCGTCCGGAACGCAACGGCATGCGTATTGCCCTGCGCAGCGAGGCCGGACAGCTGCTGCAGCTGGTGCGACCCGAGCTGCGCCTCGAACAGGCCGAGGAACTGCGGCCGATGCTCGTCAAGAGGCGGGTCATTCAGGCCCTGGCCGGCAGCCATGGCGCCCTGCTCGCCCGGCATGAGGCAGCCGTCGAGGATGAGCGGCGTCTGGCGACAGAACGGCGCCTCCTTGCCGAGGAGGTGGCGGCGGCACCGCCGCTGGCCGATGCCGGCCCTCTGCTGCAGGCGGTCAAGGCGGCACGTCTTGCCGGGGATATCGATGCCCGGCTTACCGCCGGGCGTGGCGAGTTTCTCCGCCTGCGCAGCGAGTGTCTTTCCGCCCTGTCGCGACAGCGCCTGTGGAATGGCGACTTTCAATCTTTGGAGCGACTGCCGCTGCCCCTGACGCAGACGGTGCATGGGTACGTCAACGACTACGCCGAACAGGACGAGAAACGTCGCGCACTGGAGAAGGACGAGGCTGCCGCCGCCGGCGAGGAACGGCGTCTGCAGGGTGAGCTGCGTGCCGTCGACCAGGGCGGGGCGGTGCCCAGTGAAGTGGAGCTGGCGGAATGCCGCCGCCGACGCGACCAGGGCTGGTTCCTGGTCAGGGGTCGGCTCGAGGGAGAAAAGGACGCTGCGGCAGAAGAGAGCTACGCCCATGGTGGGCCACTGGTGGCTGCCTACGAGGAGGACATCGCCCGGGCCGACAGCCTTGCCGACCGCCTGCGCCACGAGGCCGACCGCGTCGCTGCTGCCGCCTCCTTGCGCGCCCGTCTCGAAGAGGTGCGTCAGGCGAGGGAGGGACAGGTCCTGCGCCGCGAGGAGCTCGACCGGCAACAGGGGCGATTGCAGGACGGCTGGCTCGAAGAGTGGCGGCCTGCCGGCATCGTGCCGCTCGGCCCGCGTGAGATGCTGGAGTGGCTGGGTCTCATCGAGCAGCTGCGCTTCCGGCTGGCCGAGCTGGCCCAGAAAGAGGAAAGCGGGCGGGCCGAGGCCGAACGTCTCGCCTCCCTGCGGCAGCAGCTGGCTCTCGCCCTGGAACCTTTCGCGGTATCCCTTCCCGCAGAGCCGGGGCTGGCTGCGGCGCTCCTCGTTGCCGAGGAACGACTGCAGAAGCTCGAAGAGAGCGCCAAGCGGCGCGCGACCTTGCTCGAGGCCGCCGACAAGGCCGCCCGCGAGCAGCAGCGCCTGGCGCAGACGGTGGGCAGGGCAGCAGACGAGCTGGCCGCCTGGGGTGAGCAGTGGCGGGGGCTGGTGGCCGGGCTCGGCCGCAGCGGCGACCTCCACCCCCTCGAGGCGCTGGAGATGATGGAGGCCCTGCAGGGCTGTTTCGACCGGCTGCGTCAGGCCGATGAGTTGCAGAAGCGTATCGACGGCATCGATCGCGACGCCACAGTTCTCCAGGACGAGGTGCGCCGTCTTGCCATGGAGCTCGCGCCGGAGCTGGCCGGGCAGCCGGTGGAGCAGGTTATCGCCGCCCTGCGTCAGCTGCTCGAGCGGGCCGTCAAGGATGCTGCGCTGGTCGAGGGGCTTGACCAGGAGATCGCCACGGTCAGCGAGGAACTGGCCCTGGCCGGCACGACGTTGCAGGGTCTGGGGGAGCGCCTTGCGCAGTTGCTTGCCGAGGCGCGCTGCCAGCACGAGGAGGAGGCGGCGGAGGTCATCCGCCAGGCGGGGCTGCGCCGCCAGCTCGAGGACAAGCTCCTCGCCGGCGAGGAACGCCTGGCTATACTCTGCCCGGGCATGTCCGAGGAGGAGGTGGCGGCCGAGCTGCAGGAGGTCGATGTGGCACAGCTCTCCGGCTTGGTGGCGCAGTTGCAGGTCAGGCTGCGCGAGCGGCTCGATCCCGAGGTCAACCGCCTCTCCCAGCTCATCGGTCAGCAGCAGTCGTTGCTGGCGGCGATGGATGGCGCGCCGCGGGCCGCCCTCCTGCAGGAGGAGGTCGAGGCGGAGGGCGCACGGCTGCGCCGCCTCGCCCATCGCTACGCCCAGGTCAAGGTGGCCGAGAGGGTGCTGCGCCAGGCCATCGAGCGCTACCGCGAGGAGCACCAGAGCCCGGTCATCGAGCTCGCCGCCGACTACTTCCGCCATCTCACCCTGGGCTCCTTCGTCGGCCTGCGCGCCGACAGCGACGACAACGGCCACCCGGTACTGGTGGGGGTTCGTCCCGGGGAGCGCCGTCTCGACGTCTCGCGCATGAGTTCAGGCAGCCGCGACCAGCTCTACCTTGCCTTGCGGCTCGCCACCCTGGTCTGGCGGGCGAAGAGTGGCGAACCGATGCCCCTGGTGCTCGACGACATCCTCATCAACTTCGACGATGCCCGTTCGCGTGCCACCCTCGAGCTGCTGGCGCGGATGGCGGATAGCACCCAGGTCATCCTCTTCACCCATCACCGCCGCATCGTCGAGGAGGCCCAGAGCCTCGCCAACACTGCCGCGGTGCGGCTGCACATGCTCGCCGAAGCCCTGGCCCCTGTAAAATTGCCTTGACGAGGTCTGGCGGCTCTGCTATCAGTGAGAGCCAAGAGACAAGCCTTTTCCCCAGACAGGAACCCATGCATACCCTCTCCTCCATCCCCAACATCGTCGCCGGCATTCTTGCCGTAGCGCTCGTCGTCGGTGTAGTGGTAGGTGTCCGAGAGGTCGACGGCGGAGTGCCCTAGGGGAGAGAATGTAGAGAATTCAGTTAGTTCAACCCCCGTCGGCACTTCGCCGGCGGGGGTTTTTTGTCCTCCGCGGCGTCTTGTCGATGAGACCACAGACACCAAGGAGGACGACATGTATGAAATGAACGGAGCCCGGGCGATCATCGGGCTGCTTGAACGACAGGGGATCGACACCATCGCCGGGATCCCCGGGGGCGCCAATCTGCCCCTCTACGATGCCCTGTGCGACAGCCGTAGCATCCGCCACGTCCTCTGCCGCCATGAGCAGGGGGCCGGCTTCCTCGCCCAGGGCATCGCCCGCTCCACCGGCAAGGCGGCGGTATGCTTTGCCACTTCCGGGCCAGGGGCCACCAACATCCTCACCGCCATCGCCGATGCCTATCTCGACTCCATCCCCCTGGTGTGCATCACCGGGCAGGTGCCGACCTCGCTGATTGGCACCGACGCCTTCCAGGAGGTGGATATCTACGGGCTGTCCATCCCCATCACCAAGCACAACTACCTGGTGCGCAGCGCCGAAGACCTGCTGCGGATCGTCCCCGAGGCCTTCTCCCTAGCCTTGTCGGGAAGGCCGGGACCGGTGCTCATCGACGTCCCCAAGGATGTCCAGACCGCCATCATCCGCTTTGCCAGATGGCCTGAGCCGGGTTGCCGCCGCGAGGTTCCGGCTGCCGACGGGGAGGCCATCGCCCAGGCCGCCAGGCTGATCGATGCCGCCGAGCGGCCGATCCTCTGCCTGGGAGGCGGCGTCATCCATGGCGGCGCCAGCGACCTAGCGAGGGAACTGGCGGAGAAGTGCTCCCTGCCCACCACCATGACCCTGATGGGCCTCGGTGCCATGCCGGCCGACCACCCGCTGGCCCTGAGCATGCTCGGCATGCATGCGGCACGTTCCACCAATATGGCCCTGCAGGAGTGCGACCTCTTCATTGCCGCCGGGGCACGGTTTGATGACCGCGCCACTGGTAAGCTGGTGGAGTTCTGTCCTGGCGCTGGCATCGTCCATATGGACATCGACCCCAGCGAGGTCTCCAAGCTCAAGACCGCCACCGTCGGCCTGGTGGGCGATGTGCGCCATACCCTGGCCGCCTTGCTGCCTCTGGTGCGGCGAGGCAGTCGTGGGACATGGCGCCAGACCACCGCCATGCTGCGCCGCATGTACCCGATGACCCTTCCCGAGGCCACCGTGCCCGAGCGCCCCTATGGTCTGATCCTCAAGGTGGCGGAACTGCTCGATGAGGAGGCGGTGGTGGTCACCGACGTCGGCAAGCACCAGATGTGGACCGCACAGGTCTATCCCTTCTCCCGGCCGCGGCAGCTGCTCACCTCCGGCGGCCTGGGCACCATGGGCTTTGGCCTGCCCACCGCCATCGGCGCCGCGCTGGCCATGCCAGGGCGGCCGGTGGTCCTTTTCACCGGCGACGGCAGCCTGCAGATGAACCTGCAGGAGCTGGCCACGGCGGTGGAACAGCGCGCCAACGTCAAGATCCTCGTCATGAACAACCGCTCGCTTGGCCTGGTGCGGCAGCAGCAGCGACTCTTCTATAACGAGCGCCATATCGCCTGCGATTTTCAGCTCGACGTCGATTTCTGCACCATCGCCCGCGGCTATGGCATCCCGAGCTTCAACGCCCCGGCCGGCTGCGACCTCGACAGCCTGCTGCGCCAGGTCTTCGCCATCCCCGGCCCGTGCCTGGTCAATGTCCACGTCGGCCGCGAGGAAGAGGTCTATCCCATGGTGCCGCCCGGCGCCGCCAACAGCGAAATGTTAGGAGGATTCTATGCTGAACGATGCCCTTGCTGAGCTCGCCGCCGAGGAGCGCGGCGCTACCCTGGAACTCACCGTCAACAACCACCCCGGGGTGATGTCCCATATCTGCGGCCTCTTCTCGCGCCGCGCCTACAACCTCGAAGGCATCGTCTGCCTGCCGCAGGGCGATGGCGCCACCAGCCGCATGTGGCTGCGCGTCAACGAGAATGCCAAACTGCAGCAGGTGATGCGGCAGGTGGAGAAACTGCCCGATGTCCTCGCCCTGGTTCACCACCCGGCCGAACACGAGATCTTTTCCCTGGTCGGCCGCTTCACCGCCTAAGCCATGTGCCCCTGGCTATGGTTGTCGGCGGCAATCACTGCAGGGGGAGAAAACGGGCCGCTAATGGTGTGGTTGGACAGCCTTCGCTCGTTCAAGAACTCTTGCCGGTTCTTGAACGAGGAGCGAAAAACATTGCCGGCTAAAGAGAGAGTGAATAGTTTTTTCCCACCTGACGGAGGGGCCCGCTGCACGGAAGCCGATGCATCGAGCCCGCCTCGTCCAAAAGAACCACCACCTCAACCACTCTCTCCTTATGACGAAGACACAGCGGTCGGATACATCAACTCCCCCCTGGCACAGCCTCTCGCACGAGGAGGTATTGCATGCCACCCATTCACGGGCCTCGGGACTGAGCGAGGAGGAGTCACGACAGCGACTGTTGGAGCACGGGCCGAATGTTCTCGAACGTCAAGCCAAAGACGGGCCGCTCAAGCTGCTGTGGCGGCAAGTGAACAATCCGCTGATCTGGGTGCTGCTCGGTTCGGCGTTTCTGGCGATGGCGCTGGGCAAGACCAATGATGGAGCGGTGGTGCTGGCGGTGGTGATCATCAACACCGCCATCGGCTTTTACCAGGAGTTCCGGGCCGGCAAAGCCATCGAAGCCCTGGGCGCCCTGGTCCCGGAACTGGCGACGGTGCAGCGTGACGGCAGGCGTCAAGGGATTTCCGCCGCCGAACTCGTTCCCGGCGATATCGTGGCCTTGGCCTCCGGGGACAAGGTCCCCGCCGATGTCCGTCTTCTTGAGATCCGCAACCTGCGGGTCGAGGAGGCGATGTTGACCGGCGAGTCGGTGCCGACCGAAAAGTCGGTGGCCGTGGCACCGGTCGACGCCGGCATTGGCGACCGGACCTGCATGGCCTTTGGCGGCACCCTGGTCACCTACGGCACCGCCACCGCGGTGGTGGTCAGCACCGGCAATCACACCGAGCTTGGCCGTATTTCCCAGCTGCTCAAGGAGACCACCGATCTGCAAACCCCACTCACCAAGGCCCTGACCTCCATCGGCCAGATCATTACCGTTGCCGTTTTGTCGGTTTCGGTGGTCATGGTGCTGGTCGGCCTCTATCGAATGCTTGCCCAAGGCGTCGTCCTCGACATCGCCATCCGCGACACCCTGATTTTTGCCATCGCCCTGGCGGTCGGGGCGATTCCCGAGGGCCTGCCAGCCATCGTCACCATCGCCCTGGCCATCGGCGTGCAACGCATGGTGGCGCGCAAGGCGATCGTCAGAAAGCTGCCTTCGGTGGAAACGCTGGGGAGCACCACCACCATTTGCTCCGACAAGACGGGAACGCTGACCCGCAACGAGATGACCGTTCTCGCGGTCTGGACACCGCTTGGCGAGTTCGAGGTCACCGGCGTCGGCTATGACCCGGTCGGCTCGGTGCTGCACAATGGCCAGCAACTTCCGTCCTGGCCGGAAGCGGTGCGGACCCTGGCGCTTGACAGTGCGCTCTGCAACGACGCCGCGCTTTCCAGGCAGCAGGAGGGATGGAAGCTCACCGGAGACCCGACCGAAGGGGCCCTGTTGACCCTGGCGCTGAAGGCCGGTGTTGACATTGATGGTGAGCGCGAGGTGCGACGGCGACTCGACGCCATCCCCTTCGAATCGGAAAATCAGTACATGGCCACCCTGCACCGCGATCCCTCGGGCCGGCAGCGTCTCATCCTCAAGGGGGCCCCGGAGGTGGTGCTGGCGCGTTGCAGCGGCGCCTTGTCCAAGGACCTCGACCGGCAACAGGTCCTCGCCAGCGTCACCGCCATGGCCGAACAGGGCTTGCGGGTCCTGGCCATCGCCGCCAAAGAGACCGAGGAACAGGACTTGGGCGATGTCACGATGGTTGCAGGCGGATTTCAGCTTGTCGGGCTGGTGGGCATGATCGACCCGCCCCGCGCCGAGGCCATTGCCGCGGTCGCCGTCTGTCGGGACGCCGGCATCGTCGTCAAGATGATCACCGGCGACCACCAGGTGACCGCCGCCGCCATCGGCCGGCAGCTGGGGCTGACTGAGGCCGCGACCGCCGTGTCCGGCACCGAACTCGAGCGCAGCAGCGACGCCGAATTGGTGCGACTGGTCAAGGGCAACAATGTCTTTGCCCGGGTCGCCCCCGAGCACAAGCTGCGCCTGGTGCGGGCCTTGCAATCGACGGGCGAGGTGGTTGCCATGACCGGTGACGGGGTCAATGATGCCCCGGCCCTGAAGCAATCGAACATCGGGGTGGCCATGGGCATCACCGGCACGGCGGTGTCGAAGGAGGCCGCCGACATCGTCCTCGCCGATGACAATTTCGCCAGCATCGCCGCGGCGGTCGAGGAAGGTCGCCGGGTCTACGATAACCTCATCAAGTCGCTGGCCTTCGTCCTGCCGACCAACCTCGGACTGGCCTTGATCTTCATCTACGCCGTGGCCTTCTTCCCTTTCGATCCGGTGACCAAGGAGCTGCTGCTGCCCATGGGGCCGGTGCAGCTGCTGTGGATCAACCTCGTCGCCACCGTCAGCCTCGCCTTGCCGCTCGCCTTCGAGGCCAAGGAGCCCGATATCATGAAGCGACCGCCGCGACCTCCCGATGAGCCGGTGCTCAGCAAGTTTGTCATCTACCGGACGGTGCTGGCCGCGACGCTGATGGCGGCTGGGGCTATTGCCCTGTTTGACTATGAGTACACCAAAGACCTGGCGGCGGGGGTGGCGGCGGAGACCGCCCTGCGACAGGCGCAGACCATGACCACCACCACGGTGATCCTCTTTCAGATCTTCTATGTCATTACCTGCCGCAGCCTCAAGGGATCGATAGTCGGCATAGGGGTGTTCAGCAACCCATCGGTATTTCTCGGCATCGGCGTGCTAGTGCTGCTCCAGCTGGCGTTCATCTATGCCGGCTGGGTCAACCGGGTTTTCGGCTCGGAGCCGATTCCGGCAGCAGAACTGGGATGGTCGGTATTGGTCAGTGCCTCCATCCTGCCGATCATCGCCCTGGAAAAGTGGGTGCGCAAACGGGCATCAGCAGGCTGAGGAATGGTGGTTGAAGGAGATGCGCTGATTTCGTCCACTGGGTCTGCGTGTCTCACCTGCGAGGTGCGTCTTCCGTCTTGGCGCTTTGTTCACGGAAGGCCGCTCTCGCCAGGACGTGGGATGCCACCGGCATGGTTGCCCAGACGCCGACGATGACCACGATGACTCGCCACGCCCACGACCAGTCGCCGCCGATAAGTGCGGTGCCCGCCATGATCAGCACGATCCCCAGTGACCCGGCCTTGGTAGCGGCGTGCTGTCGTGACAAGGCGTCCGTGAAGACGAACAGGCCACAACTCGCCAGCAACAGCACCCCGACACCCAAAAAGAGCAGGGACAACCCGGCCGGGATCATGGTTTTTCCCCTCGCTTTCCGGAATGGCCTGCTTCGATGAGTCGAGCCCAGGCCAGCGTCGCGACAAAACCGATGGCAACCAGGCCGATGGCCACATCCAGGTACAGCATCCTCCGGGTGGCGATAGCGGCGAGGGCGCACATCGCCACCGCCCCGGAAAAGAGGATGTCGACGGCAATCACCCGATCGGTATCGGTCGGGCCGCTGACAAAGCGAATTACCCCGATGGCAATGGCCAGCGAAGTCAGGGCAAAGAGTATCGCAATCACGGCTTATTCCTCTGGAAAGAGCAGGCGCAGGTCCTGCTCGAAGTCTTTGCGGATCGAGGCGAAGGTGGCTTCCCTGCTGCCGATGTCGAGCAGGTGCAGGAGCATTTCCCCGCGCTGCTGGTCGATGTCGATGACTGTGCTTCCCGGGGTCAAGGTGACCATCGCCCCGAGCACTGCCGCGCCAGTGCTGCTGATCGGGCCGTACTGCATGCGAACCACACCGGCTGGCGGCTGGCGGCGCGAGAGGATCATCCCGGCGGTGGTCAGGCCCGACACCAGGCAGTGCCGGAGAAAGCGCCACCCCAGCCGGGCGAGGATCAGGGGCCGGGGCCTCATCGTCCCGCCCCCCGCAGGGTGTCGGCAGCTGCTACGGCAAAGTTCAGCAGGGGCTCGGGAAAGAGGCCGGCGATGACCGCCACCGCGACGACAATGGCCAATCCCGCGTAGGCCGGGGTGAGCCGCGCGCCATCGGGGGCCTGCCAGTTCTGGTTGGGGTGCGCCTTCCAGAAGGCCTCGAACCAGATCTTCATCATCGAGTAGAGAGTCAGTCCACCGACCAGGAGGGCGGTGCCGGCCCAGAGGTATGCGCCCTGTGCCAGCCCTTCCTTGACGATCAGGTATTTCCCCCAGAAGCCGCTGGAGGGCGGGATGCCCACCAGGGAGAGGGCGAGCAGCAAAAACATGGCAGCCAGGGCGGGTTTGGCGGCATAGAGTCCCCCGATGCGTCGCAGGTCGTACTGCCCGGTGTGACGAAATACCAGGGCGGCGGCAAGGAAGAGACCGGCCTTGACCAGGCTGTGGTGCAGGGCGAAGAAAATTGCCGCTGCATCCCCGACCGGAGAGGCCAGGGCGATGGCGAGCAGCATGTAGCCGACCTGACTGATGCTGTGGAAGGCGAGGATGCGACGTATATCCCAGTGATAGGCGGCGCCGAGGACACCGGTGACCATCGACAGCAGGGCGATCCAGCCGACCATGGTCAACAGTTCGGCCGGTGCCGGAACGAGCACCACACAGAGCAGGCGGATCAGGGCACAGATCCCGATCTTGCTGAGCAGTGCCGAAAACAGGGCAAGCACCGGGGCGGGAAGGGTGTGGTAGGAGGCGGGGAGCCAGGCGAAAAAGGGAAAGGCGGCCGCCTTGACCAGAAAGGCGATGAGCAGGAGGCCGAGAAGGGGAAGGTGGAGTGGGTTGCCCTGCTCGGCAATGGCCCCAGAGAGCGCCAGGAAGTTGAGCTGGCCGGTCGTCCCGTAGAGCAGGGCGACGCCGGTCAACAGCAACAGGGTACCGACCAGGTTGAGCGCGAAATATTTGAGGGTGGCGTCGAGTTGGCGCAGGCTTCCGCCCTGGGCCAGGAGGCCGAGCGAGGCGATCAGCGCCACCTCGAACCATACGTAGAGATTGAAGAGGTCGGCGGTGAGAAAGGCACCGCAGGCCCCGGCCACCACGCCGTGCAGCAGGGGATGGAGGGAGGGACCGTCAGGGGCTTTGTCGACATCGCTGTGTTGCCAGATGACGACAATGGTCACCATCAGGGCGGCGATCATGACCAGTGCCACCCCCAGGCGATCAGCGGTAAAAGCGATGCCGAAGGGGGCCGGCCAATTGCCGGCAACCAGGGTCAGCGGGCCGTGGAGAATCACCTGCCGCAGCAGCGCCATCCCCGCAAGGAACAGTGCCAGGGCCCCGCCCAGACTCACCCCCTTCTGCAGTCTCGGCATCGTTGCGGCGAAGACGCAGAGCAGTGCTGTCGCCAGGGGAATGAGGACCGGAGCGAAGACCAGCATCAGCGATCCTCCTCGAGGACCGGTTTGGTCGCATCGTTCGCGGGAGGTTCGGCCGCGCGCAGGAGAGCGAGATCATCGTGGCCCGCTGACTCGAGGAGGCGGATCGCCAGGACCAGGGAGAAGCAGAGTAAGGCGAAACTGATGACGATGGCGGTGAGCACCAGGGCCTGGGGAAGCGGATTGCTTGCCTTTGCCAGGAGAGATTCGGCGGCGTCGATCACCGGCGGCAGGTTGACGGTCAGGCGGCCGCTGGCAAAAAGCAGCAGATTGACGCCGTTGCCGAGCAGAGCCAGGCCGATCAGGCAGCGCAGCAGGGAGCGCGATAAGGCCAGCCAGGTTCCCGCGGCGATTACCACCCCCACCGCCAGGGCCACCGCCCAGGTCATCGGCGCCCCTCAATGGTCTCGACCAGGCCCAGGCAGTATCCGCCTACCGCCCCCCAGACCGCCAGGTACACACCAAAATCGAAGAGCATCACGGTCGAGAGCGGCAGGCTCACCCCGCCCAGATGCAGATCCCACCAGAGTTGGGTAAGCGGCGGCAGCCCCTGCCATGCCCCCGGCAGGCTGCTGGCCAGGGCGAGAAGGACACCGCCAGCGCTGAGGGGAGCCGGGGCGAGCGGCATTTTGCGCAAGGCCGGCCTGGCCCCATGGACCAAGGCATAGGCGGCGCTGGCCGCCACTGCCATCAGCCCGCCGATGAAACCACCGCCCGGGGCGTTGTGGCCGCGCAGCATCACCCACAGCGAGAGGGCAAGCAGGAGCGGGTAGAGCAGGGTGACGAAGATTTCCGCCAGCAGCGGCCGCGGGGTCATGGCAGCCTCCTTTTCACGGCCCCGAGCAACGGCAGGGCCGCCAGCAAGGCGAAGGCCAGGACGGCGATCTCGCCCAGGGTATCGAAGGCGCGAAAATCGACGATGATGACGTTGACGACGTTACGGCCTCGGGCGACCGCCAGGCTCTGTTCGCCAAAGAAGTCCGAGAGCTGCTGGTCGAAAGGGGAGCCTGAGACCAGGAGCAGCAGGACTGCCATGGTTGTGCCGCAAGCTGCGGCAAGCAAAAGCCGCAGTGCCTTTGGCAACCAACCACCCCGTGGTGAGGCGGCGCCGGTGGAGAGGCGCCGCAGGCGCAGCAGGACGGTGGCGGCGACGACCACGAAAACCGTTTCGACGGCAAATTGCGTAAAGGCCAGATCAGGGGCGCCGGTGAACAGAAAGAGGATGGCGCTACCGTAGCCGACCAAGCCGCTTACCAGCAGCAGCACCAAAAGATTGCGGACCATCAGGGAAGTGAGGGCCCCGGCGGCGATGAGCAGGGAGGCCCCGACGACCGGCAAGGTCAGGGAACTCTGGTCCGGCCAATTCCAGGGGGGGCGAGCTATCACCAAGAGCATCAGGACGAGCAGGGTGGTGGTGCCGATCAGGGTCATCAGGTAGCGGGGCAAATCACCATGCTGCAGCAGGCGGGTCTGCCGGGCTGCCAGGATGGGCAGGGCAGCAAGAGTCCACCGATACCAGGCTTCTGGCCCCAAACGATCGAAATGGGGACCCCGGCGCAGCAGCAGGTGCAGGCGATCCCAGAAACGATAGACCAGTCCGCCGAAAATGAGCGAGCCAAGCACGGCTTCGAGCACCGGGGCAATGTCGTAGGAGCTTTGCACCGCTGCCGGATCGAATCCCGGAGAAATGGCCAGCACGGCACTGCCCAGGACCGGATCGACCAGGGTTGGCTTGAGGCCGAAGACGATCCCCAAGGCAACGAGGATAAAAGGCGGGAGCACCATGCAGAGCGGTACTTCCTGGGGGCGGACCGCGGCTGAGGCCGTGTCGACACCCCAGAAAACGCGGATGGCGGCAATCGCCGCTACCGCCACGGAAATCCCGTTGATGAACACCGTGGCATAGCTCACCAGGTCAAGAGTTCCGGCTTGGGCCTTGGCTAAGGTGATGGCGTCTTTGGCGATAAACCCGAAGGTCAGGGGCAGCCCGGCCATAGACAAGGAGGCTAGCAGGGCGATGGTCGCCGTCCAGGGCATATGGTGGCGCATGCCGGTGAGTTTATCGATATCCCTGGTGCCGGCACCATGATCGAGGTTGCCGGCGACGAAAAAAAGCGGTGCCTTGTACAGGGCGTGGGCGAAAAACAGCGTGCATACTGCCAGGGCGGCCCCCTTGCCGGGAAGCCCGACGAGCATCACCAGGGTCCCCAGGGTGGCGATGGTTGACCAGGCGAGAATGCGCTTGAGGTCGCGCTCGAGGAGCGTTTGCCCCGCGGCGATAACGGCCGTCAGCGTACCGGCGCCAATCAGCGCGTACTCCCAGAAGATCATGTCGGAGAACGCCGCGTCCAGGCGGGCGAGGAGATAGATGCCAAGCTTGACCATGGTTGCCGAGTGCAGGTAGGCGCTGACCGGGGTGGGGGCGGCCATGGCATTGGGCAGCCAGAAATGAAAGGGGAATTGTGCCGATTTGGTGAAGGCGCCGAGGAAGATGAGCGCGAGAGCCGCTTTCAGCAGTGGTTCGCTTGAGTACTGCGGGGCACGGGAGATGAGGATCTCGAGCGAGGAACTGCCGGAGACGCTGGTCAGCAGGATAATTCCGGCTAGCAGGCAAAGCCCGCCAAAACCGGTGAGCAATAGGGCCTGCTGCGCTGATTTGCGGCTGGATTCCTGCTCGTGGTTGAACCCGACCAGCAGAAAAGAAAAAACGCTGGTCAATTCCCAGAACACGAAAAGCGAGAGGAGGTTGTCGCTGGCCACGGCACCAAGCATGGCGGCCATGAACAGGGACAATACCACAAAGACTCGGTGCCGACGACAGTCTCCGGCCAGATAACCTGCGCCATAGGCAAAGACCAGGGTGCCGATGCCGGTGATGAGGAGGATGAACTGTGCCGCCAACCCGTCGACCACCAGGGCCAGTTCGATTCCCAGCGAGGGGACCCAGGGCCAGGCCACTCGCCAGGGCAGGGGCACGAAGAGCAGCCCCAGGCAAAAGGCGACAAAGACCGAACCCGGTATCAGGGCGTAAAAAAGGTCCTTTCCGGCGGCGCCGGCATGGTGCTCGCTAGCTCTCGTCTTCGCCATGGTGCGGCCTTACTTCCCCCCTCGTCGGTATCGAGGGGCGGGAAACCGGGTGGCGGTTGCTGCGGGGCAGGGCGTGCGCCATTGATTGTCAGCCATTCCCGAGAGGAGGCCCATAGTGGCATAAAGAGTTGCGGGGGCGAAATCGTCGAGATTGACGTTGCGCTTCCTGGGACGCCTCCTATGATATAATGAAATTTCGCTGAATGGCAACCAGAATGGAGACGGCCCTATGATACGCTTCAAAAACCTTCTTGTGGTTTCGGTTGGCACTAAAGGTGACCTGGCGGCGATCGCCCGAGCCAACCGCCTGGCGCTCGCCAACCAGGCGAAAATCACCTTCGTCCGGGTCATCGAAGGTCTCCCCCTGTCGGCCAGCTACTTCCTTTCCAGCAAGCGGGCAGGGGAGGTTCAGGAGGCATCGGAAGCATTGGCGCGCAAGGATATGGAGCGGTTGCGGAAGCATTTTGACGGCTCCCTGCGGGTCACCACCAAGGTCCTGGTGGGGAAATCCTTTGTCGAGTTGATTCGCGCCGTTCACAGTGCTTCCCATGATTTGCTCATCAAGCCCAGGGAGGTAACGGGCGAGTCCCCGACCCTGACCAGCGTCGATCTCCATTTGCTGCGCAAGTGTCCTTGTCCAACCTGGATAGTCAATTCGGGGCAACGTAAACCCTACGGCAAGGTTCTCATTGCCGTCGATCCCGACCCCTCCGACCCGGAGAAGCTCCAGCTCCATGCCGACTTGGTGAAAATCGGCACGTCGCTGGCCCGTAAAGAAAACGGCAAGGTCGAGGTCGTCCATGTGTGGAGGCTGTATGGGGAATCGATCCTCCGCGGTCCTCGTTTCAGGATGAGTGATGCCGAAATCAGCAACATGGAGCAGAAGGAGAAAGCCATCCGTCAGCAATGGCTGGAGCAGCTGGTGGCCCCCCATGCCGACGACAGTCTCAAGCTGACCCTGGTCAAGGGACAGGCGGAAATAGCCTTGAGCGAGATCATCGAAAAGAAGAAACCGGATATCGTGGTCATGGGAACCGTCGCCAGAACCGGTCTCCCAGGTCTGCTGATAGGGAACACTGCCGAGAATGTGTTGAGCCGCTTAAAGTGCTCGGTCCTCGCGGTCAAGCCGCGGGGATTCACCTCGCCGGTGGTCTGAAGCGGGGCCTTGGCGCCCACTCCACTGCCCTATGGGCAGCGAGAAGGCAGGCCTTTGAGAAAAACCTCTTTCCTCGCCCGGGTTTTTCGGTCTTGGCGGCCTTGCAAGGGGTCTTTGGAGTCGGCGTTGACTGGCTGATCAGCGGTGCGCCGGGCGACAGCGCCCGGGCGTCACTGGCTGCCAGCTTTTCCTTCTGAGGCCAGAAAGGCGGCGATCTTCTGGTCTTCGCTCTGGATATGGGCGATCAGCCAGTTACGCATCATTTGCAGCATCTCCGAGGTCAGCATAGCTTCGCCGCTCTCGTGGCTTCTGAAGTGGCGGTAGATGAGGGTGTCGAAATCCTTGTGCAGGCGGCGATGCGACGAGAAGGCGGGATAGCCGCTGTCGGCCATGAGTTTTTCCTCGGCGTCGAAATGCAAGTGCGTATAGTCGAGCATCTCCTTGAAGGTGGAGAGCTGCATGTCGTACATCGATTCCCCTTGAAGAAAGGATCGTTCCAGGGCGTTGAAGATTTCCAGCCAGCGTCGATGCTGGCTGTCGATAATGTCGATGCCGATGTCCCAGGCAGGATTCCATTGTAGGGGCATGATTTCTCTCCAGTGAACGTCAGTGGTACGATATGGTTGTGCCACTATACAACGGAACGCGGAAAAGTGGCAAAGGGAGAGTGCCCGTCGCCATTCCCCGTTTGCAAATTGGGGAAAGAGAGGCCATCATGGGGGAAAGGCCAACATTTTCTCCGGAGGGCATCATGCAGACCAAAATCACCTCGATTCTCGTTCTCGGCCTGGGCAAGGTCGGCCACCTTGTCGCCGAACTGCTCCACCTCTCCGGGTTCAAGGTCACCGGGGCCGATGTCGCGCCACCGGCCGGCCGGCCCTTTGCCACCATCACCCTCGATGTCGAAGACCAGGCGGCCATCGCCCAGGCCCTGCAGGGTCAGGACGCGGTGCTCTCCTGCCTGCCCTATCGTTTCAACCTGGCGGTGGCCACCATCGCCCAGCAGCGCCAGGTGCACTATTTCGACCTCACCGAGGACGTCCCCACCACCAAGGCGATCATCGCCATGAGTGAAGAGGCCGAGACCATCCTCGCCCCCCAGTGCGGACTGGCTCCGGGCTTCATCGCCATCGTCGGCGCCTCTCTGGCGGCGGGCTTCGAGCGCATCAGGTCGATTCGCCTGCGTGTCGGCGCCCTGCCGCAGCATCCCACCGGGCTGCTCGGCTACGCCTTCAACTGGTCGCCGGAGGGGGTGGTCAACGAATACCTCAACGACTGCGAGGTTATCGAGGACGGCAAGCACAAGTGGGTTTCCCCCATGGAGTGGCTCGAGCAGATCGTCATCAACGGCGTGCAGCTCGAGGCCTTCACCACCTCCGGGGGCCTGGGCACGATGTGCGAGACCTATCTCGGCAAGGTAGAGAACCTCGACTACAAATCGATCCGCTATCCCGGCCATGCCCAGCAGATGAACTTCTTCTTTCATGAGCTGCTGATGCGCGAGCAGCGCGAGCTGGCTGGCAAGATCCTCACCAATGCCAAGCCGGCGGTCAACGACGATGTGGTCTTCGTCCACGCCTCGGTGGAGGGCTTGAAGAGAGGGCGGCTCTTCCGCGACGAGTTCGTCAGGGGCTATTACCCGCAAGTCATCAATGGCCGCACCCACCGCGCCATCGCCTGGACTACCGCCGCCTCGGTGTGCTCGGTTGTCGAGCTGGTGGCCGCCGGCAAGCTGCCCGGCAGGGGCTTTCTCCGCCAGGAAACCATCGCCCTGGACGAGTTCCTGCGCACCACCAACGGCAGGTTATATGGCGAAGGGCAGAGCAGCAGCCCCGCCTGAAGCGAGGTGCCGGCACACCTACCATGGATTCCGCCCTCTACCAGCTGACCTTTCTCTTCACCTTCGCCATCATCGGCCTCGCCGCCATTCGCCGCACCAGGGCGGTGACTTCGGCGGAGTCCTTCGCCGTCGCCGACCGTTCGCTCTCCGCCCGTGGGGTGTCGGCGATCATCATCGGCACCCTGGTGGGCGGGGTGTCGACCATCGGCACCGTGCAGGCCGCCTACACCCACGGCGTTTCCGCCGGCATCTTCACCCTGGGCAGCGGCCTTTCATGCCTGATACTCGGCCTTTTCTTCGCCCGGGCCCTGCGCGAGGAAGGGGTGGTCACCGTGTCCGAATATCTCGGCAGGTCCTTCGGGCAGCGCTTCCGGCATTACTGCAGCGCCATCAACTCCCTGGGCATGTTCATCCACATCGTCGGCCAGGTCCTCGCCGCCATCGCCGTACTGCAGGCGGTATTCCACTGCGGCGACAGCCTGGCGGTGCTGGTGACCATGCTGCTCATCGGCGTCTTCGTCGTCTGTGGCGGCATTGGCGGCGCCGGGTTGCTCGGCGGCATCAAGTTCGTCATGCTCTACGTGATCATGATTATCTGCGCTGTGGTGGCTCTGCTGGAGGGCGGCGGCCTGGGGGCGATCCTCGCCGGCCTGCCGCGGGAGATCGATATGCTCGGCCTTGCCGACTATGGCGTGAAGGGTGCGGCCGTGGACCTCTTGTCGGTGATCGTCGGCGTACTCTCGACGCAGATCTATCTCCAGGCCATCTTTGCCGCCAGGTCGGTGCGTGAAGCCCGCAACGGGGCCTTTCTCAGCGCGGCGCTGATCCCGCCCATCGGTGTCCTCGGCATCGTCATCGGCCTCTACCTGCGGGCCAATCACCCGGAGCTGGTCACCAGCCCCGCCCAGGCCTTGCCCTATTTTCTGCAGATCAGCTTTCCCCCGCTGCTTGCCGCCTTCTTTTCCGCCGGCCTGCTGATGATCGTCCTTGGCACCGGGGCTGGCCTGGTACTGGGGGTGACCACCAATATCTACAACGATTTTCTCTCGTCAGCAAGGTGGCGAAAGACGGCGCGGCCGATCAGGGTGGTGCGCCTCACCACCCTGGGGGTGCTGTGCGCCGCCGCCTTGCTGGTGTTCACCGGGCTCGACTCGACCATCCTCAAGTGGAGCTACATGTCCATGGGGCTGCGCGGCTCCTCGGTGTTCGCCGGCCTGGTGGTGCTGGTGTTCTGCAGAAAGATCGCCGCGTCGCCGTGGCTGCTGGCACTGCTCTACCTGCTCCCCGTGGCCTATACCCTCGCCGCGCTGCTGTGAAGGCGACTTGTGCCCGGGGCTTGTCGTGCCGGGCACCAGCCGTGCCGGAGGCAGCCGGGTCAGCCGCCTCCCGTGCCCCGTTCCCGCCGGCCCGCTAGAAGGTCACCCGCTCCCCCTGCGCCGCCAGACTGGCGAACTCGCTCTGCCACTCTTCGCCGCCGAGGTGGCGGGCGAGGAGTACGGCGAGGTGCTGCGGCACGATGCCGAGGTCGCGGTTGCGGCCAAGGCCGGACAGGCAGGAGGGGCAGTTGGTGGCCACCGTGGTCGCCGTTTCGCCGAGCATCGCCACTTCCAGCGAGTGGCGCTTGCGGCGCCGCATGGCATCGGCGATATCGGGGCGCGACACCGCCAGGGTGCCCGCCTCCGAGCAGCAGTCGGGCACGGGGGTGACGGCTGTAAAGAGCCGGCCGAGGAGGGTCTTGCCCATGCCGTCGAGGGAGTCGTGGCAGGGGGTGTGATAGAGCACTGTCTCGCGGCGTTTTTCCGCGTTCGGCAGGGGTGTGTGGTCGAGGACGAATTGCGCCGCGTCGACGATGGGGCAGTCGAAGATCTCACCGCAGCCCATCTCGTGCAGGGCCTCGCGGCAGGTGCCGCAGCTGACCACGAAGCCGTCGAAGGCGATATGGCCGAGCATTTCGCGGATCTGGCTGAGGATGATGGTGTCGCGCAGGGCGCTGATCGCCGCCATCTTCTTCCTGGCGTTGACTTTGGCGGGAAAGCCGCAGCACTGGTGCAGCGGGGGGATGATGACGCGGATGCCGCTCTTGACGAGACAGTAGATGGCGGCGGCGCCGATCTCGGCGTAGAGGCGCTCCGAGCCGCAGCCGGGGAAATAGAACACCGTCTTGATCGGCGTCTCGGCGGGGGTGAACATCAGCGCTTCGCGCTCGCTGTAGGATGGCAGCAGGGCCTCGAGGGAGGTCGGCGAGGGTGGCTGCATCGGTGAGGCGAGGGCGTGCAGAAAGCGCCAGCCTCGCTCGACAAGCAGCGGTGGCGCCTTACGATAGGCTTTCGCCGCCACGGCCTGTGCGGCGCTGCCCCACTGCACCACGCCCTTGCGGAAGATGTGGTTGAAGGTGCGGTTCCTGATCTTCAAATAGTAAAGCGATAAAAGGGTCGCCGGGGCGGTGTGCTTGTAGCCGAGGTCGCAGAGGATCTCGCGCTCGAGCAGCGATACCTCGGCGGTGTCGATGTCCACCGGACAGGGCGCCAGGCATTTACGGCACATGGTGCAGTGGTCGGCGATCTCTTCGAGGTTTTTGAGCTGGTTGAAGCGCGGCAGGTGCGAGCGCTGCATGTCGTAGAGCAGGGCCTCGATGAGCGAACCGATGACCATGTTCTTGTTGCGCGGGTGGAAGAAGAGGTTGCTGCCGGGGTGGTAGACGCAGCATACCCCCATGCACTTGCCGCAGCGGATGCACTTGGAGATCATCGCGCTGAGCTTGGCCAGCTCGCCGTACTGGAGGAGCTTCGCCTCCAGTTCGAGGAGGTTGAAGGAGGGGGTGTAGACCTTGTCGATGATCGCCGGGTCGCTGAGCATGCCGGGGTTCATCACCCCGCGCGGGTCGACTTCGCGACGGTAGCGGCGCAGCTCGTCGAGGCGCCTCTCGTCGAGAAACTTCATTTTTGTGATGCCGATGCCGTGCTCGCCGCTGACCACCCCGCCGAGCTCGACCGCCTTGGTCATGACGTCCTCGGCGGTTTTCTCGGCGCGTTTCATCATCTCGCGGTCATTGGAGAAGACCGGGATGTTGACGTGGATGTTGCCGTCGCCGGCGTGCATGTGGGTGGCGATGACGATGCGCCGCGCCCGCACCCGGGTGTGGATGGCCTCGATGTCGCTGCTGACCCTGCTGTAGCCGCTGAGCAATTGCAGCAGGTCGGCGAGGAGGGTCCGGATATCGACGCCCTGGCGCACTGCCTCGCGGCGGCGCAGCTGCAGCTGTTCGAGGGTGGCGCGGCACAGCTCGTTGGCCTTGGGGATCTTGGCCTCGAGCCAGTCCGGGTCCTCGATGGGCTCGGCGGTCTGCAGGTAAGAGAGGATGGCTTCGATGACCTCCATCTTGTTATGGATGTCCTCGTCGATGTTGCGGGCGTCGACGAAACGGGCGAACTCGGCCAGGGCCGGCAGGGGCAGGACGATGTCCTCGTTGAGCTTGAAGGCATTGGTGCGCGCGGCGATGGCGCCGAGGCGCTTGCGGTCGCGCCAGAAACGCACCGCCTCGTCCTCGTCCTGGGCGATGAACAGCTCGGTGTTGCCGTAGGGGGCGAGCAGGGCCACCAGCCGGTCGCGACCGCGCAGCACCTGGGCGCTGGTGTGGCCGACCATGTCGATGAGCAGGACCGCCTTGGGCTGCTCGCTGCGCGCCGCCTTGAACTTGTACTTGATGGCGCGGATGTACTCCTCGTCGAAGTGCTCCAGGGCCATGAGGGCCTCTTCGCCGCTATTGGTGAAGGCGGTGGAGATCTCGACGATGACCCGGCTGGCCTCGTCCATGTCTTCGCCATAGAATTCGAGGCAGAAGGTCATCTTCTTCTCGTAGGCCTGGTGGAGGACGAAGCGGCCGGAGGTGATCACCCCGTCGCAGCCCTCCTTCTGGAAGCCGGGCAGGCCGTTGAGGGCCTTGTTGGTGATGTCCTTCCACAGGCCCTTCTTGCGGATCTCGGTACCGGCGAGGCGCACCTCGCGCAGCAGGCGGCCCTGGGCGTCAAGCACTTCGAAGCGCATCTCGTCGTCGGGGAGGATCTTGCGCATCGGGTGGTTGACGCGCCGCACGGTGAGCAGCCCCTGGCCGGGCATGGCGATGCGGTAGGAGAGGATGTTGTCGATGGCCGTGCCCCAGAGGACGGCGGTCTTGCCGCCAGCGTTCTCGGCGATGTTGCCGCCGATGGTCGAGGCCCAGGCGCTAGTCGGGTCGGTGGCGAACACCAGGTTATGACGCGTTGCCTGGGCCATGGCGTCGCCGGTGACCACCCCGGCCTCGACGCGCAGCACCGGCACCTTGACCCCCTCGCCGAGATGGGGGAAGTCGTCCCAGGCGATGGGGTCGATGCCGGTGAGCTTTTCGGTGTTGATCATCACGCAGCCGGACTGAACCGGCACGCTGCCGCCGGTCAGCCCGGTGCCGCCGCCGCGCGGGATGATCTTCAGCCCCAGTTCGCTGCACATCTCGATGAGCTCGCCGACCTGTTCCTCGCGTTCTGGGCGCAGCACCGCCAGGGGCAAAAAGAGGCGCCAGTCGGTGGCGTCGGTGGCGTGGCTGATCAGGGTGAAGGGGTCGAAGCGCACGTTGTCGCGGCCAATGATCGGCGCCAGCCGTTTCATCAGGCGCTCGCGCTGGGCCGGGGCGTCGTGGATCTCCTGCTTCAGTTCGGCCAGCCGTCGACGGCACAGGGCGACCAGGCGCAGCACCTTGGCACGCCGATCTCCGCCGACGCGGCCAAGCCCGGCCGCCGCCTCGATCACCGACAGGTCCTCGGCGGCGGTGGCGAAGAAGCGCTGGCGGCGGTGCGTGGAGTCGATCAGTTCCTGGAAGAGAAAGGGGTTGCGGCGGAGGATGAAGAGGTCGCCCATGAAGCGCATCATGAGGCGTGCCGAGCGGCCGCTGATACGCTGGCTGAGCAGCTCTTCGAGGTCTTCCCAGACCTCGCTGCCAAAGAGCAGGCTGATGATCAGTTTGTCGTCTGCCGACGTGAAATTGTAGGGGATTTCCCTGAAAGTATTGTGGCTCATGATGCTGGGGTGAGAGTGGTGGAGTTCCCGCGGCGAGGCCCTGCCAGGGCCGACCGCGCAAAGGGCGTGCCGGAGCGTGCCGGGCACGGCCGTGCGGGTGATCCTGGGAGGTGTCGCGGGGGGAAAGGGGGTGAGAAGGCTGCCTAAATCGCCTTTTTACCATGTTCACCGATTATTGCCAGACTTTTGTCGCCAGGCCGCCGGCAGGGGGTGGTGGTCGCCATGTCTTGAGGCGCGGCCACTTTGCCGTTGTCCTCTCGGGCTGCTGCCGGGTATGCTCGCTGGCGGAAGTGGCGGCCGCGGGGCGCAACACCATGCACCACTGCGCCGCCGGCGGCGTGCTTGCCGTCACCATCGTCCGGGGGCATTCATGGATGGGTTCACGCTGTTCAGTCTTATCGTCTCGACGCTGATTCTCTACGCCTGCCTGGTGGTGGCCCTTGGGGCGCGCCAGCTGGGTCGCCTCGAGGAGGTCGCGCCGCTGCAGGGGGATCGTCTGCCACGGGTGTCGGTGATCGTCCCAGCCTGCAACGAGCGGGAGAAGATCGGCGACGGTCTGCGCTCCCTCCTCTCTCAGGACTATGCCAATCTCGACATCGTCGTCATCGACGACCGCTCCAGCGACGGCACCGGCGAGGTGGTGCGAGGCCTTCAGGCCGAGTGGCCGACATTGCGCCTCGTTACCGTCACCACTCTGCCCGAAGGCTGGCTTGGCAAGAGCCACGCCCTGCAGACCGGCGCCGACCTCGCCGACGGCGACTATCTGCTCTTCACCGATGCCGACGTGGTCATGGCGCCCTCCACCCTGCGGCGGGCCATCGCCCACATGCAGGAGGCCAACCTCGACCACCTGCCGCTGATCTTTTCCACCAAAGGAGGCACGGCGTTGTTCGACTGCCTCGTTCTCGAGCTTGGCCTTGGCCTGCTGTTCGCCTTTCGCCCCTGGCGGGTGAAGGAAGGGGGTAGCCCCTTCTTCATGGGCGTCGGGGCCTTCAATCTGCTGCGCCGCTCGGCCTATGAGAGTATCGGCGGCCACCGTCGCTTCGCCATGCACCCCATCGACGACGTCATGCTCGGCAAGCTCGTCAAGGAGCGTGGCCTGCGCCAGGACTGCCTGCTGGCGCAGCAGCATGTCGTCGTTCCCTGGTACGCCACCGTCGGCGAGATGGCTGGCGGCCTTGAAAAGAACGGCTTCGCTTTTCTCCATTACCGGCTGTGGCTGGTGCCGCTGCTGGTGGCGGTGCTGCTGGTCGGCAATGTTTTGCCCTTGTGGGGGGCAGTGTTCGCCGAGGGCCTGGCGCGGCTGGCCTGGGTGGCGGCGTTGGCCGCCAAGCTGGTCCTCTTCGCCTTCGGCCTGTCCGCTCTCGGGCGCTCGTTGCGGTATATGCCTGGGGCGCTGCTCACCCCCTACCTGACCCTCTACATTCTCGTCCGCTCCGCCCTGGTGGTGGCAAAGGCGGGGGGCATCCGCTGGCGCGGCAGGTTCTACCCGCTCTCTCTCTTGAAAAAAAGCCGGCCGCTCTTCTGGTAAGCGGAATATGGGAAAAATTCCTTTTCTGGTTTAGGGACTTGCATGTACAATGGGAAGGAGCCGGGGGTGCCATCCCCTTGGGCCATGGATCATGGGGAGGAACTGTCCACGGTGGCGGGAAGAGGGGAGAGATGAATACACTGGAACGGCTCATGGCCGAAAATGCCGTCCTCCGCGAGCGGTTGCAGCGTCTCGAGGCCTCGGCCCACGCCCACGGGGAGAGTGTGGACGGGGATGCGAAAAGGGACAGTGGCGCGGCGCGCTACCGCAACCTCTACATGATGATGCAGCTGATGGCCAACACCGTCCCCGACATGCTCTGGGCCAAAGACCTCGAGGATCGGTATCTCTTTGCCAACAGGGCCATCCGTGAGCGGCTGCTCATGTGCCGCCCGGGGGAGAGCCCCATCGGCAAGACCGATCTCTTCTTCGCTGAGCGCGAACGGCGTGAAGGGTATGAGCATACCTTCGGCGAGATCTGCGTCAACTCCGACCAGGGGGTGAAGCGGAACCGTCACGCCGGGCGCTTTCTCGAAGACGGCCTGGTGCGTGGCGTCTATCTCGCCCTCGAGGTGCACAAGGCGCCACTCTTCGACGATGACGGCAACCTCATCGGCACCGTCGGCGCCGGCCGTGACGTCACCGCCGAGATGGCTACCACCAGAGCCCTGCAGGAGAGCGAGGCGCGTTATCGCCTGCTGGCCGAGAATGTCGGCGATGTCATCTGGATGGCCGACCGCGATTTCACCCCCCTCTATGTCACCCCTTCGGTGCTGACGATGTCCGGCTACAGTCCGGAAGAATTCCTCGCCATGCCCTTCGATAGCCATATCGCTCCGGAGTCGCAGCGCAGGTATTGGCGCATGCGCCAACGGGTCGATCGCTGCCTGCTTTCCGGAGAACCGGTTTCGGCCGGGTTTTTCACCTGTCGCTGTCTGCGCAAGGACGGTTCGTTCTTCTGGGTGGAACTGGTCACCACGCCGTTTTTCTCCGCCGAGGGCGAGGTGCAGGGCTTCACCGGGGTCATTCGTGACATCAGCCGGCGGGTGGAAGAGCAGCGGGAACTGAAAGAGGCGAAGCGGGCGGCGCTGGAAGCGAGCCGAAGCAAGTCGGAGTTTCTGGCCAACATGAGTCACGAGATCCGCACCCCGATGAATGGCGTCCTCGGGGTGCTGCAGCTGCTCCGCGAAACAGGGCTCGACGAGGGGCAGCGCCGCTACGTCGACATCGCCCTGGCTTCGGGCAATACACTCCTGCGCATCATCAGCGACATCCTCGACTTCTCCAAGATCGAGGCGGGCAAGGTGCTGCTCACCCCGGAAGCCGTGTCGGTGGGGCCGCTGCTCCGCTCGACGGTGGAGTCATTCGCCACCATGATCGATACCGACAAAGTGGGCGTGTCGGTAGTCATTGACCAGGAAGTGCCGGAGATCGTTGTCACCGACGGCTGGCGCCTCAAGCAGATCCTCTATAACCTCATCGGCAATGCCGTCAAGTTCACTGCACGGGGTTCCATTGCCGTCTCTCTGCGCCTCGCCGCGCCGGCCGCGGAGGGACGGGCTGCTCTCGAGTTCTCGGTCGCCGACAGTGGTGTCGGCGTCGACGAGGGGCTGGTGGAACGCCTCTTCGAGCCCTTCGTGCAGGCGGACGGCAGCTATCGCCGCCGCTTCGGCGGCACCGGGCTGGGGCTGAGCATTGTCCGCAACCTGGTGCGGCTGATGGGCGGCGAGGTGCGCCTGGCCAGCACCCCCGGGCGGGGTACCACCGTCACCTTCACCGTATCAGTCGATATCGGCGCCGGGCAGAAGCAACCGTTGCTCTGCGAGCCAGCCGCGAGACGCGAAGGTCTCAGGGTGCTGGTGGTCGAGGACGAAGGCATCAACGCTATGGTCATCACCGCCATGCTCGACAAGCTTGGCCACCAGGTCGAGGTGGTCGACAACGGGCGGATGGCGTTGCGCAAACTGGCGGGGGCGGCGTATGATTGCGTCTTCATGGATATCCAGATGCCGGAGATGGACGGCGTGGAGACCACCGAGGCGATTCGCTCCGGGCAGGGCGGCGTCAATGCCGGGGTGGTCATTGTCGCTCTCACCGCCCACTCGATGAAAGGCGATCGCGAGAAGTTTCTCGCCGCCGGCATGGACGACTATCTCGCCAAGCCCATCGAGATGGAGCGTCTGCAGGCGGTGCTCGACCGCTGCTTCACCACCGCCCGGCCCCGCTGAGGGGGCGCCATCCTTCGTTTTCTCTTGCCCCGAGGGCGAGGCCGCGGTAAGTATCCACTTCCCGCCCGGCCCTTCGCAACGGCGCCGGGCGCACTCTCATTTCCTCAGACCTCAGCAGGCGAAGGCAGGGACTACGCTCATGAATATATTGGTCATCAATTCCGGCAGCTCCTCGATCAAATTCCAGCTCCTCGACATGGTTGCCGAGAAGGTGCTCGCCTCTGGGTTGGTCGAGCGCATCGGCGAGGCCGTCGGACGCATCAAATGCACCCTGCGGCCGGGCACCGGGGATGAGCGGGTGGTGGTTCGCGAGAACCACATCGCCGATCATACCAGCGGCATGCGCCTGGCAGTGGAGATTCTCACCGACGCAGCCGACGGCGTCATCGCCCGGCCCGCGGATGTCACCGCCATCGGCCACCGTGTCGTCCACGGCGGGGAAGACTTTCACCGGCCGACGGTCATCGACGACCGGGTCCTGGCGGCCATCGCCAACAACGTGCCGCTGGCGCCTCTGCATAACCCGGCCAACCTCGCCGGCATCAGGGTGGCTCAGGAGCTCTTCCCCCAGGCGGTGCAGGTGGCGGTCTTCGACACCGCCTTCCACCAGACCATCCCCGCCCATGCCTACCACTACGCCATCCCTTATCGTCTCTACGAAGAGGAGCGCATCCGCCGTTACGGCTTCCACGGCACCTCCCATAAATACGTGGCGGGGGAGTGCGCCCGGGCCATGGGCCGTCCTCTCGCCGAGCTCAACATCATCTCCATCCACCTCGGCAACGGCTGTTCCATGGCCGCGGTGGCCGGCGGCCGCAGCCTCGACTGCACCCTCGGCTTCACCCCTCTGGAGGGCTTGGTCATGGGGACGCGCAGCGGCGACCTCGACCCGGCCATCCACGCCTATCTCGCCCGCAACTGCGGCATGGATATCGAGGCCATCGACACCCTGCTCAACAAGGAATCGGGGCTCAAGGGCCTGTGTGGCTTGAACGACATGCGCGATATCCACGCCGCCATCGCTGCCGGAGACCAGCGGGCCATGCTCGCCCTGGAAGTGCAGACCTATCGCAATAAAAAATACATTGGCGCCTATACCGCCGTCCTTGGCCGTGTCGATGCCATCGTCTTTACCGCCGGCATCGGCGAAAACGATGCCGTAACCAGGGCCAAGAGCCTGGCAGGGCTGGAACCCTTCGGCATCGTCCTCGACGACGAGAAGAACCGCCGCCCCGGAAGTGGCCCGTCCCTGCTCAGCCATGGCACGAGCCGCGTCCAGGTGTGGGTGATTCCCACCAACGAGGAACTGGCCATCGCCCGCGAGACGAGGGCGGTGGTGGCAGGCTGAGGAAGGCGGCGGCTGGCGCGGCGACAGGAGGCGGGCGGCCTGGCCGCTCTCTTCTCAGATCGTGGCTGAAGGCGGCGCCTGGTGTGGTTGGCCGATTTTGAAGCGGTTGAGGTGGCGGTAGAGCTCGAGCAACCTGCGGTGTTCCGCCGATAGCTCCGACCAGCGGCGGGCAAAGGGCAGCCCGGGAAAACGGATGGTGCCGGCGAGGGCATCTTCCGCCATGGCGATATCCCCGTCCCCGTGACGCAGGGAAAGGGCATGGCGGAAGTCGGCGGACGACTGCCCGGCAAGGCGAAAGCCGAGCAGGGCGACGAGAAGTCGGTAGAGGCGGTGCCGCGCGGCGGGCAGACTGGCATGGTCGACCACCCAGCGGCACCAGAGGAGGGCATCTTCCGTTTGGCCGAGGGCCAGGTGCAGCATGGCCTTGAGCTCGCCGAGGCGCAATTCGTGCCAGGGGGAGTCGGAGGCGAAGGAGACGCCGATGACCTCGCCGATGAGCCGTTCCTCGCCAAGACCCAGTTCCTCGAGCTCGTCGAGGACGAGGTGGAGCCCATCCTGGTCGAGGGTCGGCAGCTCGAGAAGGCGCCGGCGCAGCATGGCGCCGCCGGCGCGATTGCCGTAGAAGAGGTCGTCGAGGGGATAGATCTCTGAGATCCCGGGGACGATGATACGGCAGGTGTAGATGCCGCAGTGGCGATATTCGGCACGATAGGCCGTGGCCCCCGAGGCGGTGACGATGTCCAGCAGCCGCGCGAACTCCTGCCCGGTCGGCCCGGTGAAGTCCCAGGGGGTGAAGGGGTGGTCGGGGCGGTCGCGGAACATCGACCAGGCCAGCAGGCCGTCCGAGTCGATGAAATGGCTCTCCAGGTTGAAAGGGTCGGCGACGAGGGCGAGGTCGTGCTCGGGCTCGTGAAAGCTCTTTAAGGCCGACAAGGTGCGGCCCTGGAGGAGCTCGCTCAGTGTTCGCTCGACGGCTACCGCAAAGCGCAGCGAGGCGCCGAAGGCGGCGAAGACCCCGCCGCTGTCCGGGTCGGTGAGCAAGGCGCAGATCACCGGGAAGCGCCCGCCGAGGGAGGCGTCCTTGACGCGCACCCGGTAGCCGGCAGCCTCCAGACGGGAAAGGGTGTGGAGGATCGCCGGATGGCGGCGGAGATGCTCGGCCGGCACATCGGGCAGGCTGATGCCGTTTGCGATGATGAGATTCTTGGCATGGCGCTCGCAGATCTCCGCCAGGGCCTGGGCTCCTGCCTCGGCGGGGCTGTTGCCGGCAGCCATGCCGTTGCTGACGTAGAGCGTATTGAGCAGGCTGACCGGGAAATAGACCTGCTTGCCTGTCTTGAGATTGACGAAGGGCAGGGCGGCGATGCCCGGCCGGGTGACGTCGGTGTTAAGATCGCGCAGCTGGTGCAGGGTCAGTTCCCCCCGCGGGTCGTAGAACCGCCACAGCTCCCTGTTGAGCAGCGGGCTGCCGTCGGCGGCCTTCTTCTTGACGCTCTTTCCGGTATTCTCGAACCACTTTTCCTGCGGGTAGAAGAGAAAGGGCTGGTCGAGGTCTTCGTCGAGAAACATATCGGCGAAGAAGAAGTTGGTGGCGAGTCGCTCGCAGAACTCCCCGAGGGCGCTGGCCAGCGCCGCATTGCGGGTGGCGCCCTTGCCGTTGCTGCACAGCAAGGGGGACTGTCGGCAGCGCAGGTGCAGCGACCAGCAGTGTGGCGCCGGGTTGCGCCAGGAGACGGCTTCGGTTTCCAGTCCCATGGCGAGCAGCTGCCGCTGGCAGAGGGCGATGGTTTGGTCGAGGTGGGCGTCTTTCCCCGGGGGAGGTGCGGTTGTTGGTGGCATCGGCTAGCTCGTGGTGACGGCGATTGCGGCGCTTTGGGCGGTCGGTGGAGGGGCAGGGTTGCCACAGTACCATGTGGTGCTCCGGGCAGCAATCGGCAAACACCTGCGGAGGCGTTCAAGGCGACGATGCCGGCTGCCAAATTGGCTGGAATGGATCGGTAACACAAGCCTGGTGGTTTGTGCACATTGGGCGTGATGTGCGCCAAACAAACTATAGCAGCTGTTTGAAATTTTTGATGCAAATTTATCACAAAGTAGGGTTGCATGGACGAAATAAATAGCCCGGGCGACGAGAAGGCCCGCTGTAAAAACCATCCCGCTCGGGAAAGCGTATATTTTTGTTCGAAATATAAGTACCCGCTCTGTGAAGAATGTGCGCGATGCCCCGATCCAGAGCTCTACTGCAAGTTTCGCAGTTCCTGTATCATTCATTTTCTCGAGAAGGAAAGGCGCGCTGGTAACGGTTTGAAGTAATTTCCAAAGGCGCAATTTCTGGTCCGTGTTTGCACGATATGCAACAACTTTTCTTGTCAGGCGGTGTCGGCCTGGAGGAGTGGTGGTTAATGGGTCGGGCCATAAGCGCCTGGTGCAGGTTGCCTCCCGTTTTGCACAATTGTATCAATCCGAATGATATGAAATGCCATTGATCCAGAACACTTATTTGACGATGAAAAACACCGGCAACCGATACGAGTCCGGCATTTACACGTTGTAAGGATGGAAAAATATGCTATAGTTGGCGGTGTTTTTCAGCGTGTATGAGGGAAAGTTGAGAGCATATCTTGTCAACCTGCTGGAGGCGGAGATTGGACGGGGACGTGGCGGAGAGTTCTGTCGAAACCGTAAATTCTTACGCGACAGCCAGGAAGGGGTGCGCGCTGCCGTCTCTTCCCGTTGTGTTACAGGGAAACCCGCATGAATAGCTGTACCGTCACTTTTCTACCCTACGACAGGGTGGTTACCGTCCCCCGGGGAGAAAGTCTCATCCGTGCGGCCCTGCATGCCGGGGTGCATATCAATGCCTCCTGTGGCGGCGAAGGGGTTTGCGGCAAATGCCGCGTTGTTCTGGAAAAAGGGAATCTCGAAGGCGGTCACAGCGAACGTCTCAAGCCGGAAGAGACAGAGCGGGGCTACCGTCTCGCCTGCCTTTGCAAGGTGGTCGAGGATGTGGCGGTGCGTGTGCCCATCGAATCGTCGATGGACAAGAGCGTCATGAACCTTCAGGTGACGCCACGGCGGACGGCGACCATCCAGCAGCCCGACTTTGAAAGCCTCAAGGAAAAAGGGCTGTTCATCCCCCCGGTGGAGAAGATCTTCCTCTCTCTGCCGTCGCCGGACGCCACCAACAACATGCCCGACGTCACCCGGCTCATCGAGATGCTCAAGCACCAGGCCAACGAGCATCGCCTCGAGTTGACCCTGCCGGTGATCCGCAAACTGCCCGGCCTGCTGCGCAGCCACGATTTTCAGGTGACGGTGACCGTCACCCGCCCGGTCCGCGACGACGGCAAGAATCTCATCCTTAATATTCAAGGCGGCGACACCACCGCTGCCAACTATGCCGTGGCGATAGACATCGGCACCACCACCGTCTACGGCCAGCTCATCGATCTGGCCAGCGGCAGGTGTCTGGCCGAGGCCGGCGATTTCAACGGGCAGATCAGCTATGGCGAGGACGTCATTTCGCGCATCATCTACGCCGAGAAGGCGGGCGGGCTGGAGAAACTGCACGAGGTGGTGGTCGGCACCTTGAATGGTGTGTTGAAGAAGATCATCGCCGCCGCCCAGGTCGACGCCGAGGATATCTCGACGATCACCTTCGCCGGCAATACCACCATGACCCAGCTGTTCCTCAAAATCGACCCGCGCAACATCCGCCGTGCGCCATATGTCCCGGTGGCGACGCTCTATCCGCCACTTACGGCGGCGGATATCGGCATAAGGATCAATGACCACGCCATTGCCCTGGTCTACCCGCAGGTGTCGAGCTTCGTCGGCGGCGATATCGTCGCCGGCGTCATGGGTTCGGGTCTCTATCGCCAGGATGAGCTGACCCTCTTTCTCGACATCGGCACCAATGCCGAACTGGTGGTGGGTAATAAAGAATGGCTGGCCTGCACGGCATGTTCTGCCGGGCCGGCCTTCGAGGGTGGCGGCATCGAGTTCGGCATGCGCGCCGCCAAAGGCGCCATCGAGGATTTCTCCATAGACCCGGTCACCTACGAGCCGATGATCTTCACCATCGGTGATGTCCGCCCCAAGGGCATCTGCGGCTCGGGGCTGATTACCATGGCCGCGGTGATGTTCGAGCACGGTGTCATCAATAACCGCGGCAAGTTCAACCGCGACCACGGCACGCCGCGCATCCGCGAGACCAACGGCGTCTGGGAATACGTCCTGGCCTGGAAAGAAGAAACACAGCTCGACCGCGACATCGTCCTCACCGAACCCGACCTCGACAACCTCATTCGCGCCAAGGGGGCCATCTACAGCGGCTGCATGACCCTGTTGGAAGAAGTCGGATTGAGCCTCGACGCGGTCGAGCGGATCATTCTCGCCGGCGGTTTTGGCAGCTATATCGACCTGGAGAAGGCCATGACCATCGGCCTCCTGCCGGAGATCGACCCCGACCGGGTGACGTTTATCGGTAACGGGTCGCTGATGGGGGCGCGCATGAGCTCGCTCACCAACCGCATCAGGAAGGACGTGGTTACGGTCACCGCCAAGATGACCAATTTCGAGCTCTCCGAGACTCCGTCGTACATGGATCATTACATCGCGGCGATGTTCCTGCCGCATACCGAGATCGAAAAATTCCCGCGCCTTAAGGCGCGGATGGAGGCGCGCCAGAAGAAGTAGGCACCGGGAGGAAACCTCATCTCCAGGGATGGGGCGGGCTCGACTGGGCCGAGTATTGACAAGTGTTGGGTTACCTACCGTTTTTGGCTGGTTTTATGAACAGGGGAGATTGCGAGCAAAGACAATCTCCGGACAATAACTACCTACCAGTAAGGAGGCGAAAGTGGGATTTGAACTCAAGAAGGAATCCTATAGCGGCGGCATAAAGGCAATTACCATCGGCAAGGGTGATTCTGCCATAACCGTTGGAGGTCAGACATGTTACCCCTTCTATACCTTTGAAGGGAGCATGCCCAACAAGCCTGTCATTGCCATGGAAATCTGGGACATGATCCCCGAGGACTGGCCGGAACCGGTGGTCGTTCCCTTCAAGGACGTGTTTGCCGACCCCGCCGCATGGGCAAAGAAGTGCGTCGAGCAGTATGGCGCCGACATCGTCGTCCTGCAGTTGAAGAGCATTGACCCCAACGACAAGGATGCCAGCCCCGAATCGGCTGCCGACACCGTGCTCAAGGTGCTCGGGGCCATCAAGGTGCCGCTCATTGTCTGGGGTTGTGCGAACCCTGCCAAGGACGAAGCGGTCCTCAAGGTTGTGGCCGAAAAATGCCAGGGCTACAATCTTGTCCTTGGTCCGGTGGAAGAGAAGAACTACAAGGGCATTGGCGCCGCCGCCATGGGGTACGGCCATGCGGTCATCGCCTCCTCGCCCATCGACGTCAACCTCGCCAAACAGATCAACATCCTCCTCGAGAACCTCGGCATGCCCATGGATCGGCTGCTGGTCGACCCGACCACCGGCGGTCTTGGCTATGGTCTCGAGTACACCTACTCGGTCATGGAGCGCCTCAGCATGGCGGCCATGGTTCAGGGTGACGAAAAGCTGCAGTTCCCGATGATCAATAACCTCGGCAACGAGGTGTGGAAGTGCAAGGAAGCCAAGCAGACTGCGGAGAACGCTCCGGTCCTCGGTGATCCCGAGACCCGCGGGGTGATGATGGAGGCTATCGGCGCCGTGTCCTACCTGCTGAGCGGTTCCAGCGTTCTTATTATGCGGCATCCCGAGGCCATCCGCCTGGTCAAGGAGTTCATCAAGGCCATCGCCGACGGTGGTTCGTTGCAAGGATGCGGGCCCATCGCCAAGATGATGCCTCAGGCCGCGATCGATTTCGCCGCCCTCGCCCCGGCCCCGGATCTGACCATTGCCGAGGAAGAGAAGAAAGCTGCGGCGCCTGCCGCCAAAGCTGCCGCCGCCCCTGCTGCTGCCGCGCCTGCTGCCAAGCCTGCCGCCGCCGCTGCCGCACCTGCCGCTGCGCCTGCCGCTGCCGCACCTGCCGCCCCGGCAGTCGACCCTGCCGCCGCCGCCAAGGCGGAAGCCGAAGCCAAAGCCAAAGCCGAAGCGGATGCCAAGGCTAAAGCGGAAGCGGATGCAAAAGCCAAGGCCGAAGCCGCTGCCAAGGCCAAGGCGGACGCCGAGGCCAAGGCCAAGGCTGATGCCGCTGCCTCCGCCAAGGCCGCCGCCGATGCGCTGGCCGCTGAGAAACAGCAGCGCGAAGAGGACGAGAAGGCTCTGAAGCGGCTGCGTGCCCAGGCCCGTCAGGCCGCAGAGGAAGCCAGCGCTACGAGACCGCTGGCGGAAGTGACCATGACCGCCGACTCGGTGCAGAAGAGCCAGCAGGAGAAGATGCTCGACATGCTCGATCGCTTCCATCGGCGCAAGAAATATTGATGCACGGCAGTACCTCTCATACGAATTGTCACGCTCGGGACTGCTTGCGGCCCCGGTAAAATCTTGAGGAGGAACCTCGATATGGCAGAAGTAACCAGTAAAGTCGACAAAGTGGCAAAACTCGCCGATCCGATGGAATCGTCCATCGATGCCTCGACCCAGGAAATGCTGCGCCGTGCGCAACGGCTCAACGTCGAGACGGTATTCGACCGCGCCGTCACCATGAAGCCCTGCGCCATCGGCATGCAGGGTATCTGCTGTAAAAACTGCGCCATGGGTCCCTGCCGCCTGCCCCTGCCCAAGGATGGCATCCAGGGCGAGGACACCCGCAAGGGTCTGTGCGGTGCGACCGCCAATACCATCTGCGCGAGAAACTTCATTCGCATGATCGCCGGCGGCGCCGCCGCCCACTCCGATCATGGTCGCAATGTCGCCATTACCTTCCTCGCCGCCGCCAGGGGCGAGACCCACGACTACAAGATCAAAGACCCGATCAAGCTCATGCAGATCGCCCCCTACTTCGGCGTGGCTACCACGGTCGAGGTCGATGGCGTTGTCAAGGACCGCGACATCAAGGAGATCGCCATCGCCGTCGGTGAAAAAGCGGTTGCCGAGTGGGGCAAAACCAGCGGCACCGTTGATTATCTCAAGCGCGCTCCCCAGCCTCTCCAGGACAAGTGGGCCGAGGCCGGTGTCCTGCCGCGCAACGTCGACCGCGAGATCGTCGAGATCATGCACCGCACCCACATGGGCGTCGATCAGGATTTCCGTAACCTCATGAAGCAGGGCACCAGGGCGGCCTTGGCCGACGGCTGGGGTGGATCGATGATCGGCACCGATCTCCAGGACGTTCTCTTCGGCACCCCCTCGCCGCTGCAGGCCGAGGCCAACCTCGGGGTGATGAAGGAAGACCATGTCAACATCATCGTCCATGGCCACGAGCCGCTGCTCTCGGAAATGATCGTCGCTGCCGCCCAGTCCCAGGAGATGATCGACTATGCCATCTCCAAAGGTGCCAAGGGCATCCAGCTGAGCGGCATCTGCTGTACCGCCAACGAGGTGCTGCAGCGTCACGGTGTCCCGCCGGCAGGAACCTTCCTGCAGCAGGAACTGGCGATCATCACCGGCGCCTGTGACGCCATGGTCGTCGACGTGCAGTGCATCTTCCAGAACCTCGCCAACGTCGCCAAGTGTTTCCATACCAAGCTGATCACCACCCATCCCATTGCCAGGATGGAGCAGGACAACGTCCTCCATATCGAGTTCGACGAGCACCATGCCATGGAAGACGCCATCCGCATTGTAAAGATCGCCGTCGACAACTTCACCAAGCGTGGCGCCGACGTCATCATTCCCCGCCATAAATCGTCGCAGATCGCCGGTTTCGGCGTCGAGTCGATCCGTTATCATCTCGGCGGCAGCTTCCGCGGCGATTATTACACCTTGAACGACAACATCATCAACGGCCGTATCCGCGGTATTGCCGGCGTGGTCGGCTGCAACAACGCCCGTACCAAGCACAACGACGAGCATATCACCATCATCAAGGAACTGATCAAAAACGACGTCATCGTCCTTACCACCGGCTGCTCGGCCATCGCCGCCGGCATGCATGGCCTGCTCACCCCGGAATCGGCTGCCGTCCATTGCGGCCCCGGCCTGGCCGAGGTCTGCGAGACCGTCGGTATCCCGCCGGTGCTTCATCTCGGTTCCTGCGTCGATAACAGCCGTATCCTCCTGGCAGCCACCGAGGTGGTCAAGGCCGGTGGGCTCGGCAAGGACATCTGCGACCTGCCCGCAGCGGGCAGCGCTCCGGAGTGGATGAGCGAGAAGGCCATCTCCATCGGCCAGTATTTCGTCGCTTCTGGCGTCTATACCGTCTTCGGCTATCATATGCCGCTGGAAGGCGCCCCGGTGTTCAAAGACTATCTCTACAAGGACATGGAGAATATCTTCGGCGGCAAGTGGGATTGCGAGCCCGATCCGGTCAAACATGCCCATAAGATGATCGCCCATATCGATAAGAAACGTAAAGAGCTGGGCATCGACAAAGCCCGCGACCGCGTCCTTATGGATATGGCTGACCGTCAAGCCCTCGGCATGGAATAATCCCCGGTACCGTAAACGACGATATTACTCATCCTCATATAAGGAGTGAAAGCATGTCAAGATTAGTAGCATTTGCAGCCATTCAGGGTGGATACAAGGTCGTGTCCCAGGTCGAGGGCGAACTTGAGAGGGCCCTGCAGACCTTTGACGCCAGCACCAAGATCGGGTTTCCCAACACCGCCTATTACCTGCCGGTCATCTACTCGCTGACCGGTATCAAGTGCGAGACTCTGGAAGACCTCAAAAAACCGATGCAATTCGCCCGCGGCCTGTTGCCGCCGCACATCAAGGGCAGCAACCACCTGCCCTACCTCGGACCGCTGCTCGATGCCGGTATGGCCGGCATCTTCGCCTACGAGGTCAAGGAGGCGCTGCGCATTCTTCACCAGCCTGATTTTTACGTCGATACCGAGGATCCCGATATCGATGCCGGCAAGATTTGGGTCGGCCCTGCCAACGACATCATCCTTCGTAAGCGCGGCGTCGAGTTCGTCGACGGTTCGGCCCCCGGTTTCGCGGCCATCGTCGGCGCGGCCCCCAACGCCGAGATCGCCAAGATGATCGTCGAGGATTATCAGAAGAAGAACCTCTATATCTTCTGCGCCGCCAACCACAACGGCAAAACGGTCATCGAGCAGTGCCTCCAGGCAGGCATGCAGGTCGGCTGGAACACCCGTATCGTTCCTTTTGGGCCGGACATCTCCTCGGCAGTCTTCGCCCTCGGTTTCGCCAACCGCGCCGCCATGGCCTTCGGCGGCGTTCAGCCGGGCGACTATCGCCGTATGCTGATGTACAACAAAAACCGTATCTTCGCCTTCGTCAACGCCCTGGGCGATGTCGGCACCGAGTGGGCGGTGGCTGCTGCCGGCGCCGTCAACTGGGGCTTCCCGACCCTGGCCGATACCGATATTCCGGAGATCCTGCCCACCGGTATCTGCACCTACGAGCACGTTGTCGCCAATGTGCCGCACAACGAGATCTGCCAGAAGTCGGTGGAGGTGCGCGGTCTCAAGATCAACGTCACCCAGATCGACATCCCCTGCGCCTTCGGCCCGGCCTTTGAGGGTGAGCGCGTACGCGGCGGCGATCTCTTCGGGCAGATGGGCGGTGGTAAAACCCAGTGCACCGAGTTGGTCAAGATGGCGCAGATGAACGAGATCGAGGATGGCAAGGTCACCGTCATCGGCAAGGACGTTCCCGATATGAAGGAAGGCGAGACGCTTCCCCTCGGCATCTTCGTGCAGATTGCCGGCCGCGAGTTCCAGCCCGATTTCGAACCGATCATGGAGCGTCAGATCCATCACCTGGTCAACTATATCCAGGGCGTCATGCATATCGGCCAGAGGGACATCTCCTGGGTCCGCATCAGCAAGCAGGCGGTGGAGAAGGGCTTCACCCTGAAGGATATCGGCGTTGTTCTTCACGCCAAGTTCCATCAGGATTTCAAGAAGATCGTCGACAAGGTCCAGGTTACGCTCTACACCGGCAAGGAGGATGTCGACAAGATGACCGCCACCGCCAGGGCCGAGTACAAGATGCGCGATGAGCGCGTCGACAAGATGACCGACGAATCTGTCGACACCTTCTACTCCTGCAGCCTCTGCCAGTCGTTCGCCCCGAGCCATGTCTGCACGGTCAGCCCGGAGCGTACCGGTCTGTGCGGCGCCTACAACTGGATGGACTGCAAGGCCTCCTTTGAGATCAACCCCACCGGCCCCAACCAGCCGATCAAGAAGGGCAAGGTGCTCGATCCGGTGCTCGGCCGTTTCGAGGGCGTTGACGAGTTCATCAAGATCGCCTCGAAAGGGGCTATCGATACGTACAACTTCTATTCCATGGTTCAGGCACCGATGACTACCTGCGGCTGCTGCGAGTGCATCGCCGCCATGTTGCCGGCCTGCAACGGCATCATGACCGTCGGTCGCGACTATACCGGTGAGACCCCGTCTGGAATGAAGTTCACCACCCTGGCCGGTGTCATGGGCGGTGGCGCGTCTTCGCCCGGTTTCGTTGGCCACTCCAAGTTCAATATCACCCAGAAGAAGTTCATCCTGGGTGATGGTGGCCTCCTGCGTATGGTGTGGATGCCCAAGGTGGTCAAGGATGAGATCCGTGATCGTCTTAACGCCCGTGGCGAAGAAATGGGTGTCAAGAACTTTGCCGACATGATCGCCGACGAAACCGTTGGTGTCACTGAAGACGAGATCTTGCCATGGCTTCAGGAGAAGGGTCACCCGGCGCTGAGCATGCCGCCGATTATCGGGTAACTCTGGGAGGAGCATGGGGTATGACAGCCGTGGCTGTCATACCCCGAACTGCCGTGAATACTATATAAGGAGACCATAGAAATGGCGTTAACAGGAATTCAAATCTTCAAACTCCTGCCCAAGACCAACTGCAAGGAGTGCGGAGTTCCCACCTGCCTTGCCTTTGCCATGAACCTTGCCTCAGGCAAGGCGGAACTCGACTCCTGTCCCTACGTGTCCGAAGAGGCTCGTGCCCAGCTGGCCGAGGCCTCGGCCCCGCCGATTCGTCCGGTGGCCATCGGCAAAGGCGTGCGTGCTGCCAAGACTGGTGGCGAGACCGTGCTCTGCCGTCATGAGAAGACCTTCTACAACCCGACCCTTTTTGCCGGTATCGTCACCTCCGACACCGCCGCGGCGGTAGTCGAGGGCAAGCTGAAGGCCTGGAACGCACTGCAGTACGAGCGCGTTGGCCTGAACCTGCGCCCCGAGCTGGTCGCGCTCAAGGACGTCAACGGTGACGGCGTCGCCTTTGCTTCCCTGGCCAAGCTCATTGCTGAAACCTCCGAGTTCAACCTCATCCTCATGAGCGACAGCGCCGAAGTAATCAGCGGCGCCGTGGCCACCGCCGGCTTCAAACGGCCGCTGATCTATGCCGCGACTGCCGCCAACGTCGACGCCTTCGGCAAGATCGCCCTCGACAACAACCTGCCCCTGGCAGTGAAAGCCGATTCCATCGACGGCCTGATCGCCCTGACCGACAAGCTGGTCGCCATGGGCCTCAAGGACCTGGTGCTCGATTCCGGCTCCCGCGAGATCAAGCAGGCCCTGGAGGATCAGGTCGCCATCCGCCGTGCCGCCCTCAAGGCGGGCAACCGCTCGGTTGGTTTCCCGACCATCACCTTCCCCTGCGAGATGGCCTCGAACATCGCCACCGAAGGCATGATCGCCGGCTTGTTCGTCGCCAAGTACGGCGGCATCGTCGTGCTCTCCGATCTGACCACCGAGGTGATCTTCCCGCTGCTGCTCGAACGCCTCAACATCTTCACCGACCCGCAGCGGCCGATGACCGTCACCCAGGGTATTTTCGAGATCGGCAATCCGGACGAAAACTCGCCGGTTCTGGTCACCACCAACTTCGCGCTCACCTACTTCATCGTTTCCGGCGAGATCGAAGCGAGCAAGGTTCCGTCGTGGTTGCTGATCAAGGACTCTGAGGGACTCTCGGTTCTTACCGCCTGGGCCGCCGGCAAGTTCGGCGGCGACGATGTCGGGGCCTTTGTCAAGAAGTGCGGAATCATGGATAAGGTCAAGCATACCGAGCTCATCATCCCCGGCTACGCCGCCGCCATCGCCGGCGATGTCGAGGAAGAGCTGCCGGGCTGGACGATCACCGTCGGGCCGCGTGAGGCCGCCCATATCGCCGGCTTCCTGAAGAGTAGATAGATGCTGTGACAGCCCCTGCCGGAACAGTCGCAACTGCTCCGGTGGGGTTTTCTTTTGGTTGTCGCGATCAAGGATCGCGACAAGGAGTTTGAGACCCATACACCTTTGAAAGGAGAGCAATTATGATTCTATTCGGCGAAAGCCTCAACGTCATCTCCAAGAAGATCGGCAAGGCCTTCCGGGAACGGGACCCCAAACCGATTCAGGAAGAGGCCCTCGAACAGAAGAAACTCGGTATGGACTATATCGACATCAACCTCGGGCCGGCCAAGAAGGACGGTCACGAATTGATGCCCTGGGTTATTCAGGTGGTGCAGGAAGTGGTGCCGGAGATTCCGTTGCTGCTCGATACCTCGAACATTGCCGCCATCGAGGAAGGCCTCAAAGTCATCAAGCCCGCCACCAAACCGCACATCGTCAACTCGATCATGGCCAGACCGGAGCGTTACACGGTGATGCTGCCCATGGCCGCCAAGTACGAGGCCGATATCGTCGCCCTGATGTGGGGACCTGACGGTCTGCCCCGCGACGAGAATGAGCGCGCCGCTCTCGCCGTCGAGCTCCTCTATGCCGCCAACGAGGCGGGGATCCCCAACGAGAAGATCTGGGTCGACGGCATTGTCACCCCGGTCAACATTCAACAGGCGCAGTGCGTTTCGTTGATGAACTTCCAGGCCATGCTCGCCGACATCGCCCCCGGCGCCATGTCGACCTGCGGTTTGTCGAACATTTCCAACGGTCCGCCGGTTCATCTCCGCCCGATCATCAACACCACCTATATGATCATGCTTGGCCGCAATGGGATGCAGTCGGTAATCTCCGACCCGCTCGATACCAATCTTACCGCCGTTGCCAAAGGTCAGCGTCAGGATATCGTCGATGTGGTGTACCAGGCCATGGACGGCACCGCACCGCCGCTTGCGTCGCTGTCCAAGGAGCTGGCCGACTATGTCAAGACCGTGCGCGTCATCACCGGTGAGAACCTCTTCTCCGATTCCTATCTGGAAATCTGAGTTCCTCATACGCCCATGGCAAGAGCCCCATCCTTTTCGGGTGGGGCTTTTTTTGGGGAATTGATGGTTACTGTCACAGCGTCCAGACTGCGACAGGCTAGGGTCGTTGTCTATTCTTTTGGGTATCATGGGGGAGTGACGACAGCATGAGCACGACTGAAAAGGTAGAGGGCTGGGTTTACGTGTTTATTTGTGATCCGGGAAAGAACGAGAGTTTTCTCGGGCTGTACGATGAGAAACAGGATGTTCACTTCATCCCGGCTTTCCGCAGCAAAGAGGAGGCCAACGACTGTTTCCTCAACCTGCCGCGGGAAAAGGGCAAAAAATACGAGCTGCAGGCGGTTCATCTCGACGAGTTGCACGACGCCGCCAAGAAGAGCGACTACCTGGTGGCGATGGTCGATGATGAGGGACGCATTATCGGTTGAGCAGGTTTCGATCGAGAACGACGAAGGAGAGAAAACGTGAGCTTGAAGATAGCTATAGGGGGCAAGGGCGGCGTCGGCAAGACCACCGTCACCGGGCTGTTGGCGCGTTGCCTGGCCATGGACGGCAACAATAAGGTCATCGCCATCGACGCCGATCCGGTGGCCAATCTCGCCGCCGCCTTGGGAATTCCAGAGGATAAACCGATCACCCCCATTTCTCAGTTGACCGAACTGATCGCCGAACGTACTGGAGCTAAACCGGGCACCATGGGCGGTTTCTTTACCCTCAATCCCAAAGTGGACGACATCCCCGAGAGATTCTCCCAGGAGCGTGATCGGGTGCGTCTGCTGGTCATGGGCACCGTGCAGAGTGGCGGTTCGGGGTGCATATGTCCGGAGAGCACGGTGCTCAAGGCCTTGATGAACCATCTCGTGCTGGTCCGCGACGATATTGTCATCATGGACATGGAGGCCGGCGTGGAGCACCTCGGGCGGGCGACGAGCGGGTCGGTGGATGCCCTGATCGTCGTCGTCAACCCCGGGGCGAGGAGTCGCGCCGCTGCCGAGAAGATCCGCAAGCTTGGCAGCGACATCGGCATCAAACGCATCCTCATCCTCGGCAATCGCGTTCGCGGTGAGGAGGATTGCCAGTTGATCCGCAGCTCGCTGGCTGATTTCGAGATCCTTGGTTTCCTCCCCGAGCAGGAGGAGATCGTTTTCGCCGATCGTGGCGGCACACGGCCCTACGACGACCTCGCCAGCGCTCCGCCGGAGCTCTTCGCCATCGTCGAAAAACTTGTCGCCATGAAGAAATAGCCTCCTCTCACCGGCAGCACAAGGGGTGTCCGGCAATTTCCGCATGATGGATACCGGTGGGCTGCGCTCCTTGCATCATGCTTTCCAAGCCCGTGGCCTTTGCCGCGGGCTTTGCTGTTTTTTCCCTCCTGATCATTCAGCGTATTGAAAATGGTTCTTGACAATGCCACTCAGTGGTATAGACTACATAGAGTTGGGAACTTTTCTCATCAATAGCTGAACGCAATTTCGGCAACGATGCTTCTTCCCTTGCCAGGTGGTGAGGGTCGAGCGGCGTGCCACGGGCGAGTGCAAAGAGGAGGGAGCATGGCCAAACCACTGGAACTCATCAAGGTAGAAGATTTGACCAGCTGCGAGACCACGGCGCAGATGATCACCAAGGCAAGAAAGGACGGGGTGGAGTTGTTTTTCGATCGGGCAACCGCCCTCAAACCCTGCCCCATCGGTGAGCAGGCCGCATGCTGCAAGCACTGCTCCATGGGGCCGTGTCGCATGAACGTCAACAGCCCTTATGACCGGGTCGGGGTCTGCGGCGCCACCATCGACACCATCGTCGCCCGCAACTTCGCGCGCATGGTCGCTGCCGGCACTGCTGCGCACACCGATCATGGCATGGCGATGCTGGAGCTGTTCCGCGATGTCATCAACGGCAAGGTCAAGGATTTTGCCATCAAGGATCCCATCAAGCTGCTGGAAGTCGCCACGGCCCTGGATATTCCCACCGAGGGACGGGAGCTTCGCGATGTGGCGCTTGATCTCTATCACGAGCTGGAGCGCACCTACACCCAGGTGGATGGCGAGATCCCCATGGTCAAGAGGGTACCGCCCAAGACCCTGGAACTGTGGCGTGCCGCCGGCATCGTGCCGCGCGGGGCGATGCGCGAGATCATGGAGATGATGCATCGCACCGCCATTGGCGTCGATCAGGACTACGAGAACCTTACCAAGCAGATCTCGCGGACCGCGCTTGCCGACGGCTGGGGCGGCTCGATGGTGTCCACGGATATCTCCGATATCCTCTTCGGTACCCCTTCGCCGGTGGAGATTGAAGTGGATATGGGGGTGCTCAAGGAGGACCAGGTTAATATCATCGTCCACGGCCATGAGCCGATTCTCCTCGAGGCGATGCTCATCTCTGCCGCCGACCAGGGCCTGCGCGACGCGGCCAGGGAGGCCGGGGCCAAGGGCATCAACCTGGTGGGCATGTGCTGCTCCGGGCTCGATGTGATGTCGCGCCACGGTCTGCCCCATGCTGGCAACTTCTCCAGCACCGAGGCGGTGCTGGTAACCGGGGCGGTGGACGCGATGACCGTCGACATCCAGTGCATCAAACAGGATCTCAAACGGGTCGCCGATTTCTACGACACCCCCTTCATTACCACCAACTACCGGGCCAAGATCGAAGGCGCCTTGCACATCCAGCTCGACGAACATGAGCCGCTCAAGTGCACCGACGAGATCATCATCAAGGCCATCGCCCGTTTCAAGTCACGCAAAAAGCCGGTGTACATTCCCCGCAAGGTGAGCCGCGGCGTACATGGCTTTTCTTTCGAATATATCAACTACATGCTTGGCGGTTCCTTCCGCGGCAGTTACACTCCACTGAACGAGAATATCATCAATGGCCGAATTCGCGGCGTGGCCGGAGTCGTGGGCTGTACCAACCCCCGCTCGAAGCAGGATCATTCCCATATTGAGCTGGTCAAGGAGCTGATCCGCAACGATGTCCTCGTGTTGCAGACCGGCTGCTCGCAGATGGCTCTGGCCAAGGCCGGCCTCACCGGGCCGGGTGCCGCCGCCCTTGCCGGACCGGGATTGGCCGAGGTCTGCGAGACGGTTGGCATGCCTCCGATCCTTGGTCTGGGAGCCTGTGTCGACAACAGCCGCATTCTCATCGCCGCCTCGGAGATGGTCCGGGTCGGCGGGCTTGGCGACTGTCTCGCCGATCTGCCGGCGGCGGGTTGCGCCCCGGAATGGATGAGCGAGAAGGCCATTGCCATCGGGCATTATTTTGTCGCTTCAGGGATTTATGTGGTCTTCGGCCATACCTTCCCCATGACCAGGGGGACCAAGTTCGAGAAGCATCTCTTCGAGGATTTGGAAAAACTGGGGTTCGGCTCCTGGGCCTTCGCCGATGATCCTGGCGAGATGGCACGGCTGATGATCGCGCATATTGACAAGAAGCGCCAGCAGCTGGGCATCGACAAGACCAGGGAGCGTGTCCTTCTCGATATGGCCGACCGGCGCGGCCTTGATGCCGGGGCCTGATGAGTGCTGCATGAAGCGAGCGGTCGGAGCGGGGGCAGGATCGTCGCCCCGCCGGCCGCTGCAGAGAGGTAACGGATGGCGATATTCGATGGCAGGTATTACTGGGATGGCACGAAAGACGGCGACCTCGAACCGGTGGCCTGGTATCCGGGCAGCTATGACGTCAAGATCGTCGCCCTGGAAGGTGAAGGAAACGTAACGCCCATGTGGTCGACGCTCTGTCTCTTCGCCCGTACCGGAGAAGGGGTGTCGATTTCCGCCAATCCCGAGAAGTTCGCCAAGCGCATCTGTGCCGAATTCTTCCTCGACCTGGAACGGGTGCTGTGGGTAGAGGACCTTCTCAGCTCTGCGGATCCTTATCAGGTGGTCACCTTCACCTGCAGCGGCAAAATGGGCCGGGAACGGTTTTACCAGGTTACGCGGCGGCAGGCTACGGCCGCTGAGAAGAGACTGATCGGAAAGGCGCTTGGTTCCATCGAGACCGGCAGAAGGCACGGCTGGCAGACAGGGTAAAAGGGGGCCGATGTCAATGCTGAGAGAGGAAATCCTTCAGCGCCTGAAGTGCCTCGAAGCGGAAATCGAGGAGACCATGCGACGTTTGCCTGCTCATTCGGTCAAGCCGCCGGTGATGATAGACCTGCTTGCCCTGGAAGACGAACGGGAAATGCTCGAGAAACGGCTCGCCGAACTCGAGAAAGCTTCCGCCATGCCGACATCGTCGCATTGCCTTTGATTCCTCGTGACATTATCGTTGGCGAAAAGAGCGTGAGGGGGGCGTGCCGTCATTTGGGCGGTGGCCCCAACGATCTTTCACCCGTCACCATAAGGAGGAATCATGAGCAACCAGCACTGTCCGGGATTCGAGAGCAACAAAGCGCTGAAAGAAGTGAAGATCAAGTGTCCGGGCTGCGGCAAGGAGTGGGGCATTTTCTCCGACGAGCTCGAGAAGAACGTCAAGTGCCCAGACTGCGGAATGCTCTTCGATCCAAAGACTGCCCTCGCCAAATAGTAGCGTACGCGTTGCGCTGACAGTTGTGCAAAGGCCAGACAATCCCCCGCGGGGGGTGTCTGGCCTATTTTTTTGGACGCTCTGCCGGTTGCGGGCTGGCATCAGGGAGCTGGCAGAGCTCTCCTTCATGCTTCTCAGGAGGAGATGGGCGGGCATGCAGCCGATGTGCATGGGTGGTGAACGGGATGGCGCCGAATCTTTCTGGCGTGAGTTGTGCGAATTGTGGCAATGCACAATTCCCTCTTAATAAAGAGGAGTTGTCAATGCTTCTCCGGAAGCCTCCTTGTCTGCCTGTTCTTGGTCAAATATCCCTGTGGTTTTAAACCAAGTTCGCTGTCTCGCCTCTGGCCCTGTTGACGTGCATTTACGCTTGATTACGGCGGCGATTTGGGCTAGGGTTAGAGGTCTTTTTGGTGGGGTTCGGCCGAAATTGGAAGGTTTTTCGAAAGTCCCCACGGGGGTCGGTAAGATGCGGCCCCGGGCAAAGGTTCACGTTCATACTCAATAGAGAAGGAAACAAGATCATGGCGGAAGCGGCGATACTACGAGAAGGAAAGGCGAAGAAATCCTTCCTGGACGAACTGCGGGAGATGGTCCCGGCCGGCAACCTCAGTCTTTGCCTCACCTGCGGGCTCTGTTCCTCAGGTTGTCCTGCCACCGGGCTCGAGGATATGGACCCGCGGAAATTTCTGCGCATGCTGGTGCTCGGCATGGACGAGGAGGTGCTCAAATCGGACTGGCCGTGGATGTGCACCATGTGTCAGCGTTGCGTGTACGTCTGCCCCATGAAGATCGACATCCCGAGCATGATCTTCAACATCCGCGCCAGTCGCCCCCGCGACCAGCGACCCAAGGGGATCCGCAACTCCTGCGATGTGGCCGTGGCCAGCGACACCTGCAGCGCCATGGGCACCCCGGTGGAGGACTTCAAGTTCGTCGTCAATGACGTCCTCGAGGAGTACCGTGCCGCGCAGCCGGAGTTCGCCGATATGGAGGCGCCCATCGACAAGGCAGGGGCCGAGTTTTTCATCAACCAGAACTCGCGCGAGCCGATGACCGAACCCGACGAGATGGTTCCCCTGTGGAAGATCCTCCACCTCGCCAAGGTTGATTGGACCTACGGCAGCAAGGCCTGGGCGGCCGAGAATTACTGTCTGTTTCTGGCCGACAACGAAAGCTGGGAAACGCTGGTACGCAAGAAGGCGGCCATGGCCGATGAACTTGACTGTAAGACGTATCTCAACACGGAGTGAGGTCACGTGACCTTCGCAGTCCGGGCCGGACTGAAAAAATTCAATGTCGCGCACAACTTCGAGACCAAGAATATCTACGAGTACTATGGCAAGTGGATCCGTGAGGGCCGGCTCAAGCCGAACTCCGACTGGAACAAGGACCTGAAAATCAAATTCACCGTGCAGGACCCCTGCCAGATCGTACGCAAGAGCTTTGGGGATGCCATCGCCGATGAGTTCCGTTACGCCATCAAGCAGTGCATCGGCGAGGAAAATCTCGTGGAAATGATCCCCAACAAGTCCAATAACTACTGCTGCGGCGGTGGCGGCGGCTTCCTGCAGTCGGGCTTCAGGGAGCAGCGGCTTGCCTATGGCAAGATCAAGGACGAGCAGATCAAGGCGTCCGGGGCCACCTATTGCATCGCTGGCTGTCACAACTGCCACGCCCAGATCCACGAACTGTCGCACCACTATGGCGGGAACTATCACGTTGTCCATTTCTGGACCATTCTCGCCTTGTCTCTGGGAATTCTCGGCCCCAACGAACGCACCTATCTCGGTGACGATCTCCGCGAGGTCAATGTCTTTCACCCGGAAACGGCTCTCTAACACTATGCAGGCTATTTCACTCTAGATAGGGTCGACTTATGCAGCTTACCAAACAGCAGATCGATTATTGCATGGAGTGCGGGGTATGCACCGGCAGCTGTCCCATCAGCCAGGAGCGCGCCGGGTTCTCGCCACGGCAGATGATCAAACGTACCCTGGTGGAAACCGACGAAAACGTCCTCTATTCGAACGATCTCTGGGCTTGCCTGAGCTGTTCGCGGTGCAGTGACCGCTGCCCGGTGGGCATCGATTTTCCGGAGTTCATCCGTTCCTACCGGCAACAGGCGAGGGCGGTCGCTAATCTGCCCAGGGAGAGCCATCACGGCGTCTTCCAGACCCTGTCGACGCTGCAGGCCGGAGCCTCCCGACTCAATCGCATTGCCTGGACGGAGGGGGCAGGGCAAATCGCCGCCAAAGGCGACTATTTCTATTTCGTCGGCTGCGCCCCCTTTCAGACCCCGGTTTTCAAATACCTCGGTCTCAATGTCATCGATACCGCCAAAAACATCCTCAAGCTGATCAATGCCGTAGGCATCGTGCCGGTGGTCAGCAATGATGAGCGCTGTTGCGGCCATGACGCCTTCTGGGCTGGCAATGAGGAACTGTTTGCCGCGCTGGCGCGGAAAAACGTCGAGACCATTGTCGCCAGCGGGGCCAAGACGGTCATCTTCGGCTGTCCTGAAGGCTATGCCACCTTCCGCGAACACTATCCGCAGGTGGTAGGCGAGCTGCCCTTCGAGATCCGCCATATCACCGAGTTCCTGGTGGAGCGCCTGCCTGGAGCGGGGGTGGTCATGAAGGATGCCGGCGATGGGACCGTTACCTTCCATGATCCCTGCCGCCTCGGTCGGCGGATGGGGATGTATGAACAGCCGCGGCAGCTCATCTCCATGGTGCCCCGGACGCGGTTCAAGGAAATGGAGAACAATCGTGAGAATGCCGTCTGCTGCGGCACCACGGCCTGGATGGAGTGCTCTTCCTGTTCCAAGAAGATGCAGACCAACCGGCTCATGGAGGCGGAGCAGATCGGGGCCGGCACCATCATCACCGCCTGTCCCAAGTGCCAGATCCACCTCACCTGCGCCAAGTCGAACACCGATATTGGCGTTGAGATCAAGGATCTCTACTCCTATCTGGCGGAACAGCTGTAATGGTGGTGCTCCCGGCTGGGACAGGCAGACAAGAATAACCAATGCGTAGCGGAGACATTTGATGAAGAGTGACAACTCGCGGAAGGTTCAAGGCTCGGTGATGGTTGTCGGCAGCGGCATCGCCGGAATGCAGACGGCGCTCGATCTCGCCGACTCGGGGTTCTATGTCTACCTGGTGGAGAAATCGCCCTCCATCGGCGGGGTTATGGCGCAGCTCGACAAGACCTTCCCGACCAATGATTGTGCGATGTGAGTAATCTCGCCCAAACTGGTCGAGGTCGGCCGTCATCTGAACATTGAACTGAAAACGCTCTCCGAAGTACAAAAAATCTCCGGCACCGCCGGTGACTTTACCGTCGAACTGCTGCAGCACCCACGCTATGTCGACATGGACAAGTGCATTGCCTGCGGTGAGTGCGCTGCCAAGTGTCCGAAGAAAGTCACCGACACCTTCAACGCCGGCCTGGCGACGCGCAAGGCCATCTATGTCGAATACCCGCAGGCGGTGCCCCTGAAATACGCCATCGATGCCGGGAGCTGCATCTACCTGAAAAACGGCAAGTGCGGCTTTTGCGCCAAGGTGTGCCCGACCAAGGCGATCAATTTCGAAGAGAAACCGGTCTCAGTGACCCTGCAGGTCGGCTCGGTGGTGCTGGCTCCCGGCTTCTCCACCTTCGACCCCCAGAAGCTCGATACCTACCAGTATTCTCAGTACAAGAACGTCATCACCTCCCTGGAAATGGAGCGCCTGCTCAGCGCCACCGGCCCCTTCAATGGCCATCTCGTGCGCCCCTCGGACCACCGCGAGCCGAAAAAGATCGCCTGGCTGCAGTGCATCGGCTCGCGCGACATCAACCGCTGCGACCACGGCTACTGCTCTTCGGTGTGCTGCATGTACGCGGTCAAGGAGGCGGTGATCGCCAAGGAGCACTCCGCGGAGCCCCTTGATACGGCCATTTTCTACATGGACATGCGCACCTACGGCAAAGAGTTTGAAAGTTACTATAAACGCGCCGAGGAAGAAAAGGGAGTGCGGTTCCTGCGCACACGCGTCCATACCATCTTGGAAGACCGCAACACCCAGGACCTCGTGCTGCGTTTCGTCGATGAGGACGGCAAGCTGATCGACGAGCGCTTTGACATGGTGGTGCTCTCGGTGGGCATGGAGACTTCCAAGGAGTTGGCCGCCCTGGCGCGGCGTCTGGAGATCGAGCTCAATGCCGACAATTTTGCCGCCACCGACTGTTTCTCCCCGGTGAAAACTTCGCGGGATGGCATCTATGTCTGCGGCGCGTTCCAGGAGCCCAAGGATATTCCCTATTCGGTCATGGAAGCCAGTGCCGCCGCCTGCTGGGCGGAGGCCGACCTGGCCCCGGCCCGCGGCACTCTCACCAAAACCAAGACCTTCCCCGAGGAGCGGCAGGTGGCCGACGAGGAGGCACGGATCGGTGTCTTCGTCTGCAACTGCGGCACCAATATCGGCGGCATTGTCAATGTCCCGGAAGTGGCGGAGATGGCCAAGGGCCTGCCTGGCGTCACCTATGTCGAGGAGAATCTCTTCACCTGCAGCCAGGACAGCCAGGAAAAAATCAAGGACATCATCGAGAAGAAGGGCCTTAACCGCGTCGTGGTTGCCGCCTGTACGCCACGTACCCACGAGGCGCTCTTCCAGGAGACCCTGCGTGATGCCGGTCTCAATAAGTATCTTTTCGAGATGGCCAATATTCGCAACCAGTGCTCGTGGGTACACAGCAAGGAGAAGGATGCCGCTACCGCCAAGGCCAAGGACCTGGTGCGCATGGCGGTGGCCCGCACCCGGTTGATCAACTCCCTCGGCCAGCCGACCATCTCGGTGGAACCCAGTGCTCTGGTCATCGGCGGTGGCATCGCCGGCATGACCTCGGCCCTTGGTCTGGCCGATCAGGGGTATCAGGTCTATCTGGTCGAAAAGGAGGGGCAATTGGGGGGCAACGCCCGCGCCCTGCTCTCCACCTGGAAGGGAGACAATGTCGGCGAGCGCCTCGCCGAGATGATCGCCCGGGTTACCGGGCACCAGCGCATCGCCGTACACACCGCAACCTCGGTCAAGGCTTCTTCCGGGTTCATTGGCAATTTCGAGACGGTGGTGTCGGGGGGGGGCGGGGACAAGGTGCTTCGTCATGGGGCGGTGGTGGTGGCTACCGGCGCCGAGGAGTACAAACCGAAGGAATATCTTTCTGGCCGGGACCCGCGGGTCTTCACCCACCTGCAACTGGACCAGGCCATCGCCGCTGGCGATCCGCGGCTGGACTCCGCCGATACGGTGGTGTTCATCCAGTGCGTTGGTTCGCGGGAAGAGGAGAGGCCCTACTGCTCCAAGGTGTGCTGCACTCACTCCATCAAGGCGGCGATACGCTTCAAGGAGAGGAAGCCCGACAGCCAGGTCTTCATCATCTATCGCGACATCCGCACCTATGGCCAGCGTGAGTATCTCTACAAGGAGGCGCGGGAGAAAGGCGTCATCTTCATCCGCTATGACCTCGACGAAAAGCCCGAGGTGAGCGACAAGGGCGATACCCTGGCCGTCGTGGTGCGCGATCATGTACTTGGCCGCAAGATCGAACTGCATGCCAACCTGCTGGTCCTTGCCGCAGCCATCGTCCCTCGTGACAACGAGACCCTGGCGCAGATGTTCAAGCTCTCCTGCAACAGTGACAAGTTCTTCAACGAGGCTCACGCCAAACTGCGGCCGGTGGAGTTTGCCACCGCCGGCATTTTCCTCGCCGGCATGGCCCACTACCCCAAGCCGATCGAGGAGAGCATCGCCCAGGCGGCGGCGGCGGCCTCACGGGCGGCGGTGACCCTCTCCAAGGAGAGCATTACCGTCGAAGGCGTAGTGTCCCATGTGCAGCAGTTCATGTGCCGCGCCTGCGGAGAGTGCGAGAGGGCTTGCCCCTTCAATGCCATCGCCGTTCAGGAGGTGGAGGAGGGGCTGCGTGCCGCCGTGGTCAAGGAAGCCTTGTGCAAGGGCTGCGGCATGTGTGCCGTGGCCTGTCCGACGGGGGCCGCCTCGGTGCGCCACTTCGGCGACCGCTCGGTGCTGACCATGGTGGAAACGGCCTTCGCCGCAGAGGCTTAGGCCTGCGGCGGTGTATTTCGCGTGTCGGGAAGGGTGCCGCCCTTCCCGCCGCAGCATAAGAATTTCTTTCTGAGGAAATGACCATGTCTGGGGAATTCACACCTAAGATCATCATGTTTGCCTGCAACTGGTGCGCCTATTCCGCCGCCGACCTCGCCGGGGTGAGCAGGTTCCAGTATCCTCCCAACCTCCGCATCATCCGCGTGATGTGTTCCGGGCGGATCAACCCCAACTTCATCCTCAAGGGATTCGAGAATGGTGCTGACGGGGTGCTCGTCGCCGGCTGACACATCGGCGACTGTCATTACCTGGATGGTAATGTCAAGATGACCAAGGTCTTCGAAACCGCGGAACAGCTGGTCGGCCTTTTGGGGATTGAGCCGCAGCGGATTCGTCTGGAGTGGATTTCTTCGGCCGAAGGCACCAAATTCGCCGAGGTGGCGACGTCCTTTACCGAAACCATACAATCTCTGGGGCCGCTGAGCATGGTGGCGGCTGCCTGAGACGATTGTGACAACTGCCCAAAAGGGGAGGTAGCTTGTGAACAAGGATATGCTTGTTATCGGTGGTGGCATCGCCGGGATCCAGTCGTCGCTGGATCTGGCGGAGATGGGGTTCAAGGTCTATCTGGTCGAGAGGCTGCCGAGCATCGGTGGCAAGATGGCTCAGCTCGACAAGACCTTTCCCACCAACGACTGCGCCATCTGAATCCTCTCGCCGAAGATGCTGGATGTCGGTCGACATCCCAATATCGAGTTGATGGCCTACAGCGAGGTGGAGCAGGTCGAGGGCAGTGCCGGCTGCTTCAAGGTTCGGGTGCGCCGCAAGGCCCGCTACGTCGACGAAGACAAGTGCACCGGCTGCGGGGCCTGCCGCGAGAAGTGCCCGACCGACGTGCTCGACATGTACAACGAGGGGCACTCCACCCGCAAGGCCATCTACAGTTGGTTCGCCCAGGGCATTCCCTCGACCCACACCATCGATCCCGACCACTGCCGCGTGCTCCAGGGCAAGAAATGCGGTGTCTGCCAGAAGCGTTGCGAGGCCGGGGCCATCGATTTCGAGCAGAAGGATAAGATTGTCGATCTCGATATCGGGGCGATAATCGTCGCCACCGGCTATACCGTGTTCGACCCCGGTAAAATCCCCGAATACCGCTACAGGGACTTGCCCAATGTGGTGACGGCGGTGGAGTTCGAGCGCTTTCTCAGCGCCTCCGGCCCCACCCATGGCCATATCGACCGGCCCTCGGACATCCTCGCGCGGCGCGAGATCGCCGACCTCGAGAAAGAGGAGTCGCGCCTGCAGAAGACCCTGGCCCGCTACGAGGAAAAGGCCGGAGCCACCTCGCAAAGCGTCTTCGAGACCTTTGCCGCCGAGACGGCTACGCCCGAGCAGCAGCAGTGGATGGAAAAGTATCGCGAATATCTGCCGCTGACCGAGAAGCTCGCCGCCCTGCGCAGCAAGGCCGAGGGCTTTGCCACCGCCAAGCGGCTGGCCTTCATCCAGTGCGTCGGCTCCCGCGATCTGCGCTTCTACCCCTTCTGTTCCGGGTTCTGCTGCATGCACTCGATCAAGGAGGCGATCATCGCCCACGAGCACGAGAACGCCACCACCTCGGTGATTTTCGGCATGGATATCCGCGCGGTGGGCAAAGGTTTCGATGAGTACAAGGTGCGCGGAGGCAATAAGTCGAACATCACCTACCGCCGCAGCCGGGTGGCGGAGATTGTCAACGGCCCCAATGACAACCCGGTGCTGGTCTATGAAGACACCCAGCAGCAGAAGGTGGTGCGCGAAGATTTCGACTTGGTCATCCTCGCTACCGCCTGTGCCCCGAACGAGGGGATGAAGGACATGGCCGCCATCCTCGGTATCGAACTCAACCGCTTCGGGTTCTTCAAGACCCGTCCGGAGAACCCTCTCGACACCACCAGAGAGGGCATCTTCGTCTGCGGCTGCGCCCACAGCCCCATGGATATTCCCGAGTCGGTCGCCCAGGCCAGCAGCGCCGCCTCCCGGGCAGTGCAGACGGTGACGGTGACTCCGGCGAAATTACTCAAGATATCTTAGAAGGTCGTCGAGATGAAACAGAACAAGACTGGGGAAAATACCGAGGGACTGCGCGTCGGGGTCTTTATCTGCGACTGCGGCTCGAACATCGCCGGTCACCTCGATTGCGCCGAGGTCACCAAATACGCGGCGAACCTGCCGGGAGTGGTCTTCACCAAGGAAAACCTCTATACCTGTTCCGAGGCGGGGATCAGTGAGATCCAGAACGCCATCCGGGAAAACAACCTCAATCGCGTGGTCGTCGCCTCCTGCTCGCCGCGTACCCATCACCCCCTCTTCGCCAGTTCCTGCGCCCAGGCGGGGATGAACCCCTACCTCTTCGAGATGGTCAATATCCGCGACCAGTGCTCCTGGGTCCACATGGGGCAGCGGGATATCGCCACCGCCAAGGCCAAGGATCTGGTGCGTATGGGTGTGGCCAAGAGCACCGCCCTCGAGCCGCAGAAGGATATCGAGTCGTCCATTATCCGCAAGATTCTCGTTATTGGCGGCGGCATCGCCGGGTTGTCAGCCGCCGAGGCCCTGGCCGGGATGGGGCTCGAAGTGCTGCTCGTGGAAAAGGAGGAGCGCTGTGGTGGGCTGATGCTTGGCCTCAACGTTCTCGAGACTGGCAAGTCGGCCGCCGGACAGGTCAGTGAACTGGCCGCCACGGTCGCGGCGACCGCCGGGGTCACCGTCTTCACCGCTTCGCGGGTTGCCGAGATCAGCGGCTATATCGGCAATTTCAAAGTGGCCATCGAGACGCCCACCGGGAGAGTCGAGGATACCGTGGGCTGCATCGTCGTCGCCTGTGGGGCGGTGCCGCTGGTCGAGGAAGGGCTCTTCGGCTATAACGGCAAGGACGTCATCACGCAGATGGAACTCGAGCAGCGCCTGGCCACTGGCAGCTTCAAGGCCGCCCGGGTAGTGATGATCCAGTGCGCCGGGGCTCGCAATGCCACTCGGGAATATTGCTCGCGCATCTGCTGCGCCACGGCGGTCAAGAACGCCATGATCATCAAGCGCAAGTACCCCCTGGCCGAGGTCCATGTGCTCTACCGCGACATGCAGATGTATGGCGATGAGAAGGAGCAGATGCTCTGGGACGCCCGTGGCATGGGGATCAAGTTCCACGTCTTCGATCAGAAGAAGCCGCCGCGCGTCGGCGATGGCAAGGTGACGTTCCAACATGCGGTGCTTGATGAGACCAAAGAGTTCAAGGTCGATCTCACCGTCCTCTCCACCCCGCTGGTGGCTCGGCCGGAGTCCTCGCAGGTGGCGGCGCTGATGCGTGTGCCCTGCGACAAGAACGGCTTCTTCCTCGAGGCCCATGCCAAGCTGCGGCCCCTCGACTTTGCCGCCGACGGTATCTTCGTCTGCGGCAGCGCCCGCTACCCGGTGACCTCGGTGGAGGCCCGCACCCAGGGGCTGGGGGTGGCCTCGCGTATCGGCGCCATCCTCTTCAAGGAGAAACTGGTCAAGAGCGGCATTGTTGCCGAGATCGACCAGGAAACCTGCGTCGGCTGTATGGGCTGCCTCAATGTCTGCCCCTACGAGGCCATTATCTTCAACCGGGAAACCGGCGTTTGCGAGGTCAAGGAGATCCTCTGCAAGGGCTGCGGCAACTGCGCCTCGACCTGTCCGTCGCACAGCGCCGTCCTCCGAGGGTATAAACCGGAACAGCTGCTGGCCCAGATCAGGGCCATCTAGTCTCTCTCAAGAAAAAAGGAAAAGAACATGACCAACGACAATTTCGAGCCCAAGATCGTCTGCTTCTTGTGCACCTGGTGAGCATATGCCGCTGCTGACCTGGCTGGGGTCAGTCGTTTGCAGTACCCGGCGAATGTTCGTACCGTTCGGGTGATGTGCAGTGGCGGGGTCTCCCCGCACCATATACTCTTGGCCTTTCAACGCGGGGTTGACGGTGTCTTCGTCGGTGGCTGACGCCTGGGCGAATGCAATTACCTGTATGGTAATCTGTCCACCAAGAAGCGGGTCACCGTCTTGAAAGAGATGCTCAAGTTCAGCGGTATCGACGAGGCGCGCCTCAAAGCGAGTTGGGTCTCCTCGGCGGAAGCGCCGGAACTGGTGCATGAGTTCACCTCGTTTATCAAGGAACTGCGCGAGCTCGGCCCCTCGCCGCTGCGTGCCGACTATCGCCGCGAGCTGGTTTAGCCGGGGAGGTGCCTGGGGTCTGCCTGGTCCTGCGCCGGCTGCCACGCAGGGTGGTGGCCGAAGCGGCGGCGGGAGGCTGTGGCGGCGCTGGCGGCAATGAGGGATGAATGCAACAATTATCAGCCCGTTGGGGCAGGGTGTGGGTATGATCGATGTGATAAGGGACAAGGTGAAAGAGCTCCTCGATTCCGGGGAGATCAAGGGCTTCCTCGGCCTGGTGCGGAAAAACGGCCATATTGCCCCGCACCTCTTCCAGCAGGGGGATGATCTCAGCCTCATGTCGCTCGGTGACGACAAAGTCGCCGGCGACGCCAGGTATCCGCTCAACAAATTCCTCATCAACCTGGCCAAGGCCTACCCCGAGGAGACCTTTGCCGTACTGGTGCGCGGCTGCGATGATCGTGGCCTGCAGACCCTTTACACATGGAACCAGCTCAATCCCAAGAAGGTGGTGCCGGTGGGTATAACCTGCCCGCAGGAGCTGGCCGACGCCTGCGAGTGCGCCAAGCCTTTCCCGGCGGTGATCACTGCCGGCGAATGCGCCCAGCCGGGAACACCGCGGTCGGTGGCGGCCGTCGACGCCCTGGTGATGTCGGAGCGTTTCTCCTACTGGATGGACGAGTTCGTCAAATGCATCAAGTGCTACGGGTGCAGCAACGTCTGCCCGATGTGCTTTTGCAACGAGTGCACCCTCAAGTGCAATGACCTGGTCAAGGGCGGCGAGCTGCCCCCGGAGATTCCCGTCTTCCACCATACCAGGGCCATGCATATGGTGGGGCGCTGTATCGACTGCGGGCTGTGTGAAGAGGCCTGCCCCTCCAACATTCCCCTGCGCACCCTCTATAAAAAGGTGGGGAGCATCATGGAAGAGCAGTTCGACTTCACTACCGGCGCGGTCAGGGGGCAGCGTTCGCCGCTCAACAAGATAGACTTTGCAGAAGGAAGGAAGTGATATGGGAGCGCCAATCAATTATCGCACTGTTCTCACCACATGCACCTACTGCGGCTGTGGCTGCAATTTTTTCCTGGAAGTGCTGGATGGCAAGGTCATCGGCACCATCCCCTGCAAAACCAGCCCGGTCAACGAGGGCAAGCTGTGCATCAAGGGGTGGAACGTCCATGAGTTCGTGCAGCATGAAAAGCGGCTCAAGACCCCGCTGCTGAGGAAGAACGGCAAGCTGGAAGAGGTCAGCTGGGACGAGGCCCTCGACTTCACCGCCACCCGTCTGCGGCAGATCAAGGAAAGCAGCGGGCCGGACAGCATTGGCTTTCTCACTTCCGCCAAGGTCACCAACGAGGAAAATTACCTCCTGCAGAAATTCGCGCGAGCGGCGGTGGGTACTAATAATATAGACCACTGCGCCCGACTCTGACACTCCTCGACTGTGGCAGGTCTTGCCGCAGCCTTCGGAAGTGGGGCGATGACCAACTCCATCGCCGAGTTCGAGGGGGCCGACTGCATCTTCATCATCGGCTCCAATACCACCGTCGCCCACCCGCTCATCGCCACCCGCATCTACCGGGCGAAGAAAAACGGGGCGAAGATCATTGTCGCCGACCCGCGGCGGGTGCATATCTCCGAGGTCGCCGACGTCTATGTCCAGCAGAAGATGGGTACCGATGTCGCTCTGATCAACGGCATCATGAACGTCATCCTCGAGGCTGGCTGGCACGATCAGGCCTTCATCGACGAACGCACCGAAGACTTCGAAAAGTTCCGCAAGGTGGTGGCCGCCTTCCCGCCGGAAAAAGCGGCCGAGGTCTGCGGCGTCTCCGCCGACGATATCCGTGCCATCGCCGAGATCTATGGCCGAGCCGACAAAGCCTCTCTGGTCTATTGCATGGGCATCACCCAGCACACCACCGGTGTCGACAACGTCAAGTCTCTGGCCAATCTTGCCATGCTCACCGGCAACCTCGGCAAGGAGAGTTGCGGCGTCAACCCCCTGCGCGGCCAGAACAACGTGCAGGGCGCCTGCGATATGGGCGGGCTGCCCAACGTCTTCACCGCCTATCAGCCGGTGACCAGCAGCGCCGCCGCGGAGAAGTTTGCCCGTGCCTGGGGGGTGGAGTCATTGTCGACCATGGTGGGCATGACCATTCCGGCGATGCTCGAAGGGCTCGAGGGTGGGACGGTCAAGGCCATGTATGTCCTCGGGGAAAATCCGGTGGTCAGCGACCCTGACGTCAACCATGTCAAAAAGGCCCTGGAAAAAGCGGAACTCCTCGTGGTGCAGGATATCTTCCTCACCGCCACCGCCGAGCTCGCCGACGTCGTGCTGCCCGGAGTGTCGTTTGCCGAAAAGGACGGCACCTTCTCCAACACCGAGCGGCGCGTCAGCCGTGTGCGGCAGGCGGTGACGCCGGCCGGCGAGGCCCGCCAGGACTGGTGGATCATTCAGGAAATCTCCCGCCGCTTCGGCTACGCCATGGACTATGCGTCGCCCCAGGCCATCTTCGACGAGATGACCACGCTGACCCCGTCCTATGGCGGCATGACCTATGAGCGTCTCGAAGGGGATGGCTTGCAGTGGCCCTGCCCGACCAGCGACCACCCCGGCACGAGGTTTCTCCACAAAGACAAGGTGGCGCGGGGCAAGGGACTGTTCCATGCCATCGCCTATCAGCCGCCGGCGGAGGTGGTCGATGCCGAGTATCCCCTGTGGCTCTCCACCGGGCGGGTCTTCGCCCACTACCACACCGGCACGATGACGAGAAACTCGCCGACCCTTGACGCCGAGATCGAGGAAGGATTCCTCGAACTCAGCGCCGAGGATGCCACGCAGCTGGGCATCGCCGATGGCGAGTGGGTGACGCTCTCTTCACGTCGCGGCAGCATCGAGGTGCGGGCCATGGTCACCAAACGGATCTCCGTCGGCTCGGTGTTCATGCCCTTCCACTTCATCGAGAGCTGTGCCAATGTGGTGACCAACCCGGCCCACGACCCGATCTGCAAGATTCCCGAGTTGAAGGTGTGTGCGGTGCGGGTCGAAAAAAGCGCCCGGACCAGCTGAGCCTGACCCAGCAGAGCAGAAGAAACGACAAAACCCCTCCCGGCGTGCTGCCGGGAGGGGTTTTGTCGTTTCTTCTTTTCGTTTCAGTTTTGACCGCCTGCAGGCGGGAGCGGCTCAGCCACCCCAGGGCATCTGCGTGTATTCCTGGAAAATGCGGTCATGCAGCTCCTTGAAAAAGGCTTCATGGCCACGTTCCCAGCGGGCCAGTTGCGCCAGGGCGGCCTTGTCGCGCCCCTCGGTCTTGGCCGCTGCCTGTTCGTAGAACTCCGAAAGGTCCCGCTCGATGAGAAAGGCGGTGCGCAGCACGGCGACATCGGGGATCATCGACTCGATCAGGGTCTGGTCGAGGAACTCCTTGCGGGCCCGCTCCTCGAACCAGCCATCTCCCTGCAGGTCGGCAGCGCTGCTGTCGGCGGCATCCTGCTGGTTGTTGATGAGGTTCTTGATAAAGGTGATATGGCGCAGTTCCTCTTCGGCGAGCTTGGCGAAGACCTGGGCCGCTGCGGCGTGGGAGGCTTTGGCGGCGTTGTCGCTGAAAAAGCGATATCCTTCTTCTTCCCTCTGCAGGGCGTATTCGTAGATTTTCTGGACGTTCATGCACTCCCTCCGCTGGTGTTGGTGGTCTCTTGAAATATCATCATCGGAAGGTATCGCATTTTCATGGGAACATCTAGGGGTATTTGCACGAAATGAGAAGGTTTGTCAGGCAACGACCTCTTCCCGGAAGGTCTTGAGGTTTTTTACCATCTTGTCGCCACTCTGTTTGCCGAAGACCTTGTCGTTGACGATCACCACCGGGGCGATGCTGCAGGCCCCGACGCAATTGACGTTTTCCATGGTGAAGAGCATATCGCGGGTGGTCATGTCCTCGCCCTTCAGCTTGAGTTCTTCCTTGAGCTTGGAGATGACCTTGGGCGCCCCCTTGACATGGCAGACCGTGCCGCAGCAGACGGTGACGATGTTCTTGCCGCGCGGGGTGAGGTGAAACTGCCCGTAAAATGTCACGACTCCGTAAAATTTCGACACCGGAACCGACATCTTCCTGGCAAACCACTGTACAGCCTCCTTGTCGACATAGCCGAAGGTGTTCTGGATCTGCTGGAGGATGGCGATGATGTTGTCGTCGTTCGCCATTGCCTGGTCGTAAAGGGCCTTCAGTTGTGTTTCCTGATGCGGGTTCATGATCTTCTCCTGCGGTGTGTCATGATGTGGTCAGCGATCGTCGGACATACAGCGCAGAGCGCTCTGGCGAGACGGCGGTCTGCTCAGCCAGGCGCCATTCTGCTGCGGAAAGCGGTGTGGCGGGGGAGGCCATGGCTGAACCTCTGCCTCGGCTGTTGCCCGGGTCTGTGCTGGCGAACTGCTGCCCGGGCCCCCTGTGCATATACCACAGAGTGGCTCTCTGTTGGTAGTCTAGCAAGTCGTCTCGCACGTGTCACGAAGTAATATCACGGTGTGGTGTTTTACTGATCTGAAAACAGATCAGCGACTTGTATTTCTGAGCTTTCTTCCTCTATACTGCAGGGAGCGCCGCAATTTTCCGCAATTCCGCCTGAACTTGGCCACAGCCTGGAATGGGAGACCTCGCCGCATGTCATGGTTTCGGCCAGGTCCGCCCGAGGCGGAGAGGACCCGGGAGTGTACTCGACAACTCAACAGGAGGAGGAATCATGCTGGGACGATTTTCGGTAAGGGGCAGGATGCTGCTGATCATTGCCGCCATTCTCGTGCTGTTTGCGGTCATGGTCTTCTTCAGCCTGAGCAGCGGCAACCGCATCCGCGACCTCGGGGTGGCCAAGACCGGGGCGATCATGCTCGACGATCAAAAGGCCAAGCTGCAGGTGGCCAGCCATTCCCTGGCCCTGGCCATCGGCAAGGCCATCGAGAAGCTCGACAGCCACGAGAAAAAGGTGGAAATGATCCGCCTCATGGTCGACGATATCCGCTTCGAGGGGGATAAGTCGGGATACTATTTCGTCTATCAGGGCACGGTCAATGTCGCCCTGCCGCCGAAAAAAGAGTCCCAGGGCCAGGATCTTGGTGAAACCAAGGACAAGAATGGCGTTTACCTGGTGCGGGAACTCCAGGCCAGAGCCAAGGCCGGCGGCGGTTTTGTCGAATACATCTGGCCTAAGCCCGGTTCGGCCGACACCCCCAAGCTGAGCTATTCGGAGATGATTCCCGGCACCGACATGTGGCTTGGCACCGGCGTCTATCTCGACAACATTGCCTCCTTCCAGGCAGCCATGGAGAAGGATCTCGACGCCGGGGTACGGGCCAACCTCACCACCATGCTGCTCATCTCCGGGCTGATCTTCATCGGGATCATCTCTCTCTGCCTGCTGATCGTCACCGGGCTGGTGCGCACCCTGAAGGTGATGATCGGCAACTTCAAGGATATCGCCGAAGGGGAGGGCGATCTCACCCGCAGGGTGGCCATCGACTCCAAGGATGAGATCGGCGAGCTGGCCGGCTGGTTCAACATCTTTCTCGAAAAGCTGCAGGGGATCGTCAAGACCATCTCCGGTCATACCGCATCCCTCGGCCATGAGGCCGGCAACCTCAAGCACATCGCCTCGAGCCTTTCACAAAACGCCCAGGACACGGCGGCCCGTTCCAACACTTTGGCCACCGCCGCCGAAGAGATGAGCGCCAACCTCAATACCGTCGCCTCGGCCATGGAGGAGTCCACCACCAATACCTCGATGGTCGCTGGGGCCGCCGAGGAGATGACCGCCACCATCAACGAGATCGCCCGCAATTCCACCGAGGCGAGCCAGATTTCCGAGAAGGCGGTGCGTCAAGCCGAGGCCACCTCGACGCGCATCGCCAGGCTGGGCCTCTCGGCCGACGCCATCAGCAAGGTTACCGAGACGATTACCGAGATCAGCGAACAGACCAATCTGCTGGCCTTGAACGCCACCATCGAGGCGGCGCGCGCTGGCGAGGCCGGCAAGGGCTTTGCCGTGGTCGCCAACGAGATCAAGGAACTAGCCAAGCAGACGGCGATCGCCACCCTCGATATCAAGGGCAAGATCGACGACGTCCAGCAGACCACCTCGGGCACCGTCGAGGATATTGCCGAGATCACCGGCATCATCAACAAGATCAACGAGATCGTCGGTACCATCACCGCCGCCGTGGGCGAGCAGTCCAAGGCCACCGAGGAGATCGCCAGCAATATCACTCAGGCGGCCACCGGCCTGGGCGAGGTCAACGAGAACGTCAGCCAGATCTCGGTGGTGGCCTCGACCATCACCGAGGAGATCGCCCATATCAACGGCGTCTCCAGCGAGGTCTCGACGAGCAGCGCCCAAGTGGACGCCTCCAGCGGCGACCTGCAGTCTCTGGCCGGGGAGCTGGGGCGCACAGTGGCCATCTTCAAGGTGTGATGGAGGAGGGGACGCCTGACCGGCGCGAGGCGGTCAGGCGCTGATCGCCTGCGGCAAATGCTGGCGAGCTTCTATGCCACTTGCCTGGTTGCCGCGATGACGCCGCTTTCGGTGACCACCATGTCGAGCAGCTGGTCGTGGGCGGCTAGCGGCGCCCGCTCCACCACCTGCAGGTCGAAGGCCAGGCCAATACGCAAGGCTTTCGGATTCTGGGCGAGAAAGCGGTCGTAATAGCCGCCGCCGTAGCCGAAACGGCCGCAGCGCCGGTCGAACACCGAGCCGGGGAGGAGGATGGCCTCGATCTCTTCCGCGGCCACCTGCCTGGTTTGCCAGAGGTCGGCCCGTGGTTCGGGGATGCCGCGGTAGCCAGGCACGAGGTCCGCGGCGCGGCTGGTGATGGTGATGACATCGAGCCGCTTTTCCTTGACCCTGGTCACCGGCACCGCCACCCTCCGGCCGCTGGCAAGAAGCTCGTCGATGATGGCGGTGGTGTCGACCTCGCTGCGGAAGCTGACGTAAGCAAAGATGGTTTGGCAGCCTTGCAGGGCGTCGATGCCGGCCAGGTTATGCTGGATGGCGCGTGATTTATCTAAGATTTCCGTGGGAGTGAGGGTGTCGCGGCTGGCAAGGATGCGGGCACGCAGGTCGCTGGCGTCGGTCATGGCTAGGGTCCTCGCGGGTTAGAGGCGTTGAATGATATAGAGGAAGGTCGGCAGGCGGCTGAGCACCTTGAGACGATTGAAGGCAAAGAGTCGGGCGCGGGAGGGCTGACCGAAGGTCAGGGGAGAGAAGTAGATCGAGCCCTTGGGCAGGGTGTGGGTCAGGCTGTCGCGGATGAGGGCGAGAATGGAGGGCAGGTGGCCTGGTGGCAGGTCATCCTCCATGATGAAGTTGGCGGTCACCTCGACATTCTGGCAGCGGCGGTTGATGTCCAGCATGCGCTGGAAGGCCTGGTGCACGAGTGCGGCGGTGATCGGCTTGCCGAGCTGTTGCAGGCTGGCCTGGTCCGCCGACTCGAGGCCGATGTTGATGTAATAGCGGCCCGGCAGACGCTGGAGCTCGCTGAAAAGGCTGTCCGGGGCTGCCAGCAGCGACACCGCCGAGCCGAACATGAAGGTGCAGTGTTCGCTGATGTTGGCCTGTGCAAGGCGCAGGTGCCGCCAGGCTTCTTCCAGGGTGGCGACAATGGTCGATTGGCCGGCCTGCAGGGCGTCGTGCTCGCCGAGGAAGAGGGCGTTGTAGTTCTCCATATCGTCATCGTACCACCTGGCCAGGTGGTGCAGCTGGCGGGAAATCTCCTCCTGCGGCAGCACCGTGAACGGCTGGGTGTTTTTCACCTTGCAGAACCTGCACTTATGCAGGCATCCCCGTGACAGCGTCACCGGGATGAGGTTGTAATCGACATGGCGGGCGTCGGGCGGCAGGACCGAAACCGGACCGCCGATGATGCGGTGCAGTTCCTCGGCCCGCTGCGCCAGGCGTTGCGGAGTGTTGCCGAGGGCCCTCTCGAAAAACTGCCGGTGGTCGCTGGACAGGGCGGCCAGCCTTCCTGCCGCCTCCTCGACCATGCCGTACCAGGACCGGGTCAGCTCTGCCACCGCTTCGTCGGCAAAGGGGTTGCCACCGAGCAGGTTGTTGGTGGGGTAGGTGAAATTGGGCAGATAATATTCGCCAATGGCCTCGAAGACCCCAGTATAGCCGCCATTGGAGTAGTAAACCCAGTCGTTGTTCACCGTCCTCTTCAGCCACTCGTTGGGGTGTGGCCAGAGGCTGCCGCGCCCCTTGGCGCGGAGGATCTCGCCGTTGAGGTTGAAGTGCAGCACTGCCTCGTCGCAGACCAATTCATTGAAGACGCCGCAGGGCAAGGGGTAACTGAGCTTGCGGTACTGGCCGCTGCCGTGCTTGCGGAGGGTGATGCGGCTGGGAGGGTTGGCGAGCAGAGGGGCGGTCATGGCTGACAAAACGCAGGGCTGCGGGGGCTGAGGGATGTCGCGCAAGGTGTTCTGCGGCAGGGTTCGCCCTTGATAGATACAGGAGAGTACCGCCTTTGTCAAACCGATTGCAACGCTGCCTAAGCCCGTGGGGGAATGATGCTTTTCGCAGCCACGACGGCCTGGGTTATCAGGGGAAATCTCGCCCCCTGTACGCTCAGGTCGGGGAGAGCGATGCCGGCCTGAGAGTCACTGACATGGCGGGGAGGAGAACGTTTTCCCAGGCAGCAGTGACGCTGCCACCCGCATTTCCAGTCGGAATTGCCCCCCTTGCGCAGCCACCAAGCTGCACCTGCCTGGCTGAGCCCTGACATTGGCCCGCCCCTCCCTTGGCGGTGGGTCCTTCTGCCCCATATCATCCGCGCTGGCCTCGGCCATCAGAGCTTTAGGATTGCCACGTTGTGGTATTGACGATATACTGTTTAAGGAGGGGGTCAGCTTGGGCATGGTTGATTTTGCACTGTTGTCAAGGCTGGCGCCACTGCCCCTTTTGCGATTGTGAGGTAATCAATGAACGAGGAAATCGTCGTCAACGTCTGCATGGGCACCGGAGGCATCGCCGCCGGCGGTGAGCAGGTGATGGCCGCCTTTCGCCGCGAGTTCGCCGAAGCCGGCATCTCCGGCGCCCGGGTAGGCGAGAACTGCCGGCTGCACAAGGTCGGCTGCCGAGGCTTCTGCGCCCGAGACGTGTTGGTCGATGTCGCCGTCGGCGGCCAGGCGTCCACCTATCAGTATATTCAGGCGGAGATGGTCCCGCGCCTGGTGCGCGAGCACGTCCTCGGCGGCAGGCCGGTGGCCGAATGGCTGGTGGGCGAGGATTACCACACCTTCCATGACAACCAGTGCAAGCGCATCCTCGGCGATCTCGGCAGAATCGACCCAGAAGATATCGATGAGTACCTCGCTGCGGATGGCTACCAGGCAGCGGAAAAGGCGTTGACGACACTGAGCCCGGCAGAAGTCATCGAGATAATCAAGGAATCCGGCTTGCGCGGTCGTGGCGGCGGCGGTTTTCCCACCGGAGTCAAGTGGCAGTTCTGCGCCGCCGCCGGGGATGGCCAGCGCTATATCATCTGCAATGCCGACGAGGGCGATCCCGGGGCCTTCATGGACCGCTCGATCATCGAAGGCAACCCCCATGCGGTGCTCGAGGGGATGATCATCGGCGCCTATGCCATTGGCGCCACCCTCGGCTATGTCTATATCCGCGCCGAATACCCGCTGGCAGTGGAGCGCCTGCGCTGCGCCCTGCGCCAGGCTGAGGAGCGAGGCTATCTCGGCGAAAACCTCTTCGGTGGCCAGTTCGCCCTGCGCATCAAGGTCAAGCTCGGTGCCGGCGCCTTTGTCTGCGGCGAGGAGACGGCGCTCATCGCCTCCATCGAAGGCGAGCGCGGCATGCCACGGGCCAAGCCGCCTTTCCCGGCGCAGCAAGGCCTGTGGGGGAAGCCGACGGTGATCAACAATGTCGAGACCCTGGCCAATGTGCCGCCCATTATTCGGCACGGGGCAGCGTGGTATGCCGCCGTCGGCTCGGGGAAGAGCAAGGGCACCAAGGTCATCGCCCTTACCGGCAAGATCAGGAACACCGGGCTTATCGAGATCCCCATGGGCATGCCGCTCAAGGACATCATCTACAAGATCGGCGGCGGCATCGAGGGCGACCGGCTGTTCAAGGCGGTGCAGACCGGCGGGCCCTCCGGGGGCTGCATCCCGCAGCAGCACATCGACCTGGCGGTAGACTACGAAAACCTCGCCGCGGTGGGGTCGATGATGGGCTCGGGCGGCATGGTGGTCCTCGACGAGAGCGACTGCATGGTCAATATCGCCAAATTCTTCCTGCAATTCACCCAGGCCGAGTCCTGCGGCAAGTGCGTGCCCTGCCGTATCGGCACGAAACGGCTGCTCGAGATCCTCACCCGTATCACCGAGGGCCAGGGTCGCGAAGGCGACATTGAGCTTTTGCAGAGCCTGGCCGAGGATGTGCGCGATTCGAGCCTCTGCGGCCTGGGCATGTCGGCGCCCAACCCGGTGCTCAGCACCCTGCGCTATTTTCGCCACGAGTACGAGGCGCACATCAAGCAGCGCAAGTGTCCGGCCAAGGTCTGCAACCATCTGCTGACCTTCTTCATCCGCCCGGACAGCTGCGTCGGCTGCACCATGTGCGCCAGGGCCTGTTCGGTCAAGGCCATCAGCGGTGAAAGCAAGCAGCCGCACCACATCGACCAGAAGCTCTGCATCCGCTGCGGCTCGTGTTTCGACGTCTGCAAGTTCAACGCTGTTCTCAAGGAGTAGTTCTCATGATCCACCTGACCATCGACGGCAAGAACCTGGCCGTGCCGGCGGCAAACACCGTTCTCGAGGCGGCCCGCAGCGCGGGCATCGCCATCCCCACCCTCTGCCACGACGAGCGCCTCGCTCCCTACGGCGGCTGTCGCCTGTGCCTGGTGGAGATCGACGGCATGGCCAAGCCGGTGACCTCCTGCACCACGCCGGTACGGGAGGGCATGGTGGTGCGCACGGTGAGCGAGCGGCTCTATCGGCTGCGCCGCACCATCGTCGAGCTGCTGCTCTCTGACCACCCCAACGACTGCATGACCTGCATCGGCAACGGCGACTGCACCCTGCAGGAGCTTGCCTACTCTTACGGCCTGCGTGAAAACCGCTTCCATGGCGCGAGGCGCGAGCACCACCGCGTCGACGCCAACCCCTTCATCACCCGCGAACAGAACAAGTGCGTGCTGTGCGGTCTCTGCGTGCGCGTCTGCGAGGAGGTGCAGGGGGTGTCGGCGATCGGTTTTGCCGACCGCGGCTTCGAGACCAAAATCGTCCCGCCCTTTGGCGAGGACCTCAACTGCGAGTTTTGCGGCCAGTGCGTCGCCGTCTGCCCCACCGGGGCCCTGTCGGCGCGGCTCTGGGCGGGCAAGCCGCGCACCGGGGGCATTACCTCGACCAGGACGGTGTGTACCTTCTGCGGCTGCGGCTGCAACCTCACCTTGAAGTGCAAAGCCAATGAGGTCTTCCGCGTCGACTCCGAGCCCACCACCCACAATCGCGGCTGGCTCTGCGTCAAGGGCCGCTTTGGCTACGACTTCATCAACAGCCCGGAGCGGCTGCGCACGCCACTCATCCGCCGCAGCAAGGGCGGACCACTCGAGGCGGTGGACTGGCCGGAGGCCCTGCAACATATCGCTGCCAGGGTGACGCGCTTCAAAGCCGAGCATGGCCCCGACGCCTTTGCCGGGCTGAGCTCCGCCAGGTGCACCAACGAGGAGAACTACCTCTTTCAGAAGCTGCTGCGTGCCGCCATCGGCACCAACAATGTCGACCACTGCGCCCGCTACTGACACAGCGCCACCGTGGCCGGTCTGGCCACAGCGTTCGGTTCGGGGGCGATGACCAATTCGGTCGCCGAGATCGCCGACAACAAGGCGCTCCTCGTCATCGGGTCGAACACCACCGAGAACCACCCGATCATTGCCCTGCGCATGAAGGAGGCGGTGGCCAGGGGAGCCAGGCTGATCGTCGCCGACCCGCGCCGCATCCCGCTGACCGGCTTCGCCTCCCTGTGGCTGCGCCACAAGCCGGGGACCGATGCGGTGCTGCTCAACGCCATGATGCATGTCATCCTCGACGAGGGTCTCGCCGATCGTGACTTCATTGCCAGGAGAACCGAGGGGTTCGAGGCCTTCGCCCCCTCGCTTGCCAGCTTCACACCGGAATTCGCCGAGGAGATCACCGCGGTGCCGGCCGCCCTCATCCGCGAGGCGGCGCGCGTCTATGCCACGGCGGGCAATGCGGGTATCTACTATGCCATGGGTATCACCCAGCATGTCATGGGCACCTACAACGTTCAGGCGGTGGCCAACCTCGCCCTGCTCACCGGCAATGTCGGCCGGCGGGCTGCCGGGGTCAACCCGCTGCGCGGCCAGAACAATGTCCAGGGCGCCTGCGACATGGGCTGCCTGCCCAACGTCCTGCCTGGGTATCAGCGTGTCGACGACGGCAAAGCGCGGCGCCGATTCGAGAAGGCCTGGGGGCGGCCGCTGCCGAATAAGCCTGGCTTGACCGCCACCGAGATGACCGCGGCGATGCTCGATGGGCGCCTCAAGGGCCTGTACATCTTCGGAGAGAATCCTGCCCTCTCCGACCCCAACTCCAACCACTCGCGCAAGGCCTTCGCCAACCTCGACTTTCTGGTCGTCCAGGACATTTTCATGACCGAGACGGCACAGCTGGCCGATGTCGTCCTCCCCGGCGCCTCCTTCGCCGAAAAAGAGGGCACCTTCACCAGCTCCGAGCGGCGGGTGCAGCGGGTGCGCCAGGCCATTGAGCCACCGGGGCAGGCCCGCTCCGATTTGTGGATCATCGACCAGCTGTGGCGCCGTCTGAGCGAGGACGAAGGCTATGGCGACCCGCCGCAGGCCGAGCGGATTTTTACCGAGGTGGCGGCGCTGTGGCCGGGCATCGCCGGCATGAGCTACCGCCGCCTGGAGGAGGATGGCCTCCAGTGGCCCTGCCCGGCGGAGGATCATCCCGGAACCGACTACCTCTTCAAAGAGGACTTCAACCGGCCTGGCGGCCGCGCCTTGTTCAGCGCCGTGCCCTTTGTGTCTTCCGGGGAACTGCCGGACAGGGACTATCCTCTGCTGCTCACCACCGGCCGCGAACTCTTTCATTATCACACCGGCACCATGACCAGGCGTTCGGCTGGCCTCAACGCCGCAGCCCCCGAGGCCTTCGTCGAACTCAGCGAGCTCGATGCCGACATTCTCGGCATTTCCGATGGTGAGATGGTAGCGGTCAGCTCGCGCCGTGGGGCGATCAGACTCAAGGCACGGGTCGGCGCGATGGTGCCACGCGGGGTGGTCTTCATCCCCTTTCACTACCGCGAGGCCGCCGCCAACCTGCTCACCAATGACGCCATGGACCCGACCTGCAAGATCATGGAGGCCAAGGTATGCGCGGTACGCATTACCAAAGGCTGAGCTTTTGTCCCTTGCCGCGAAAAAGGTTTTGCAAAATGGGCGCAAAGGGTCTTTATCAAGGGCTGGAGCAAAGGCGGTAGGACGCTACAGGGTTCGACAAGGCAGAGACAGCGGTTTATGGGCGAGATTTTGAGCGTACAGGGAGAAGGCGTCGACTTTGACACCTGCCGCACGGTGCTGCTGGTGCCGGCGCGGGCGGTGCACGAGCCGGGCTATATCAAGGCCCTGGCCCTGGGGGAGAGCGGCAACGTCAAGCACGAGTTTCACGCCCTGGCGCAGATGGCCTATTTCCAATTTCAGGACGAGGAGTTGCGTATCATCGAGGTCAGCTCGCCGCTTCTCGTCGACGACGGTCTCGCCGCGCAGCGTGTCGAGGACGGCATGATCCTCCTCCGCGAGGGCGACGGCGGGGTAGTCGCCTTGGTCTTCAAGGGGGAAAACCGCAAGAAACTGCTCGAGGCCGTGCACCGCTACTGTACGCGCTGGGTGCGGCTCGATATTTGACATTTCGAGGAAGTGGACGTGAAACAGAAGCTCATGGTGTTCCAACAAAACGGCAGTGGCGAACAGAAAATCGCCGGTTTGAAACGCTACGGCGGGGAACTGTTCGAGGTGGAGGTGTACAGTATCGACGAGACCCTGCCGCCGGTCCTCGACGACACCTCGGCCTACCTGCCGCAGACCCTCTCCTGCCAGCTGGTGCTCGATTTTCTCCGCCATAACGACCTTTCCGCCGATCTCGCCGCCCTTTGCCTGCGCCACGGCATCCCGATGATCGCTTCTGGCAAGAAACTCAACTGCCAGGGGCTGTTCATCCCGCCCACCTGATGCGGCCTTCCAAGGCAGGTCGGCCTTGGTGAATACGGTGAGCGGTTTGGTGCCCCGGAGTTCAGCGTCGCTATTGAAGACGGCAGGATCAGCGCCATCAAGGTGGTGCGCGGTGCCCCCTGCGGGGCCACCTGGGAGGCGGCGCAGCGGCTGATCGGTCACCCGGTGGAAGACGCGGTGCGCAAGATCGGCCTCGACACCCAGTTCTATTGTTCCGCCGACCCCGCTGGCTGGGACCCCATTTACGGTAAAAGCCCGGTGCATTTCGCCGGCAAGATTCACAGCCGGGAACTGGCCAGGGCTATCGACCGTGCGCTGGCGCTCCTGGCGAAGGAGACAGGCCAGGGCTAGAACAGGGAGAATGGGGTTAGAAAATGAACACGGCCGGAGCGAAAAGCGTCCGACCGTCGTCGTTTTAGAGACTGGCGAGCACGGCGAAGTGGCCGGGCGGCTTGACGCAGGCCGGGCACTTATCGGGCGGGGTGGTGCCGCGGTGCAGGTAGCCACAGTTGAGGCAGCGCCACATCACCTCGTCCTCGCGACGCAGCAGGCGACCCGAGGCGAGTTCTTCGGCCAGGGCGCGGAACATCACCTCGTGGTGGGCTTCGGCGACGTTGATGGCGTGGAAGGTGTCGGCGGCGCGGGCAAAGCCCTCCCCTTCCGCTACTTTGGCGAAGACTGCGTACATCTCGTCATGAACGAAGCGCTCGAGATCCGCTGCCGCCAGCAGATTGGCATGGCTGTCTTTGATCACTCCGGCCGGGAAAGGGCCGGAGATGGTCAGCTGGCCGCCGTTGAAAAACTTGAAGAAGCGCAGGGCATGCTGGTACTCCTCCTCGGCGGTGTCGTCGAACACCCGGGCGATGGCGATAAGCTCCTCGCTCCTCGCCTGATCGGCGAAGAAGTTGTAGCGGGTGCGTGCCTGGGCCTCGGCGGAGTAGGAGAGGAGCAGGTTGTGGGCCGTTTTGCTGTCCCGGAAAGCGACCATGGGCGCACTACTCTTCGATGATGATGGCGTTGGCGCCACACTCGGCGGCCGCCCTGCGGACGATCCCTTCAAGGTGCTTGGGAATCTCGTCGAACTTGACGATCGACAGCAACCGCTCTTCGTCGTACTCGAAGACCTCCGGACAGAGCTTGTTACAGTTACGGTCGCCCATGCACTGCTTGGTGATGCTTGCTTTCATGGTGTTCTCCTCGCAAAGTTGAAGGGTAGGGGGCCGCAGTCGCATGGCGTCGCCGGGCGAATACGGGGTGAACGGCGTAATTGGCTCACGCCGCCCTTAATCAAGATCGTGGGACACCTTTGGCACGGTATAGGGCAGCTGCAGGTATTCCAGAGTTTTGCCGGTTTTCTCCCAGCCGTTGTCCATGAGCAGGCGGGAGAAGTTGAAGCCGATGCCGGCGTAGGTCGAGCGGGTGTGCTCCTCGTCGTTCTCCCCGTAGCCACGAGTGTAGTAGCCGGCGTGGAACTCGACGAATTTCATGAAGTTATTGTGGAACATGTCGAAGCCGTCGAGCTTCAGCACCACCGAATAGTAATGGTTGGAGTAGTCGTCGAAGATGCCGTTGACGGCGCTGTCGAAGACGTATTCGACGCGGAAGTCGATCTTGCGGTCGAGCTCTGGAGCGTGCTCCATGACGACGCTGGTCAGCGCGCCGAGGGTGTTCATGATGAGGTCTTCCGAGGCAAATCCCTGGGATTCGCTGGTGGCGTCACCCAGTTCCATGGCCAGTTGTACCGCCCAGGCGGACAGCGCTGCGTATGTATTGGCTTTGGCCGAATCGTAGCCCCAGCTCTTGTAGAGGCCGGTCAAGGCGTCGGCGAAGGCGTATGTGGACCAGAAGTGGCCGAGCTTGTCGGCGCCGCCATATTTGGAGTCCTGCTCGAACCAGCCCTCATCCGCTTCGTTCCAGCCCCCCGAGCCATAGTCCCACTCGATGAAGCCCCAGATGCCGATCAGGGCGGCGGCGGCGAGGTTGGTGTAGAGTAGTTTGCTTTCTTTCGGCTGGCTCGACCACCAGCCGTCGTCTGCGGTCGGGGCAGTCGGGCTTGGCGAGGCGGCGAGGATGGAAGGGTTATCCAGGCTGGTCAGGGCGTAGGCTGGAGTGAGGGAGAGCGATGCTGTGGCAAGCAAGGCCAAGGAACTGGCCGAGAGAAGCAGGGTGCGGGTCATGGCGTATCGGCGGGTTGAGTGGCTGGACGAGGCGAGGGAGCGGTAACTACTCCGCTTTTCATCCTTCGCCGGTGAAAGTTTATGACATAACGTCGCAGTGATACTATAGTTGACGAGTTTTCGTCAAGCTTTGCTTGCAGGGTCCCCGCAGGGAGATATTCTTCAGGGACGAGTGATCGAGTGGATGTGGAGGAGTTGTGATGGGAACTGTTAAGAATGTCATGGAAGTGTTCAGGATTCTGGAGAAAAGCAACTGTCGCCTCTGCGGCGAAAAAACTTGCCTGGCCTTTGCCGGGGCGGTGTTCAGGGGCACGCGAGGTATCGCCGAATGCCCGCGGCTCAGCCCGGAGACGGTGGCCGCTTTTGCTGCCGGTGGCGAGGAGTCGGTTGACGAACTGCAGCGCGAGCTCGAACGGATGAAGGCTGAAGTGGTTGCGCTCTCCTTCGACGAGGCGGCGGCGCGCATCGGTGGCGAGGCGAGCGGCGACCTGCTGCGCCTCAAGATCCTCGGTAAGCCCTTCGCCATCAGAAAGGACGGTACCTTTGTCACCGATCTTCACGTGTTGCCCTGGGTCATCGTTCCAGTGCTGCATTATGTGCTCAACTGCCGCGGTCAGGCGCTCTCCGGCTCCTGGATCTCTTTTCGCGAACTGCCCGGAGGCAAGGAAAAATACGCCCTCTTTCAGCGTCGCGGCGAGGAGGTGTTACGCCAGCTTGCCGACAAATATCCGGATTTCTTTGACGATGTTCTCCATATGTTCGACGGCAAAGAGGTCGAACGACATTTCCAGGCCGACATCTCGGTAGTCCTGCGGCCACTGCCGCTTCTGCCGGTGATGATCTGCTACCGCAAGGCCGAGGAGGGTATGGAGTCCTGTCTCAATGTCTATTTCGACGACAGTGCCGGAGACAATCTCGGGGCCGACGTATTGTTCTCGCTGGTTACCGGCATTGTAAGGATGCTCGAAAAACTCGCCGTCCATCATGGCTTCTGAGATTCTCGATCTCCTGACCTGTGGGGTGTCGTTACATATAAAAAAAAGCTATGATATTAGTCTAAATCTATTATAGTGCGATGAAATCGATTTCGTTAGCGACGCTTTGTCTCATCCTACCGCTTTGATGCCTCTTCGTACTGTGGCCGCGGCGATTGTCTCGAGCGAGCTCCACAGACAGGCACCAGGGCCCAGCGTATGGAGGTGCCGCAGTGACGAAGAGTGCCCCAGGAGTAGAGAAGAGGAGAAAGGGCGCGGTATTGGTGGTGGGATCAGGAATCGGCGGCATGCAGGCCGCCCTCGATCTCGCCAACAGCGGGCTGTTGGTCCATATGGTCGAGGACGAGCCATCCATCGGCGGGACCATGGCAAGGCTGGACAAGACCTTCCCCACAGGCGACTGCTCGATGTGCATGATCTCGCCACGCATGGTCGAGGCGAGCCGTCACCCCAACATCAAACTTCATACCATGACGCGGGTCCTCCGCGTCGACGGCGACGAGGGCGATTTCACCGTCACCGTGCGGCACAGGGCACGCTACGTCGACCCGGCGCGCTGCACCGGTTGCGGCGCCTGCGAGCCGGAATGCCCCACCAAAGTTCCCAACAGCTTCAATCAGGGTCTGGATCGGCGCAAGGCCATCTATGCGCTCTTTCCCCAGGCGGTTCCCAACACCCGAGCCATCGACGCGCAGCACTGCCTCTACCTCACCAAGAAGGTTTGCCGCAAGTGTGAAAAAGTCTGCGAGGCCAAGGCGATCCGCTTCGACGACCTGGACATGGAGGAGGAAATCCATGTCGGCGCAGTCGTCCTCTCCGCGGGGCTGCGCACCTACCGGCCGGAACTGCGACAAGAATATGGCTATGGCAGACTGAAGAACGTCGTCACCTCCCTGCAGTTCGAACGACTCCTCTCCGCCTCTGGACCCTGTGGCGGCGTGGTCGCACGTCCCTCCGACGGCGCGCATCCGCGGCGTCTTGCCTGGGTGCAGTGCGTCGGCTCGCGCAATGCCCGCAACGCCAACCCCTGGTGTTCCTCAGTATGCTGCATGTACGCCGCCAAGCAGGCGATCATCGCCCACGAGCATGACCGGAATGTGCAGTCGACCATCTTTTATATGGAGCTGCGCGCCTTCGGCAAGGACTTCGATAAATACATCGACAAGGCCAAGCGAGACGCGGGGGTTGCCTACAGAAGGGCGATGATCGCCGATGTCGATGAGGACCCGGCGACCGGCAACCTCCTCGTCCATGCCGTGGGCGAGGACGGACGGATGGTGCGCGAGGAATTCGACATGCTGATCCTCTCCATCGGCTTCGAGCCCCATGGCGATGCCGGCGAGATGGCGCGGATCCTGGGCATCGACAGCGACGCCTACGGCTTTGTCACCACCTCGAAACTCGCCCCGGTGGCTACCTCGCGGCTGGGGGTCTATGTCGCCGGCACCTCCCAGGGGCCGAAGGACATTCCTGAGACGGTTATCCAGGGCAGCGGCGCCGCCGCTCAGGTGATGGGCCTGCTCGGCGACCGGCGTGGCACCGAGGTGACCAAGGTCGTGCTCCCCGAAGAGCGCGACATCTCAGCGGAAGAATCGCGGGTCGGGGTCATCGTCTGCCACTGCGGCACCAATATCGCCGGTACCGTCGATGTCGCCAGGGTCGCCGAAGCTGCCTCGCACCAACCGGGGGTGGTCCATGCCGAGACCATCGTCTACGCCTGTGCCCCGGATGGACAGCAGAGGATCCGCGATCTGGTGGGGGAAAAAAATCTCAACCGCGTCGTCGTCGCCTCCTGCACCCCGCGCACCCATGCGCCGCTGTTCCAGGACACCATCCGCGAAGTTGGCCTCAACCGCTTCCTCTTCGAGTTGGCCGATATCCGCGAGCAGTGCTCCTGGTGTCATATGCATGACAACGACAACGCCACCCGCAAGGCGACGGAAATCGTCAATATGACCGTGGCCAAGACGAGGCGCCTCTTGCCGGTGACCTCCGCTTCGGTTGGCGTTGACCGCAATGCCCTGGTCCTCGGAGGTGGCATCGCCGGGATGACTGCGGCACTGTCCCTGGTGGAACAGGGCTACGGCGTGCATCTGGTGGAGGCTGCCGAAACCCTGGGCGGGCTGCTGACCAAGGTGCGGCGCAACCTCGAAGGCGATGATGTCGCCGCATTTCTCGCCGCCACCATCGCCAGGGTCCTGCAGAACCCGCGCATTACCGTGCACCTGGGTACAGCCATCGACAAGATCGATGGCTTCGTCGGCAATTTCGTCACCACCCTGACCAGTGGTCAGGAGGTGCGGCATGGCGCCATTCTTGTCGCCACCGGTGGCGTCGAGTACCAGCCGGTGGAGTATGGCTATGGGGATTCGCCTCAGGTGATCACCCAGCGGCAGCTCGAAAACCTGCTCGCTGCGGAGGGGCCGCGGAACGACGGAACCTATGTCATGGTGCAGTGCGTCGGCTCGCGGGAGGAGCCGAACAACTACTGCTCGCGTATCTGCTGCCAGGACGCCCTGAAAAACGCCATCGCCATCAAGGAACGGGCGCCGCAGGCGACGGTGGTGGTGCTCTACCGCGACATGCGCGCCTACGGCCTCAAGGAGGACTATTATCGTCGGGCCCGTGACCTCGGGGTGCTGTTCTTCCTCTATACCCCCGAAAACAAGCCGCGCGTGGAGCCCCTTGGCGACAAGGTGAGTGTGTCCTTCCCCTCGGCAGTGCTTGGGCGGGAGATGCGTGTCGATGCCGACTGGCTGGTGCTTTCCACCGGCTTGAGGGCGCGACCAGATGGCGAGGAGCTTGCCAAGAAGCTGAAGCTGACCTGCAATCTCGACGGCTTCCTGCTCGAGGCCCATGTCAAGCTGCGGCCGGTGGACTTCCCCAGCGAGGGGCTCTTCCTCGCCGGGCTGGCCCATGCCCCCAAAAACCTCGAGGAGACTATCGGCCAGGCTCTGGCGGCGGCGGGTCGGGCCGGCGCCCTGCTCTCCCACGACAGCCTTACCGTTTCCGGGGTCATCTCCAAGCACAACCGCGCCATCTGTATGTCGTGTCTGGCCTGCGTTAAAAAATGCCCCTTCGGAGCGCCCTTCATCGACAGCGATGGCCGTGTCAGCCATAACGAAGTCAAGTGCACCGGCTGCGGCATCTGCGCCGGGGTGTGTCCGGCCAAGGCCTATCAGGTCAACTACTTCCGTGACGATCAGCTGCTGGCGATGATCGATTCGGTGACTGTCATGGCCTGAGACGGCAGCGCCGCTCGAAGAGGGACGGAGGTGTGGGGAAGGGAGTCATCCTGGTAAATAAACCGAAAAGGGAACCGATGATGGGAAACGACGCCGCCAACAGTGAAGGACCCAAGAGCCCGGAAAAATTGCAGGAGGTTCCTGCCGGGTGGAAGGCCAATATCATCGCCTTCGCCTGCCACTACTGCGCCTTTGCCGCTGCCGATCTGGCCGGGGTGATGCGCCTCTCCTATCCCAGTAACGTCAAGGTGGTGCGGCTGCCGTGCACCGGCAAGCTCGACCATATCTACCTTCTCCGCGCCTTCGAGCGTGGCATCGACGGAGTCTTCGTCGCTGGCTGACTCGAGGGCCAATGCCATTTCCTGGAAGGAAATTTCAACGCTGTCAAGAGGGTGCAGAAAGTGCGCGGCATGCTTGCCATGCTTGGCATCGACCCCGCCCGGCTCGAGTTTTACAATCTCTCCGCCGCCCAGGGACCACGCTGGGCGGAAATCTGCACGGAATTCACGGCACGCATCACAGCGCTCGGGCCTTCACCCATCTGGTTCGCGCTGCACAAGAGCACGACACCGACGGAGACGCATCGGCAGGCCGCTTGAGACCCCTGAACGTAACGATGGTTGTACTGATTGAGGAGGGAAGAGGCTATGATAGTTGGACAGCAAAAACCGTTTGACGAAATCTGGGCGATGGTCAGGGTTCACCGGCGGCTCACCGTGTTCGGCTGCAATACCTGCGTGGCCGTCTGTCATCAGGGAGGCAACAAGGAGGCAGAGATTCTCGCCTCGCTCTTGCGCATGCGCGCCGTTCAGGAGGGTGTGGAGATGGATATCGCCCACGGTGGCATCGAACGACAGTGTGAGCACCCCTTCTTCGAGTCGGCCCATGAACTGCTCGAAGGATCCGAGGCGGTGCTCAGCATGGCGTGTGGCATAGGCGTGCAGTTCGTCGCCGAAAAATACGCCCGTACGCCGGTGTATCCGGCCTTGAACACCACCTTCCTCGGTGATGTCAAGACTGACTGGCACTTCACTGAGAAATGCCAGGCCTGCGGCGACTGCATCCTCGGCCTCACCGGTGGGGTGTGTCCGGTGACGCGCTGTTGCAAGAGGCTCTTCAACGGCCCCTGCGGCGGCTCTTCGAAAGGCAAGTGCGAGCTCTCCAAAGAACTCGACTGCGCCTGGCAACTGGTTGTCGACCGACTCGAGGCGTTGGGCAAACTGGACGATTACGAGAAGATCACCCCCATCAAGGACTGGTCGAAAGACCGCGCCGGCGGGCCGCGGTCCTTTAAACTGGAGGGCTTCTAATGGCGGAGACGAAGACCGGCAGCAAACTGGAAAAGGTGTTGAGGAGTGGCGTGATGGCGGTGACCAGCGAGTGTGGGCCTCCCCGGTCCAGCGACCCGTCCCATATCCTCGCCAAGGGTAACATCATTAAGAACCATGTTGACGCCATCAATATCACCGACAATCAGACGTCGGTGACCAGGCTGTGCAGTCTCGCCGCCTGTATCCACCTCAAGCTGCAGGGGCTCGAGCCGGTACTGCAGATGGTCTGTCGCGATCGCAATCGTATTGCCCTTCAGGCCGATATCCTTGGTGCCGCCTCCTTCGGCATCAACAATGTCCTGTGCCTGTCCGGTGACCATCAGAGTTTCGGCGACCACCCCAAGGCACAGAACGTCTTCGATCTCGACTCCATGCAACTCATCCAGACCGTTCGCCATATGCGCGACGAGGGCCGTTTCTTGAGTGGCGATGAGATCAAGGCGCCGCCAAACCTCTTTGTTGGCGCCGCCGCCAACCCATTTGCCGACCCCTTCAAGATCCGTGTGCCACGGCTGGCCAAGAAAGTCGCCTGCGGTGCCGAATTCATTCAGACCCAGTGCGTGTACAACCTTGACAAGTTCGAACTGTGGATGAAGGGTGTGGTTGAGCGTGGCCTTCACGAACAGGTATTCATCATGGCCGGGATCACCCCGATGCGTTCGGTGGGTATGGCCAAGTATATGGCGCGGGCGGTGCCGGGCATGGATGTCCCCGATGAACTGGTCAAGCGCTTGAGCGGGGTGCCCAAGGACAAGCAGGCGGAAGAGGGGTTGACTATCGCCGTCGAGGCCATCCAGCGTCTCAAGGAAGTAAAGGGACTGGCCGGGTTCCATATCATGGCCATCGAGTGGGAGGAGAAGGTTCCGGAGATTGTCGAGCGCGCCGGTCTGTATCCGCGACCGGTAATACAATGATTCTTTCTGTACTATGTAAGGAAATGGTGGTATGTGTCAGACCAGTGCGTTGATGGAAAAGGATGGCGGCGAGGAATTGCTGCTGGAGAATGTCACCAGGATCGAGGTTAATGAGGACGGCTTGAACATTACGACTCTCTTCGAGGGAACCAATGCCTGGCCGAAAACGGCGATTCGCCGTATCGATTTTGCCTCAGGCAAAGTCTATCTCTATAACAAGACCTGAGAGGGTCGGAAACGCTGGCTGTTTTTCTGGGAGAAACAATGAACAATGTTGATAAGTTGCGGATCATGTTGCAGCACTGGATGGAGCATAACAAGGGGCATATGGACGAGTTCGAGAAGTGGCGTGGCGTCATGAGCCATGAAGGCCAGCAGAACATTGCCAGCCGTCTCGAACGCACCGTGGCCCTGATGACTGAGGTCAACGGGCAACTTCACGAGGCCTTGCACGAGTTGGGCGGGGCCGATCATGACCACCATCATGGCAGCGACCACCATCATCATCATCACGGTGGAGGCGACCACCATCATCACTGAGGTCTAAGCGCGGGTGCCGTTTCCCGGCGATGCAAAAGACAACGAGGCGGTGGAATCGGGTAACGATTCCACCGCCTCGTTATTTTAAGATGTCGCCGCGGGGTCGTGTGCCGGTCATCCTCCTGGGGGAGACCGGCTCTCTGATGCCGATGGTTGCCGCCCCGCAGGAGGACGTCTTTTTAGGCGAGGCCGTAGGCCTTCTTGGCGGAATTGAGGGTGTTTTTCATCAGCATGGTGATGGTCATCGGGCCGACGCCACCCGGCACCGGGGTGATCTTGCCGGCGATCTCCTTGGCTTTGTCGAAATCAACGTCACCCTTGAGGATGGCCTTGCCGGTCTTCTCGTTCATGCCGACACGGTTGACACCGACGTCGATGACGGTGGCGCCGGGCTTGATCCACTCAGGTTTGACCAGATCCGGCACTCCGGCGGCGACGATGAGGATGTCGGCGCGGCGGCAGTGGGAGGCGAGATCCTTGGTGCGGGTATGGACGATGGTCACCGTGGAGTTGGCGCCTTTACCTTTCTGGGCCATCATCATGGCGATGGGCTTGCCGACGATGTTGGAGCGGCCGACCACCACCACCTCGGCGCCGGAGGTCTCGGTGCCGGAGCGGACGATGAGCTCCTGGATGCCGGCCGGGGTGCAGGGCAGGAAGCGCACCTCGTCTCCGCCGATCATCAGGCGGCCGACGTTGACCGGATGGAACGCGTCGACGTCCTTGTCGGGATTGATGGCGTTGAGGACCTTCTTGTCGTCGATATGCTTGGGCAGCGGCAGCTGGACGAGGATGCCGTGGATGCTCGGGTCGTTGTTGTATTTCTCGATCAAGGCGAGCAGTTCCGCCTCGGTGATGGTCTCCGGCTGATCGTCCTGGATCTCGTTGAAACCCACGCCGAGGGCGGTCTTGACCTTGAGGGTGACATAGCTGATCGACGCCGGATTCTTGCCGACGAGGATGGTTACCAGGCCGGGGACCTTGCCGGTCTTGGCCTTCATCGCATCGACTTCCTGCTTGATTTCGGCGAGGATCTCTTCCCGTATCTTGGTGCCGCTGATGATTTCCGCAGTCATGGTGTGCGAACTCCTTGTTTTGGGTGGGGCGGAGGACATCGGCGGCGCGGCAGATGCGCCGCGCCGCCGGGATGTGTCGTCAGGCGAAGGGCTTAGAAGACACCTTCGACCTTGCCGGTCTCGACATTGACGTCAACCCGCTTGAAAGCCGGGTTGGAGCTGGTGCCGGGCATGAGGCTGATGGCACCGGCCACGGGGACGATGAAGCCCGCGCCGCCGTAGGTGAGGACCTCGCGGATGGTCAGACGCCAGCCCTTGGGCACACCCTTGAGGGCCGGATTGTCGGACAGCGAGAGGTGGGTCTTGACCATGCAGATGCCCATTTTCGCCAGTTCCGGATCGGCCTGCAGACGGTCGATGGACTTGTTGGCGGCGGGAGAGTAGTCGACGCCATCGGCACCGTACACTTCCTTGGCGATGAGCTCGATGCGCTGCTTGATCGGCATGTCGAGTTCGTAGAGGAATTTGAAATCGGTCTTGTCTTCGCAGGCCTCGACGACCGTCTTGGCGAACTCGATGGCGCCTTCGCCACCTTTTTCCCAGTGACGGGACAGGGCGACGCGGGCCCCTTCAGCCTCGCACAGCTCGCGAACCTTGGCGATCTCGGCGTCGGTGTCGGTGTAGAAGGCGTTGATGCACACCACCGGGGCGATGCCGGCTTTGCGCACGTTGCGGATATGATGAATGAGGTTGGCGCAGCCTTTGGCCACCCACTCAACGTTCTCCTCCTTGTATTCCTTGGGCATCGCCTTGCCGGGAACCGGTACCGGGGCACCGCCATGGCACTTGAGGGCGCGGATAGTGGCGACGACGACGGCACAATCCGGCTTGAGGCCGGAGTAGCGGCACTTGAGGTTCCAGAACTTCTCGAAGCCGATATCGGCGCCGAAGCCGGACTCGGTGACGTGGTAGTCGGAGAGTTTCAGGCCGATGCGGTCGGCGATGATCGAGCTCTGGCCGATGGCGATATTGGCGAAGGGGCCGGCATGGACGATGACCGGCTGGCCTTCCAGGGTCTGCATCAGCGAGGGGTTGAGGGCTTCGACCATCCAGGCGGTCATCGCCCCGGCGACCTGCAGGTCTTCGGTGGTGATCGGTTTGCCGGTTTTCGAGTAGGCGACGACGATCTTGCCCATGCGCTCACGCATATCCTTGAGATCGGTGGCCAGGGAGAGGATGGCCATGACCTCGGAGGACACGGCGATGCCGAACTTCGACTTCATCATGAAGCCGTCCGACTTGCCGTTGACGCCGTCGATGCCGATGATGATGTTGCGCAGCGCCTGGCAGCAGAAGTCCATGACCCAGCCCATCTCGATGTTGGTCGGGTCGATGTCGAGGCGCTTCATGCCGGAGAGCCGCTCAAGCTGCTCGTCGTTATAGTTGCGCTCATGCTGGAGGCGCGAGGTGAGGGCGACCATCGCCAGGTTGTGGGCGTTCATGATGGCGTTGATGTCGCCGGTGAAGCCGAGGGAGAACGGAGTCAGCGGGATGCACTGGGCGAGGCCGCCGCCGGCCGCCGAACCCTTGATGTTCATGGTCGGCCCGCCGGAGGGCTGGCGGATGGCGGCGCTGACCTTCTTGCCGAGTTTGCCGAGGCCCTGGACGAGGCCCATGCTGGAGGTGGACTTGCCTTCGCCGAGTGGGGTCGGGGTGATGGCGGTGACGTCGATGTACTTGCCGTTTGGCTTGTCCTTGAGGCGCTCGAGGACTTTGCGGAAATCGATCTTGGCAATGTAATGGCCCTGGGGCAGCAGCTCTTCCTTGGTCAACCCGAGTCGTTCGCCGATCTCGTAGATGGTCAACATCGTCTTTTCTGCATCTTGTGCAATTTCCCAGTCCGCATGTTTGGTCGGATCTAATGCCATGGTCCACTCCTTTGTGAATTTGCGGCTCAAGACGAGCCAGTTAAGAACCTACATGTCCTTCGGTAGAGTGTGCGCGGTGACTGCGCCGCCGAGAAGACGGCGCAGGAATCGGTGGAAAAGGAAACAGCAGAGAACTTTTCCGGATATTGGCGGGGAAAGTTCTTAATTCCTAACTTCCTCCCTTTCTCCTCAGAAAACCGTTTTAGCAACGGCTGCTCGATAACACGAAATTCGTACCATAAAGGGTGGCCTTTATCAATCGCTTTTCGATTTGGCGAAATTGAAAATCCCGATCAATACCAGGCAATAGGAAGTATTCATGACTGGAGCGGTGGCGGCTGCGGGAGCTGGCCATGGACAGCTCTTGGTAGCACTGTTGTGCTTGTTGTGCGTGTGACAATTGGACGATAGGGCGTCACGGCAGCAATCTGCCAGCAGGAAAGTCCTGCGCAGTGATAGCTGGGGGAAAACTGCCGACTGCTGGAAAAGAGCGGCCAATGGCGAAGTTCCCGTCCCTGGAGGAACTGTCACCACCGGGCTATCTGGTAAGGGGCGGGGTGGGTGCCCCAGTGGGACGAAACTGCAGGCGGTTGCCGATATACTTGCCGAGGACGGCCACTGCCAGGTCAGCTGATCGGAAGACCGGCAGACCGTGACTCTGGAAACCGTCGGCCAGGGGGTCGTAGAGGGACCCGCTGTCGACCACCATCACCAGGGGTTTTCTGGAGGAGAGGCCGAGGCGGGCGATGCGGCCCACCAGCGACTGTTCCGGGCTCAATCGTTCCTCACAGGCGATCTCTGTAGGCAGAGTGTGCAGGCTCGGACTCAAAGGGACGATGGCGGCGATGACCACATCACTGGCCCCGTCGTCGAGCAGGGCGGCGATGGCCTCGACATAGACTTCGGCGGCGGCCATCGGGGTGATGTCCAGCGGGTTGGCGGCACTGGTGAGGCGGTCGAGGCCGGAGGCGGCGAGAATGGCCTGCAGCCTTGCCGTGGTGTCGGCGGAAAGGGCAGCGATCTCCAGGCGGTAGTCGTCGCCGAGCAGGTTGTCGGCGATGCCCACCGCCTCGTAGCCGGCGTTGCTGATCGCCGCCAGGCGGTTGCCGTTGACAGTTTTGTAGTGCAAAGTGGAGGAGAGGCGCAACAGCCCTTCAAAGACGCTGAAGGTCTCGGCGACCATGGCTCCGGCTTGGCCGATGCAGGATTCGCAGACCATATAGTCGCCGGCGATGGAGGCGGTATGGCCGGAGAGGGCATTTTTGCCCTCGGGGGTGCGTCCCGCCTTGTAGAAGATGACCTCTTTGCCCAGGGGCACGGCGTGGCGCACCGCCTCGGCAAAGGCCAGGCCGTCGAAGTCGGCGAAGCCCTCCATATAGAAGGCCAGCGTCCTGAGCTCGGCGCGCCCGTTGAGGAAGTCGAGGAAGTCCGAAGCGCACAGGTCCATCTGGTTACCGATGGAGATGGCATAGGCCGGGTCGAGAAAGGACAGCTTGCTCATGCGGGTGATCATATAGGCGCCGCTCTGGCTGACCAGGGCCAGGGTGCGCTGGTGCTGGCCACGGTTTTTCGGCAGCTTGTCCTCGGGGATGAACATGGCGTCGTAGCGCCCGGGGTGGGAAAGGATACCGAGGCTGTTGGCGCCGAGAAAAACCGGGGCTTTGTCGCCGCTGGCGCGCGTCGCGGCGATTTTCTCTTTGAGGGTGGCAGCCAGGTGGGCGTGCCCCTCCTGCTCTTCGAGCCCGCCGGAGACGAGAAGCACGCCGGCGGCAAGGTTCCCGGAGAGAACGGTGTCGATGAGTTCGGGGATGGCGCCGGCCTCGACGGCGACGACGAGGAGGTCGAGCGGTGTGGCGATGGCGGCCAGCGTAGGCACGGTGGCCAGGCCGTCGATATCTCTTTCCCGGGGGTGGACGACGGTCAACCGGTCCCTGGCGAAGCCGGCGGCGAGGATATTGTCGCAGATAATCCTGCCGATATTTTTCTTGCGGGCTGAGACGCCGACGATGCCGATGCTGGACGGGTGGAGGAGCTTGTCGATCTGTTCTACCGGGCGGTGAATTGGCAAACTTTTGCCGGTGGAGAAACGGCACAGTCCGTCGAGGGGCATCATCAGATAGTTGCTGAAGGCGAAGGGGTTGACTTCGAGTTCCTCGATGACGTAGGGGCTGGCTCCGTTGGTGGGGGAAAAGTGGCGCGCCGTCTCGATCAGGGCCGAGAAGCACTCGAGCAGCTGGGCGTCGGTGACGATTCGTTTGCGGCTGCGGGTCAGGCCGGCCAACTTCTTATAGGAGATGGTGTTGCGGAAGAGGTTGAAGAAACGTTCGCCATCGACCAGCTCCGTCGCGGCGGCGACCACTGCCTGGCCCTTGCGGAAGCGGGCGGCGAAGAGCTCGGTGTCGCGGCCGCCCAGCCCGGCACTGAGGATGATGCCGAACTCGCGGGTATTGCGCAGGCTGACCAGCAACTCGTTGCCGAACTCCAGGGAATCGGGGGGCATGTACTGACAGAGAATGAAGCCTTCTATATCGGCGGCGATCCTTTCTTCCAACTGCGGCCGGGGCAGATTGCGGTAGGGGGCCGGGGCCACGGCCTCGCCGCGGAGGATGAGGTCGGCAAAGCGCGCCGGGATGTCGCAGGTCATGCCTCTGACCGTCGACAGCACCTCGTCGCCATTCTTGCCGCAGATGGCGACGCCGCCGACATCGCTCTTGTGCATGATATAGGGCGAAATCACCTTGACGACGACTTTCCTGCCCGGCAGCTCATGGAGGCTGCCTGGGTCGAAGCGCTCGTTTTTCGGCAGCAGCAGGTACTGCGGCGGCGTCTCGCCGCCGATGAGGCGGATGAAGTGGTAGACCTCGTACTCGAAGAGGTAGTGGCGCCCCTGGCTGGCGGCGTTGTGCAGCAAGTCGGTCAGGCCCAGGAAGTCGATATGGGTCTTCATCAGGGGAGTACCTCCGTAATAATGGGGTTTTGGGCACTATCGCAAACCGGGCCCCCTTCTGGCAAGGGAAATATCACCGCCAAGGCGGCGAGGGTCGGGGGGGGCGCGGCACAAGAAGCGGCAGGACAGGAAACTCGGTGCCATGGTGCTAGGGGTGGCCAGCCGCCTCCTTACGGGGAGCGAGATTGAAGGATTCCTCCTGGTGATGAGGGCAGTTTCGTGCCTGGGCATCTTCGTTTCTTGCTGGTCAATGTGTGCAATTGCTCACATTGTGACATTGTTTCTTTTGTATAATCAACTACAATACCGCTGTTTACGGTACGACCACGTGCCGGCGAGATGGGAGCACGACATACAAGGAGCACGACAATGGCGAAGAAGGTGGTGATCATCGGGGCGGTGGCCCTCGGACCGAAAGTGGCCTGCCGCCTGCGCAGGCTGGACGCCGAGGCGGAAATTACCCTCATTGATCGGGATGACAGAATTTCCTACGGCGGTTGCGGCATTCCCTATTATGTGGGCGGCGACGTCAACGACATCGAAGATCTGTGCAAGACGACCTCGCATACCCTGCGCGACGCCGCCTTTTTCAAAAACAACAAAGGGGTGACGGTGATGACCCGCACTGAGGCGCTGGCCATCGACCGGCGCGAGCGAAAGGTGCTGGTGCGGCATCTCGACAGTGGCGAGGAGGAGTCTCTGTCCTACGACAAGCTGGTGCTGGCCACCGGCGCCCGCGCTGTTCGCCCGCCTTTTCCTGGCGCCGATCACCCCAGGGTTCTGACTGTCTCCGATCTCCATGACGCGGAACGACTCAAAACGCAGATGGCGGCCGGCAAGATTGCCAAGGCGGTGGTTATCGGGGCCGGGGCCATCGGCCTTGAGATATCCGAGGCGTTGACCGATCTGTGGGGTATCTCCACCACTTTGGTGGAGATGGAGGACCAGGTGCTGCCGACTCTGCTCGGCAAGTGCATCGCACGCCTCGCCGCGTCAGAGTTGACACGCCACGGGGTAGAACTGCTCCTCGAGACCAAGGTGCTGGAGGTGGCGGAGAACGAGGGGAACGGCAAACTGCTGGTGCGGACATCGGCGGGGAACCTCGAGGTCGATGTCGTCGTCCTCGCCGCCGGGGTACGCGCCAATACCTCCCTGGCCAGGGAGGCCGGCCTGGCCATCGGCACCTATGGCGGCATCAGTGTCGATCGGCGCCTGCGCACCAGTGATCCGCATATTTACGCCGGCGGGGACTGCGTCGAGGTGCGTAACCTCATCAGCGGCGAGAATATCCCCATGGCTCTGGGATCCCTGGCCAATCGCCAGGGGCGCATCATCGCCACCAACATCAACGGCGGGCAGAGCCACTTCCGCGGCACTGTCGGTACTTTCTGCCTCAAACTCTTCGACTTCGGCATCGGCAAGGCCGGCTTGACCTTCCGCCAGGCCAGAGAGACGGGTTACGACCCGGTTTATGCGGTGGTCTCCCAGGCCGATCACGCCCATTTCTACCCCAGTTCGGAGCTCATCTATATCTCGCTCCTCGCCGATCGCAAGTCACGCAAGATTCTTGGCATCGAGGCGGCTGGCAAGAACGGCGACGCCGTCAAGGCGCGGGTCGACACGGTGGCGGTGCTGCTGCGCCATGGCGTCGACGTCGACGAGATCTGCTCGCTGGAGATCGGCTACGCCCCGCCCTTCGCCTCGGCCATGGACGTGGTCAACAATGCCGGTAATGCCCTCGACAATATCCTCGCTGGGGTCAGCAGACCGGTGGATGCCGCAGATTTTCTCTATGAATTCCGCCATAAGACGATGCGCGTGCTCGATGTGCGCGGCGAGAAGGAAGCCACCCCGTTCATTGCCAGGTATGGGGAGCGCTGGCTCAATATCCCGCAGGATCAGCTGCGTCGGCGGGTGGAGGAGATTGATCCCGAGGAGGAGCTTTTTCTCCTCTGCGATACCGGGCCGCGCTCGTACGAGGCCCAGGTCTTTCTCGCCGCGCAAGGTCGCATGAAGACCCGCAATATCCAGGGAGGTTACGCCATGATCAGGCTGATTGCCCCCGACTTCGTCTAATCATCTCGGTGCGGGTGGCTAGGCTGTGGGCGGTGGTTGTTCGTCAACCGCCGCAGCGGCAAACGAGCAGAGCCGCCCGTCGAGGGTGATCACCGTCCACGCCCCGCTGCTGTCGCTGGCCTTGACGAGGCAAGGGAGCGGTGGGGCGTCCTTGAGCCGCAAGGTGCAGGGCTCGTCAACGTTCTTGCCGACAATGCTGGTGAAGTTCCTGGTGGCGGCGAGGGCCTTGAATTCGCGTATCACTTCCTCAAATTCCACGATGCGCCGGTATTCTTCGGGGTCGACGGCCCTGATCTCCTCGCGCAGTTCCTCGATTTCCTTCTTTTTGACGGCAATGAGGCGGATGGTGTCCTCGATGGCGGTCTTATCCGCCGAGGGGATGGAGAAGAGGATCTGCTTGTGGATCTCCACATCCGCTTCGATATAGTTGATCTTTTTGAGGAGGTCTTGGGCGGTGGCTGTCATCGGTTGTTCCCGGTTGAGAATGCGGTCTTGTGCCAGGCAGTGAGGTGGTGGTCTCCTGAAGAGGTGCTCACACTCTCGCCAGCCGGCGTCAGTCAGAGGCGGACAGGCTCTGCTTGCCGCCCCACGGGCGGCCCTGCCGTTCATCAGCCCTGGTAGAGCGTCTCGGCGATATCTCGCAGCTCGGCGTTGATGGTGGCCTGGCGCAGCACGTCGAGGACATGCGACAGTTGCTGCGGAACGTCGAAGAGAATATCGGCCGCACCGCGTTTGTCAAGAACCATATAGCCCCTGTGGCGCAGGGTGTGACAGGCGGCGGTCATATCGTCGACGACGATGCCCAGCACGGTGAAGTCGCCCATGGAGTAGAGGGGCAGGTCGAGACCGGCGAGAAACTCCTCGCGGCAGCGCCAGTCTTCGGCAAGAAGGGTGATGGTGTGCTTCATGGAGGTCCTCGAGAAAGCTATTCGTCGGTTGACCCTGGTTGGTTGGGCGATGGGGCGCGGCCTGCCCGCTGGATATCTGCCGGTCATGGGGGCGCTGTAACAGTGCACCTCTTGCGAGCGCACTCAAGCGCCACCCGGTTCTTGCCGCCTCGTTTTCCTTTGGCTATCCCCACCCTGGCTTTTCCTGGGGGCGAGATCCCTGTTGCCCCCGAGGAGAGGGGTATTGCTCTTTGATAAGGCCGCTTGCCGCAGGCGACAAGGTATCAGCCTCCTGCGCATGAATTTTCCTTTTGATGCAAATAAAGACCTAGGCAAGAGTGCCCCTGCTTTCTATCATAAAAAGGAAGGGCGTGGGATTGAGGCGCAACAGCGCCGTGGAACCAAAACGAAGGAGCGCATATGGAAAAACGTATTCTCGTGCCACTTGCCGAGGGCTTTGAGACCATCGAGGCCCTGGCGGTGGTGGATGTTTTTCGTCGTGCCGGGATTACTGTGGACATGGCTGCCGTCGGCGACAGCCTGCAGGTGACCTCCTCGCATCGGGTACGAGTCACCGCCGACCTGCTGCTGGCGCAGTGCGTCGAGCGCACCTATGACCTCATCGTCTTGCCGGGGGGGATTCCCGGAGCGGAAAATCTGCAGCAGTCAGAAGTGCTTGCCGCGTTGCTCGACAGACAGCGGCGTGACGGCAGGCTCTACGGGGCGATTTGTGCCGCACCCGCCTTGGTGCTCGAGCGGCAGGGCCTGTTGGCCGGAAAGAAGGCCACCTGCCATCCCGGCTTTGTCGGCCACCTTGCCGACCAATCCTCCAGCGGCGAGCGGGTGGTTTGCGATGGCAACTGCGTTACTGCCAGGGGGGCCGGGGTCTCCGTCGATTTTGCGCTGGAACTGCTCGGCCGGGTGGCGGGAGAGGAAGTGCGTCGAGCGGTGGCCAAGGCGATGGTCGTGGAGTGAGCGACCCAGGGTCAGCCTCCGTTGCCGCCGGGCCGTGCCGCTGTATCGATGAGCGATGAACGGCCGGCCTCGCAGCGGGGTGGCTTGGGCTGCCCCGTATTCTCGTTCGGTTTTCAGCTATGCCCGTTGTCAATGGAGTAGGCGAGGAGATCCTCGAGGGAGACGAAATCGAGGGTGGCCTCATGGGTCGCCGCCAGGTTGACAAGAGGGGCGACTCCGTACTCCAGCGCCTCCCGCCAGCGTGACGCGCACAGGCACCAGCGGTCTCCGGCCTGGAGGCCGGGGAAGCCGGAAAGTGGCGCGGGGGTGGAGAGATCGTTGCCGCGGGCTTTGGAAAACTCGAGAAATTCGTCGGTCACCTGCACGCAGACCCCGTGGACGCCGATATCGTCCGCAGTGACCCTGCAGGTGCCCTCGCGGGTAAAGCCGGTCATCGGCTCAATGCTGCACATCTCCAGCGGGGCGCCGAGTACATTCTTGTGGATGGTCATGAGGGGTCCTTGGTGATCGCTGAGGGGTAAGGGCTGCTCTGTTCAATGCCCAAAATGGTGCACAGCAGCCTGTAGGTGAAGCCCCAGAGGTAGTACTCCTGCAGGGGAAATGCCGGAAAGAACTGGCCGGGCAGCATCTCCGCCCGGCAGTGGCGGTCCGGGTCGCAAAACCGGCCGGCGTCGAGCCACAGGGCTCCCTGAATTTCGCGGGGGTCGAGGCGCAGCCGCGGCCTGTCATTGATGGTGAAGAGAAAGGGCTGCACCCAGAGGAGGAGCTTGGAGCGCTGTCCGGCAGGTGTTTTGTCCAACTGCCGCAGCAGTTGATCCGACGAGAGGACGATGCCGGTCTCCTCCGCGGTCTCGCGGATACAGGTCGACAACAGATCGGCATCGTCGCTGTCGCGGCGTCCGCCTGGAAAGGAATAATGGCCTGACCAGGGGTCGTTGGGGTGGGCCGCCCGCCGCAGAATGAGGTAGCTGTCCTCGCTGTCGGCGGTACAGCGAATGATAGCTACGGCGGCGGAGGCGGTTTCGGCGGTCATTGACAAAGGCTCCTGTGAAGCGAAGAGGGTGCGTTGGTAGGCAGCGGGCTGCCTCTCGAAAAGGTAGCCTATTTTCGGGAGAATGCAAGTGGACGCGCGGGGAAACCTGCCTTGCCATGGCGGGCGTCCGCATCAGGGTGGGCCGGATGGCCCGCACCACGAGAAGAGCGGCCGGGCACGGGGCACCGGGCCTGGCGCCGGGGAGGAGAGATGAACAGCGATGTCACCGTATTCAGACCATATGTGTTTACCGTTGGCGAAAAGATCCGTATCGATGGCTCGCGTCGCGGCGGCGACTGGCTGGTAATCGCCGTCTCGGAGAATACCGTGACACTGAAATGCCCGGTGAGCCATCGGGAATTCGAGTGGCCGATCTTCTGCTATCATGTCGAACGGGAGCAGGGGGTCGTCTGGCCGCGGCCTCATTGAGCAGCGACGCCCATGTGCCTGCTCTTCGTCTCCTATAAGCTGACCCCCGGCTACCCGCTGGCGCTGGCCGCCAACCGCGACGAGTTCTACCGCCGCCCAACCGCGCCGCTCGGCTTCCTCGACGAGGGACGAAGCATTCTCGGCGGCCGTGACCTGCAGGGGGGCGGTACCTGGCTTGGCATAGGGCCCGACCGGCGTTTTGCGGCTCTCACCAACTACCGTCATCCGGCATCCAACCGGGCCGACGCCCCGTCACGCGGCGCCATTGTCCTCGATTATCTCCTCGGTTCGGCCAGGGCCGAGGACTATCTACGCCAACTCTCCATGAAGGCCGCGGGATATAACGGCTTCAACCTCGTTGTCGGCGACGGCCAGGGGTTGTTCTCCTTCAGCAGCCGCCAGCCGGGGTATCGTCGCCTTGAGCCGGGCTTCTATGGCCTCTCCAACCACCTTCTCGACAGCCCCTGGCCCAAGGTGATCCGCGGCAAGGAGTTGCTGCGGCCCCATCTCGTCGATCGCCCCAATGTCGAGGGCGTCTTTGCCGCCCTTGGCGACCGCCTGCAGCCAGAGGCCGGGCTCCTTCCCGACACTGGCGTCGGGCCGGACTGGGAGCGGTTGCTCTCCTCGATCTTCATCTCCGGCGAGACCTATGGCACGCGTTCTTCGGCTCTGATCCTCGTCGATGAGCTGAGCGGCGTCGACTTTTACGAGAAGACCCACCCCATCCCACCCCAGCAAGAGGCGGTGATGCGGCACATGTCGCTGCCCGCCCAGGCTCTCCTCACCTGAGGTGTGCCGCAAGTCTGGCCATGTGGGTTCTGGCGTTCACCGCCCCCGCGTGAGACCGTGCCCGTCGAGCCGCTCGATCCCCGGCTCCATGGGCACGGCCAGGCTGAGGTAACGTCCCTCCGCGCTGAACATCAGGCCCTTGTCGGCCATCATGAGGAGGAACGTGTCGAGATGGGCGGCGTCGATGTCGGCGAACGCCTGCTGCAGCTGGCGACGCGAGCGGCTGGTGCGGCAGAAGAGGTAGATATCCCGCGATGAGGCGACGAGGCGGTGCCGCAGAGTTGTCCCCCCCTCTCGTCGCTCGTTGAGCAGGAGAAAGTCGCCGCCATCGTGATAACCGAGGATTGGCGGACTGTTCCGCCCTGGCAGGGCCAAGGCATGGTAGGAACGTTGCCAGGCTCTCGTCCTGGCGACCACCGGGGCCCACAGGCGGCGCTGCCGTCCCTGCTGCCCCCGGTAGCCCTGCACCAGCAGGCGCAGCTGAGATCCCAGGCGTTCACCCAGCAGGGTGCGCCAGTGGCGATGGTTGCCACAGGGGACTATGCCGTAGGCGGCCGGGTTGGCGTGGACCGGGCTGTGCAGACCCAGCCAGAAGTGCACCGGCGCAAGCGGGCGAAGCATCGAGACCCGCTTCATGGTGGCCAGGGTCTCCCTGACGTCGTCCTCGTCGCTGCCGGGAAAGCCCAGCAGCAGGTTGCCGCCGTGGGGCAGGGCCAGGGCCTCGCAGTGCCGCATCATCTCCACATTGGCCATGACGCTGGTGCCCTTGCCCAGCTTTTTCAACAGCCCCCCGCTGAGCGCCTCGATGCCCACCTGCAGGCTGCGCACCCCGGCGCGGTGCATCTCGTGCAACCTGGCGGCGCTGGTATCGGCGCGAATTTCCGCAAACAGCCGCAGCTCGCGGTCGCCTTCGTCAAGACGGCGCATCAGATCGGCACCTTCTCGGGGCGGCAGGAGGTTATCCATGAAGGCAAAGGACAGCACCCGGTGACGCCGGGCAAGGTCCTCGATTTCGGTGGCGACCTTGGTGGCCGATTTATGGCGATAGCCCTGCCACTGCAGGTTGAGGTTGCAGAAAGCGCAGGCGCCATTTCGCTGTTGCCCGTCATCATCGGGCCGCAGGCGGCGTGCCTGCCACAGGCAACCGCGCGACATCTCGATCGGCAGGGTGGGGAAGAAGCGGCGCTGCTGCGGCAGGGAGTGGAGGAATGCGAAGTATTCGCTGAAGTCGGGGCTTGGCAGCTGGTCGAGGTCATTGAGGGGGGGAGGCTGCCTTGTCGCCAGGAGTGGGCGCGATGGCGAATCGGTGCAGTAGTGGGCCGCCAACTCCGCCAACGGGCCTTCGCCTTCGCCGCGCACAAGGTGATCAACCCCAGGAAAGAGCCTGGCGAGGTTTTTCCCCTCCTCCCCGGAAAAACTCGATCCGCCCAAGACCACTGGCAACTGCGGCTGTCGCTCCTTGATGCGGCGCAGGAGGAGCAAACCGCTGGTGGTCTGGCACAGGGAGACGGTGATGCCGGCGAGGCCATAGACCTGCCAGTCGATCCTGTCGAGAAAGCGGTTGTAGACCGCATCGAACTCCGCCGCCAGTCGCTCCAGGCCGTGGCGGGCAATCTCCTTGCCGCCGCATCCCTCCTGTCGGAAGAGGCGTTCGATGGCGGGGTGGTTTTCCGGGAAGAGCAGGCTCGCCGCAACTGCCTCCGCCACCCAGCTGCGCTCGGAGACCTCCTGGTACAGGGTATAGCCAAGCTGGGCCGCCGTCTCCAGGTGAAGGTGCACCGCCTTTACGGCAAGTTCGGGGAAGCGCTTGCCGAGAAAAGCCTTGAGGGTGGCGAGCTGAATCGACGGGCGGTTGAACAGGGCCCAGGGCGGGGCGATGAGGATGAGGGGGAGCATGGCCGGCACCGGTTGCTGGCCGCAGCCCGCCGAAGGGTGGCGGGCTGCGGCCAGGGGAGACTATTTCTTGAGCATATAGTAGAGCACCGGCACCGCCATGCGGCTGATCAGCAGGGAGGCGATCTCCCCGAACATCAGTGAGATGGCCAGCCCCTGGAAAATAGGGTCGGCGAGGATCACCGCGGCACCGATGACCACCGCCAGGGCTGTCAGCAGCATCGGGCGAAAGCGGATGGCCCCGGCGTCGACCACCGCCTTGGCCAGAGGTTCCCCTTCGGCGATGCGCTGCTCGATGAAGTCGACGAGGATGATCGAGTTACGCACGACGATGCCCGCCCCGGCCATGAAGCCGATCATCGAGGTGGCGGTGAAGAAGGCGCCGAAGGCCCAGTGGGCGGGGAGGATGCCAATGAGTGAGAAGGGAATGGCGGCCATCACCACCAGGGGGGTGAGGTAGGTCTTGAACCAGCCAACCATGAGCATGTAGATGAGCACCATGACCACGCAGAAGGCGAGACCAAGGTCGCGGAAGACCTCGAGGGTGATATGCCACTCGCCATCCCACTTCATGGCCGGCTCGCTGTCCACAAAGGGCTGGCTGAGGTTGTGGATCTTCACCTCGGCGACGCTGCCGCCATACTTCCGGCCATCGAGGGCGGCAAGTTTTGTGTTGATGTCGAAGATGGCGTAGACCGGGCTCTCCACCTCCCCGGCGACATCGCCGCTGACGTAGATCACCGGCTTGAGGTTTTTGCGGTAGAGAGGCTGTTCCACCGGGCGCTCCACTACCTGCACCAGTTCGCGCAGGGGCACCAGGGGGGCGGCAGGGTTGCTCTCGGAGCGCAGGGCGATGTTCTCGATCGACTCGATGCGTGCCCGCTTCTCCGGGGGCAGCTCGAGCACCATGTTGACCGGCTCCTTCTCATTGGGGAGGTGGAAAAGGTCGAAGGAGTGACCAGCCACCGCCATGTCGATGGTCCTGGTGATCTGGCGTTCGGAGATGCCGTTCATGGCCGCCTTTTCCTTGTCGACGAGGAAGACCTTGCGCACCCGCTCGGTTTCCTGGAACCAGTCGACGTCGACAACCCCGCGGCTGCTCTCGAGGATCGTTTTTACCTCTTGCGCCATCTCGCGCCGCCCTTCCTCGGTGGGGCCGTAGATCTCCGCCACCAGGGTCTGCAGCACCGGTGGCCCAGGCGGCACCTCGGCAACCACCACGTTGGCCTGGTGCCGGGCGGCAATGGCCGCCAGCTGCGGGCGGATGCGGGTGGCGATGTCGTGGCTCTGCAGGCTCCGTTCACCCTTAGGGAGAAGATTGACCTGGATGTCGGCCACTGTCGGCCCGCGGCGCAGGAAGTAATGGCGCACCAGACCGTTGAAGTTGTAGGGCGAGGCGGTGCCGACATAGACCTGGTAGTCGGTGACCATCGGGTCGCGGCTCACCTCTCTCGCCATCTCCAGGGCCACCTGGGCGGTGCCTTCCAGGGTCGAGCCCTCGGGCATGTTGAGGATGACCTGAAATTCGCTCTTGTTGTCGAAGGGCAGCATCTTCACCTTGACCAGGCCGAGATAGACCATGGACATGGCGCCAAGCAGCAGCGCGGTGATGACGGTGAAGAAGAGCATCCGCCAGGCGGCGTGGGCGAGGAGCGGGTCCATGATGCGGTGGTAGATGCGGGTGAACCAGTCGTCGGGGATTTCGTCTTCGCCGCCATGGCCATGACCGGTCGCTCTGCGCCTGAGGATGTGGATGGCCGCCCAGGGGGTGACGGTAAAGGCGATGATCAGCGAGAAGACCATCGCCGCCGAGGCACCGATGGGGATGGGGCGCATATAGGGGCCCATCAGGCCGCCGACGAAGGCCATCGGCAGGATGGCGGCGATGACCGCCCAGGTGGCAAGGATGGTCGGGTTGCCTACCTCGGCTACCGCCTCCACCGCCACCTGTACCGCATCGCGTCCGCGGTTGCCGGGTAGGCGCAGATGGCGGACGATGTTTTCGACGACGACGATGGCGTCGTCGACGAGGATGCCGATGGAGAAGATGAGGGCGAACAGGGTGATGCGGTTGAGGGTATAGCCGTAGAGGTAGAACACCAGCAGGGTCAGGGCGAGGGTCGAGGGGATGGCCAGCATCACCACCAGCGACTCGCGCCAGCCGAGGAAGAGGAGGATGAGGATGGCCACTCCGAAGACGGCAATACCCATATGCAGGAGCAACTCGTTGGATTTCTCCGAGGCGGTCGCCCCGTAATCACGGCTGATGCTGACCGTGAGATCGGCAGGGAGCAGCGTGCCTTTGAGCTCATCGACCTTGGTCTGCACATCGGCCACCACCGCCACCGCGTTGGCCCCGGGGCGCTTGGCGATGGAGATGGTCACCGCCGCCACCGGGTCATCTCCGCCGCTGCCGTGCAGTACGTAGTCGGCAGGCTCGGCCGGGCCGTCCTCGACCTCGGCCACCTCCTCGAGGTAGACCGGCTTGCCGCCATAGACCCCGACGACGATGCGCCGCACCTCGGCGGCGCTGGTCAGAAAGGCTCCGGTTTGCAGGGGGATCTCTTCGTTGAAGGCCTTGAGCGTTCCGGCCATGGATTGGCTGTTGACCGCCTGGATCTTCGGGGCGAGGTCGCCCAGGGTGAGATTGCGCGAGGCGAGCTGCAGGGGGTCGAAGCGGATGGTCAGCTGGCGCTTGGTGCCGCCGATGATCTTCGTTTCCGCCACCAGGGGGATGCTCTTGACGGCGTCGTCGATCTGGGCGGCGACGCGCCGCAGGGTGTAGTGGTCGTAGCCCTGGCCATGGAGGGTCAGGGCCATGATCGGTACGTCGTCGATGGTATGCGGCTTGATCAGCGGCAGGCCCACCGAGTGGGGGATGCGGTCGAAGTTGGTGGCCAGCTTCTGGTTGAGGCGGACGATGGCCTCTTCGAGGTTCTCGCCGACGTAGAAACGCACGACGAGAAGACTCTGGCCGGCGGCGGAGGTCGAGTATATGTATTCCACCCCAGGCAGCTCGTAGAGCAGCTTCTCCATGGGGATGGTCATGCGTTCCTCGACCTCTTTGGGGGTGGCCCCGGGCATGGCGACGATGACGTCGATCATCGGCACCTTGATCTGCGGTTCCTCTTCCCGCGGCAGCAGAACCACGGCGAGGATGCCGAGGAGCAGCGAGGCGATGATCCCCAGGGGGGTCAGCTTGGAGTTGACGAAGGCCTGGGCGAGGCGGCCGGCGAAACCTGCATGAGGGGCAGATGGGGTGTGCATGTCGCTCTGTTCCGGTTGAGAAGTGGGTTTGGCTCCCGCCGTTGGCGGCTACTTGAGGGTCACTGCCTGCCCGTCGCGGAGGTCGGGGGTGGCGGGAACCACTACCATCGCCCCTTCCGCCAGACCGGCGAGGATCTCGACACGGCCGTCGAGACGGGCCCCGCTGCGTACCAGGCGCAGGCTGAGGCGGCCGTTATCGACCACGTAGACCTTCTCTATCTGGCCCTGGACGCTGATCGCTTCGCCGGGCACGGTCAGCGTCTTGGCCTCGGCCAGCGCCAGCGTCACCCTGGCGAACTGGCCGGAGCGCAGGTCGGGGGCAGCGGGAAGGCGCAGTTTGACCTGGGAGGTGCGCGAGGAGGGGTCGGCAACCGGCGACACCTCGGCCACCGTACCCTTCAGGCGGCGTTGCAGCGAAGGGATAGCGATGTCGAGCACGTCACCCTTGGCGACTCTGGTGATCATCGCCTCGGGGATGTCGGTGACCACCTGCAGGGTGTTCTCCTCCTCGAGGTTCAGCAAAGGTTTGCCGGGGGTGGCGAGATCGCCGACGTTGGCCATCTTGCGGCTGACGATACCGGAGAAGGGGGCGGTGATTTTAGTGAAGTCGAGCATCGCCTGGGCGGTGCGGTAGCCGGCGTCGGCGATGCGCAGGCTGTCTTCCAGGGACTTGACAGCCTCCGGGGTGGCGGCGTTGCGTTTGAGCAGGTTTTCCTCGCGGGACAGGTTGCGCCTGGCCTGCTCCACCTGGGCCTTGGCCTGCTGCAACTGGGCGGAGATCTCCTGGGCATCGAGCTCCACCAGCAGTTGCCCGGCCTTGACGCGGCTGCCCACCTCGACGGGGAGGGTGACGATGTTGCCGGTGATCTTGGCGGAAATCTCCGCCCGTTCCACCGCCTGCACGGTGCCCACCAACTCCACCTGGTGGATGGCGGCTTCCTTCTCCACCCTGGCGGTTGTAACCGCCACCGGGGCGGCCGCCTCTTTCTTCGCCGTCGGCGCAGTCTGCTCCTGGCGGCAGGCGGAGGTCAAGGCCGCTGCGGCGATGGCGAGAATTGCCAGTAGGTATTTGCCCTTCATCGCGTAGGTCTCCTTTTCTTTGCTAAAGTGCGGTATCGGAAAATTGCGGCATCCCTACGGCGCGGCGCAGGTTGGCCACGGCCACCTGGTAGGCGGCTGCGGCGCTGAGCTGGCGGGCGCGGGCGTCGGTTAAGCGCATCTCGAGGTCGATCACCTCCGAGGCGAGGATGACCCCTTCCTTGAAGCGGGCCCGACTCAGCCGGGCGACTTCCTCGGCGACATCGACCATCCTCCCGGTAACGCCAAGCCGTTCCTTGGCCTGGCGGTAGTCGAGTTCGGCCTGCTGCAGCTCGAGGTCGTAGGCCAGCTCGGTCTTGCGTTTCACGCCCTCCAGTTCCTGCACCTTGAGTCGCGCCATGGCGATGCGAGACGCGGTGCGATGGCCATCGAAGAGGGTCTGATTGAGGCGCACTCCGGCCTGCCAGGAGGTGCCGCTTTCCTCTTCGATGAGGCCGCTGTCGACTTGGAAGGCGGCAAAGCCCTCCACCGTCGGCAATTGGCCGGCTTCGGCGCTGCGCAGCTCGGCCTGAGCTGCGTCGAGCATCGCCGCCAGCCGCCGCAATTCCGGCCGGTTACGGTAGTCGGGCTGTGCCGGCAGCTGCTGCGTCATGTCCCGCGAGAGGTCGAGCCGAACCTCCTGGGCGGGAAGGCCGAGGAGGTTGAGGAAGGAGCGCTGGCCGAGCTCCAGCTGGTGACGGCCGTGGATGAGGTTTTCTCCGGCACGGGCGAGCTGCAGTTCGAGGTTGAGCAGGTCCTGACGGAGGAGATCGCCGGCCTCGAAGCGGGCCTGGCCGACATCGCGGGCTGAGGAGATGGCTGCCACCTCCTGCTCTCGCACCGACACCATCTTCTCCGCCTGGACGATGGCGTGGAAGGCTTTGACCGTCTCGTAGCCGAGCTGGTTGTGGAGGGCGGCGAGGTCCTGTTGCGAGGCTTCGCTGGCGGCAAGGGCGGCATCCTGCTCGGCCTTGCTGCGTCCGCCGTTATAGAAGGTATGCGCCACGGTGGCGCGTAGCTGCAGGTTGTCGGTGCGGCCCGGGTCGTTGAAGTCGATGCTGTTGTCGAAAGCCCCCTGATTGAGGATGTTGCCGAAGGAGTACATCGGCGTGGTGGTCTGCCCGTATTCGGCGCTGACGCCGACGGTGGGCAGGTCGCTCCCTTTGGCGAACTGGGTAGCAGCCTGGGCGGCCTCGATGCGTGTGCGGGCGATGACCGTGTCCGGGCCGGAAGCAATGGCCTGGGCCACCGCTGCCGCAGCCGTCCACACCCCGGGGGAGGCATCGGCGGCCAGAGCGCTGACGGTGGGGGCGGCCAGGGCGAGAAGGAGCAGTGAGGACAGGAGTTGCTGTTTCATAGTTGATCCTCAACCAAAGGAGTACTCTGTTGTAGCATTTAAGGATTTAATTTAACATAGGGCCTTTATTATGAAATGTCAAAGCGGTCAAGGCAGAATTTTTCCATTTCTCCACCGGCCATGGCCTGGGCGCTGGCCGCCCGCCTCAGGCGGGGAAGGCCGCTGCATCGTCGCGGGAGGTCATGGTCAGCTCCTGCAGGAGAGCCTCCAGCTTTTTGATGTCCACCGGTTTGGCCAGGTAGCTGGTCATGCCGGCGTCGAGGCATTTCTCGCGGTCGCCAGCCATGGCAAACGCGGTGAGAGCGATGATCGGCACCTCGCGATGGGCGGCGTAGCGTGGTTCCGTCCTGATGCGGCGCGTGGCCTCCAGACCGTCAAGCTCCGGCATCTGCACATCCATGAGGATGACGTCGACGCGGTCGTTTTCCAGGCACTGCAGCGCCAGACAGCCATCGGCGGCGGTCAGCGCGCGATGGCCGAGCTTGACGAGGACGGCGTGGAGAATCTGCCGGTTGATCTCTTCGTCCTCGACGATCAAGGCGTTGAGGCGCCGCCGAGACCGGCTGAGCAGCGGCGGTCTGGCCGCTCCCGCCTGCTTGCCTGGCAAGGCACCCTCGCGGACCGGCACGGTGAAGGTCACCGTAGTGCCGCCGGAGAGGTTGCGGGCCAGGTGTACGGTGCCGCCGAGGTGGTGCACCAGCTGCTTGACGATGGCCAGCCCCAGGCCGGTGCCCTGGGTGGTTCTTGTCGCCGCCGAGGCTACCTGGGTGAAGGGTTCGAAGAGCTGGTCGCCAATGCCGGCGGGGATGCCGATGCCGGTGTCGGCGATGCTGCACTCGAGCAGCAGCTGGCCGCCCGCGCCGCGCTCCCGGGGGCGGAGCAGCAGGTCGATGGCGCCGTTCTCGGTGAACTTGACGGCGTTGCCAACGAGGTTATAAAGGATCTGGCGGATGCGCACGTGGTCGGCGACGAGCTGATCGGGCACCGCCTCGTCGATGAACGAGTTGAGCGCCACGCGGCGCGGGTTGACCGCCGCCTTGAACGAGGCGATCAGCGTTCGCACCATCTCGCGGATGGCGAAAGGCTCCGGGTTGAGCTGCAGCTTGCCCGCTTCGATGCGTGAGTAGTCAAGGATGTCGTTGATGATCGTCAACAGGCTCCTGCCCGACTCGGTGGCGGTCTTGACGTAGTCCTGCTGCTCGTCGTCGAGGCTGGTCATCTGCAGCAGCTGCAGCATCCCCAGGACACCGTTCATTGGTGTGCGCACCTCGTGGCTCATGTGGGCGAGGAACTCCGATTTGGCCCGGTTGGCGGCACAGGCCTGCTCCCTGGCCCCCTCCAGTTCGAGGATGATCCTCTTGCGCGAGGTGATGTCGCGGGTGACGCCGACGATGCCGTTGAAGCCCTGGCCATGTTCAGAGAGCGGCGAGGCGATACTCTCCACCCAGACCTCGCTGCCATCGGCGGCTGCAAAAGACGACTCCCAGTGCAGCGGCCGATCTGCGCTGAGCCTGTCGCGGCTCGAGCCGTTGACCATCAAAGGGGAGCCGGTGAGCAGCAGGCTGGCCACGGTCGCGGCGGCCTCTTCCTGGGGACGGCCGAAGAGGTGGCAGAAGGAGGGGCTGACGAAGCCTGGCGAAAGCTCGCTGTCGGTGGTCCAGATGACATCGTGGACGTTGTCGGCGAGGAGGCGGTAGAGGCTCTCGCTGCGGCGCAGCCGCTCCTCAGCCTGCTTGCGCTCGCTGATATCCCTGGCAATGGCCATGTAAAGGGCTTTGGCCTCGATGGTCAGGCGCAGGGCGCTCACTTCCACCGGCAGCAGGGCGCCATCTCTGGTGACGTAGGTGGTCTCGAAGGTGGCGTTGCCCTCCATGCTGAGGCGGGTGATCAGCTGGTTATTGTATTCGTGGTTGCTGCCGTCGCTGATGTCGAAGGGGGTCATGCCGAGCAGCTCTTCGCGGCTGTAGCCGAGTCTCTTGCAGGCGACGTTGTTGACGTCGGAGAAGTGCCCGTAGTTGTCGCTGTTGTGGTCGAGGGAAATGACGAACATCGCGTCATTGGCATAATTGAACAGCTTGCGGTATTTATTGCGGCTCTGTACCAGCTCTTCCCACTGTCGAGACAGGGCGAGGTCTGGCGAACCTCCCCCGGGAGCTGGTCCGCCCTTGCGGTGCAGTTCGGCCTCGAGCGCGACGATGCGTGCTTCCGCCTTGCGCAGAAGCTGTTGCAGTTCGGCGATGTCGAGTCCGGGCATGGCGATGTTTGGCAGCGAGGGCTGAAGGAAACGGCGATATTGGCGAATGCTCTTTTGATGGTACCGATTTGCGGCAGAAGAGTCAAATTGAAAGCGGCCCCTGGCGAGCCCTTCGCAGCCACGCCGAGGGCTTCGGCAGGCGGTCAAAAGTGCCGGCGGGGTGAGAAACTGCTGGCCAAATAGAGCGAAAGAGGGGATGCTGGCGCAACCCCGGAGCCGCCGGGAAGCGACGGCTGCCACAGACCATCCCCCACAAAGATCGAGGGACGATCATGCCGACGGTTAGTGTCATCATCCCCTGCTACAACCATGGGCGTTATCTCGACGAGGCGGTGGATTCCGTCCTCGCCCAGACCTTTGCCGATCTCGAGATCGTCATCGTCGACGACGGCTCCAGCGACGCCGCCACCGTGGCCCTGCTCGATGGCTACCAGCGACCGCGGACGAGGGTACTGCGCACCGCCAACATGGGCCTGGCGGCGGCGCGCAACAACGGCATCGCCGCCGCCCGCGGTATATATATTCTCCCTCTCGACGCCGACGACCGCATCGAGCCGACCTACCTCGAACAGGCGGTGGAGGTCCTCGCCGGGCGACCCGAGGTGGGCATCGTCTACTGCCGCGCCCGCCTCTTCGGGGCGGTGGAGACAGAGTGGCTGCTACCCGACTATTCCCTGCCAGGCATGCTCCTCGATAACGTCATCTTCTGCACCGCCATGTTTCGTCGCGAGGACTGGGAGGCTGTCGGCGGTTACGATAGAGGCATGGTTTACGGCTGGGAGGACTATGATTTCTGGCTGGGGCTGATCGAGCGTGGCCGCCAGGTGGTGCGCCTTGACGAGATCCTCTTCTGCTACCGCGTCGCCTCCGACTCAATGGTGCGCAGCAAGGAAAAATGGCAGAAAGTTGAGATGTTCAGGCGAGTCTATTTGCGCCACCGCCAGCTCTTCAGCGACAATATCGCCGTGTGGCTCGAGCGGTTGGTCGAGGTCAACGAGAGGTATTACTCGAGCCGCCTCTACGTCGACTGCGGCCACGGCATCGGCGACGAGAGCAGCGTGGTGCGCAAGGTCGATGCCGGCACGCGGCGCATCGTCTTTGCCCTCGACGGCCATGCCGGCATCCTCGCCCTGCGTTTTGATCCGGTCGACACCTGGGCGGTGGTCGAGCTTGGCGCCATCACCCTGCGCTACGAGGACCGCGAACCGTGCACTGTGGCGCGCATCGACAGCAATGCCCTCTATCGCCAGGGAAGGCTCTGCTATTTCGACAGCCCCGATCCGCAAGTCCATTTCCCGGGGCTGGGATCAGACGACTATCGGGGGTTGAGGGAGGTGGAGGTGGAGTTACGCTTTATCGCCTTGGGCGAGGCGGCTCTGCAGCGGCTGGTCGCCTATCAGCGGGAGCGGCTGCAGGCGCTGGCCGGGGAGACCTTGCCGCACCGGGCGTTTCGCGCCGCAGGGGAACTGCTGCGCCGCCTGCGCCGCGAAGGCGAAAAGGGATAAGCCGCCGGCAGGGGCCGGCGGCGATAAGGGATGAGCCTAGCGGCCTTCGACGAGGTGCTCCAGGCCGGGGGCGGGGAAGAGGCTGCACAGCTGGCGCACCTCCTCGGCGGTTGCCGTCAGCAGCCCTTCGTCGTCGGCATTGGCTATCACCCGGTCGACGAGCTCGGCGACGACCAGCATCTCCTTTTCTTTGAAGCCACGCGAGGTCAGCGCCGGGGTGCCGAGGCGGATACCGCTCGGATCATAGGGCTTGCGGGTATCGAAGGGCACGGCGTTGCAGTTGACGACGATTCCCGCCCGGTCGAGCGCCCGCGCCGCCTTTTTGCCGGCGATGCCCTTGTTGCCGAGGTCGACCAGCATGAGGTGGTTGTCGGTGCCGTTGGTGATCAGCCTGAAGCCCTTCGCCATGAGTCCCTCGGCGAGGGTCTTGGCGTTTTTCACCACTTGGCGGGCATAGGCCTTGAAGTCGTCACCGGCCGCTTCGCGGAGGGCCACGGCGATGGCGGCGGTGGTGTTGTCGTGCGGGCCACCCTGCATCCCCGGGAAGACCGCCTTGTCGATGGCCGCGGCGTGCATGGCGCGGCACATGATCATCGCCCCGCGCGGGCCGCGCAGGGATTTATGGGTGGTGGTGGTGACCACGTCGGCGAAGGGCACCGGCGAGGGATGGACCCCACCGGCAACCAGGCCGGCGAAGTGGGCCATGTCGACCATCAGCAGGGCGCCGGCCTCGTCGGCGATCTCCCTGAACCTGGCGAAATCGAGGATGCGCGGATAGGCGGAGTGGCCGGCGATGAGGAGCTTGGGCCTAAGCGCCAGGGCCTTGTCGCGGATCTTGTCATAATCGAGCAGGCCGGTGTCGCGGTCGAGCTCGTAGGACTGGGCGTTGAAGTAGCGTCCGGAAATCGACACCGGGGCTCCGTGGGTGAGGTGGCCGCCGTGGGGCAGGGCCATACCGAGGATGGTGTCGCCGGGGTTGAGGAACGCCAGATATACGGCCACATTGGCCGGGGAGCCGGAATAGGGCTGGACATTGACGTGCTCCGCCCCGAAGACCTGCTTGGCCCGCTCTATGGCCAGGGTTTCCACCTGGTCGATGAACTGCTGCCCCTCGTAATAACGCTTTCCGGCATAGCCTTCCGAATACTTGTTGGTGAGCACCGAGCCAGTGGCCTCGAGAACCGCCCGGGAGACGTAGTTTTCCGAGGCGATCATGCGGATCTTCTCGGACTGGCGCCGTTCTTCCTGGCGTACCAGGTTGCAGATTTCCGGGTCGGCGATGCTGAGGTGTTTCATGATGGGCTCCTTGTACGGCGGCTCTGCAGCCTCTATTGCAGGTCGAGGCTATGGGGTGTGGCCGAATTTTCGGCGTTGGGCAGGGTGCGTCGAAGTGGTCGCATCCGACAATACGTTGACGAGGCAACAACTATAATAAAAAGTGTTGGGGAAGAATAGAGGAAAAATGGCCTCTGCCGCAGCTGCCCCATGGCATGCCGTGCCGAGGCTGCATTGAGGTGGCGGCGAGGCTCTGACAGCGCTGTAGCGTGAAAATGGGGCAAGGCGGCAAAGAATCCTGCAGCCCCTCTGGCCGGCTAGGCGGGCAGGCTGGGGAAGTCGGTGAAGATTGCCGTCACCCCCATGGCGAAAAGTTCCTGCTGGCGTCGTGGCGAGTTGACCGTATAGACATTGACACCAAAGCCGGCCGCGCGCAGTTCCTTGACGGTGGCAGGGTCGATGATGAGGTCGCTGGGGTGGTAGGCGGATGCCTTGAGGGCGTGGAGGTACTCGAGCAGATCCTCGGGGTGATGGCCGTCCTGAAGAACGCCCACGGAAACCTTTGGGGCGAAGGTCTTGACGATGGCCAGATAGTCATGGTTGAAGGAGGAGACCAGTACCCGTTCCACCGCCCTGGCCTTCTTGATCACCGCGATCACCGTTTCGGCGACATGCTGATGCTGCGGCCGGCCCTTATGGTCCTTGATCTCGACGTTGATCGGCACCTTGCTCAGCGCGGGGTGGGTGAGAACCTCCTCGAGGGTCGGCATGCGCTGCGGCAGCAGGCGGCGCAGGTCATCGACGGTTACCGAGCCGTCGGCGATGGTGGCGAAAGGGTCGGCGGCGACAAACCACGATCCGCAGTCGAGTTTCTTGAGCTGTTCCAGGGTCCACTCTCCCACCCGCAACGAGCGCACGCCGAGGTTTTGGCGCTGCAGCCTGGCATCGCTGGTTCGTTCAAGCGTCGGGTCGTGGATGACCATGGGCACGTTGTCCCGGCTCATCTGTACATCGAGTTCGAGAAAGTGGCAGCGGCCGATACTGGCCAGAAAGGCCGCCATGGTGTTTTCCGGGAAGTGTCCACGGAAGCCGCGATGGGCGGCAATGAGCCGAATGGAAGCGAAATTGTCGAAAAATGTCATGGCGGCTGTGGAGATCTGGGGAGTGGCCACTCTGCATCGCTCAAAGCGACGGGGCAGCGCGGCGTAAAAATCGGCCCCTCCGTTGAAGTCGGAGGAGAGTGCCTGACCTCATCGCGGCAACTATAGATCGCACCGTCGGCACTTGCAAGGAATAAGGCGGGATATCCGCTAAATAGGCATTTCATGCTTGCAATGAGCGAGGAAATCAACTACCCTTTTTCCCTGAACGATACTGCACTTTATTGTTATGTTCGGTATTTTTCGGCTAGGAAACGATGGTATGAGTACTGTCTTTCGAGGCTTGCTTCCACCATTTTCCTCTTCTCACCCATCAGCAATTCAGCTTCCTGCTGCTGCCCTGGTACCGCGACACGGAGCGGACACCGAATTATCACGTGAAATGAAATCGCACCAGATCTTCTCCGTCATCGGAAAATCGATAGCACTGCTGCTCATGGTCCTCGTCCTCCACAGCGCGACGGCACGTGCCGCAGGCCCTGTCTCCTTCAGCCGGGACCATGCTTCCCTGCAGGGGAAAAAAAAGTCGGTGAGTTCTGCTGAAAGCTACGCCATTGTTTATATGCGCAGCAAGGATTTCGAGAAGATTCTCGATTACAAGGAGGACCTGGAAAGCGTCTTCGACACCGACATACGAAACAGACTCCGCATTGTCGGTCTTGGCGAGGGAGAATTCGCCATCGTTTACGACGGCAATCTCTCGGCCAGGACTGTGCCTCAGATGCTGGTCAGGCATGCGCAGTTGCTGGCAACCGTCGGTTACGATGAACCGTATTCAACGAGAAAGGAAAATTTTCATACTCTGTTCAATATCAGCTACGGTATGGGCCGTAATCTCGATTCGCTCAAGGACTCGTACCAGTTGCTCTACTCGATGCTCGACGAGGAGGTCAAACAGGAGCTGTTCATCGAAAAGACCGATTTCAATAACTATTTGCTCGTCTACCGCCTGCGCGGCGATCAAGCCTCGGCCAACGCCATCGCCAAACGCCATAGCCAGATGCTGCGCGGTAAGAGGATCTCCGCTTCCCTGGCCAAAGAGAACAGCAATACAGTGGTCTATGGGGAGTCGAGCCTCTTCGATGAGGTAGCGGATAAAGAGGCCGGGGCGCGGCCGGCTCGTGGCGGCGCGGAGGAGGAAAAGCGGGAAAAGAGCAAGTCGCAGGCCACCTCCCTGGCCTCGGGTGGCCCCTCCACTTCTGGGCGCGCTGACGACCGGCGCGTCGGGGAACGTGAGCCGCGCACAGGCCAGAGGGAGCGGCTGAGCGGCGATGCGAAGGAGAGCGACGTGGTCGAGGGTGCCATTGCCGAATACCTCGAGACCCTGCGTCGCAAAGGGGTGATCGACAAGGATGAGGCCACCGGGTGGATGGTCTACGACCTCGAGAGCGACAGGAAGCTTGCCGACATCAATGCGGAAGTGAAGTTTCAGGCGGCGAGCATGATCAAGCCTTTTGTCGCCCTGGCCTTCTTTCATCGGGTCAAGGAGGGCCGGCTGCAGTACGACAAACAGAGCCGCAGGCAGATGGAGGCCATGATCCAGCGCAGCTCCAATCCGGCGACCAACTACTTCATCCGCAAGGTCGGCGGGCCGCAACAGTGCAACACCATCCTCAGCAGGCACTACGGCCACATCTTCAAAACCACTGAAATAAAGGAATATATTCCCGCCGATGGGCGGACCTACCTGAATAGCGCCTCCCCGGCTGACTACGTCCGTTTCCTGCGCTCACTGTGGAACATGGAACTCCCCAATGGCAAGGAAATCCGTCGCGTCATGGCCTTGCCTGGCCGTGATCGTCTCTACTTCGGCACCAAGATTCCCCGCGGTACCCTGGTGTACAACAAGACCGGGACCACCGCCCGCCTCTGCGGCGACATGGGTATTCTCGTCGCCAAGACCAGGGGTGGCGCCGTCTACCCCTACGCCATTGTTGGCATCATCGAACGCCGTAATAAGGCGCAGGACTATGGTCAGTGGATGGCGTCGCGCAGCAGGGTGATTCGCGATGTCTCCACCCTGGTCTACGAAGGGTTGAAAAAGGACCACCGTCTCCTCTGATCCACCCCGCTCTCCCCGCTCAGTAGATCTTTCTCCTGCCGAAGTTCGAACCGATGACGTTGAAACTGTTCTCGACGATGAACAAGGCCTGGGGGTCGATGTCGAAGACCTTTTCCTCGAGCCGTTTCAGCTGCAGGTTGTTGGTGATGGTCATGATCATCTGCGTCTGCCTGCCGGTGTAGGCGCCGGTTGCCGGGAGCAGCGTCGCCCCCTGCTGCAGGTCGAAGGAGATGGTGTCGATGATCGCCTGGTGGTTGTCGCTGAGGATATAGACGATCTTTCGCTGGTTGAAGAGGGAGAGCACGTGCTCGAGACTGATCGACGAGACGAAGGTGACGATGATCGAGGCAATGACGATATCAGGCTGGTATTGGCTGAACACCAGGGTGTAGAGGGCGGCGTTGTAGAGCATGAAGAACTTGCCGACCCCGAAGTTGAACTTCTGGTGAATGATGATGGCGATGATGTCGAGGCCACCGCCGGACCCTCGCGAGCGCAGGCTGATGCCCGCCCCCACGCCGCAGATGGCGCCACCGGCCACGGCGGCGTAAAGCTGGTCGGTAATGGCGAAGTCGAGGGTGAGGATCTCGGCAAAGAAGGAGAGCATGCACACCCCGTAGAGGCTGTAGAGGAAAAAGCGACGCGAAAGAAAGATCCATCCGGCAATGAGCAGGGGAATATTGAGCAGCAGGTACCAGATGCCCGGGGAGAGCATGCCGCTCTTGTAGTAGATGAGCATGCCGGTGCCGAAGAGCCCACCGATGATGAAGTTGTGGTGGACGAGGATGGCCTGGGCGCCGATGGCAAAAACCAGAGAGCCGATAGTGAGGAGCACGAGGTTCCATACGATGGATCGGAAGGAATGTTTCATGGTGGGCATAGGCTATGGATGGGGGCTTGGCCGACGGGCGGCTCAGGGAGAGGGTTGACCGGCTAAAGGATGGAGGTTACCAGTCTTCATTACAGCCGGCAACGCGCCGATGGCCGTAAAGGCGAGATGCGATGGCTTTGGGTAAGCTGGGCATGGATCTGCTCGGCTGGGGTGAGAGCGAAGAGGTGATCTGTGCAAATGACCCGGGCGGTCGGCGGACGATGTGAAGCGGCCGGAGACGTCCCTGGCCAACTGCTGGCAATGTTGGTCTGCTGGTCGGGGGAGTCTGTGTGGAACTGAGAGTTTTGCCCGGCCGGAGATGATTGAGTATTGATGAGGAGGAAAAAATGAAGGTGATTCTCGATCTCTGTATCGTGCCTCTGGGTGTGGGCGTTTCCGTCTCGACGTATGTCGCGGCCTGCCAGAAGGTTCTTGAGAAACATGGACTGACTCACCGCCTGCACGCTTACGGCACCAATATTGAAGGCGAGTGGGACGAAGTGATGGCGGCGGTCAAGCAGTGCCACCTCGAGGTGCATGGCATGGGCGCACCGCGTATCACCACCACCATCAAGCTCGGCACGAGGACCGACCGGCAGCAGAGCATGGACGACAAGATCGCCAGCGTCGTAGCCAAAAGCGCCTAAATCATCCTACCGGGCTCGCCACTTCGGTGGTGTAGCGGCTCATGATCCATCCATACTGGCCGCTTGCGGTGCGGATATACAGCCACTCCGGGGCGGCGCCGATGACATCGACCACCTGCCCGGAAACGGCGCGACCGAGAATCGAGGTGTCGAGACCCGGACCGGAGCGGATGTTGACCAGTTTTTCGTTCACCGTGACCTGGCGCAATACCACGTCCTCCTGTCCTGCCGTTGCTGCCGGAGGAGATGCTGGCGGGGTGTAGACGGTCACTGCGGGCGCTGGATAGTAGACGGTGCGTGGCGGCGTGTAATATACGGTGCGCGGGGGGGTGGCGACCATCGAGCCGACCACCGCCCCGGTGAGCAGGCCGACGCCAAGAAGTGGCAGCCAGGCGTCATTGTGGTAGCGGTGGCTGTAAGAGTAGTGATGATCGTGGACGTAGGGTCGATAGCCGTAGTCGTAGTGGCGGGAATACCGCCCACCGGCCATGGCCGTCGGGGTACAGAAGAGCACGGTGACGGAGAGGGCGAGAAACAACGACAAAGCGCTTTTCATGGCAAGACCTCCACAGGGAAGAACGGACCGGAGGCGGCCGCGCCGGCTCAAGCAAAAAGCAAGGTGGCGACCGCATTCTTCATGAGATTATACTGCACCGGGGAAGGGGCGGCAAGACATGGCGGTGTTAATGGCTGTGTTCGTGAAGGGGCAGCCTCGCTCCGCGAGATGGGGGCCGCTATTGGCCTTTTCGTCAGAGGTCGGGCAGTTTCGAGGAGCTACTCAGCGGAAGATGAGATCCTTCTCCTGCGCATGCTCTCTCCGTTTCCAGAGAGAATAGCCGCGGCGGAGGCTGACCTTATGGCTGCGGCGCCAGGGATTGCCCGGATGGGCCATCCTGTATCGTTGTTAGATGCCGGTGGAGCTGTCGCAGGGCGGATTCTTCGAGCTGATAGACGCTGCTGCGAGTGACTCCGAGGCGGCGACTGATGTCGAGCACCGATTCCTCGCCGTCATTATAGGGGAAGAGGCCGAAGCGTCGCTTGAGCACTTCGCGTTTTTTCGGGTCGAGCTGGCTGTCGAGGGCGTCGAGCAGCAAGCGATGGAGTTGTCTGCGCTCGACAATAGTTTCCGGGGCGGGGGTACTGCCCAAGGCTTCTGCCAGCGCGGTCGTATCGGTGTCGCCGTCGGTCAGAAGGAGGGTGTTGGCTCCCTGGAGAATGTTCTCGTATTTTCGCGCGGCAGCATGATCATCCCGCTTTTTGGCACGAGCATGGGCTTCGATGACGGTGGAGGAGACACGAATCAGGCGACCGGAGAGGGCCTGCTGTTGTATTTCCCGATTGATCCAGTGCGTGGCGAACGTGGAGAAGCGCACCCCGCAGGAGGGGTGATAGCGGTAGGCGGCGCGGGCCACGCCGAAGGTGCCGCTTTGCACCGCATCTTCAGTGGACTGACTGCGTGACGGGATCTTCGCTCGGGACACCAGGGCCTGGACCAGGCCACGCGTGAAGAGAATATAGATATTGCGCAGGGTGTTGAGGGCTTCCACGCTCTCTTCCAGCGCGAGGAAGCGAGGGTCTTGCTCCTGGCAGGCGTCCTGTCGGGAGGTGATGCGATTCCATACCCGGGCGATGATGGCGTGCTGCAGTGTTTTGGCCAGCGGCAGGGACTGTGATGCGGGGCTGGCGCTGAACAGCAGCAATGCCTCCTGGCGTTCCCTGTCAGGAGGACCGACTGGGGGGGCGAAGAAAATCCTGCGCGTGTTGAATAGATAGATGTTCTGGATGACCGTCAGGGCAGCCTGGCGAAAGCGGCTAGCGGTCAGCAGCAGTTCGCTGAAGCGGTGCCGGCAACGCAGCATTTCGCCTGCTAGTTCCTTCTCATCCGCACTGTCGAGAGACGGCATGCTCTCGTGCCCTGCACATCGGCACTCACTCTTCAAGGCTTCGCACTGCAGCACCTTTATCCTCAAGGGACCAGAGAGGCCAAGGCTGTCAACCCGGGCGGCAAAGGACCTTGGGGAGGGGCGGGTGGCAAGGAGGTCGAGAACCCCCGGTGGCGGGAGTGAGGCTGATGAGGGCATACTGGTTATCGGCTGAACGGGCAGAGGAGTTCTTTGAGCGGCTCTTCTTCTGTGTTGTTGACAATGTTATCACAGAACTGCGTGGCAAAGCAAAGAAGAGAGTGCATCTTCTCGCCCATTTTTCCTCACGCTGTCCTTGCCCATCTACCCGGTCAACTGATAGACTTGGTCGTAGAAGGATTATTACTCATTGTCACTGTCATAGAAGAAAAATTACCCAAAGCGTCATGGTTTAAATCACGGAGGCTTTGACCACTCAAATCTTTTTTATCAATCTTGATGAGTCCGTCGTCTTCTGGGTCTGTCGATTCATGAAATGGTTATGGCGAGGGGGTTGGCAATGTGGTAAATGATTGTCAGCACATAGGGAAGATACACGGTTTCCCAACGCCGGCTAGAATGAAATTCTGCAGATTACGAGACAGGTTACGGTATGGAAGATGAGGAAGTGAAGTGTCGCCGGGGAAGATTACGTCTCCCCTATATCGCTGCGGTGGAATTGACGACTGTTGAAGGCAGGGTCATCAGAGGAAATTTGCGGGATATTGGTCTGGAGAGCATGTTTGCCAAGGTCGAGAAGCGCTCCGGCTACGACCTGCATCCTGGCGACGATGTTGATGTCTGTCTGCAGGTAACCCAGGGGCGGAGCCGGTTGACGATTGGTACACCGGGCAAGGTGATTCGCTTTGATGAGCAGGGTTGTGCTCTGATGTTCAAGGAAAAATTGAAATGGTGGCCACTGTTCTCACTCTTTCCCATGAACGAGCAGTTCCTCTTCGACGTGGTTGCCAACGCCTGATTGCCCCGGCTGGAAGGTGGTGGCCGCTCTCCTGGGGAATGCTATGATGCCGGATCAGGGGTGCGAACACGGGCAAGGTGCCGCTCAGCAAAAAAAACAGTCGGTGGGATTGGTGCCTTGCGAGGCCTTGGGCCGGGAAGGCGCGGTGGCGAGATTTATCCGCCACCTCCACAACCGTCAGCGACAAGGCGACGAAGCCGGGTTGCGCACGAGTCTCGACAAAATTGCCGTCTGCTGCCGCCATCCCGATGGTGTGGTTCGTTTTCATGCACTCAGGGTCCTTGATCGTTTCATACGCTCAACCAGACCTGCCCGGCTTCCTTCCGCGGCCCTGGTCGCCTTTGCCCAGGGCTTTTCCTCCTGGTTCCATGCAGAACGGGATTTCCGCCCGGAATATCGTGAACTCCTCCAATCGTTGTTGTTTCTCATCGAAACAATGCTGCAGAGACGGCTGTGGGGTGAGACGGAATCCCTCCTCAAGACCTTGTCCCGGGTTCGTAACGAGATTCTTCCCAGCCACTGCGAGATGAGACTTGCACTTGCCGCCTGCTTCGCCTCTCCTGCCTGGGAGCGGATCGTCGATGCAATGGTGGCCTCGTTCACGAGGATCAAGTTCGAAGAGCGCCAGCGATTGAAGAAGGTCTTTCAGCATGTTGGTGAAAACGCCGGTGGGCGTCTGATTGAAGAACTCTTCAGACACCCGGAAAAGGAGGTGCGTATCGCTCTGTTCGAGGTGATACCGCGCCGAACCTGTGTCATCCTTCCCGCAATCCTCAAAAGGCTGGCGAGCAAGCAGCCGTGGTATGTGCTGCGTAATGCTGTGCTGCTGCTCGCGCTACTCGACGACAGCGGATTTTTCCGTCTGGTCAGACCCTTTCTCAAACATCCCGACCACCGTGTGCAGAAGGCGGTGATAGACTTTATCGCTCTCGTCGGTGGAGATGAGATGCGCAATGACTTGATTGACGCGCTGCTGGTGGTGGACGACCGACTCCTGCCGGGGCTGGTGCTCCTTCTTCAGCAGCATGGCGGGGGAGAAGAGGTCGAGGCGGCGTTCTTTTCCCTGCTCAGTGATCGCCGCCAGATAGATGTCGCGGTGCGTGATGAGGTCGTTGCCAGGGTTTGCGAGAGCTGCCTGCTTCCTCCGCTGGAAAAGTCCCGGGAAATACTTCTTCATATTCTCGAAGAGGAAAAATATGCCGGCTGCAGTGATGGTCCCATCGCCAGGGCTGCAACAAAGGCCTTGGCGACGCTTGGCTGAATCTCCATCTCCAACACAATGCAGAATGTAACACGGGCGGGAGGTGCGGCGATGGCGAAGAAGAGTGGCAGGGGAGAAAGGGGAGTTGTGTGCGTCAAGTTCTGCAAATTCATCCATGGCATGTAGCTCGTGGATTA
>CALGIJ010000026.1 GCA_937915545.1 uncultured Desulfobacterales bacterium
TGAGGCAGGAGCGGAATCGGCCATTCTTATGCCTACTGGCCGTAAACACAAGTCAAAGGAGCTTCCAGAAGCGGCGATAATCAGGCCCGGCAGCATCAGTGAATCATCTGCGAACCTGAATGATCTCAGGTGGCATCGAACAGTAGGTTGTGGCGTAAGTTTATAATATTACGTGACAACCATTAGTGCGGCGATAAGCGCTTCCGTATTATGACGTGAAGTGCGGATGCCAAGGCACCAAAAGATGTAACCAAGGGAAGACTGAATGCTGATTTATTACTAATTTCAGCGTACGGTTTGGGCAATCATTAGCAGACGAGACTGTCGTCTATCTCCCTCGTTGAACCGAGAGAATGAGGATGGGGGAGTGTGGAGTATTGCGGCCTTGAAAGCGAAGATAGAGGACTATGAGATAGGGGATATCCTGAAAGGTAACTTTCTCTTCTTGCGCAATGAACTTCTGAGGGAATCTTGCCTATTGACGGGTGAATGGCGGTCGGTGGGGCAAAAAAAAGCCAAGATCCATAGTGGATCTTTGGCTTTTTGGCGTCCCCAACCGGATTCGAACCGGTGTTGTCGGCGTGAAAGGCCGATGTCCTGAACCTGGCTAGACGATGGGGACAAAAACTGGTGGGTCGTGCGCGACTTGAACGCGCGACTCTCTGATTAAAAGTCAGATACTCTACCGACTGAGTTAACGACCCTGAGAGACCGACTTTATACTCGCTGAGAAAACTGATGTCAACAGGAATCTTTTCAATCGAGAGAATATTCGCGATACCCAAGGCACGAGTTCCGCATCTCGCTACCCTTTAAAAAACGGAGGACTTTTACTTGGTAATGTACTGTGATGTTGCGGATATCTTGTAAATATCGATATTCTCGAAATCACTAAATGACCCCAAAAGCAGGATGTCAACCGCCTTGGTGCGACGTACACTTGGTGTTGTGCGGAGATTGGGGAAACATTCTCTAGCCCCTCAACTATGCTTCGCATCTCGTCAAAAAGTTGCGAGATGTATAACTATACAGAAAAAATTAACATAAATTCAGGTGGTTGAGGTGAGGGTCAAGGTGGCATACAACTGTGCTGCTACAGAGGAATGTTTCTCGTAATAATGACATGTTCGAGATGCTGTAACAGAACATACTTAGCAGAGTTGAGAGGTGTCAGCCCTCGTCTGCAAGAGCAATGGTCGGTCATTCCACTAAACCGTTGAGCGGATGACAGCGGAAGGGTATAAGGGAGCGAAGAAAGATGCTGTGATTTGCTGGAGAATTTTTACGAAAGATGGAGTTTTCAAATGAGCTTTTTGAAAGGAACGGCAAGCTTTGTCTGCTTTTCTACCGAAGGAGAGCTGCCGGACGGCTCTGTCGATTATCTTGCCAAACGCATAACTGCCTATTCTTTCAAAGATATCGACGAAACCTACGATGAGGTTTCCATAGGCTGGGTATCGATTCATAACATGTTCGATGCCACCTTTTCATACGCTTCATACCTTGTGGGCGATATCATTGTGTTGTCTTTGCGTGTTGACGAAAGGAAAGTGGCACCGGCGATTCTCAAGAAGTTCGTCCAGAAAGAGGAGGAGCGTGTGCGTCTGGAACGCCAAGTGCCTCGTTTGAGCCGGTCTCTTCGTCTGCAAATCAAGGAACGCGTGCAGGCCGAGCTGCTGCGCAAATCCCTTCCCGTGCCGGCGGTCTTTGACCTCATGTGGAATCTCGGTGAATCCCGGGTGTTAGTCTTCACAACCAATAAAAAAGTTCATTCCATTGTCGAGGATTTCTTCAAAGAGTGCTTTGGCCTGCTTCTTCGCCAGCAAGTTCCCTATGTATACGCCGAATCATTGCTCGGCGATGAGGATCGACTGCGCCTGGAAACACTTTCCATGACATCATTTCTTCAGTAGAGTTCGTGTGTTAGCCTTGCCCTTGGGGCGTATTTTTGCCTATTCTGTAGTAATTTGAGGCGCCTGTAATGGATCTTGTTGATATTTTAAAAGAAAAAAGATTTCTAGGTCAGGAGTTTCTCACCTGGCTATGGTGGAAGAGCGAAGAACGGGGGGGAAGCCTGATGCTTGCTGATTTCGGAGAGATAACCCTATCCTTCGAAAAGCATATGCTGCTTGAATCAGGAGATGGCGACGCCATCGAAAAGCTGGTCTGTTCAGGCCTGCAGTCGGAGCTGCAGGAGGCGCGAACTGGTCTGCACGTTGGAAAAAAGCTCGAACAGTCGAGGATCGTTCTTGCTCATGACAGTTTCGAGTACCATTTCACTCTGGTTGGATCGACTCTCGATTTCAAGAATGTCAAACTGCCGGAAACTGAGAAGACCGATAATCAAGGTGGTGAATCGGCGGAGGAGACTGAAGGGAAGATTCTTGAACGAGCCTATCTTTTTGAGCAGTTGGTAAAGATGGTCACGGCATGTTTTAGCATGTTTCTGCACCTACGGATGACACCCGAGTGGGCCGATGAGGTGGTGAAGGTACGTCGCTGGATAGCAAAGAACGCCGAAGTTTGATGAGCCAGCTTGATGTCTGAGAAAGGAAAATAACATGGATTTTGAAACTGTTATCGGCCTGGAAGTACATATTCAGCTCAAAACGAAATCGAAAATCTTCTGTGGTTGCTCTACGGCTTTTGGCGCTCCCCCGAACAGCAATGTCTGCCCGGTTTGTCTCGGCCTGCCTGGTGTCCTGCCGGTTTTGAATAAAAAGGTGGTCGAGTTCGCCATCAAGCTTGCTCTGGCGACCAAGGCCGAGATCAACTTTGTCAGTGAGTTCGCCAGGAAGAATTATTTTTATCCCGATTTACCCAAGGGCTATCAGACTTCTCAATTCGACAAGCCTATTGTCGGCAAAGGATGGATTGATATCGACGTCAACGGAAAGAGCAAGACGATCGGTATAACCCGCATCCATATGGAGGAAGACGCCGGCAAGCTCCTCCACGATGCCGGCGACGAGGCCTCCTGGGTGGATCTTAATCGTACCGGTGTGCCCCTTCTTGAGATCGTCTCCGAGCCGGACATGCGCTCTCCCGAGGAGGCGGTCGCTTACCTGAAGAAACTCCACGCCATCGTCCGCTATCTTGACATCTGTGATGGCAACATGCAGGAGGGCAGCTTTCGCTGCGATGCCAATATTTCTCTCCGTCCGTTAGGTCAAGAAGAATTCGGGACCAGGACGGAGCTCAAGAACATGAACTCATTCCGCCACGTTGCGAGCGCGTTGGAATATGAGATCCGTCGTCAGCGAGATCTGCTCCTCGAAGGCGGGGTGGTAGTTCAGGAGACCCGGCTGTGGAACCCCGACAGCGGGATTACCGAATCGATGCGTGGCAAGGAGGACGCTCACGACTATCGCTATTTTCCCTGCCCTGATCTCATCCCCATAGAGCTCGATGAGGAGTGGATCGAGCGTATTCGCGCTACCATCCCCGAACTGCCGGACCGCCGCAAGCAGCGCTTCGTTGAACAGCTTGAACTGCCGGAAGCCGACGCCGTCCTGCTCACCTCTGACCGTGAGCTCGCCGAGTATTTCGAGGCGACACTTTCCCATGGTGCAAAGCCCAAAAAGGCAGCCAACTGGATCATGACCGAGCTGCTCAAAGAACTCAGGGGAGAGCCGATTTCTTCCTGCCGGGTACTTCCAGAGGCGCTTGCCGACCTTCTTGCGCTGATTGAGAAGGGTACCATCAGTGGAAAGATCGCCAAGGAGGTCTTTGCCACGATGATGGAGAGCGGGGAAGCACCATCAGCCATAGTTTCACGTGGCAACCTCGCTCAGGTCTCAGATGAGGATGAGATTCTCCGCCAGGTGCGGGAGATCATTGCCGCTCACCCCGGCCAGGCTGAGGAGTTTCGTGGCGGCAAGAGCAAGCTTCTCGGCTTCTTTGTTGGCCAGCTCATGCAGCGAATGAAAGGCAAGGCCAATCCGGCTGTGGCCAATGAGCTGTTCCTCCGCGAACTGGGCTCTTAGGCGCGGAGTGAAGCGGTGGACAAGGAGCAGTGGCAACGAAAGGGAGAAGGGCACCGCTCTCGCCTGCGGGAACGCTTCCTTTCTCAAGGGCTCCAGGGGTTTACCGACACCGAGATTCTCGAGCTCCTGCTCACCTTCGGGACGCCTCGCCGTGATTGCAAGGAGGCGGCGCGGGGCCTGCTGAAAAAATTCGGAACCTTTGCCCGGGTGATGGATGCTTCGCTGGCGACTCTGCAGGAGGTTGAGGGGGTCGGGCCGAAAAATGCCTTCGCTTTGCACTTCGTTCAGGAGGTCGCCAGCCACTATCTCAAAGAACGCTTAACCGGGAAGCAGTATGTTCGTGCCTCTGCAGATCTCGTTGACTATCTCTGCCATCGCTTGCGCGGTCTCAAGAAAGAGGTCCTGCTGGTGGTCTTTCTCGATGCCTCCCATGCCATCATCGATTCGGTGATCATGGCCGAGGGGACATTGACCGTCAATGCAGTCTATCCCCGCGAGATCCTCAAGAAAGCACTTGAATACCACGCCGCAGCCCTGATTCTTGCCCACAATCACCCCTCGGGATCTCTGCAGCCTTCGGCCCAGGACCTGCGTCTGACAAAAAATCTCTTTCTTCTCTGCATTTCCATGCAACTGCAGCTTCTCGACCATTTCATTATTGGTGACGGTTCGTACAGCTTCGCCGACAACGGCCGCATGGACGAGGTCCGTACGGCCTGCGCCCAACTGCTGGCCGCGCTCTAGGCGTGTCGTTTCTCTACCTCCATATTCCCTTCTGTCTGCGAAAGTGTCACTACTGCGCCTTCGAGTCGGCGGTTGTCGACAAAGGCACTTTCGGACCCTACGTGGCAGCCCTGCAACGAGAGTTGCAGGTGACGGCAGAAAGGCATCACCCGACGCCATTGGAAGGTCTCTTTCTTGGCGGCGGCACGCCAACCGTGCTGCCCACAGACCTGCTCTGCAGGCTCCTTGAGACTGTCTTCACCCTCTTCACGCCGCTTGCTGACGTCGAGGTAACCATCGAGGCCAACCCGGGAACAGTGCATCAGTCCTCCCTGCGCACCCTTGCCGCATGTGGGGTCAATCGCCTCTCCCTTGGGGTGCAGAGCTTTGCAGACGCCGATCTGGCCGCACTGGGCAGGATTCATGATGGCCAAGAGGCGCTAGATGCCTACTGGCTGGCGAGGGCGGCGGGATTTGCCAACATCAACATCGACCTGATGTATGGTCTGCCGCAACAGACCTGTCGGGCCTGGGAATCAGAGCTCGCCACCGCCTTAAGCCTCAAGCCGGACCACCTCTCCCTTTATCAGTTGACCCTCGAGGAGGGCACCCCGCTCTGGCAAGGTTGCGCACAGGGGCTAACTGCACTGGCCGATGACGCGGAAATTGCCGCCATGGACCAATGTAGCGAAGAGATGTGCTCGGCTGCTGGAGTATTTCCTTACGAGATCTCCAACTACGCGAGGCCGGGAAAGGAGTGCCGCCATAACTGCAACTATTGGTTGAATGGCGAATATTTTGCGGCAGGAGCTGCGGCGGTGAGCTGTGTGCATGGCTGCCGGGAACGTCGCGTGGCCGATCCTCGGCGATACATCGAGTGCATCAACCGTGACAGTTCCGCTGTCGCGGAATTCGAAACCCTGCCGGCAGAAGAATCCCTGCGCGAGTCGGTGGTGATGGCCCTCCGCATGCGGAGCGGCGCCGACCTGTCGATGCTGCAGCGTCGTTATGGCCTCGACGCCGTCAGTTATTATGGCGATGTCGTGGACAAGCTCGAAGCGCGCGGCCTGCTCGAGAAAACGGCAACGCATCTGCGCCTGACGGCTCTCGGCAGGCGCTTTGCCAACCTGGTGATGGCGGAACTGGTGTAGGGGAGAGAAGACCTACAGGCTGAGGTAATCTTCAGGAAGCTGACCGGCCGACTCGAGGCCGTTGATGGAGCTGTTGATATGCGTCTCCACAGCTTGCGCCGCCCGTTCACTGTCCCGGTCGGCGAGGGCGGAGATGATCGCTTCGTGCTCCGAAGTCGGCCGGTACTCCAGCTTGTAGAACGGGTCGTAGAGGATGAGGAAGATCCTCGTGCGGTCGAGAAGTTCCTTGATATAGGAATACAGCACCTTGTTGCCGCTCATTTCGGCAATCTTGAGGTGCAGGCTGTCGTTGGTGGCGTAATAGTCGTCGAGGTTGTTGTCGTCGAAGACTTCACCCTCCATGGTGATGAGGCGATGCAACTCGTCGAGCTGGCGCGGGGTGATGGTGGCGCAGGCGAGCTTGACGGCCATGATCTCCAACTGCGCACGGACGAGGAAGGTCTCTTCGATCTCCTTCTGCGTCGGGGTGATGACGAAGGCGCCGCGGTTGGGGATACTGTTGACCAGGCCTTCGGCCTCGAGCCGCTTGATGGCACTGCGTACCGGGGTGCGGCTGACGCCCAGCTGCTGGGCCAAGGCGACTTCCACGAGCTGACTGCCCTGTTTGATATAGCGCTTGCGGATGGCCGTTTTCAGTTTGCGGTAGACGGCGTCTTCGGAATTGGTCTTTTTCGGGGAGGCCATAAAGGATAGGAGCTGAGAGTTGAGGCCCGACAGGAAGGGTGGACATCGCCTTACCCGGCGAGAGGTGGACCTGCGATCCGCTGGGCGCGTGCGTCTCGGCGCGGGCAATGATTTTTTTCACTATACACGAAAACTATTGACACACCACGCCTAAATGACGTACTAATTTTGTGTCCAATGATTGTATACAATAACTCAATCCTGGGCAAGAGGAAAGCACCATATCATCAGGAATGGTCCTCACCAAGGTCGAATACTTCCAATCCTCACCGGGGCCGTCCGGCAAACACTTTGTAGAAGGTACTCCCATGATCAACAAGCTCATCGCCAGCATGCTGCCACATATGCCGAAAAGCCTCGTCTGGATGTTTTCCAAGGAATACATAGCCGGCGAAAACCTTGCCCAGGCCATCGTCAACGCCAAGAAGCTCAATGACCAGGGCATTATGACCACCCTTGACGTGCTTGGCGAGTTCATCACCTCCCTCGACGAGGCCGAGGCCAACAAAAACGAGTACCTCGAAGTCATCGAGACGGCGGAACGGGCCGGCGTGGTCGGCAATTACTCGCTCAAGCCGACCTTCTTCGGCCTGCTGCTCGATAAGGACGTCGCCTATCGCCATATCCGCGAGATCGTCGCCAAGGCTGCGGTGTACGGCAATTTCGTGCGCATCGACATGGAAGACTCGCCGTGCACCGATATGGAGCTCGAGCTCTACCGCAAGATCAAGGCGGAGTTCCCCGCCAATGTCGGTCTCGTCATCCAGGCCTATCTCAAGCGCACTGCCAAGGATCTCGAGGACCTGCGCGATATCAACCTGCCCGGCTCCCCGGTCAATCTCAGGGTGTGCAAAGGCATCTATGTCGAGCCGGAGGCGATCGCCTATAAAAAATACAGCGAGATCAACGATAATTTCCTCAAGGACATCGAGTTCATGTTCCAGAACAAGATGTACCCGGCCATCGCCACCCACGACGCCCCGGTCATCGAGGGAAGCTACCGGCTGATCGAGAAGTACAATGTTCCGCGCGATGCCTACGAATTCCAGATGCTCTACGGGGTGACGCCGGCCCTGCGCAAATCCATCGTCGACCGAGGCCATCGCATGCGCGTCTACGTCCCCTTCGGAAAACAGTGGTTCGGCTATTGCACCCGCCGGCTGAAGGAAAATCCGCAGATGGCGGGAGTCATCCTCAAGGCATTGTTCAAAAAAGGTTGATCTACGCGCTGCTCGGTGCCTTCGCCTTCCTCGCTGGGGTGGGGATGGCGCAGGCCTGGTGGCGCAGATTGGGTTTGCAATCGCGTGCGAAAAGCTGTTCTCTATTTTTATCCAGAAATATACCGAGGCTGAACTTTCGCCGGTGGCGATGCCATCGCGGCCGGTGAAAGTTCTTATAACGACCTTGCACCGTGCCGGCAGCAGGCCACGGCCGGCGAGTGGTGGCTTGTTCACCGCCGCAGGCGCGGGGCTTTGGCGTTTCCGGCCCCGGTATGGGCGAGGGTAAAACCTGCAAAGCAACCGTTGTTTGTACCGGGGCCATGCTTATCCATAGCAAAACGATGGCCGCGGAGGCAAGGAACCGACGCCGAACGGCGACGAACGACACACACAAGAGGGGCGTATGGCCAGGCAGAAGCTCAAGGCGATAGTGATTAACCGGGATTGGTGCAAGGGATGTGGCATCTGCGTGCACCTCTGTCCGAAAAAAGTGCTGGAATTGGATGCCAAAGACAAGGCGGTGGCGGTGCGGCCGGAAGACTGCATCTGCTGCCGGATGTGCGAGCTGCGCTGTCCCGATCTCGCCATCGAGATAGAGACCGAGGAGGGGGACAATGAGTAAGAAAATACGATTCATCCAGGGGAACGAGGCCTGCGTCGAGGGTGCCCTCTATGCCGGACTCGATTTTTACGCCGGCTATCCGATCACGCCATCGACCGAGATCGCCGAACATCTCTCGGAACGCCTGCCGCAGGTGGGGGGCAAGTTCATCCAGATGGAGGACGAGATCGCCTCGATGTGCGCCATCATCGGCGCCTCGCTGACCGGCAAGAAGGTCATGACCGCCACCAGCGGCCCGGGCTTCTCCCTCAAGCAGGAGGCCATCGGCTACGCCTGCATGGCGGAAATTCCCTGCGTCATCGCCAACGTGCAGCGTGGTGGGCCGTCCACCGGCAATCCCACCCATGTCAGCCAGGGAGACATCAACCAGGCGCGCTGGGGCACCCATGGCGACCATGCCATCATCGCCCTCACCGCTTCCAACCATCAGGACGTCTTCCGCATCACCGTCGACGCCTTCAACCTCGCCGAGACCTACCGTACCCCGGTAATCCTGCTCTTCGACGAGGTCATCGGCCATATGCGCGAGAAGCTGGTTATCCCCGAGAAGGGCGAGGTGGAGATCGTCGACCGCCTGCGCACCTCGGTGCCCAAGGACGTCGACTACCATCCTTACCTGCCGCGTGAGGATGGCCGCCTGCCGATGTCCGACTTCGGCGGCGAGCATCGCTACAATGTCACCGGGCTGTTCCACGACATGTGGGGCTTTCCCTCCAACAACCCGAAGATCGTCAACGACCTGCTGCGCCACCTGGTGGACAAGATCGACAACAACGTCCACACCATCACCCGCTACAAGGAGCACTTCCTCGAGGGGGCCGAGTATATCATGGTCTCCTACGGCTCGTCGGCCCGCTCGGCTATCCACCTCGCCCAGAACCGCCGCAACAAGGGCGAGAAGATCGGCGTCCTGGAGTTGCAGTCGATCTGGCCCTTCCCCACCGAGCTGGTCAAGGAGAAGTGCGCCAACGCCAAGGCGGTGCTGGTGGTAGAGATGAACATGGGACAGGTGCTCGCCCAGGTCAAAGCCGCGGTCCGCAACCCCGACCGCGTCTTCCTCGTCAACCGTATCGACGGAAAGCTGATCACCCCAACCGATATCAAACAACTTCTCCGTGTCATCCAGGGGAGGGGAGTATAACATGCCGGTCAAAGACTATTTACGGGAACGGTTTTTCCCGCACATGTGGTGTCCGGGCTGTGGCCACGGCACCATTCTCAACGCCCTCATCCATGCCGTCGAGGGTCTGGGCCTCAACAAGAACGAGATCGTCATGGTCTCCGGCATCGGCTGCTCGGCGCGCATCTCCGGCTATGTCGATTTCCATTCGCTGCATACCATCCATGGCCGAGCACTGACCTTTGCCACCGGGGTCAAGCTGAGCAAGCCGAACCTCAAGGTGATCGTGCCCATGGGCGACGGCGATGCCCTGGCTATCGGCGGCAACCACTTCATCCACGCCGCCCGCCGCAATATCGACATCACCGCCATCGTCATGAACAACCGCATCTACGGCATGACCGGCGGACAGTTCTCGCCCCTTTCCGGACCTGGGGTGAAGGCGACCACCGCTCCCTATACGACCATCGACAGCAGCTTCGACGTCGTGCAGCTGGCCAAGGCCGCCGGGGCCTCCTTCGTCGCCCGTTCCACCGCCTTCCATGTCAAGGAGGCCACCGAGATGCTCACCAAGGCCATCACCCACAAGGGTTTTTCGGTGGTGGAGATCCTCTCGCAGTGCCCGACCCATTTCGGGCGCAAGAACAAAGAGGGCGATGCCGTCAATATGCTCAATCTCTACAAAGACAACACCGCCAAACTCGGTTCCAAGGCCCTGGAGGAGAAGCCCCACCTCATCCCCCGCGGCATCTTCGTCGACAGCGAGCGTCCGGAGTATTGCGAGGAGTATGACAAGATCATCGCTGCAGCCATGAAGGAGAAGGCATCATGAACCGCATACGCTTGGTATTTTCAGGCTCTGGCGGCCAGGGGGTGATTACCGCGGCGATCATCCTCGCCGAGGCCGCCGTCATCCACGAGGGCCTCAACGCCACCCAGTCGCAGAGCTATGGCGCGGCGGCGCGGGGCGGCTCGACCCGCAGCGACGTCATCATCTCCGACAAGGAAATCAACTTTCCCGGGGTCACCCAGCCCAATATTCTCGTCTGCCTCACCCAGGACGCCTACAACACCTACTCGTCGATCATCCGTCCCGGCGGCACCCTGCTCACCGACAGTCGCTTCGTGCAGACCACCCGCAAGGTCGACGCCAAGCAGATCGAGCTGCCGATGTACGAGGCGGTGATGGAGAAGGTCGGCAAGCCGGTGGTGTTCAACATCTGCGTGCTCGGCACCCTCATCGGCATCACCGAGATCCTCAAGCCGGAGTCGGTGATGGCCGCCGTCGCCGACCGCGTGCCCAAGGATTTCCTGACCATGAACAACCGGGCCTTCGATATCGGCCTGGTTCTCGGCTCGCAGTACCGCCGCTGATTGGCGGCATCGCTCCCCTGTTCACCCGACGGCCCTTTCTCCCCATGGTGGGGAAAAAGGGCCGTATCTTCGCTTTCTCTTGTCCATACCTCATGGAGGAGCAGCCATGGAATACAGCCCTGCCCAGGATTGTGCCGCCAGCAAAGGCGCGGCGATCATTGCCAAAGCGGAGAGCGTCGGGCTCGATGCGCGGGTACTTTACGAAGCGGTGGTCGACCTGTCTTCGGAAGGCCTGATTACCGCCAACTGCCTCAATCTCGCCGCGGGCATCCTCCTTCAGGACCTCGGCCTGCCCAAGTACTTCTTCACCAACCTGCACAAGGCGCCGCTGGCCAGTCTGCTCAAGTCCATCGCCATCTCGCTGAAGATCGTCGATGGTCAGGTCACCCTCGACGGCAGCGTCGCGCAGATCGACTTCGAAGCCCCCCAGGAGGGCACGGTGCAGTGGGTGCGCATCGCCACCGAGGACACCCGCGACAGCATGGAGACCCTGCTCGAGCGCCGCCTCGCCGGTCACCGCCGCGAGTACTACTTCAGCCCGGAGAGCAAATACTTCACCTATATCATCCGCCCGGAGATGGTGGCCGATTATCCCCGCGAAGTCTTCGAAAAATCGCGCTTTCTCTTCTCCGTCGCCGGTGACTACCATGTGACCCCGGAGGCGACGAGAAGGCGCTACGAGAAGTTCCTGCGCGAGAGCGAGCAATCCATCGTTCCCCTGGTCGGGGTGTTCAACCTCCCCGAGAGTGGTGAAACCCGGCTGATGTTCAACTCCGACTTCGCCTCGCCGCAGCTGCCGGTGCTGCGCCGCATCCTCGCCGACCATGGCCTGGTACTGCAGCGCGCCTACTGGGAGCCCTATCTCGGACAGGCCTCGGTGTCGTCGTCGATCTGCACCCTCTATGTCGGCGGGGAGCTGACGAGGCGGCAGGAGGAAGGAGTCATCGCCGACCTGCGCGCCTTCCTCTCCTTCGCCGTCGGCCCCATCACCCGGCTCTACCTGGCCGGCCGCCTCTCCTTCAAGGAGATGCTCTTCGCCGGCAATGCCATCGATTTCGCCCACCTCTTCATCTTCAAGGAGAGCGAAAACATCACCGACCGCGAGATCCTCGAGAACCTCACCAGCAAGGACCAGCGCGAGGCCTTTGCCAAGCGGGTGCACACCTCCAACAAGTCTACCTACACCTCGCGGCTGATTCTCGATACCGTCGCCGACAACCCCGATCTCGTCTCCTTCCTCTACCAGCTCTTCGAGCGCAGGTTTTCGCCAGGGGCGGAGCGGCCGCTGGGCGAGGCGGAGCTTGCCGACAAGCTCGCCGAGTTCGAGAAGACGACCGCCTCGCGCTTTCTCGATTTCCCCTTGGGCTACGAGATTTTCAGGTTCATCTGCAAGCTGATCACCTGCACCCTGAAGACCAACTTCTATAAGAAGGAGAAGCGCTCCTTCGCCTTCCGCTTCGACAACCGCATTCTCGACCCGCTGGTCTTCAGCCGCTTCGTCTTCGGGGTGTTCTTCGTCAACGGCCACTACAGCAGCGGCACCCACCTGCGCGCCGCCGATATCGCCCGCGGCGGGCTGCGCCTTATTCGCGTCTCCCGTGCCAACTACGACACCGAGTTGGATAACGCGGTGCTGCTCAACTACGCCCTGGGTCCCAAGGCGCAGCGCCTCAAGCACAAGGATATCTGCGAGAGCGGCTCCAAAGGGGTGGTGGTGCCCCGGCCGGAGTATGCCGGTTACCGTGCCGAGGCCCTGAACGACTACACCGAAGGCATCATGGACCTCATCCTCCCCGACGAGGCGGTCCTCGACCACTACGGCAAGCCGGAGATGGTCTTTTTCGGTCCGGACGAGGGCACGGCACCGCTCATGGACGATGTCGCCTACAATGCCAAGAAGCGCGGCTACAGGCACTGGCGCACGCTGACCACCGGCAAGAGCTTCGGCATCCCCCACGATACCTACGGCCTTCTGGCCGGTGGCGAGGCCTTCGGCCTTTACGACCGCGGCGAGGCCGGGGTGGAACTGCAGGTCGAGGGTGAGACGCGGCTGCTGACCAACGACATGGGCGCCATCTATGATGAGATCGGCGGGCACATCGCCATTTCCGGCATGACCACCACCTCGATCATGGGCAGCTTCCGCAGCCTCATCGCCCACTACGGCGAGCGCGAGGAAGAACTCAACCTGATGATGACCGGTGGCCCCGATGGCGACCTCGGCGCCAACCAGATCCAGTGCTACAAGGGCAAGATCTGCCTGATCATCGATGGCGGCTCGGTGCTCTTCGACCCGGAGGGCTTAGACCGCGAGGCGTTGACCAGGCTGGCGATGATGCGCAATTCACGGCCGCGCGTCAACTCCCTCGCCTTTCCGGCCGACAAGCTGAGCAAGAACGGTTTCCGCGTGCCCATCGAAGCGGGCAACCTCACCCTGCCCGATGGCAGCGTCGTCCGCGACGGGGCCCTCTTCCACCGCAACTTCCTCAGCGACCCCGCCAACCGCAAGTATATCGAGCAGGCCAACATCCGCGCCTTCATCCCCTGCGGCGGCTTCAAGGACACCATCAACCACGGCAACGTGCGCCAGTTCGTCGAGCTCTTCCGCGAGCTGCGCTTCATCGTCGAGGGTGCCAACGTCTTCTTCGACGACGGTTCGCGACGCTATCTCGCCACCGCCACCGACATCAAGCAGATCAAGGACACCACCGCCAACAAGGGTGGGGTGTTCAGCAGCTCGATTGCCGAGGTGCTGACCGCCTTCCTCCTCCAGGACGGCTACGAGAGCGAACTGCAGGACGAGCCGCGCACCCGCTGGGCGCTGATCAAGGACATCCTCACCCTGGTCGACCGCTACGCCCGCCTCGAGGCCGGCCTTCTACTCCGTCTCCATGATACCGACCCCTCGGTGCCCTTGTTCATGCTGACCGAGCGGAGCAGCGAGGACATCTTCGCCCTGCAGGACCTCCTCGAGGCCCGCCTGCCGGAGATTTTCGCCGCCCCCGGTCTGGTGTGGCGGATCATGGAACACTACGTGCCGCCGGTGCTGCAAGAGAAGCTCGGAGAGGAGCGCATTTTGACCTTGCTTGGCGGCGAAGGTCTGCTGCCTTACCGCGACGCCATCATTACCAAAAAAATGGCCTCCCTGGCCTACTACCGTTTCGGCGAGAGCTGGCCCGAGTACCTGCGCCAGCTCGACGCCGACTTCATTGCCACCCTGGAGAAGGTCTTCGCCGCCGCGCCGCGGTCCTGACCTGCGCAGGGATCAGCACCTGCCGGCGATCTCTTCTTCCTGCCCGTCCGCCCGGACGCGGCCAAAGAGGAAGAGGTCGCCGGCCAGCCAGTTCCCGTCTTCCTTTCTGATATCGTGATCCTCGCGGGCGAGCACGGCAAAGCCATGCCTGGCGGCGCAGGCGGCGAGGCTCGCCGGGTCGTGGGCGTATCGCCCCGAGGGCCGCAGGATGTAGCCGGCCCCGTCCTGGCGCGGGCAGCGTTCGATGGAGCAGGCGATGACCGCATCGTCGTCGGCACGCTGCCTGATGAGAGCAAAGAGCGGTTCGGGGTCCCCCACATAGACCAGCACGTCGGCGGCGACGAAGGCCGCGTAGCGCTCCTCGCCGTGGCTCAGGAAGTGGAGCAGCTCGTCCTGCTCGAGACGGTCGTAAAGACCCTTTTCGCGGGCGCGTTGGAGCATGAGACGTGAGAGATCGACGCCGCTGAGCTGCGCGCTCAGGGGGCGGAAAGCCGCCCCGGAGAGGCCGGTGCCGCAGCCAAGGTCGAGGGTGGCGGCAAAGGGCAGTCGGGCGGCGCAGTGGCGGCGGACCATCTCCGCCAGGGATTCGGGGGCGGTGTAGCCGAGTTTTTTCTGGAGGTGCTCGTCAAAACGCGGGGCGTAGCGGTCAAAGACCTCCTCGACATAGCGGCGCGGCGCATGGGGCGGGGTGGTGCCGCGCAGGGCGGAGAGCATATGCTCGGCGGCCTGGTGCTGCGGGGCGAGGTGCAGCACCCGCTCCAGCAGCTCGGCGGCCTTGGCCTCCTTGCGGCGGGCGTTGCACAGGGTGGCGAGGTTGTAGAGGGTGTTGACGTTGTCGGGGTCGAGGGCGACGCTCTGTTCGAGGAGCGGTTCGGCGGCGGCGAGGTCACCGTGGTCGCTCTCGAGGACCGCGAGGTTGTTGAGGGCGGCGGGGTACTCGGGGAAAAGGCGCAGGGCCTTGTGGAGGAGTGTGCGGGCGGTGAGACTGTCCCCCTGCTGGTGGAGGAGCTTGCCAAGATTGTTGAGGATCTTCGGGTGGTCGGGAAAGAGCGTCGTGGCCTGCTGGTAGGTCGCCAGTGCCTCCGCAAGCTTGCCGCCGGCTTCGAGAATGGCGCCGAGGTTGAGGTGCGCCCCGGGGTTGTCGGGCGCCAAGGCCAGGCCCTGCCGGGCGTAACTTTCCGCTTCCTGCAGCTTGCCCAGGTCGCGGCAGACGATGGCCAGATTGGCGAGGACGTTGCCGTTGTCCGGCAGGTGCGTGAGTATCTGCCGATAGCGTTCTTCCGCCTCGTGCAGCAGCCCACGCTGGTGCAGTTGAACGGCTTCGGCGAACAGGTGCTGCAGTTGCGACATGGGCCACCTCCGCGATGGGGAAAAAACTCGCCCCATCCTACCACAGAGGGTGGTCTTCCCGCCGCTACTTGTTGCCTCCCCCTTCCTGCCGCTGCCGACGCAGCACCGCCTCGATCTCGCCGCGCAGCCGCTCGGGCCGGATCGGCTTGGAGATATAGCCGTCCATGCCGGAGGCGAGGCACTTCTCGCGGTCGCCTTTGACGGCGTAGGCGGTCATGGCGATGATCGGCAGGTGGCGGCCCTCCTCGCGGTTGCGGATGGCGCGGGTGGCCTCGTAGCCGTTCATTTCCGGCATCTGGATGTCCATGAGGACCACGTCGAAGGCCCCTTCCTCGAGGATCTGCAAGGCCTGCACGCCATTTTCGGCCACCGTCACCTCCCAGCCTTCCCGCTCGAGGAGGCTGACCGCCAGGGTGCGGTTGATATACTCGTCCTCGACGAGGAGGACGCGCAGCTTCTCGGTCAGCTCGGCCGGCTGCGGGGCGACGGTCTGCCCCCCTTCCACGCGCCTTTGCTGCCGCGACGGGAGGGCGAGGGGGAAGCGGATGGAGAAGTAAAAGGATGTACCGACGCCGGGGGCGCTGTCGACACAGATCTTGCCCCCCATCATCTCCACCAGCTCGGCGGCGATGACCAGGCCGAGGCCGGTGCCGCGATGATTGGAGTCGCGCGTCGTTCCCAGCTGCCGGAAGGATTTGAAGACGTTGCCGAGTTCCTCGGCGGGGATGCCGATGCCGGTGTCCTTGACCTGAAATCTCAGCTCGACCTCGCCGTGCCCGTTCTGGGGCCTGGCGGCGCGCACCAGCAGGGTGACGCCGCCCTGGTTGGTGAACTTGATGGCGTTGCCGACGAGGTTGATGAGGATCTGGTTGAGCTTGTCGGCGTCGCCCATGAGCAGGTCGGCTATATCTTCCTCGCAGTCGACGACCAAGGCGATATTCTTCTTGGCGGCGGTGATGGCGAGGATTTCCAGGGCGTCGGCGATGGTGCGGCGCAGGCTGAAAGAGGCGACGTTCAGCTCCAGCTTGCCCGCCTCGATCTTGGAGAAGTCGAGGATGTCGTTGATCAGCTTGAGCAAGCGGTCGGCCGAGGAGTGCACCAGCTCGAGGTAACCGCGCTGGTTTCCGGAGATGTCGGACTGCAGCAGCAGGTCGGTGAGGCCGAGGATGCCGTTCATCGGCGTGCGGATCTCGTGGCTCATATTGGCGAGGAAGGTGCTCTTGTTGCGCTCGGCCTGTTCCGCACGGTCCTTGGCCTTCTTCAAGGCCTCCACGGCGCGCTTGCGCTTGATGGCGTCGCCGAGCTGGCGGGCGACATAGGCCATCAGTTCCTTGTCCTTCTCGGTGTAGACGATATCGCTGTAGCTCTGCACCACCACCGCACCGGCGAGGTCGTCGAGGTAGAAGGGGGCGCCGAGCCATGAGTGGGGCTCGCTGCCGCCGGGGTGGAGCTGATGCTCGCGGCACACCGCATGGTAATTGTCCGGGGTGAGCAGCAGCGGCCGCCGCGTCTTGATGAGGTAGGACGTGAGCAGCTGCGGCTTCTCGTTGAGCTTGCGTTCGCTTCCCTGCAGGTGCCGGTCGCGGCTGTCGACATGGTAGGGGAAGGTGAGATAACGGCCGTCGTTGCGCTTTTCCGTCAGGGCGATGGAGAAGTTCTCGGCGCTGATCAGCCGCCCGACGATGTTATGCAGATGGCTGTAGAGCTCGGCGATATCGAGGCTGTGGTGGGCCTGTTCACTGATTTCGTAGAGGGCGGTGCGCAGTTTCTCGGAGTAGGCCAGGGCGTGCATGGCCTCGGTCTGGCGGTGGATGACCGTGAGGCTCTTGAGGCGCGAGCCGATGGTGGCCGCAAGGGTGTCGATGGTGGCCAGGAAGAGAGGCGAGAAAGGCAGGCTGTCCCCGCCGAGGTAGAGCAGGGCGAGCAACTCGCCGCTGTCCTGTATCGGGGCGAGCAGGTGGCGGCGATGCGGCCCGGTGGCGAGGAAGGGGGGCGGCTCGGTGTCCCAGGCCCTTGCCCGGCCCTGGGCGTGGAGCTTCTTTATCGCCCCAGCGGTTGCGGGAATCGTTGGCGGTGTCCAGCCTTCGCCAGTCTCGGGCGTGGCCCGGTGAAACATGGGGGCGTCGCCATCGCGAAAATAGATTTCGGCGGCAAACGGCCCGAGGCGGGGAAAGACGGTGCGGTGCAGAAAGGAGGCCAGTTCCACCCTGGTGTCGACCTTGCGCTGGCCGACGGTCAGGTCTCTCAGGATGTCGAGAACCGTTTCGGCCGGGATGGAAAAGGACTGCTCTTCTGGGGTTCGCATATCGAAAACCGGGTGCTGAGGCGGTAGCGCGGCCGTGCGCAGACATTGCTGCGAATGGATTTATCTTAGCAGAAATGGGCGGCGAGATGAAGGAAGGGGGAACATTTTCCTGAAAAAGTGGTCTTGCTGGGGAAGACGCGGCAGTGATGCTGCGGTATGCGCGGACGAGGGACATGGCATGTGATGAACGAGGCTCCAGAGGCGTGACGGCCGGTTGGCGAAAAGCGGCGGGTTAGGGACGACGGCTGTGGCGATTGTCCAGGGGGCATGAGGGGGAGTTGCCGCCCATAGCGGAGGCCGGCGGGAAAAGGTTGCGGCCGTTGCGGCCTGCGACCGGGTATGGTAGGGTGCCCACCGGCTCCGCACCCCCTGCCGACGATGGGTCTCCGGGGATGGGTAACCCAGCCTGCCGGGTCATGGTTCACTGCAGTGGGAGCGTTTCCGGCAGCAGTGAAGGGAGAGATCGTCATGCCGTTTCTCGGGGAAGCCACCGCACTCGCCACGGTGTTCTGCTGGACCTTCAGCGTCCAGTTCTTCGCCGCCGCGTCACGCCGCGTCGGAGTGATTCCGGTCAATATCATCCGTCTGGCGGTGGCCCTGGTGTTCTTCACCCTGACCCTGTGGATACGGGATGGTTCCGCCGTGCCGCTCCACTTTCCCCCCCACGCCTGGTGGTACCTCGGCCTCTCCGGAGTAGTCGGCTTCTTTATCGGCGATATCTTCCTCTTCAAGGCCCTGGTGGAACTCGGGCCCCGGGTGGCGATGCTCATCCAGAGCCTCGCCGCCCCCAGTGCGGCGCTGCTCGGCTGGCTCTTTCTCGGCGAGACGTATGTCCTGCGCCAGTGGCTGGGGATGGCCGTGGCCCTGTTCGGCGTGGCCCTGGTCATTGTCGAACGGGGCGGCCCGCGTCCACCGGGCAAAGGGAGCGCGCCGGCTATCACCTTGCTCGGGGTGGGCAGCGGCCTCCTCGGTATGGGCGGCCAGGCGGTGGGCACCATCCTCAGCAAGACCGGCATGCAGGTCGCGGATGGCTATCTCGACGCCTTTGCCGCCACGGAGATCCGCGCCATGGCCGCCTTTGCCTGCTTTGCCGCCTATTTCACCCTTACCGGCAAGTGGCGCAGTGTCGCCAGTGCCCTGAACGATGGCCGTGCCGTGCTCTACACCTCGTGCGGGGCGCTGTTCGGCCCCTTTCTTGGCGTGTCGTTCTCCCTCCTGTCCTTGCATTACCTCAGCAGTGGCGTCGCCTCGACCTTTTTCGCCCTGGTGCCGGTGTGCATCATTCCCTTCTCCGTCTACCTCCATAAAGAGTACGTCTCCTTGCGGGCGGTGCTCGGGGCGTGTATCGCCGTTGGCGGGGTGTGGATGCTGTCGCTCTAGGAGAGGGGTTCCCCTGGCGTCTGGGCTGTATGGCTCCCTGACCTTTACCGCCGTTGAGCGGCGCAGACAAACAGCCATTGTTTCCCCGGCGGGGATGAGCTACCTTAAACAAGGTGGGGCATCACTCCCGCCGCAGCGGCGCCGGTAACGGCACCATCCCCCTTTACCACGAGACCAGAAGGCTAGACCATGAAACGATTTCTCCTCCTCCTCCTCGGCCTGTCGCTTCTCGCCGGATGCGCCAAGCAGCCGGTCATCGCCAACCTCAACCCCCGCCTCTTCGACCAGCCGGCCGGAGTCTACATCCCCGGAACGCGGGTCGCGGTGCTTGGCGGGGATACGCGCAAGAGCCCGGATGTGGTGGTCTTCGCCAACGACCAGCCGCCGACGCGCCTGGCCAACGTCAGCCCCATCGCCGACCTTCTCTCGGCCCGTCTTGGCGCCGCCCTGCGCGACCAGGGCATGACCCTCGACCCCTCCTCGCCGGTACGGCTGAGCTTTGTCATCGACGAGCTGCTGGTGCAGGTGACGCGGCAGAGCCTCCTCTACCGCGCCGATGCCGTCAGCCACCTCACGGTCAAGGTGGAAAACCGCGGCACGACGGTTACCAGGGTCTTCAAGCGCGACTCCTTCAAGGAGTCGGCGACGCGGCCCAAGCTCGACGACCTCGAGGAAATGCTCAACGGCCAGCTCGCCGATATCCTCGCCATGATCCTCAAGGACGGGGAGATACGCCAGCTGCTGGCGGTCAAGTAGCCTTCGGCGCTTTCCCCGCCCTTAACCGCGACTTAACCGCGAACCTTTGCCGAGGTGGCCACGATGAGCAGCGCACAGGGAAATGAGCCCCGGGAAAAGGCGACGATCCTGGTCACCGGGGCCACCGGCTATATCGGCCGCCGTCTGGCCCAGCGACTGCTCGATGGCGGCGGCTACCATCTGCGCCTGCTGGTGCGCAACCGTCATAAGGTGCAGGCGGCACTCCTTGGCCGGGTGGAGATCTGCGAGGGCAGCACCTTCGACCGCCCCTCGCTGGACCGGGCCCTGGCCGGGGTGGAGACCGCCTTCTACCTCATCCATGCCATGGGTGGCGGAGGAGACTACAGGCGGCTTGACCGCGAGAGCGCCGCCACCTTCCGCGATGCCTGCATCGCCGCCGGGGTGCGCCGTATCGTCTACCTGGGCGGGCTCGGCGTACGGCAGACCGCCAGCCGCCATCTCCTCAGCCGCATCGAAACCGGGGAGATTCTCAGCGCCCGGCCCGGCGAGATCGAGACAGTCTGGCTGCGCGCCGGGGTCATCATCGGCTCGGGCAGCGCCAGCTTCGAGATCATCCGCCATCTCATCGAGAAACTGCCGCTGATGATCACCCCCCGCTGGGTGCGCACGCGCACCCAGGCCATCGCTGTCGACGATGTCCTCTCCTACCTCGAGGCGGCAATCTCCCTGCCCCACCAGGGTGACGTGGTGGTCGATATCGGCGGCGAGCCGCTCTGCTTTCAGGAGATGATGGTGCAGGCGGCGGCGGTCATGGGCCTGCGCCGGGTGCTTGTGCCGGTGCCGCTGCTCTCGCCGAAGCTCTCTTCCTACTGGCTGCTGCTCTTCACGCCGATTCCCTATGGCCTCGCCGCCGCCCTGGTGGAGGGGCTGCGCAGCGAGACCGTGCTGCAGAACGACAACGCCGCCCGCCTCTTTCCCGCCATCCGGCCGATGCGCTATGCCGAGGCGGTACGCGCCGCCATGGCCGAGCTGGAGCACCGTCAGGTGTTGAGCCGCTGGTGTGACAGCAGTGGCGGCCAGGCCTGCGACATCAAAGACCATGACGACCCGGCCGGGTCCATTCTGCGCGATGTGCGGATCGTCCCCTACAGCGACGGGCAGACGGCGGAAGGTGTCTTCCGCGCCGCCTGCGCCCTGGGCGGGCCACATGGCTGGTTCCGCTATAACCTCTTGTGGCGGCTGCGCGGCCTGCTCGACAAGCTGATCGGCGGGTATGGTCTCAACCGCGGCCGCCGTGACGACAGCGAGCTGCGCCTCGGCGACGCCCTCGATTTCTGGAAGGTCGTGGATATCCGCGAGAACAAGCGCCTGCTCCTCTACGCCCAGATGAAGCTGCCGGGCCAGGCCTGGCTGGAATTCGACATCCAGCCGACACAGCTGGTGCAGACTGCCCACTACCTGCCGCGCGGCCTGCTCGGGCGGCTCTATTGGTATGCGGTGCTGCCCTTCCACAGCCTCGTCTTCCCCGACCTGGCCCGCACCGTGGTGGCCAGCGCCGCGAAAACGACAACGGGCGGCGGGCGCCCCTGAGCGCCGGCCGCCCGTCCGTGGCCGCAGGCCGGGGCCCGCCGTGGCAGGCCCCATTTCTTTCTCTTGATCCCCAGGCTCAGGCGAACATGCCCGGCAGCGGGTAGACCCCGAACTGCTGCAACAGGCCGAGGAAGTCGTTATAGGCCCAGTCGACGATGATCTTGCCCCCACCCCACTGCGAGACGATGCAGCCCGGCATGGCCACCCACTTGCCGGTGGGCTGGGCGTGGATCGACGGCGAATTGCCTGTGTGCCGACCGTGCAGGGTGTATCTGCAGGTGGTGATGTTCCCCTCGGCGATGACGCCCTCGATCTTGAACTCGAGATCGGAATAGGCCTTGCGGGCGTCGGCGACATAGGTCTTGTACGCCTCCAGCCCCTTGATGGTGGCGATCGGCGGCTGGTGGCGGATGTAGTCGACGGCAATGATGTCGTCCAGCACCTCGAGTTTACCCTTGTTGTATGCCTCGGTATAGACCTGTGTGATCAATTCCTTGATGTTGTTGGACATTATCTGTTCTCCTTGAAGAAATGCCGCTGGGCCCACAGAGGCCGCTTCGGCATGGATACGTGGTGTCCGCTGTGGGGAAGGAATACATCGCGTCGTTGGGGGGCTGACCTCCTTTGCTGGTTGAGGGGAATATGTCGCCGGTTTGGCCGGCAGTAACGGGTGAACGGCAAGCTCCCGACAGGTAATCACATTTCTCCTTTTCCTGCACCCCTTCGCTGAGGTGCGGGGGCTTTTTTTACGTCCCCGCAGGCAGTTGCGACGGTGCGTGCTGTGGCACAATCCGCACAAAGGACTTCGGCGGGCAGCGGGCCGTCTACCCGTTGACAGCGGAGGGGGGTCCGCCAGCGGAAGAGTTCGAGGAGCTGCCGGCGGTCAAGACTTTAGGTACATGGTTATCTGGCGAACATTCCGGCCATGGGCAGGTGACCGCCGCGATTGACCGGGCGGTCGTAGAAGACGCTGTTTTGGTTGTCACTGTAGACCGTCGTGCCATCCTCGGCGGGGTAGTGGCGGTAGAGGTAGATGGCGTTGCCGACTTCGTCGGGGCTGTCGCTGTAGAGCTGGTAGCGGTCGTACATCATCTGCCGCGACAGGTTGGGGAAGACGGTGCGCAGGGTGTTGTCGATCCGGCGGCTGAAGGGAGTGGCGAAGTTGGGCGAGGCGATGATATTGGCCGCCATCACTCCGCCCTCCTTGAGCCGGCTCTTGATCTGCTGAAAGAACTCGCGGGTGACGAGGTGCTCGGGGATGGCGAGGTTGCCCTGGAAGACATCCATGACGATGAGATCGTAGTGTTTGTCGGTGCTGGCCAGCCAGGCACGGGCCTCGACGGCGTGGAAGGTCTTGTTGGCCGAGAGGGGCTCGCCGAGCAGGTGGGTCTCGGCGATTTCCTGCAGGCTGCCGTCGATATCGAGGAAGTCGTAGCGGTTGCTGCGGTCCTCGTGGCCGAAGGTGAAGCCGCCGGCGCCGATGACGAGGATCTCCCTCGGCGGGTCGGCATCCTGCAGCGGGGCGAGGGTGGCGCGCTCGAGGAACTCGATATAGTCATGCTTGCGGCCCTGGCTGGTGAAAAGCGACGAGCTGTCATTGTTGAGGTAGAGGCGCCGTTCTTCACCCGCTTCGGTGACCATGACGGTGTTGTAGGTGTTGCTGGCGACGATCTTCAGCCGCTGCTGCACAAAATCCGAGTTGACCGCCAGGGCGATGACGAGGAGCGCGGTGGCGGCGACGGCCTGCCTGGAGCCGACGCCTTTGGAGAGGATGGACACCAGGGTGGCGAGGAGGACGAAGAGCAGGGAGACGGCGTAATTGACCCCGAAGAGGCTCATCACCACCAGGGTCGGCAGCAGGGCGCCGAGAAAAGAGCCAAGGGTGGAGAAGAAGAGGATGCGCCCGGTCACCCGCGAAAGGCGCTCCTTGCCGAAGTAGTTGCTGACCAGGGGCACCGTCTGCCCGAGGAGATAGACGGGCACGACGATGAACAGGGTTACGTAGTAGGCGGTGAGGAGGAGGCGGTTGCTGATGCCCCATTCGATTAGGGTGATGAAGAACAGCGACAGCAGCGGGTAGGACAACCCGGGGAGGAGGAAGAGCATGGCAAGGAGGATATTGCCGCAGAGGCGGTCGCGCAGCCGGTAATAGCGGCCGTGGTGGAAGCCGATAGAGAAGCGGCCGCCGGCCCAGTAGCCCAGGGCGAGAGGGAGGAGCACTGCGGCGATGACGATGGAGACGGTGTCGGTGCCGCCGCCGACATAGGGGATGGACTGGCGGATGGCGAGCAGCTCGGTGGCCAGGACCACGTACCCTTCGAGGACGATGACGACGAACAGAGGGATGACGGGGAGGTGCATGGGGATCTCGCGCGGGCTGAGGGTGGGTGGTGGCGGACTTCCCCTGTTGTCGCCGAGGTCGCTGGTCTTGTAAAGGAAAAAGACCGCCTTTCGCCCTATCCCGAGATATGGGCCACCAGGGACAGCCAGAACATCGCGGTCAGCGCCGAGCCGAGGGTGGAGGCGGAGATGGCGGCGACGGTGAAGTCGGCGTCGGCGCCCATTTCCCGGGCCATGACGTAAGCGACGGTGGCGGTGGGGGAGGCGAGGAGGATGATGGCCGGCAGGTAGTCTTCCGCCTTGAGGTCGAGGAGCAGGAAGAGGCCCAGACCGAGACCGGGGAGGAGCAGCAGCTTGCAGGCGACCGCGGCAAGGGCGGCGAAACGGTAGGTGCGGAACAGCTCCAGGGACAGCGAGGCGCCGATGAGCAGCAGGGCGGTGGGCGGCGCCAGGCCGCCGAGGATGTCGAGGCTGCGCCCCACCACCCTGGGCAAGGGCAGGGAGAAGGCCGAGACGGCGATGCCGGACATGGCGCCGAGGATGACCGGGTTGCCGAGCAGCTTGACGAGCAGGGCTTTGCCGTCCAGTCTGGCGGCGCCGCCGCCCTTATGTAGCTGCAGGCTGACCACCGAGAGGAAGTTCTGCAGGATCATCAGAAAGCCGCAGAGGATGCCCGCTTTGGCGAGGCCCTCCTGGCCGAGGTAGTAGAGGGCGATGGGCAGGCCGATGTAGCCGAGGTTGCCGTGGCCGCAGCACTGCACGTAGGCGCCGACCCGTGCCGGGGTCATGCGCGCCGCCCTGGCGAGGAGTTCGGCGAGGACATAGACGGTCAGGGCGGCGGCCAGGGTGAGGAGGAGCACCGTGGCGTCGAACTGCTTGTGGAAATCGGTTCTGGCGATGGAGTTGAAGATCAGCGCCGGCAGGGCCAGGTAATAGACCAGGCGGTTGGCGGGCTGGAGGAACTCGCCGGTGATGAACCCGCGCCGGCGGGCGACCCAGCCGAGGACGATGATGGCGAAGATGGGGACGATGGTGACGAAGGCTTCCATGGCGGCTTTGGGGTGGTGAAAGGAGACGGCCTGTTGACTTATGCGCCGTTGCCGAAGCGATGTCAAGGGCTATTGCGGCCTGGCGCCACCGCCTACCCCGCCTTGTCGCCATGGCGAAAATGCCGTATGGTGCAGGTCCGTTGTCGGGCGTGGTGCGGCATGGCCGAGGAGAGGTGTCGGGCCCGGAGAGACGGGCCGCGAGAGAAGACAGGGCATGGGGAGGAATGGTATGAGACGGCAGAGCAGGGTGAAGGTCAAGGCGCGCGGGGTGACCATCGGCGGGGCGGACCCCTTGGTTTGTCTACCCTTGCTGGCGGCCACGGTGGACGAACTGCCAGGGCGGGCCGCGGAACTCGTCGCCCTGGGGCCGGATATTCTCGAGTGGCGCGTCGACGCCATGGAAGGTATCGACGTCGGCCAGGTGGTGGCCCTGCTTCGTCGATTGCGACAGGTCATCGGCGAGCTGCCGCTGCTCTTCACCTGCCGCATGGCCGCCGAGGGCGGCAGGTGCAGCAGGGCCAGCGGGGAGCGGCTGGCGCTGATCCTCGCCGCCCTCGACAGCGGCGAAATCGATCTGGTCGATGTCGAGCTGTGCAACGGGCCGCAGTTCATCAACCCGGTGACGGCAAAGGCGCGGGCGGCGGCTTGCCCCCTCATCCTCTCCCACCACGACTTTCACGCTACCCCGCCCGCCGACGGCATCCTCGCCACCTTTTGCGCCGCCGAGGCGGCCGGAGCCGATATCGCCAAGGTGGCCGTGATGCCGCGGAGCAGCGGCGACGTCCTCAGCCTGCTGACCGCCTGCGACCGGGCGCGGCAGGGGGCGGTGGGCATCCCGCTGATCGCCATCTCCATGGGCAGCCTCGGGGTGGTCAGCCGGGTTGCCGGGCCGCTGTTCGGCTCAGACATCACCTTTGCCGCCGGGGCCGAGGCCTCCGCCCCCGGTCAGCTGCCGATAGGCGAACTGCGCCTTGCCATGGCGACCATCCTCGGCGCCTGAAAGGCCTCGAAAGGCCTCGCTGGCATGGGCCGCTACATCTCTCGCGCGGGCTGTTGCCCGCCCTGCGCCATGTCCACCAGGCGGAGAATTTCCTCCGCCACCTCCTCCGGGCTCCTGCCTCCGGTGGCCACCTGCGGGAATTGCCGGTAGCCCTCGCGCCGCTCCTCGAGCAGCTGGCGGATGCGCCCCCGCGGGTCGTCCCCCTGCAGCAGGGGACGCACCGCCCCCGCATCGCCGCCGACGCGGCGGAGGATGTCCTCCGGTGAGGCGGTGAGGCAGAAGACATGGCCACTATTGCCGAGGGCTTTGGCGTTGCCGGCGTCGAGCATCAGTTTGCCGCCGGTGGCGACGACCAGGCCGCCGAGCCCGCCGAGTTCCTCCGCCACCTCCCTCTCGAGAAGGCGGAAGGCCGCCTCGCCTCTACTGGCGAAGACCTGCTCGACGGTCATGGCGCAGCGTTCCTCGATGAGCCGATCGGTATCGACGAAGCGGTAGCCGAGGCGGCTGGCGAGGATCCTGCCGACGGTGGTCTTGCCGCAGCCCATGAAGCCGGTGAGGATGATGTTCTGGCTGTTCATTGATGGATGGTCGAAAAGGGCCTGGGAAGGCATCGCGGCGCAGACCGGCCTCGTGACGAGGTGATGATGCCACGAGGCCAGGCGTCGCGAGAAGGTCGAGGGGAATTTTCGCGGCGCGGTCGCCGCTCAGCCCTCTTCCTCGATGAACTGCTGCACCGCCTTACTCAGCGACAGGGCGGCGGCCAGCTGGTCGAGCCAGGCCCGCTCGCCGGGGGTGTCGATGGCAATGGCGTTGGCGGCCACCATGTACATGGTCTTGGCGACGGTCGGGTCGGCGATGCCCTCGCAGAGCTGGGGTATGCTCTGCGGCTTGTGCAACTCGTCGAGAAAGAAGAGGCGCTCCTCCGAGCTCAGCTCGACCTCCTTGAGGCGGGCGAGAATGGCCATCTCCTCCTCCTCGTCGAGGGTGCCGTCGGCGTGGGCGGCGGCGATCATCACCCGTATCAGCCGCAGGGCGAGCTCCTGGCCGGCGGGAATGCTCCCGGCCACGGCCACCGTCGTCGGCGGAGCCGCGGCGGAGGGCGTTGGGGCGGCGGCCCCCGGCGGTGGGGGAGGAGGCGGAGGGGCGCCATGGCCCTGCACCGGCCCGCCCCAGGCCGGCGCCCCGGGAGGTGGCGGCGGAGGCTGGTAGGCCTGGCCAGGGGCCGGCGGGGCCTTCTTCTCCTTGAGGATCTCGTAGGCGCCGATGCCCAGGCCGATGGCGGTCATCAGGCCGGCGCCGGAGGTGAGCCCCTGCAGCAGGGATCCCTTTTTCTTCTTGGAGGAGTGGGAGGAGCCCATTACCTCGTGCAATACCTTGCCCAGCAGTTTTTCGGCATCGAACATAGTCTTCTCGCAAGGGGAAACGGTGGGGGAAGCGCCGTCCGCCAGGACACGCTCAGCAGTCTGCGGATCGGTCGCCTAGAAGGTCGCCGTGGCGGCGTCGTTATTCGACTATACACGCCTTTGCTGGAAAGGCCAATCGAGAAGCGGCCCGCTGCCGGCGTGGGGCCTGCTCGAGATGCCCAGGACCAGGGCGACGTTGTCGCGGGTGGCCCTGGCGATGGTGGCGACGCTCTCGCCGCGCAAGGCGGCCAGGGTTTGCACCACCTCCGGCAGGTACTCGGGGAGGTTGTCGGCGCCGCGCCGTCCGGCAAGGGGGATGTCGGGGGCGTCGGTCTCCACCGCCAGGGCCTCCAGGGGCAGGCTGGCGGCGATATGGCGCACCTTTCTGGCGCGATCGTAGGTGACGGTGCCGCAGATGGAGATGAGAAAACCCATCTCGAAGAACTGCTCCGCCTGCTGCATGCTGCCGGTGAAGGCGTGGACGATGCCGCCGTGGGCGAAGTGCTGCCGGCGCAGGGTGGCGAGCACCTGGTCGTGGGCCTTGCGCACATGGAGCAGGACCGGCAGCCGGGCCAGGGCGGCGAGGCGCAGCTGGCTCTCGAACAGTTCCTGCTGCCGGTGACGGTCGAGGCCTTCGACGTGGTAGTCGAGGCCGATCTCGCCGATGGCCACCACCTCGCCCCCGGCGACCAGGGCCTTGAGCTCGTCGAGGTGTTTGCCGCGGTGCAGGTCGAGGTACATGGGGTGCAGGCCCGGGGCGGCGTAAACCCCTCGCTCGCGGCGGGCGAGCTCGATAATGCCCCGCCAGCCCATGCGGTCGACCCCGGGGACGATAAAGCCCTCCACCCCGGCCGCTCTGGCCCGGGCGAGGAGCGGTGTGCGGCGGTCGTCAAAGACGCTGATATCAATATGACAGTGGCTGTCGATCATCTCTTCTGGTGACGGGCGGTAATGGCGGCAGGGCGCCCTTCCCTCCTCAGGGGGTGCACCCCGTCTGGCTCTCTCGCATCTCTTTGCAGTGTAATAAAAAACCGTCCACCTTTCCAAGGGGAAAAGAAAAGGGTTGTCGGCGGCCAAGAAACACGATAGGCTCGGGCGGATAGATGGACTGCGTCCTGAACGACGCAATTTCACAGGACAATTCCCCAAGGCGGCCTGCTTGAGCCGCACCCCGAGATGCGAGGACCGAGGTGAGCCTATCGACCACACCCCTGCGGCCGGAAGGGTACACCGTGCTGGTGGCCGACGACACGATGGCCAGCGTGGTACTGCTGCGCGAGCTGCTGCTCTCCTTCGGCTTTACGGTGGTGACGGCGGGCAGCGGCGGCGAGGCCCTGCACTATGCTGCGGAGAGGGCGCCGGACATCATCCTCCTCGACGTGATGATGCCCGACCTCGACGGCTTCGAGGTCTGCCGGCGGCTCAAGGCTGCGCCCCCTACCGCCGACATTCCGGTGATCTTCATCACTGCCCTCTCCGAGAGCGAGGACATCGTAAGCGGCTTCGAGGCCGGCGGTGTCGACTATATCGTCAAGCCTTTCCATGGCGCCGAGATCCTCGCCCGCATCAAGACCCAGCTGCAGGTGGTGCGGTTGACGCGCGAGCTGCGCCGCAACAGCCTCCTACGCGAAGAGGAGGTGCGGCGGCGTACCGCCGAGCTCGAGGCAGCAAACCAGCTTCTCAAAGAGTCGAGCACCCTCTTGCAGAGCGTGCTCGACGCGGTGCCGGAGCGGCTCTTCGTCGTCGACCGGCAGCTGCGCATCGTCTTCTGTAACGATGGCCGGCCGCAGGAAGGTGACGGCGAGGAGGCCCGCGACTCCTGCCCCACCTGCTTCAGCCGCCTGCGCCGGAGCAGCGAGCCGTGCCGCAAGTGTCTGGTCCGCGAGGTGTTCGCCACTGGCCGGGCCCTCGAGCAGGAGGTGAGCGACGACAGTGAGGGGCGGGCCTGGGAGATTCGCGCCTACCCCATCCACGACGAGAGCGGCGAGGTGTCGCTGGTGGTGGAGTATATCCGCGAGCTGACCTTCATCAAGCAGGTGGAGCGCGAGAACGAACGGCGGAGGCGTTTTCTCGAGTCGGTGCTCGCCCAGGTGCCCGACGCCATCGTCACCCTCGACGAGCGGCACCGGGTGATCGACTGGAACCGCGGCGCCGAACGAATGTTCGGCTACCCCGAGGAGGAGGCCCGCGGGCGCCACCTCGACGGCCTGGTGGCCCGTGGCGCCAGCCTGGTCGAGGCCTCCGAGGTCACCCGCAGGATCATGCGCGGCGACCTCGTCGAGCCCTTCGAGACGGTGCGCTACCGCCAGAACGGCACGCCAGTGCACGTCATCGCCGCCGGGGTCACCATCTTCGACCAGGGCCGCATGAGCGGCGCGGTGGCCGTCTATACCGACATCGGCGCCATCAAGAAGTCGGCGGCGGAGCTGAACCGTTCCCACGAGCTCTTCCTCACCGTGCTCGAGTCCATCGACGCCCTCATCTATGTCGTCGATCGCGAGTCCTACGAGATCCTCTTCATGAACCGGCAGATGCACCGGCGTTTCGCCGGCGCTGCCATCGGCGGCGTCTGCTGGCGCGATTTTCACGGCCGCAGCGGCCCCTGCCCGTCGTGCAGCCGGCTCCGTGGCGGCGACGGCGGCGAGGGCTGGGTGTGGGAGGAGTTCGACGCGGTCAGCGGTCGCTGGTACCGCAACCAGCAGCGCAACATCAGCTGGGTCGACCGGCGGAGGGTGCGGCTCCATCTGGCCACCGATATCTCCGACCAGCGCCGCATCGATCTGGAGCGCAAGGAATACGAGCGGCGCATCCAGCAGCTGCAGAAAATGGAGGCCATCGGCACACTCGCCGGGGGCATCGCCCACGACTTCAACAATATCCTCTCGGCGGTGTTCGGCTACACCGAGCTGGCCCTGCTGCAGGCCAGCGGCCAGTCGGTGCTGCAGCGCAACCTCGGCGGCATCCTCGAGGCGGCCCGGCGCGCCAAGGAGCTGGTGCAGCAGATCCTCCTCTTCTCGCGCCAGGGCGAGCAGGAACTGCGGCCACTGCAACTGCGGCCGCTGATCAAGGAGGCGCTGAAGATGCTGCGCTCCTCGCTGCCCTCCACCATCCGCATCGACACCGCCATCGACGGGGTGTTCGAGAACGTCCTCGCCAACCCGACACAGATTCACCAGATCCTCATGAACCTCTGCGCCAATGCCGCCCAGGCGATGGAGGACGATGGCGGCGTCATCACCGTGTCCCTGTTCCAGGTGGAGCTTGGCGAGGAGCGCGTGCGCCATCACCCCGGCCGCGACGCCGGCACCTACGTCAAGCTGAGCGTGCAGGACACCGGTCGCGGCATCCCGGCGGAGATGCTCGACAAGATCTACAACCCCTACTTCACCACCAAGGCCAAGGGGCAGGGCACCGGCCTCGGCCTGTCGGTGGTGCACGGCATCGTGCAGAGCTATGCGGGGATCATCGAGGTGACCAGCGAGCCCGGGCGCGGCACCGCCTTCGACATCTATCTCCCCGCCATCTCTCTCGAGGAGGTCGGGGAGGAGGTCTCGGCGCCGCACCTGCCCGAGGGCGACGAGCGCATCCTCCTCGTCGACGACGAGGCGATGCTCACCGAGGTGCTCGGCAGCATGCTCGCCATGCTCGGCTACCGGGTGACCACCACCGAGAGCAGCCTCGAGGCCCTGGCCCTTTTCCAGGGCGATCCCCAGGGTTTCGATCTGCTCATCACCGACATGACCATGCCGGAGCTGACCGGCGACCGTCTCACCAACGAGGTGCGCCTGCTGCGCCCCGATCTGCCGGTGATCATCTGCACCGGCTACAACCGCCGCCTGAGCGACTATCGTCCCGAGTCGCTGTCGGTGCAGGCGATCCTCATGAAGCCGGTAGAGCAGCAGGACCTGGCGCGGACGGTGCGCGAGGTCCTCGACGCCCGCATGAATATCCCATGATGGGGCCGGCCAGAGAAGGCGACGCCCATATCACCGAGAGGAGGCAAGGCATGACCCGCTCGTTTCTCGAAGGCAACGAAGCCATCGCCCGCGGGGCGATGGCCGCCGGTTGCCGCTTTTTTGCCGGCTACCCGATCACCCCGGCCACTTCCATCTATCAGCAGATGTTGCACCTGCTGCCTCCGTCCGGCGGAGTGTGCATGCAGGGCGAGGACGAGATCGCCTCCATCGGCTTCTGCCTCGGGGCGTCGATGGCCGGCATGAAGGCGATGACCGCCACCTCCGGCCCCGGCATCAGCCTCTACAGCGAGCAGATCTCCTTCGCCATCGCCGGGGAGATCCCCCTGGTGATAATCGACGTGCAGCGCCTCGGGCCCTCCACCGGCTCGGCCACCAAGGGCGCCGACGGCGACATCGCCTTTCTGCGCTGGGGCAACAGCGGCGGCCTGCCGGTGATCGTCCTCGCCCCGGTGGATGTCGCCGACTGCTACCAGCTGACCGTTACCGCCTTCAACCTCGCCGAGCGCTATCGCTGCCCGGTCTTTGTCGCCTCCAACAAGGAGATCGGCCTGACCAGGGAGAGCGTCGATCTCGCCGCCCTCGCCGTACCGCCGGTCGAGGAGCGCCTCCTCGCCGAGCCGGCCGGCAGTGACGCGGAAGGTCCGGCGGCTCGGCCGCGCCCCTTCGCCCCGCTGCCGGGCGGCCTGGTGCCGCCTTTCATCCCCATCGCGCGCGGCCATCTCTCCCGCCAGACCTCGTCCAGCCATGGCGAGGACGGCTATATCACCACCGACCCCGCCCTGCTCGGCCAGGTGGCGCGGCGCCTCGCCGACAAGCTCGACGGCGCGGTGGATTCCTTCACCTTCTTTGGCAGCGACTGGGCGGAGGAGGACGACATCCTGCTCCTCACCTACGGCGTCACCGCCCGGGCGGCGCGCACGGCGCAGCGCCTGCTGCGCGCCGCCGGGCAGCGTGTCTCCCTGCTGGTCTTGAAGACGCTCTACCCGGTGCCCGAGGCCTGCATTCTCCGCCACCTGCTCGGCAAGCGCGAGGTGGTGGTGGTGGAGATGAACCTCGGCCAGTATGTCCATGAGATCAAGCGCCTGGCGGGCACTCTCGGGGTGCGCCTGGTCGGGCAGATGAACGGCGAGCTGATCGCACCGCAAACCATTGTCGAGGGGGTGAAGGGATGAGCGGCTTTCTCAACCAGGGGCGTCCTCCGGTCTTTTGCCCGGGCTGTGCCCACGAGGTGGTGGTCCGCGGCCTCGATCAGGCCCTGCAGGGGCTCGCGGTGAGCGCCGATGAGGTGGTCATCGTCAGCGATATCGGCTGTTCCGGGCTCTTCGACACCTTCTTCGACACCCACGCCTTCCACGGCCTGCATGGCCGCGCCCTGACCTACGCCACCGGCATCAAGATGGCCAGGCCGGAGATGCGGGTGATCGTCATCATGGGCGACGGCGGCCTCGGCATCGGCGGCGCCCATGTCCTCAGCGCCTGCCGGCGCAATCTCGAGCTCACCCTGCTGGTGCAGAACAACTTCAACTACGGCATGACCGGCGGCCAGTGCTCGGCCACCACCCCGGCCGACGGCCGCACCGCATCCGGCTTTCTCGCCGAGCTCGAGGCCCCCCTCGATATCTGCCGGGTGGCGGTGGCCGCCGGCGCCTCCTATGTCGACAGGCTCAGCGCCACCGCCCGCGACCTGGCCGAGCGCCTCGCCACCGCTATCCGCTACCCCGGGTTCTCCCTGGTAGATATCTGGGGCCTCTGCCCCGGCCGCTACACCAGGCGCAACGGCCTGACCCTGGCCCAGCTCGACGAGGGCATCGACCTCCTCGCCGCCCCCAGCGGGCCGGTGGCCTCGTCCGAGCGCGAGGAGTACGGCCGCCACTACCGCCGCCTCGCCGCCACCCTGCCGTCGCCTGGGGAACCGCTGGCGGTGGACCCGTGCTGCACGGCCTCCACCAGGGAGCGTCGCGACATCCTCCTCCTCGGCTCAGCCGGGCAGTATGTCAACACCGCCGGGGAGGTGCTCTGCCTGGCAGGAATGAGCGGCGGCCTGCAGGTGACGCAGAAGAACGACTACCCGATCACCGTGCTGCGCGGGCATTCCATTGCCGAGGTGGTCTTCTCCGGCGAGCCTGTCGAGTACACCGGTATGGGTCAGCCGGCGGCGGTAGTCTGCCTGGCCAAGGAGGGGGTGGCGCGGCGCGGGCGCAGCATCGCCGGCCTGCCTGAAGAGAGCGTGGTCATCAGGGACAGCCGCGTCGCCATTCCCGAGACCAGGGCGCGGGTGGTTGAGGTGGACTTCGCCGCCCTTGGGGTGCGCAATCAGAACCTGGCCACGGCGGCCCTGGCGGTGCTTGCCGGGGAGGGGGTGCTGCTGACCCGCCCCATGCTCGAAGCGGGCATAGGCGTTCGCTACGCCGGCAAAATGCGCGACGAGGCCCTGGGGGTGGTGCAGCGAGTCTTGGCCCGCTGAGGGGGAGGATCTGCAGAAACGAGGAGGCAGCCGCGGCAGACTGCCGCGACCGCCTGGGCGAGGGTCGCTCAGCCTTCCTCTCCCCAGAGGTGGGCGAGGCTGTAGGGCGAGCCGTTGCTGGTGAAAAAGCGGCCGTCGACGAAGCGGTAGCCCGACTGCAGGCCGTCGATGGCGGCCAGCTCGGCCTCGCCGAGCTGCAATTCGGCGGCGGCGAGGTTGTCCTTGAGCCGCCCGGGGTGCACCGATTTGGGAATGACCGCGGTGCCTCTGGCAAGGGCCCAGGCAATCAGCACCTGGGCCGGGCTCGCCCCCCGCTCGGCGGCGATGGCCTCGATCTGCGGGTGGGTGAGCAGCGGCGGCTCGTCGGCCTTCTTCATCCCCGGCGGGCGGTCGGTGGAGCCCAGCGGCGAGTAGGCGGTGAGGGTCAGGCCGGTCTCCCTGGCGAAGGACATCATGCCCGGCTGCGGCAGGTAGGGATGGAGCTCGATCTGGTTGAGCGCGGGCGGGATGGCAGCCAGCCCCTGCAGCTCGCGCAGCAGTCCGACGCGGAAGTTGCAGACGCCGATGCAGCGGCACAGGCCTTTCTCCACCAGGCTCTCCATGGCCTGCCAGGTCTCGCCCATGGGGATGGCCTCCCAGGGCAGATAGTCCTCCGGCTGGCGCGGGTAGATGACCCCTGCCTGGAAATGCACCGGCCAGTGGATGAGATAGAGATCGAGATAGTCGAGGCGCAGGTCGCGCAGCGTCTTCTCCAGCGCCGGACGCACGTCCTTGGCGGCGTGGGCGTTGTTCCACAGCTTCGAGGTCACCCACAACTCCTCACGCCTCACCAGCCCTTCCTTGAAGGCCGCCGCGAAGGCGGTGCCGATCTCCTCCTCGTTCATATAGATCGGGGCGCAGTCGATATGGCGATAGCCGAGGCGCAGGGCCTCGCTCACCGCCCGGGCGACCTCGCCTTTGGGGGACTTCCAGGTGCCCAGCCCGAGGGCGGACATGGAGGCCTGTGCGGTCAGCGGCAACTGTTTCATGGGTTCTTCCTCCTTGGCGTGACGGGTCTCACTCGTAGGTCTTGGGGTGGAAACAGGCGACGCGGCAGCCATCGATGTCCCGCGTCTCCGGGAACTTCTCGCGGCAGATGTCGGTCATCGACGGGCAACGCGGGTGGAAGGCGCAGCCGGAGGGCGGGGCGATGGGCGAGGGCAGCTCGCCGCGCAGGACGATGCGCTCCTTGACGCGGAAGGGGTCGGCCACCGGGGTGGCCGAGAGCAGCGCTCTCGTGTAGGGGTGGTGCGGCCGTTCGAAAATAGTGTCGCGGCTGCCCGCCTCCACCGGCTTGCCGAGGTACATGACCATGACCTCGTCGGCGATGTGCCTGACCACCGAGAGGTCGTGGCTGATGAACAGGTAGGCGAGGTCGAACTGCTCCTGCAGGGTGGCGATGAGGTTGAGGATCTGCGCCTGGATGGAGACGTCGAGGGCCGATACCGGCTCGTCGAGGACGACGATGCTCGGGTTGAGCATCAGCGCCCGGGCGACGGCGATGCGCTGCCGCTGGCCGCCGGAGAACATGTGCGGGTAACGGTCGTAGTGTTCCGGGCGCAGGCCGACCAGGTTGATGATTTTCTCCGCCGCGTTGCGCCGCTCGGCCTTGCTCATCGGGGTGTTGACGAGGAGCGGCTCTTCCAGGGCGTGGCCGATCTTCTGCCGCGGGTTGAGTGAGCCGTAGGGGTCCTGGAAGACGATCTGCACCGTCTTGTGCAACCCCTGGAGAATCTGTTTGTCGGCGCTGACCACATCGACGCCACCGATGACCAGGGAGCCCGAGGTCGGCTTTTCGATCATCGTCACCAGCCTTGCCAGGGTCGATTTGCCGCAGCCCGATTCGCCGACCACGGCCAGGGTCTTGCCCTTGACCAGGGTGAAAGAGGCCCCGTCGAGGGCTTTGAGGATCGCCGGGCTGCGGAAGGTACCACGGTCGATGCTGTAGTGGCGGGTAAGGTTCTTGGCCGTCAACACGACATCGCCTTTCATGGGCGCACCTCCTGGGGGTGGTTACTGGGGACCCCGGCGACAAGGGGGAAGTGGCACAGGGCGCCGCCCAGGTCGGAGGAGGCGGCGACCGGCGGTCGGGTGCGGCAGAGGTCGACGGCGTAGCCGCAGCGCGGCGAGAAGAGGCAGCCTTTGGGCTTGTCGAACTGGCCGGGGACGATGCCGGCGATGGACGGCAGAAGGCGCGAGTGCGAACGCTCCGGCAGCGAGTTGAGCAGCGCCTGGGTATAGGGGTGGTGCGGGTCGGAGAAGAGCCCCTTGACCCGCTGCTGTTCCACCTGCTGGCCGGCGTACTGCACCACCACCCGCTCGGCGGTCTCCGCCACTACCCCCATGTCATGGGTGATGAGCACCAGCGACATGCCCTTGTCCTTCTGCAGGGTGAGCAGCAGGTCGAGGATCTGCGCCTGGATGGTGACGTCGAGGGCGGTGGTCGGCTCGTCGGCGATGAGCAGCCGTGGGTTGCAGGAGATGGCCATGGCGATCATCACCCGCTGGTTCATGCCCCCGGAGAGTTGGTGGGGAAAGGCGGCGAGGCGCTTTTCCGGCTCGGGGATGCCGACCTGCTCGAGCAGCTCGATGGCGCGCCGTCGGCACTGGCGGCGGTCCATGCCGAGGTGGATCTTGAGCGTCTCGGTGAGCTGGAAGCCCACGGTGAAGCAGGGGTTGAGGCTGGTCATCGGTTCCTGGAAGATCATCGCCATCTGGCAGCCGATGATCTTGCGTAGCTCGGCCTTGCCGATGGTGGTGAGGTCGTGGCCGTCGAAGCGCAGCACGTCGGCGGTGACGGTGGCGGTCCACGGCAATAGGCCCATCAGGGCGAGCATGGCCACCGACTTGCCGGAACCCGATTCGCCGACGATGGAGACGATCTCCCCCGGCTCGATATGCAGGGAGACCCGGTCGACGGCGGTGAACTGGCCGCCGGCGGTCTGGAAGGTGACGCTGAGGTTGTCGATTTCGAGAAGCGGCATAAGGCTTACGAGCGTTTGAGTTTCGGGTCGAGGGCGTCGCGCAGGCCGTCGCCCATGAGGTTGATGGCCAGCACGGTGGTGAGGATGGCGATGCCCGGAAAGGTCACCACCCACCAGGCGCGGAGGATAAACTCACGGGCCTCGGCGAGCATGGTGCCCCACTCCGGCGTCGGCGGCTGGGCGCCCATGCCGAGGAAGCCGAGGGCGGCGGCGTCGAGGATGGCGGTGGAGAAGCTCAGTGCCGCCTGCACGATGAGCGGCGCCATGCAGTTGGGGAGGATGGTAACGAACATCAGGCGCAGCGAGCGCACCCCGATGACCCGCGCGGCGGTGACGTAGTCCTTGGTCATCGCCCCCATGACCGCGGCGCGGGTGAGGCGCACGTAGTGCGGCTGCTGGACGATGGCGATGGCGATCATGGCGTTGATCAGACTCGGGCCGAGCACCGCCACCAGCACTAGGGCGAGGAGCAGGCTGGGGAAGGCGAGGACGATGTCCATGATGCGCATGATGAAGGTGTCGACGCGGCCGCGGAAGAAGCCGGCGGCGAGGCCGAGGACCACCCCGGCGGCCAGGGCCAGCGAGACGACGATGCAGCCGATGAACAGCGAGTACTGCGCGCCATGGATGAGGCGCGACAGCATGTCGCGGCCGATGGCGTCGGTGCCCAGGGGGAACTTGAGGCTGCCGCCCTCCTGCCAGAAGGGGGGTTGCAGCAGGGCGTCGCGGTACTGCTCGTTGGGGGCGTGCGGGGCGATGAAGTTGGCGAAGACGGCCACCAGCACCACGGCGATGAAAAAGGCCAGGCCGATGACGGCGCCGCGGTTTTCGCTGAAGTAGGACCAGAACTCGAGGAGCATGGCCCGGGTCCCGGTGGGGCGGCTGTCGACGGCTTCGAGGGTGACGGTTTCAGTCATAAGGCTTACTCGGTATGGCGGATTTGCGGGTTGATCAGGCCGTAGAGGAGATCGACCAGGAGGTTGATGACCATGACGATGGCGGCAATCAGCAGCAGGCCGCCCTGCACCGCGGGGTAGTCGCGGCGGAAGATGGAGTCGACCATCCACTTGCCGACCCCCGGCCAGGAGAAGATGGTCTCGGTGAGAATCGCTCCGGCGCAGAGCACGCCGATCTGCAGGCCGATGACGGTGATGACCGGGATCATGGCGTTGCGCAGGGCATGCAGGCCGATGACCCGCTGCGGCCCGAGACCCTTGGCCCTGGCGGTGCGCACGTAGTCTTCGCTGAGCACCTCGAGCATCGCCGACCTGGTCTGGCGGGCGATGACCGCCATCGGGTGAGTGCCGAGCACCGAGGCGGGCAGGATGAGGTGCGACACTGCCGAGGAGAAGGCCCCCGGCTGCCCGGAGAGCAGGCTGTCGACGAGCATGAAGCCGGTGACCGGCTCGAAGAAATACATCAGCGAGATGCGCCCGGAGACCGGGGTCCAGCCGAGGATGCCGGAAAAGAAGATGATCAGCAGCAGGCCCCACCAGAAGATGGGCATCGAATAGCCGGTCAGGGCGCCGGTCATCACCGTGTGGTCGAAGACCGAGCCGCGCCGCGTGGCGGCGATCATCCCCGCCGGCAGGCCGATGAAGACGGCGATGAAGATGGCGCACAGGGAGAGCTCGACGGTGGCCGGGAAGAGCGTGGCGAACTCCTTCAGCACCGGCTGCTTGGTGACGATCGAGGTGCCGAAGTCGCCCCCCGCCAGCTGCTTGAGGTAGAGGCCGTACTGCACCAGGATGGGCTTATCGAAGCCCATCTCCTTCATCAGCTCGGCATGGCGCTCCGGGCTCAGGCCGCGCTCGCCGGCCATGAGCATCACCGGGTCGCCGGGCAGAGTGCGGATGAAGACGAAGGCCACCAGGGTGACGCCAAAGAACGTCGGCAGGATGACCACCAGTTTCTTGAGAAGATAACCGAACATAAGGGGTACTCTCGGGGATAGGTGTCGGCTGACGAAAAAGGCCGGGTGGGAATGCCCACCCGGCCTTGCTGTGCGACCTTATTTCAGGTCAACACCATAGAAGATGTTGCCGCCGAAGGGATCGATGCGGAAGTCGACCACTTCCTTGCGGACGGGCTGGAAGACGACGGAATGACCGATGGTCGCCCAGGGGGCCTGGTCTTTGAAAATGACCTGGGCCTGCTGATAGAGCTTGGTGCGCTCGGCCGGGTCGGCGGTGACCTTGGCCTTCTGGATCAGCTCGTCGAAGGGCTTGTAGCACCACTGGGCGCGGTTGGCGTTGCCGACGGCGTCACAGCCGAGGAGGACGGCGAGGAAGTTGTCCGGGTCGCCGTTGTCACCAGTCCAGCCAAGGATGACGGCGCCGTCACGATCTTTTTCCTTGGAACGCTTGAGATACTCGGCCCACTCGTAGGAGACGATCTCCACGGTGACGCCGACGGCGGCAAAGTCGGCCTGGATCATCTCGGCGGTGCGGCGGGCGTTGGGCATGTAGGGGCGCTGCACCGGCATCGCCCAGACCTTCATCTTGAGATCCTTGACGCCGGCTTCGGCGAGCATCTTCTTGGCGGCGGCGGGATCGTAGGCATCGTCGACGACCGCGTCGTTATAAGACCAGATGGTCGGCGGGATGGGGTTCTTGGCGATCTTGCCCGAGCCCTGATAGACGGCTTCGAGGATGGCCTGCTTGTTGATGGCCATGTTCAGCGCCTTGCGGACCTTGGGGTTGTCGAAGGGGGCCATGGAGGTGTTATAGGCGAGATAGGCGACGTTGAGGCCTTCCTTCTGCAGCAGGTTGACCACCGGGTCTTTCTTCATCGCCTCGAGGTCGGCGGGGTTGGGGTTGAACATCACCTGGCATTCATTGGCTTTGAGCTTCTGGTAACGGACCGAGGGATCGGGGGTGATGGCGAACACCAGGTTGTCGACCGGAGTCTTGCCGCGCCAGTAGTTGGGGTTGGCCTGATAGCGGATGACAGCGTCCTTCTGGTAGGCGACGAACTGGAAGGGGCCGGTGCCGACCGGCTCGAAGTCGACCTTGTCCGGGGTGCCGGCCTTCATCATCTTGTCGGCGTATTCGGCGGAGTGGATGGAGGCGAAGTCCATGGCGAGGTTGGCGATCATCGGTGCTTCCTGGCGCTTGAGGACGAACTTCACCGTATAGTCGTCGACTTTGACGATCTCCTTGATGAGGTCGGGCATCGACATGCTGTTGAAGTACTCGTACTTGGCGCCGCCGACCTTATGATAGGGGTGGTTCTTGTCGAACTGGCGCATGAAGGTGAAGATGACGTCGTCGGCGTTGAAGTCGCGGGTCGGCGTGAAGTTGGCGGTGGTATGGAACTTGACGCCCTTGCGGAGGTGGAAGGTGTACTCCATGCCGTCGGCGGAGATGTCCCATTTCTCGGCGAGGCCGGGCTCGATCTCGGTGGTGCCGCGCTTGAAGGCGGTCAGTTTGTCGAACAGGGCGCGCGAGGAGGCGTCGAAGGTGGTGCCGGCGGTGTAAAAGGCCGGGTTGAAGCCTTCCGGGCTCCCTTCCGAGCAGAACACCAGAGTCTTGGGCGCCGCCCAGGCGCTCGCCGAAGCGAGCAGCAGCGATGCCCCACACAGGGCTGCAATCAGCTTTCTGCTTTTTTTCATCGTCATGTATCTCCTGTTAAATAGATATTCCTTGCAGGTCTTTTTGCAGACCCACGCCATGGCCGTCCGCTATTACGTGAAACACGTGCGAACGTTGAAAACTACGGAGTGCTGACAACGCCTCCCATACTAGAACGTTGTGGGCGATTAGTAAAATGGTTTTAACTCCAGCCCAGGAAAGAGTTTTGGCAAAACAAAAATATGTTTTGCCTCTCTACACAAATGGCGTCCAACCCGTTGCCGCCTGCGCAGGGCCTTGCCTCAGCCCGTTCTTCTCGAGGTGACCTCGTGGTGAGGGTCGCGGCTGCCACCCGCCGCTCTTCCTGGCAGCTTCTTGCTTCCTCTTGCCGCTCCCTTCAGCCTGCCGCCGGCCGGTTGCCCGCGCTTTCCCTGTCCTGCCACTGGCAGTAGGGGTAGCGCACCAGGCTGGCGTTATAGTAGCGGCTGTCGCCGGTGACTTCGGCACCGAGCCAGGGGGGCAGGGAGAAGGCCTCGTCAACCGCCTCGAGCTCGATCTCGGCGATGACCAGACCGGCGTTTTCGCCAAAAAATTCATCCACTTCCCACATATGTCCATCGTGGGGCACCACGGTGCGCGTTTTCTCGATAAGCGGCCGGGTGCAGAGGTGCTCGAGCATCTCGGCGGCATCGCTGACGGGAATGGCGTATTCGTACTCGCGGCGCACGCCATCGACGCTGGGCCCCTTGATGGTCAGAAAACCACGCTCGCCGGCGATGCGCACCCGCACCGTGCGGCCCTTATCGCTGTTGAGGTAGCCCTGGCGGTAGAGCACAGCCTGGCCTGCCCCGCGCCAGGAGCTGTCGCCGACGAGGAATTTCCTCTCGATTTCCTTACCCATGCTGGCCCCCTCCCCTGGCGGCGTCGGCGGTTTCGGTGAGCTGCGTCGCGGTGAAATTGATGGTGGCGTAGACGGTCAGTACCGGGAACATCACGGCGACCGCGAAGATGTTGAGCAGCGGGATCATGCCGAGCAGAGTCGGTATCAGGCCGAGACGCAGGGCGAGGAGGCGGTGGCGACGCAGCCAGTCGAGTTTTTCCCCCAGGGACCAGCGGCGACGTGAAGTGGGGTAGTCGATGAACATCAGCGTTGAATAAAAGGTATAAAGAAGAACCGCAAGCACCTGGCCGATGACAGGCAGCAAGTTGACCATGAGGGCGGCGATGGTGACGACGATGCCGAAGAGGGCGATTTTCAGGCCCTCGCCGATATCGCGGAGGATGCCGCCCAGGCTCAGCGCGGCGTCGGCCTCGAAGCGCTCGCCGGCCTCGAGACGCTCGGCGGTGGCGCTGAGCAGGGAGTAGCCAGGGGAAGTCAGGGTATAGGCGAGGAGGAAGGAGAGGTAGAAGGCGACCAGCCGTGAGATGAGCTGCAGGAGCCAGCTGCCGGCCACCCAGGCCGAGTGCTTGATGGTGCCCCAGACGCCCGCTGCGGCCGGGGCGGCGGCGGTGAAGCCGGCGGTGGCCTGATCGATGGCGTCGACCGCCAGCGAGTAACCCAGCCAGGTGAGGGCGACGGTCACCACGAAGAGGAGGAAGCTCTGCAGCAGCAGGGCCCTGCTGTGCAACATGAGCGCAATCGCCCGCGACAGGGAGCGGTGGCGGACGGTGGCGCTGACAATCGGTTGCCTTTTCATTTGTTCTCCTGGTATAACGGGGTGGGTCGGCCGGCCGCACCATGCGTGCCTGGCCGGTCGGCGCGGCGATGGTCTCCTCCCCGCGACGGATCGGCCGGCCAGGCCAAGGCGCCCGGCGGCACTGGACCGTCGCGGCAGACACCTCTTGAGTATAGGCGTTTTTTCCTCTCTGTAAAGGGAAGCGGATCCCGGCAGCCGGGACCCGCGCGACATATCTATGGCGGAATTGGGCAAAAAGCAGCGGCGGTCGGTCTTTGTCTGCCACAGCTGCGGCTACGAGAGCGGCAAGTGGCTGGGGCGCTGCCCCGGTTGCGGCGAGTGGGAGAGCCTCCGCGAAGAGCGGGTGATTCCGGCTGCCCCCGTCACCATCGGCGGCGGCGGGGCTCCGCTGCCGCTGGCCCTGGCCCCCGATGGCGACGAGGTCCGCCTGGTTACCGGCCTGGAAGAGCTCGACCGTGTCCTCGGCGGGGGCATCGTCCCCGGCTCGGTGGTGCTCATCGGCGGCGAGCCCGGCATCGGCAAGTCGACACTGCTTCTGCACCTCCTCGCCGCCGTGGCCGGTGAGGAAAGGAAGGTCCTCTATATCTCCGGAGAGGAGTCGGCGGGGCAGATCAAGATGCGCGCCCGGCGCCTTGGCGCCATCCGTGAGCAGCAGTTCCTCGCCACCGAGAACGAGGTCGCCCATATCCTCGCCATGGCCTGCGCCATGCGACCGAGCCTGGTGGCGGTGGACTCCATCCAGACCCTGGTCTGCGGCGACCTCCCCTCGACCCCCGGTTCGGTCAGCCAGGTGCGCGAGTCGGCCTATCGTCTCCTCGGCATGGCCAAGAAGGAGGGCATCCCGGTGGTTCTCGTCGGTCATGTCACCAAGGACGGCGCCATCGCCGGGCCGAAGGTGTTGGAGCACATGGTCGACACCGTGCTCTACTTCGAGGGCGACCGCAGCCACGCCTTCCGCATCCTGCGCACCGTCAAGAACCGCTTCGGCTCCACCAACGAGATCGGCGTCTTCGAGATGAAGGGCGAGGGCCTGGTGCAGGTGCGCAACCCCTCGGAGATCTTCCTCGCCGAACGGCCCCTTAACGAGCCGGGGTCGGTAGTGCTGCCCAGCGTCGAGGGTACCAGGCCGATCCTCGTCGAGGTGCAGGCCCTGGTCAGTCCCACCAACCTGGGCACGGCACGCCGCACCGCCATCGGCGCCGACCCGCAGCGGCTGTCACTGCTCTGCGCGGTGCTCGAGAAAAAGGGCGGGCTCGACCTCTACGGACATGATATCTTTCTCAATATCGCCGGTGGCATCCGTATCGAGGAGCCGGCCCTCGACCTCGGCATGATCTGCGCCCTGGCCTCGAGCCTTCTCGAGAAGCCCATCCCCCCCACCACCGTGGTCTGCGGCGAGGTCGGCCTGGCCGGCGAGGTGCGTGCCGTCGGGCAGGTGGACGTGCGTATCCGCGAGGCGCAACGGCTGGGCTTCACCCGCTTTGTCCTCCCTGCCGGCAACCGCGATCGCCTCACCTGGACGCCGGATATCGAGCTGCTGCCGGTGGCTGGCATCCCCGAGCTGCTGCGCCGCCTCTTTCCCTGATCCCGGGCGGCTCTGCCGCCCCACATTTCACCCAAGGAGCCTCCATGAGCCACGACACCCATCACGAGCACCACGAGGACCATTCCGTCAATATCAAGGTGGCGGTCTTTTTCATCGCCGTCCTGGCCATGGTGACCTTTATCGCCCTCATCGGCTGAGAGGCGGGGGGGATGGCGATGGATCAGGGCGAAGAACGGGAGGTGGTCATCCTCATGACCGATATGGTCAACTACTCCCACAAGTCCCTGGGGATGACGCCGATGGAAATTCGCGACTTCCTCGTCGGCTACCACCACGAGATCGAGAGTCTCTTCTGCCGGCGCGAGAGTTTTCCGATGGAACTCGAGCCGTCCGCCGGAGATGGTTGCGTGGCCGTCTTCGACAAGCGGCCGAGCGGTGACAATGTCGAGGTCTGCACCAGGGCCCTGCAGGCGGTGGTGCAGGCGGCGGAGGCCATCAGCTCCGGGGCTCTCATCCCGACGCGCATGGGTCTGCTCCTCGGCCGCATTGTCGAGGCCCGGCTCGGTAACCGCGCCCTCAAGTTCGGGGGAAGCTTCTCGGTCGCCAACCGCTTCGAGGAACTGTGCGGATATTTCGGCACCAGCTTCCTCATGGATCGCGAGGTGGCGAGGAACTGCCCCTCCTTCGCCCTCGACCTGGTCAACATCGCCAAAGTCAGCCTGAAAAGCGTACAGCACCCGATGAACCTCTACACCATCTACCGGCCGGGCCTGCATCGCTGCCCGCGGGAGGTCGACGAGGCCGGTCTGCGCACCTTTATCGCCTTGAAAAACCAGGCCATGGAGTATTTCGGCGGCAACCAGCTGACCGGCATCACCCCCGATTTCCCGCGGGTGCGCGAAGAGCTGCAGTCCGCCCAGCAGCTCTTCCGCCAGCTCACCGGCCGCGACGACCTGGCCACCGAGCGCATTCTCGAGTATATCCGCGAGACCCCCCAGCCCGATGCCGATTTCGTCGTCACCGGCATGAAGCTGATGGAGAAGAGGCGCGACTCCATGGGCGAGCGCCTCTTCCACCTGTCGCGGCAGCTGCTGCGGGCGATGAACCCGGACTTCTACCACGCCCTGGTGGTCGATACCTCCTGGGAACGGTATTTCAAGCTGGAGTGGCGCAAAAAGGGGGAGGACATCATCACCATCGGCAGCGCCCCCGACGGCATTTACTACCTCGACAGCGGCACGGCGCATACCGTCAATGGCAGGGGGGAACTGCTTTCGGTGATCGAGGAGGGGTCGATCTTCGGTGAGATGGCCTACTTCGCCGACGAGAAGCGGCGCACGGCGACGGTGGTCGCCGCAAGCGACGTGGTGCTGCGCAAGATCGGCACCGAGGACTTCATCAATCTGCCGGTGGTCATGGACATCCTGCGCCACATCGCCACCGGGCGCCGCCGCGACATGGTCGCCACACCCGGCCGGCCCGAAGACCGGGCAGCATCCCCCCCGATACCCGTTGAGTGAGGATGCGGCCGGTGTGGTCTGTCATTTAACGGTCAGCACCACATAGGTCGAGTAGTCGCCGAAGCGCACCCGCAGCAGCAGCTTGCCCGACTTGTCGCTCTGGTCCAGCGCCCGCTTGAGGTCGGCGAGGCTCTTCACCTTGACCCTGTTGACCTCTTCCACCAGATAGCCCGGCTTGAGGCCGGCGAAGTCGGCGGGGCTGCCCGGCTGGATGCCGCCGATGATCAGGCCGCTCTGGTCGGTATAGCTGAACTTCTGCGCCAGCTCTTCAGTGAGCGGCTGCAGGGTGAGGCCGTATTTGTCCAGGGTTTCCTTGTCTTTGGCCACTTTGGCGCTGGGGCTGAAGCCGTCCGGCTGCTCGCCGATGGTCACCTGGATCTTCTTCTCACGGCCGTCGCGGATGATGTCCAGGGTGGCCTTGCTGCCCGGAGCGAGCAGGGCGACGCTGTTGCGCAGGTCGGAGACATCACTTACCGGCGAATCGTTGAGACGGAGGATGATGTCGTCACGCTGCAGACCGGCGCCGGCGGCGGGAGAGTCCTTCTGCACCTCGCTGACCAGAATGCCCTCGGCCTTCTTCAGCCCGAAGCTCTCGGCGAGGTTTTTGTCGACGTTCTGGATAACCACGCCCAGCCAGCCGCGCACCACCTTGCCCGAGGCCTGCAGCTGGTTCTCGATAGACTTGGCCATGTTGATGGGAATGGCGAAGCCGATGCCCATATAGCCGCCGGTGCGCGAGAAGAGGGCGGTGTTGATGCCCACCACCTCACCGCGCCCGTTGAGCAGCGGGCCGCCGCTGTTGCCGGGGTTGATGGCGGCGTCGGTCTGGATGAAGTTCTCGTATTCGTTGATGCCGACGCTGGAACGTCCGGTGGCGCTGACCACGCCGACGGTCACCGTCTGGCTGAGGCCGAAGGGGTTGCCGATGGCGATAACCCACTCGCCAACCTCGAGATTACTGGAATCGCCCAGAGGCAGCACGGGCAGCTTGGCGCTGTCGTCGATCTTGAGCAGGGCGACATCGGTTTGCGGGTCGGTGCCGACGACGCTGGCGACGAACTCGCGGTTGTCGGACAACACCACCTTGACCACGTCGGCGCCTTCGACGACGTGGTTGTTGGTGAGGATATGGCCTTTCTCGCTGATGATGAAGCCCGAGCCCTGACCGCGCTGGCGGAATTCCTGCTGGCGGGGCTGCCTTTGACGGAACTGCGGCCCGAAAAACTGTTCGAAGAAGGGATGGTTGAACATCTCTTCGGCGCTCTGGTCGCCATAGGGACCCGCTTTACTGGATTTTTCCACCTTGATGTGTACTACCGCCGGCTTGGCCTTCTTGACGACGTTGACGAAGGCCTTGGAAGAGCGGTCGAGGATGGCGGTGTCGCCATTGGATTCGGCTTTGGCCATGGTCGCGCCGATCGCCAGCATCAGACAGAGCAGGGCGGCGGCGAGCAGGCCGGGCAGGGTTGTGGGGGATGATTTCGGTGTCATGTTCGTCTTCTCCTTGGAGTGACAGGGGATATGGAGGGGCGCCCCGTGGCGCGCCCCCATAGGGGGCAAACCTCTCTGGTCCTGCAGCAACAGTAAGTGGAAAGAGCTGCCGGTCAAGAAAGATTGCCAAAATGTAATCCTTGAACAAAAACGGGCGGAACGGGGCCTGGCCCCGCTCCGCCCGTCGCTGGCGGCAGCTGGTTGCGTCGCTGTTCAGCTGCGGATCATGTCAGCGATCTGGAAGGCCACCTCGAGGCTCTGCTCGGCGTTGAGGCGCGGGTCGCAGGTGGTGAGGTAGTTGGCGGAGAGCTGCTCGTCGAGGATGTTATGGGCGCCGCCGGTGCATTCGGTGACGTCGTTGCCGGTCATCTCGAAATGAACGCCGCCGGGGACCGTCCCTTCTGACCAGTGGGCCTCGAAGAAGCAGGTGATCTCGGAGAGGATGTCGTTGAAGTTGCGCGTCTTGTGGCCGGAGCTGGCGGTATAGGTGTTGGCGTGCATCGGGTCGCAGCTCCAGACGATGTTGAAGCCCTCGCGCTTCATCTCGCGCAATAGCAGCGACAGGGCCTTCTCCACCTTCTTGAGCCCGAAGCGGGTGATCAGGGTGAGGCGGCCCGGCTCGTTGGCTGGGTTGAGCACCTGCACCAGGCGCTTGATATCATCGAGGTCGTAACTCGGGCCGATCTTCACTCCCACCGGATTGTGGACGCCGCGCAGGAACTCGACGTGGGCGCCGTTCACCTGGCGGGTGCGCTCGCCGATCCATAGCATGTGCGCCGAGCAGTCGTACCAGTCGCCGGTGATCGAGTCGACCCGCGTCATAGCCTCCTCGTACTGCAGCAGCAGGGCCTCGTGGGAGGTGAAGAGCTCGGTCTGGTTGATCTGCGGTGCCTCGGCGGAGATGCCGATGGTCTCCATGAACTTGATCGCCTGACTGATCTGCTTGGCCATGCGATCATAGGAGCGGCCCATGGGCGAGTTGGCGACGAACTCCTGGTTCCACGCCTGGACCCGCTGCAGTGAGCCGAAGCCGCCGCGGGTGAAGGCGCGCAGCAGGTTGAGGGTCGAGGCGGCCATGTTGTAGCCCCGGAGCATGTACTTGGGGTTGGGGGTGCGCGCCTCGGGGGTGAACTCGGCCCGGTTGACCATGTCGCCGCGGTAGGAGGGAAGGGTCACCCCGTCGATGGTCTCGGTGTCGGAGGAGCGCGGTTTGGCGAACTGGCCGGCGATGCGGCCCATCTTGATGACTGGCTTGCCGCCGGCGTAGGTGAGCACCACCGCCATCTGCAGCAGCACCTTGAGGGTCTCGCGGATGTTGGGGGCGGTGATCTGCGAGAAGTTTTCCGAACAGTCGCCGCCCTGGAGGAGGAAGGCCTCGCCGCGCGAGGCCTGGGCGAGCTGCTGCTTGAGCGAGCGGATCTCGCCGGCAAAAACCAGGGGCGGGAGGATGGCGAGGTCCTCGAGGACTCGCTCCACGGCCTGCTCGTCGGGCCAGGCCGGCTGCTGCAGGGCGAGGTAGTTCTTCCAGCTGTTTTTACTCCAGTTGCTTTCTCTGTTGGGCATGGTCGGGTTCTCTGGGGTGGGGGTGAGCCCTCCGGGCGGGTCGGGCTTTCCGGCTGTCGGCCTGGGGCAGGGTTGAGCGTCACCGCGCCCGCTAGAAACAGCACCGTTCGACATCGAAGGCGTTGAGGATGCGCAGCTCCCGCTCGCGGCGGGGGCCGTCGAGGGGGGGAAGGAACTCCAGCTCTCTCTGCAGGGTCACGGCGGTGGGGTAATCGGGAATCGAGTCTACCCCATACGCGAGGATCTTGCCAGTCTTTGTCTCGAGAAGTTCGGCATCCTGCCCGTTTGTCACCACCGCCAGGGGGATGCGGTAGTCGGGGTTGAGCACCCGTGCGGCGGCGATGGCCGCCCGCTCACGGCTGACCAGGGAGCCGGGGCCGTAACGGAGGATCATCACCATGCGCCCTTCGACGATGGCGGTGAGCTCGATGGTCGAGACGACGAAACAGCGCGAGAAGAGGGTCTCGATGCGCAGACGCGGCATCAGGCTGCCAGGAGGGTAGCCCTTCTCCTCGACCATCAGCCGGGAGAGCCGCTGGCGGATGCGCTCGTCGTCGGTGTCGGTCAGTTCCTCGCCGGTGAGGTAATCGGCGAGGGTACCGTAGATGAGATGATGCGGTTTGGGGACCTTCATGGGGGCTCCAGGGCTGTGGGGGGACGCGGTGACGATTCTGCCATAACGGTAACACTCCCCCGCCACTTGGCAAGGCTCGCCGCTATTGGCCCCGGCCTGGAGACGGGACCTGCCCGGTCCCGCTCCGCGGGGAGGGTAAGGAAAATTTCATCGCAACCTTTGGCAAATGGTCGCGGTTAGGGTACAATACCGCCATTGATGTGCGGTAAGTTCTCGTTAATTTGAGCTATAGAGGAGGTTCTCATGAATAGACGATCGATGTTGCTGCGCGGTGGTGGCCTGCTCGCCACCTCCTTGCTCTGTGTTGCCTCGCCCCAGGGGGCGCTTGCCGCCGGACCGCTGGCGGTGGCGCCGGGAACCTCGGCGACCCTGATGGAGACGCCGAGTGGCCCCCCGGTGTCGTTCAGTATCAAGGGTGGCGCCGGGTATCTCACCGGAGAGTCGAAAGAAGTGGTCTATTGGCCGGAATATGGCAACCACAAGGCGAGCGAGCTGACCTGGAATATCGACAACCTCTATATGGCTGGGGTTGGCGCCAACCTCAAGATCCGCGACTTCATGGCGGTCAACTTCACCGGCTGGTTCAAGGCCACCGACGGCGAAGGGAGCATGGACGACTACGACTGGCTCAATGTCGGCGGCGACTGGACCGACTGGTCGACCCATGAGAACACCGACGTCACCGAGGGAAGCATCGTCGATCTGAGCGTCGAGTTCAACATCATCCGCGCCGAGGGCTTCCAGATCAAGGCCATCGGCGGCTACAAGCGCGACAACTTCGCCTGGGAGGCTTACGGCGGCGAGTACACCTATTCAGAAGGCGGCGGTTTCCGCAACGCTACTGGCTCCTTCCCCGACGGTCTCGCCATCATCGGCTACGAGCAGACCTTCACCGCCGTTTACGGCGGCGTCGGTATCGGCGTGCAGACCCCGGTGTTCGAACTCGCCGGCCGGCTCATCTATTCGCCCATCGCCGAAGGGGAGGCCACCGACAACCATTACCTGCGCAACCTCGTCAGCTACGACAATGCCGAAGAGGGCGATATGCTCGCCTTCGATGTCACCGCCACCTTTGTCCTCTCCCCCAACTTCGCCCTCGAGGCGGCCTACAGCTACCAGAAATACGACATGATGCAGGGCGACTCGGAGTGGCACTACCGTGACGAGGGGGTCATTGTCTTCGCCCCCGATGGGGCCGGCATGGACCAGACCTCGTCGCTGGTCTCGGCGGGCCTGCGTTTCACCTTCTAAGCGGCACTTTTCGCCAGACAGAAAACGATCGGGCCCGGCGACCATTGCGGTCGCCGGGCCCGATGTCGTCTGGTGTCTGCTCCAGGCGTCGACCGGGGCTTCGGCTCAGATCTTGGGCAGGTTGGCCATCGACTTGGCGATGGCCTCGGCCGGGTAGTCGTAGTCGTGCAGCTGCCCGGAGTAGAACTTGTCGTAGGAGCCCATGTCGATGAGACCATGGCCGGAGAAGTTGAAGAGGATGGTCTTCGGCTCATTGGGGTCGCGCATCGCCTCGACGATGGCGCCGCGGATGGCGTGACAGGTCTCCGGGGCCGGGATGATGCCCTCGGTCTTGGCGAAGAGCACCCCCGCCTGAAAGCACTCGAGTTGGTGGAGCTTGACCGGCTCGACAATCTTCTCGCGCACCATCGCCGAGACGATGGGCGCCATGCCGTGATAGCGCAGGCCGCCGGCGTGGATGCCCGGGGGGATGAAGTCGTGGCCGAGGGTGTACATGTAGAGGAGCGGGGTGGTCTGGGCGACGTCGCCGAAATCGTAGGCCAGGGCCCCGGCGGTCAGCGTCGGGCAGGAGGCGGGCTCGGTGCCGACGAAACGGATCTTCTTGCCCTCGAGATAGTCGGGGATAAAGGGCACGGCCAGCCCGGCGAAGTTGGAGCCGCCGCCGCAGCAGCCGACGATGACGTCGGGGTATTCCCCGGCGATCTCCATCTGCTTCTTGGCCTCGAGGCCGATGATCGACTGGTGGAGGATGACGTGGTTGAGCACCGAGCCGAGGGCGTACTTGGTGTCCTCGCGGGTGGCGGCATCTTCGAGGGCCTCGGAGATGGCGATGCCCAAAGAGCCGGGGGTGTCGGGCATCTCCTGGAGGATGCGGCGGCCGGTGTTGGTCTCCGGGCTGGGGCTGGCGACCACGGTGGCGCCGAAGGTCTGCATGATCGATTTCCGGTAGGGTTTCTGATCGAAGGAGACCCGCACCATATAGACCTTGCATTCGAGGCCGAACTTGCTGGTGGCCAGGGACAGGGCGCTGCCCCACTGCCCGGCGCCGGTCTCGGTGGTCAGCCGCTTGACGCCCTCGCGCTTGTTGTAGTAGGCCTGGGGCACGGCGCTGTTGGGCTTGTGCGAGCCCACCGGCGACACCCCTTCGTTCTTGAAGAAGATCTTGGCCTTGGTGCCGAGGGCTTTTTCCAGGTTGTAGGCGCGCACCAGGGGCGACGGGCGCCAGATCTTGAGGATGTCGAGCACCTCTTCGGGGATGTCGATGAAGCGCTGGCTGGACATCTCCTGCTCGAGCAGGCCCATGGGGAAGACCTTGGCCAGCTTCTCCGGGCCCATCGGCTGCTTGGTCTCCGGGTCGAGGGGCGGCTTGAGGCCCCCCGGCAGGTCGGGCACGACGTTGTACCATTGAGTGGGCATCTCGTCATCGCGGAGGATGATTTTCTTCATCATGAGTTCTCCTTTCAGCAAAAGCTGGCGGGGGAAGGCGCCGCCCGGGGGCAATAGCCCTCTTGCGCCGCAACTTCCACCCTATATCGAGGGGGTTGGTGGAACCGCATCATTGCATGACCACCTTGGTTCTTTACCACAGTCGCCGCTCGGCGGGCAACCTTCCTGCGCCGTCCCCGTCGCTTTTATCGGGTAATCTCCACCCCTTCCCGCAGCGCCTGCTCCTCCTCCGGGCGCAGATCGGGGCGCCATGCCAGCCACGCTTCTTCGGCCCGGTCATGGAGAATGAAGCTGACCTCGGGAGGGACAACGGTGCCGCTGTCCTCTTCGGGGGTGGCCAGGGCGATGCCGCCGCGGATGATCGCCGTCAGCGACTCGGTGGCGATGGTCACCCCGGAGAAGATGCCGCCTTCGATGCGCGTGCCGCTGACCTGCCAGAAGCGGCTGTTCCCGCGTACCGCCCATTTGTAGCGACTCTTGACGAGCACGTGCACCCGCACTTTCTGCATGGACGGGGCGAGGTCGTAGGCGACCACTTCGCCGATCGGCACCTGGCGGTAGTAGAGCGGGGAGCCGATATCGAGGGAGCCGAGCCGGTCGGCGAAGAGGACCAGCGGCAGGTCGCCCCCCCTGGCCAGCTCGGTGCGCGGCGGTTCGTCGAGGGCGGTGAAGCGGAGGGCCTCCTCGCCGCCGCCGGGGAGCAGGTTGAGGTAGGAGCCGAAGAAGACCGTCTCGGCGTTCTTGATCCCGGAGAGCGACAGCTCGGCCTCCTCCACCCAGATCTTGCTGTGGCGCCGCAGCAGGCCCTTGTGGCGGAAGGGGATACGTACCGTGGCGGCCACCTTGCCGCCTTCTTCGAGGCGCAGGGCGGCGATTTTGCCGATGTCCAGGCCATGGTGGCGCAGCGGCGAGCCGACCTTGAGGCCTTTGCCCTCGGCGAGCAGCACGGTCAGCTCGGCCTCGTCGGCGTGGAGGGCGCGGTCGAGATCGGGGTAGAGGGGGAAGGGCTCGACGGCGGCCGCCCAGGGCTCGCCATCGGGGTTGGTACAGCCGATGCCGCCGGCGAGGATCGACTGCAGCGAGCCGCTGCGCAGGCTGATGCCGTCGAGGCCGCCGGAGAGCTGCACCCCGCTGATATTGTAGAAGCGTGTCCGCTCGCTTATCAGCCGCTGGTGCTGCGGGTGGACGAGGACATCGACGAGCACCTCACGGCCGTCGGCGGCGAGGCGGAAGCCCTCGACCTCGCCGATGGGCACCTTCTTGTAGAGCAGGGGCGCCCCGACGGAGAGCGACTCCGCCTCGGTCGCGCGCAGGGTCAGCCGTCTGCCAGGGGGGCGCAGCTCCGGTGCGGCCGCCGCGGCTTCGCGGGAGTTACGGTGGAGGGTGTAGACCTGGTCGCGGAGGGGTGGGGCCGGCCGGGTCTTGCCGCCGAGATCGGGGGTGAGGAAGGAAACTCCGCCGTGCAGCATCCGCGCCAGCGGCCCGGTGGCGACGCTGACCCCTTCGGCCAGGCTGCCGCGCATCTCCAGCCCCGACTGTACCCAGAAGAGGCTCTTCTTGCCGAGGTAGTCGAGAAACTCGCGGTAGATATAGAGGTCGACGCGGATATCGGCCCCGGGCCCCTCCAGCCGGACGTCGACGATTTCGCCGACCTGGAGGTTCTTGAAGTAGACCGGCGAGTTCGCCGACAGCTCGGGCGGAAAGTCGGCTTTGAGCGAGACCAGTTGCCCCGGCCGCAGAGGCACCTGCGGCGGCGGTTGGCTGACGATCTCGAAGTGGTCCTGAAAGTCCCCGTCGCCGGCCTGGAAGGTGATCTGCGTGCCGCTCAGCAGCAGCTGCAGGTTGTTGATGCCGCTGGGGGAAATCTCCGGCTTGACCAGCCAGAACCGCGTGCCGGAGCGGAGAATGACCTCGGCACGGGGGTCGAGGAGGACATGGGCGGTGACGGTGCGTTGGAGGTCGTTATTGAAGGTGATATCCTTGACAAAGCCGACCTCGGCACCGCGGTAGACGACCTTGGTCGAGCCCTTGGCGATATCCTCGCTGGAGGCCAGGGTGAGGGTCATGGGGATGCCGTACTCGGCGGCTTCGAGGTCGGGGTAGAGGTTGAAGACGTGGCCGTTCTGCGCCGCCGGGGTAGCCTGCAGCTGTTCCGGGGTGTGGAGGAGGACGCCGCCGCGCAGCAGCGAGGCCAGCGATTCCACCTGGACCTTGAGCGCCGGCAGCTTGCCGCTGATGCGGATACCGCTGGCGTTGCAGAAGCGGCTGCCCTCGCGCACCAGGTGAGCGAACTGCGGCTGGATGAACAGCTCGATGGAGACGTTCCTGTCCCCCTGCAGCTGATATTTCTGCACCTCGCCGATCTGGATATTGCGGTAGTAGATGCCGGTGCCGACCTGGATCGAGCCGAGTTCCTCGGCCTGCAGCTTGAGGTGCAGGCCGGGGGTGTCGGGGGACACCGGCGGCATCGAGCTGAGGCCGGCGAACTCCCGGCGCGGGGTCGTCGAAGAGCCCACCTGGATGCCGATATAGCTACCGGAGAGGATGGTGTCGAGGCCGTGGATGGAGCTCGCCGAGAGCTCCGGCCGCACCACCCAGAAGAGGGTGTCGTCGACCAGCTGCTCGGCCACCGCCTTGTCCATCCGCACCGTGGCAGTGATCTGCTTGTTCTTGAGGTCGGGCTGCATCTTGGTGACCAGGCCGACGGGGATGCCGCGCGCCATGACCTGGGTCTTGCCGGGGACGATGCCGGTGGCGTCGCCGAAGTGGATGGTGATCTCGATGCCGGCGTCGCGCAGGCTCGAATAGAGGAGCCAGGCGGAGATGCCGAGCGCGATCAGCGGCAGGATCCAGATGATGGAGACGGTGCGGTTCTTGCGGACTTTGGCGGTGGTCATGGCTGTTGGCGCGAAAGGGTTGGGGGGTGGTCGCAGAAGGCATTTCCCGGTGTCGTCCTCTCCCAGAGGCTGCGCGGGTCGAAGGTGATGGCGGCGAGCATCGTCGTCGCCACCACCAGGGCGAAGTAGGTGGCCGCAGGCGCGGTGTGGATGGAGGTGAAGAAGCCGAAATCGACCAGCGCGCTGAGCAGGGCGATGACGAAGATATCGAGCATCGACCAGCGGCCGACGAAGGAGATGAAGCGATAAAGCCTGGTCTTGGTCGCCGCCAGCGGGTCGCAGCCGTCGCGGGCGGCAAGGAGGAGGATGATCAGGCCGATGATTTTGAACAGCGGCACGAGGATCGAGGCGGTGAGGATGATGACGCCGATGAAGTATGAGCCGTCGCGGAAGAAATAGATGATGCCGTCGAGGATGGTCGAGCGGTCCGGGGCGCCGAGGAAATCCACCTCCATGATCGGCAGCAGGTTGGCCGGGGCAAAGAGAATGGCCGAGGTGAGCACCAGGGCCCAGGTGCGGCTGCGGCTGTGCGGCTTGCGCAGATGCAGGGTGGCGCTGCAGCGGCGGCAGGGGCGACCGTTCTCGCTGCTGGGGGAGAGGGCGTGGCAGGTGTGGCAGAGCACCAGGCCCTCTGCGGCGGCACCCGCCCCCGCTGGGAAGGGTGATAGCCCTTCCGGCGGCAGATCCCCCTCCTCGCCGTCCCGTTGGTCGAGGGCCTGCCAGAAGAGGTTGCGGTCGACGATCACCGAGATGGCCAGGGAGATGACCACGAGCAGGGCGAAGCACCACAGCCCCGGGCGGTATTCGATGGCGGCGGTGCCCGACATCTTGATGATGGTCACCAGGATGCCGATAAGGTACACCTCGACCATGGCCCACTCCTCAAGGTGCAGGTAGAGGCGCAGCAGGGCCTTCCATTTTTTGCTGGAGGTGGCGGTTGCCTGCGGGCGCAGCAGGCGGAGACTGAAGAAAAAGCTGCTGGCGAGGAGCAGCAGGGGGAAGACTACCGCCGAGAGCAGCACCATCACGGCGACGAGGTAATACTCATTTCGGTAAAAGTTTAGGATCGATTGGAGTATATTGGCGGAGCCGCTGAAGCCGAAGGAGTTGAGCGACATCAGCGGCAGCAGCATCGCCGGGGGATAGAGGAGCAGGCCGGACAGGGCCAGCGCCAGGACCTTGGCGAAGGCGGCGGCGGTACCGCGGCTGATGGCCCGGCCGCAGCGCGGGCAGAGCAGGGTATAGCCCGGCGGCGGCCTCTTGTTGTAGAGGAGCAGGTCGCAATCCGGACAGGCGGTATAGCGATCGAGGAGCTTCGACGACGGGGCGAGATCCATCCTGTGGCGCCGGCTGGCGGGCATTGTGGAGTTTTTTTGCTATACTACCGTCGCCGCATGGGTTTGTCATATGAAAAACTCTTCCCGGCCGGGGCAGGACCCCCGCCGAGAGGCACAGAAAGAGAGGACCATGGGCGACAATACCTGGCTGAAGATAACCATCGCGAGCGACCCCCGCCTGGTCGAGCCGATCAGCGATTACCTCGTCGGGGTGCTCGAGGCGGGGGTGGAGACCGCCGCCGCCGACGAACCCGGCAGCGGCACGGTGATCTGCTACCTGCAGCGCCCTAACCCGAGCCCGCAAGAGGTGGCGGAGAGCGTCGCCGCCATCACCGCCGCCGGCGAACGCCTGGCAGCGGTCTTCGGTGTCGCCGCGCCGCAGGTCAGCGCCGAGCTCTACGCCGAGGAGGACTGGGGCGCCACCTGGAAGAAGCATTTTTCTCCCTTTGCCATCGTCCCCGGCCTGGTCATCGCCCCGACCTGGGAGGAATACCGGCCGCAGCCAGGGGAGAAAGTTATCACCATGGACCCGGGTATGGCCTTCGGCACCGGCCACCACGCCACCACCACCCTCTGCCTCGAGCTGTTGCAGAACACCGTCTCCACCAGCCCGGGGGTAAGGGTGCTTGACGTCGGTACCGGCACCGGCATCCTCGCCATGGCGGCGCTGCTCTTCGGGGCCTCGCGGGCGACGGCCATCGACAATGACCCCGAGGCGGTGGCGGCGGCCGGGGCCAACGCCCTTGCCAACGGTCTCGCCGGGTCCATGGAGGTGTCCCTCACCCCCCTGGCGGAGCTCGAAGGGCGCTACCGGGTCGTCGTCGCCAATATCGTCCACGACGTGCTCATCGAGCTTGCCCCAGCGCTTGACCGGGCCACCGGCGACGAGGGCAGCCTCATCCTCTCCGGGTTGCTTGCCGGTGAGCAGGTGCAGAGCATCGTCCGCCACTTCACGGCACGGGGCTTTGCGGTGGCCGAGGAGCGGCAACGGGGCGAATGGGCGGCCCTGGCGCTCTGCCGGACCGGTGCTGAGGTCACTCTTCCGGCTGGGAGGGGTGGCGAAGGGCGCTGAGCTGGTAGTCGGTGTCGAAGATGATGCCGACGCCGTCCGCCTCACGGCGGATGACGATGGCGCTGGCGGCGACGCGGACCCGGTTGTTCTCGAGAGTCTTGAGGACGTCCTGGGAGACGATGAACTTCAGCCGCCGCAGGTTTTCGAGGTCGAGGAGAAATTCCACCCGCACTTTGGCCGCCAGGGGAAAGGGGTGCAATGTCTTGAGGAAGGCGCCGCCGGCGCTGATGTTGGCGGCGACGGTGTCAATCAGTGGCTGTTCACCTGGGTGGTGGCGGTAGGTGAGCTGCGCCTCGAGGTTGAGGGAAAAGCGTTCTTGACGTCGTTTCTCGCTGGGCATCGGCCTGTCCTGGTGGCGGCGGGGAGTGCGGTGGTCGGTCAAGGGCCAGTGTTACGGAAATTGCCGGGAAAGTCAACGTCAAACAGGGCTCGCGCCAGGCGGGCGCGGAGCGGGAGAGGATGAGGAGATTTTTTGTCGAGGCGGCGGGCCTAAGCGGGGAGGAGGTGGGCCTGTCGGAAGAGGAGTCGCACCATATCGTCAAAGTGCTGCGCCTGCCGGTGGGCGACGAGATCGAACTGCTCGACGGCCGCGGCGGGGTCTATCGCGCGGTGCTTCTCAGCCTCGGCCGGCGGGTGATGGCGCGTATCGTCGCCCCGGTGACCACGGCTGGTGGCGCGGGCCGTCAGCTGACCGTCTATCAGGCGATTCTCAAGGGCGAGAAGATGGACACCGTGGTGCAGAAGTGCACCGAGCTCGGCGTCGGCCGGCTGGTGCCGGTGCGCACCAGGCGCTGCCAGGGCGGCAGGGACGACGAGCGCGATGCCAGGCGCCTGGAGCGCTGGCGGCGCATAGGTGTCGCCGCCTGCAAACAGTGCCTGCGGCCGGTGCTGATGGAAATCGCCATGCCGCTGACCGTCGCCGACCTGGCCAGCCACTGCCAGGCCCAGCGGCGGCTGCTCTTCTGGGAGGAGGAGCGCGAGCTGCACCTGCGCGGGCTTGCCGACTGGGAGGAGACCGCCTCGGCGGCGCTCTTCTTCGGCCCCGAAGGCGGCCTTGCCGGAGAGGAGGTGGAGGTGCTGCGGCAGGGGGGCTGGGTGACGGTGAGCCTCGGCGAGCGCATCCTGCGCGCGGAGACCGCCACCCTGGGGGCGGTGGCCATCGTCCAGTACCTCTTGGAGAACTTGTGATGGCCGACCAGACACCTGTCAAACGCTATCGCATCCTGCAGCGCGAGGTGCCGGCGATGACCTTCGCCGAGGCGGTCGCCGCCGGCAAGACGATCATCGACGTGCGCTCCCCCATGGAATTCGCCGAGGGTGGCATTGCCGGGGCGGTCAACATCCCGCTCTTCGACGCCGAGGAGCGCGGGCTCATCGGCACCCTCTACCGCCATGGCGGCCGTGAGGAGGCGGTGCAGCAGGGCTTTGCGGTGGCCGAGGGCAAGCTGGAGTCCCTGCTCGCCCAGTTCGCCCCCTATCGCCAGCAGCAGCTGGCGGTGTGCTGCGCCAGGGGCGGCATGCGCTCCCTGTCGGTGGTCAACCTGCTCAACGGCGCCGGCTTTTCCGCCTGTCAGCTGCGCGGCGGCTACAAGGAGTACCGCCGTGGCATCCTCGAGCGGCTCGAGGCCTTCGCGCCGCGGCTGATCGTCATTCATGGCCTCACCGGTACCGGCAAGACCAGGCTGCTCGGCCTGCTGCAGGGGGCCATCGACCTCGAGGCATGCGCCAACCACCGCTCCTCGCTGTTCGGCGCCCTGGAGCGCCAGCCGAGCTCGCAGCGGGTCTTCGAGGACCGGCTCGCCGGTTGCATCGTCGGCCTGGGGGAAGAGCCCTATTTCATCGAGGGCGAGAGCCGCAAGATCGGCCGCGTCTTCATCCCCAAGCCCCTGGCGATGGCTATGAAGAGCGGTGTGATGGTGCAAATCCACTGCAGTCTGGAGACGCGCATCGCCCGTATCCTCGAGGACTACCCGGTGCGCGACGAGGCCGTGGTGGGGCAGATCGACGCCATTCTCCGCTCCATGCGGCGCGGCCTTGGCGCGGAGCTGGTGGAAGAGATGTGCCGCCTGCTGCACCGGGGTGAGCTTCACGAGCTGGTGCGCCTGCTCCTCGTCCACTACTATGACCGCCGCTATGGCAAGAGCATGAGCGGCTACCGCTACGCCCTGGAGCTCTCCGCCGAGGACCTCTCCCAGGCGGCGGCGGAGCTCACCGACTTTCGCCGCTCGCTGCTTCCCTGAGCCCTCACCTGACCACCGCCTCGAGCTGCCGCCTGTCCATCCAGCCGCGGCGGCCGCCCTCTTCGGCCACGTAGAGATAGTCGCCATGGGCTTTTTCCACCTTGACCAGCCGCCCCTCCTGGAGCCTGCCCAGCGAGGTCGAGGAGGGGAAGGGCGAGAGCAGCAGGCGGGCATCGGCGGCGATGACCACCGAGGGGTTATAGCTCTGGTGGCGTACCGCCGCCGCGGTGACAGCCAGGGCGATAACCAGCAGACCGCAGAGGCTTGCCGGCAGGCGGCCGCGCCGCAGCCGCGGACTCCACAGGGCGAGAAGATGCCAGAGGGCCATGATCACCAGAGAGGCCAGGGCGAGGAGCGCCCAGCGGTCGAGGCTGAGCAGTTCTATCGCCCGCCAGCTTTGCGGCGGGTCGGCGAAGAGGCCTTTGTCGCGGCGCAGCAGCTGCAGGCTGCCCTGCAGGTCGGCGTCGTCCGGGGCAAGGCGCAGGCCGCGCTCGTAGGCGAGAACCGCCCGGCCCGTCTCTCCCGCCCGGGCGTAGCTGTTGCCGAGGTTGTAGAGGAGGTGCGGCGAGTAGCCGACGGCGGCAAGCACCTCCTCGTAAAGGGTGATCGCCCGCTGGTAGTCGCCACGGCTGTAGGCCTCGTTGGCGGCGGTAAAGCGCTGGTCGCCGTCGGCGGCGGCCTTGCCACAGGTCATGGCGGAGAAGAAGCACAGGGCCAGAGCCAGGATGATGGCGCGCCAACTCATGGCAGTTCCTCCAGGGAGGTCTTCAGTGTGGCGAAGAGCCGTTCCAGGTCCCCCGGCGCAGGGGGCGCGCCCCCGTAGAGGGCGGCGTCGGCGGCGGCGAAGAGCTGCACCAGGGTGTTCCCCGGGCCGAGCCGCGCCTCCAGGGTGGCGCCGCTTATCGCCTGCGGCGGCAGGTCCCAGGCCCGGCCGAGGCGGTTCTGCACCGCTGTCCTGGCGGCGGCGAAAAAGGCGGCACCGTCCCCCTGACGGCACTTCTCGCGGCAGATTTCGAGGTCTGCCGCGAGAAGTTGATCCTGTCGCCGCCGCGCCGCCTGCTGCGGGTGGCGCTGCAGGTGGCGGCGGCGCAGCTCGACCAGCGCCGCGAGGAGCAGTACTGCCGTGGCGACACCGGCCGTGGCCAGGAACCAGCCGCGTTGAAAGATTGGTTTGAGCGATGACGACAGGGGCCCGAGCTCCAGGCGGATCGGCGGGGCCTGGGTATCGGCGGCGGGGGCTGGCCCGCCGGTGGAGCCATCCGGGGAAGATGGCGCAGGCGCCCCCGACCTCGAAGTGGCCGCCTCCCCCCCTGACGCCGCGGCTGATGGCGATGAGGGGGCGGGAACGCCGCTGGGTCCGGCCGCCGAGCTTCCCTTGACCTGCACCGCCAGGGGCGGGCTGTGTACGGTGACGTACTCCTTTTTGAGCGGGTCGAAGAAGCAAAAGGACAGCCCAGGCAGCTCCGTCACCCCCGCCTCTCTGGCGACCACCGCCATCTCGAAGGTCTTGCTGCCGGTATAGCTGTTGCCCTGGGCGTTGAAGGAAGAGGTCGGCGGGTAGGTCTTCCAGCGCGGACTGTCCGGGAAGACTGGCGCCTCAATGCGCTGAAAGTTGCCCTTGCCACTGATTTCCATGGTTAATTTCAGCGGCTCCCCGACCTCCAGCTGCATGCGGTCGGTGCTCACCGCCAGGGTGAAGTCGCCGATGGCCCCGGAGAACTGGGCGGGGCGACCCTCCTCGGGCAGGGGGATGACCGGGAAGACCATCTGCGGGCTGCGCACCTCGATGGGCTTGCGCTGCACGCCACCGAAGAAATTGTCGAAGAAGGGATCGTCGAGGGTTGGGTCGTCGAAGAGGCTGCCGCCGAAGGGGGAGAGGGGGCGGCGCCGCTGCGGCAGCATCAACGAAGCCTCCATAACAAAGGAGATGGGCTGGTCGCCGACCTTGAGGCCGGTGAGGGTGGTGTCCCAGGACAGCACGTGGTAGTCGACGCCGTTGACACGCTCTTCGTCCTGCTGCGGCTTTTCCCTGAGCGGCGGCATGGCAACGCCTTCTCCTTTGAGTGCCGGCAGGGAGTTGATGTCGGTGCGGTAGTTCTTGTGGAAGTAGGCCCTGATGCGCACTGGGACTATTTCCCCCGGGTAGTGCCGGCCGAGGGGATCGATACGGATGAAGGCCACCTCGCTGTCGCCCTGGCCGGTTGCGTTCGCCGACGAGTCGCCGGCGGCGGTGACCTCGAAACTGAGCGGCCTGGTGGCTCCGCTCTCCCCGCCGGCGCTGACCTTGATGGGCGGGATGGTGTAGGTGCCCGGGCGTTCCGCCTGCACCACATAGGTCTGCACCAGCGACGAGCTCATTGACCCGTTGACGATATTGACCCGGCTCGACTGGCCCCGGCTGTGGAAGGTGATACCCGCCACCTGTGGCAGCTCAATGGACGAGATGCGGCTGGCGCCGTTGACGGTGATGGTCAGCACGGTTCCCTGGTCGACCGGGAAGGAGAGGTGGCCGAGGGCCGCCTCGAGGGTGATGTCGGCCCGCGCCGGGTGGCCGGCGAGCAACAGGGTGAAGAGCAGCGCGAAAATCGATCCTTGGTGCTTCATTACCAATCCTTGTCGACCCGTTGATCCTTGTCGGAAGAGGGGGCGAAGTGGAGGGTCGCTTCTTCGCCGCGCAGGGCATCAAGGAGCCGTTCCGCCTCTTCCCTGGTCATCTTTCCTTGAAGCCGTCGCTGCCGCTCGTCCCGGGAGGGGGCTTTTTCCGCGGCATCCGGCGCGGAAACGGCAGCGGGCCCCTGCTCTTGCCGGGTGTCGGCGTTCCCGGCCTTGTCGTCGGCCTTTTCGCCTGGCGCGGGACTTTTGGCCTGGCCATCCGGCGTGGCGGCATTTGTGCCGTCGCTGACGGTGTTCTTATCGGCCTTGGTGGTGGGGTCATCCCCCTGCCCGCCCGCGGGGGGTGGCGCCTGGTCACGGCGGTCGTCAGTACCGGCGCCGGCTTCCTGCTGCCGCTGGCGCTCCTTGGCCCCTTTTTCCACGTTCGGCTGCAGCTCCGCTGCCTGATCCTGTCGGTCCGGCGTTTCGTCCTGTTGCTTCTCACCCGCCTTACCCTGCGGCGCCGCCTTTTCGGCGTCCCCCTGGGTTGTCTTTTCCCTCTCCTCGCCCTTGCCGTCCTGTCGTTCCTGGCGCTGCTCCTTTTGGTTCTGCTGCAGCCTCTTCTGCAGTTCCTCGAGCCCTGCCGCGACCAGACGGCGGTTCTCCGTGGCATCGGCGTCGGCGGGATCGAGGCCGAGGGCGGCGTCGTAGGACTCGATGGCCTGGCGCCACAGCCGCTCCGCCGCCTGGCCGTCGTTGGACTGTTGCTCGAGACCTTTGCGGTACAGGCTGTTGCCGCGGTTGAAGTAGGCCTTCTGCTGCAGCTGCGGGTCGTCGCTCTTCAGCGCCCTGCCGAAGTCGGCGATGGCCTCGTCGTATTGCGAGCGGCGATAGGCGGTGGTGCCGAGATTATAGAGCAGCTGCGGGTTGTCGGGCTCCTTTTCCAGCCGCTTCCGGTAATACTCTGCCGCTGCCGGGTAGTCGCCGCGGGAGTAGGCGTCTTCCCCTGGAGAAGCGAGGGCCCGGTGTGGCGGCGCCAGCGTCACGGCGAGAAGGAGGAGTCCTGCCGCGCCGCCGCGCCGCCACAACCGGGTAAGAGAGGTTCGCGGCAGGCCGCGGGGGATGCGGCGCTCGCCGAGGAGGAACTCGAGGACGAGGAGAGCCAGGGCCAGGGCCAGGGGCCACTGGTAGCGCTCGATGGGCACATGGTGCCGCTTTTCGAGCAGTTCGTCCTTGGGAACCAGGGCCAGCTTCTCGCGGTAGATGGTCTCCAGCCCCTCGCCGGACACGCCCAGGGGCACATAGAGGCCACCGGTCTTGGCGGCGATGCCTTGCAGGGTGTCGCTGTCGAGGCGGGAGGTGACGTACGTGCCGCCATTATCCTTGACAAAGCCTTTGCCGCCGGGCAGGGGGATGAGCTCACCCCTGCTGCTGCCCACCCCGACGGTATAGATGGTCAGTCCCTTGGCGGCGGCCTCTTCGGCGGCGCTGATCGCCTCGCCGCCGAGGTCCTCGCCGTCGGTGAGGATGATGAGGATTTTGTGGTTGCTGCCCGAAGACAGGGTCGCCGCCGCCTTGCGGATGGCCTCTCCCAGGTTGGTACCGCCCCGCGGCAGGAGATCGACGTTCACCGCCGCCAGCGAGCGGGCGAAGGCTTCGTAGTCGATGGTCAGCGGGCAGAGGAGGTAGGCGCTGCCGGCAAAGGGCAGCAGGCCGACGCGGTCACCCCGCAGCTGGCGGACGAAGTCGAGCACCGCCAGCGAGGCGCGCTGCAGGCGGTTCGGTTTGATATCCTCAGCGAGCATGCTCTTCGAGGTATCGATGGCGAAGAGCAGGTCGATGCCGCGACGCTGTACCTCGACCCAGTGGTGGCCGTACTGGGGCCTGGCCAGGGCGACGAAGGCAAAAAAGACGGCCAGCAGGATGAGCGTCATCTTCAGCCGCCGCATGCCAGGGGAGAAGCTGGCGGTGAGACGGGGCAGCAGATGAGGAGCGGCAAAGCGGGCCAGCCTCTGCCGGCGCTGCCGCTCCCAGGCGAGGAGCGTGGCGGCGAGGGCCAGGCAGGAGAAGAGGCCGGCGGCAATCCACAGTGGTTGGGCGAAGTCCATGGCTCTCCTCCGGCTAGGGCAGTCGCCTTCTGTTGAGATGGAGTTCCAAGGCCAGCGCCAGCAGTGCGGCGCCCACCAGATAAGGAAAGAGGTCGCGGTGCAGCTCGAAGGCCTTGATGGTCCTGCTGGTGGTCTCCATTTTATCGATGTCCTGGTAGATTTTTTCCAGCGAGGCGGTGTCGGTGGCGCGAAAGTAGACCGCCCCGGTTTTCTCGGCCACCCTGGTCAGGGTGTCTTCGTCGATGTCGACGCGGGCGCGCACCAGCTTGCGGCGGCCGAAGGGGTCGGTCACCGGCATCGGCGCCTCGCCACGGGTGCCGGCGCCGATGGTGTAGATCTTGATGCCCATGGCCTCGGCGGCTTCGGCGGCGTTCAGCGGCGAGATGCTGCCACTGTTGTTGATGCCGTCGGTGAGGAGGATGAGCAGCCGCGATTTCGAGTCCTGGTCACGCAAGCGGTTGATGCCGCTGCCGATGGCCGAGCCGATGGCGGTGCCGTCTTCGGCCATGTCGAGACTCAACGCCTCGAGGCGCTGGCGCAGCCACTGGTGGTCGAGGGTCGGCGGGCTCAGCAGATAAGGTTTGCCGGCGAAGGCCACCAGGCCGATGCGGTCGCCGGGGCGGCCGTCGATAAAACGGTCGACCACCCTCTTGACCGCCTCGAGGCGGTTGGCGGGCTTGCCGTCGAGGGTGAAGTCCATGGCCTCCATGGAGCCGGAGACATCGACGGCGAGGATGATGTCGATGCCGCTGGCGGTGATCTCGGTGGTGGAATTCCCTTGCTGCGGCCCGGCGAGGGCAAGGATGAGGAGGGCGACGACGGCCAGGCGTGGGAGGAGGAGGAAGAAACCTGGCTTCGTCTTTCGTGCCCCGGCCAGGGCCGCAGCAAGGGAAAGGGAAGAAAAGGAGAGGGATGGCGCGGCGCCGCGCCGTCCGTGGAGAACGGCCAGCAGGGGCAGCAGGAGGAGCAGCCAGAGGAGCTGGGGGTAGAGAAACCTCATCGCTGCCCTCCACTGTCGCCGGCCGGGGTCGTCTGGGCGATGAAGCGGCGCAGGGAGTCCTCCACCCCCTGCAGCTGGCCTATATCACCAGCCTGGCGGGCGAACTTGGCCAGGTCGGCAAGGCGCAGCAGCCGCAGCAGCTCCCCGCGCCACTCCTGCAGCCACTCCTCCCCCAGGGCCTGCAGGGCGCCCTCGAGCTCGCCGCGGGTCTGGCGGGTCGAGGGCAGGGAGAAGCGCAGCTCGAGGTAGCGGCGCAGGATGTGGTCGGTGCGCTGCAGGTAGCCGAGGCTGTCGCCCTCTTCGCGGAGCGGGACGGCGGCGTCCAGCGCCTGCAAGGCCTCTTCCCAGGGGAGGATGGCGGTAACGGGCGCTTTTTGTCGCCCTCGCCGGCGCCACAAGAGGAAGACGGCGAGGAGGATGAGCAGCCCCAGCAAGACCGCCAGACCGATGCCGAGTACGGGGAAGTTGCCGGCCAGCGGCAGCGGGCCGTGGATCTCGCGCAGGCCATCGGCGGCGGCAAGGGTCGTCGTCGTCGCCTGGCCGACCCCCGTGGCGGGGGTGCCGCCCAGCGCTGGGCTTGCCGAGGCGAGGAGCAGGAGGAGCGTTATGGAGGGTCGCCTGCTGCCGCTCATGTCGCTCGCCCCTGTCTGGCGTGGAAAAAGGAGAGGAGGTGCGGCAGGTAAGGGCTGTCGGTGCGCAGGTCGAGGCGGTCGATGCCGGCGGCGGCGAGGGTTTTGGCGAGCAATCGGCGCCGCTCTTCGGCAAGCAGCCGATAGCGTTGGCGTAGCCCGCTGTCGGAGGTGTCGAGCTCGACCTGCAGCCCGCTTTCCGCGTCTTCCAGGGTCAGCAGGCCGACGTCGGTGAGTTCCAGCTCGCGGGGGTCGGCAACGGTGACGGCGATGAGGTCGTGGCGCCGCGCGCTGATCTGCAGCTTTGGGCGCAGCTGGGTGAGCTGTTCGTCGAAGTTGCCGGGCAGGCAGAAGTCGGAGATGAGAAAGGCGACGCAGCGACGCCTGACGACGCGGCTGACGAAGTCGAGGCCGACGCCGATATCGGTCTGGCGGCCCTGCGGCCGGAAATAGAGGATCTCGCGGATGAGGCGGAGGATATGACCGCGACCCTTTTTCGGGGGGATGTAGAGCTCGATGTCGCCACTGAACAGCACCAGACCCACCTTGTCGTTGTTGCGCACCGCCGAGAAGGCGAGTACCGAGCCGACCTCGGCCATCAGCTCGCGCTTGCTGCGGCTCCCCGAGCCGAAGTCGCCGGAGGCGCTGATATCGATGAGCAGCATAATGGTCAGCTCGCGTTCCTCGGCGAACTTCTTGACATGGGGGATGCCGGTGCGGGCGGTGACGTTCCAGTCGATATCGCGCACTTCGTCGCCGGCGACGTACTCGCGCACCTCGTCGAAGTTCATGCCCCGGCCCCGGAAGACTGAATGGTAGCTGCCGGCCAGGCTGTCGTTGACGAGGCGTCGGGTGCGCACCTCGATCTGCCGCACCGTGGCGAAGATCTCCCGGGGCAGGCCCCCGTTGTCCCCCGTGGTGGAGAGGGTCATGGCACCGGCACCGTGTCGAGGATCTTGCGGATGATGTCTTCGCTGGCGATACCCTCGGCCTCGGCCTCGTAGCTGAGGCGCAGGCGGTGGCGCATGACGTCCACTGCCGCCGCCTTGACATCGTCGGGGGTGACATAGCCCCGCCCGGCGAGGAAGGCGAGGCAGCGCGCCATCAGCTTGAGGCTCAGCGAGGCGCGCGGCGAAGCGCCGCTGTCGATGAGGTGAGCAAGCTCCAGCCGGTACTGTCCGGGATCGCGGGTGGCATGGACCAGGGCGACGATATAGTCCTTGATCTTGCCATCCATATAGATGGCGTTGACGACGCGGCGGGCGGTGAGGATGTCGCCGGGGGTGGCCACCGGGGTCACCGGGGGGCGGGCGTCGGGGTCGTCGTAGGCGTCGAGGATGCGCCGTTCCTCCTCGCGGCTGGGGTAGCTGACTACCACCTTGAGCATGAAACGGTCCACCTGGGCCTCGGGCAGGGGGTAGGTGCCTTCCTGCTCGATGGGGTTCTGGGTGGCGAGGACGAGGAAGAGCTCGGGCAGGGGAAAGGTGCGCTCGCCGATGGTCACCTGCTTTTCCTGCATCGCTTCGAGCAGGGCCGACTGCACCTTGGCCGGGGCCCGGTTGATCTCGTCGGCGAGGATCAGCGAGGAGAAGATCGGCCCCTGCTTGACCTCGAAGGTGAACTGGCGCGGGTTGTAGACCTCGGTGCCGATGATGTCGGCGGGGAGCATGTCCGGGGTGAACTGGATACGGCGGAAGTCGGCGCCGATGGCTGCCGCCAAGGTTTTTACCGACAGGGTTTTGGCCAGTCCGGGCAGACCTTCGAGGAGGATATGGCCACCGCACAGCAGGCTGGCCAGGAGCCGTTCGCGGAGATGCTCCTGGCCGATGATCGTCCTGGCCAGCGTCTCGCGCAGCGGCCTGAGCCAGAGTGAGTTGCGGGCGACCTCCTCGCCGATGCGCTGAATGGAGGTGGAGATGTCCCCCGCCGGGGCGGGTACTGTCGCCGGGGGCGGCAGATGGATGATATCGGGAGGCTGTGCGAACATGAGTGGTCCGAGGGGTTGATGGTTGTCGTTGATGGCTGCCGTTACTGGACATCGGCGACCTCTGCCGCCAGCCCTTGCCCTGGGCGGGGTGCAAGCGCCGCGTCGCTGGCCGGTGCCGGGGGCGTCGTCTCCGGCCGCTTTCCCGCATCGCGGCGAGAGGGCGTCCTTCGCCGGAGCCTATGGAGCGACTATACGCGCTCTACATTACCGCAGCCTTGCGTCAACATTACAAAGCTGTAATCTTTGCTGCGCGAAGACGTCGCGTGTATTTTCCTTTGACAAAAAGGGGGAATAGGTCATTGTTGCCGCAGACCCGCTGCCATTCGGCCGCTCTCCCCCTGCCGGGCCACCCTTTTCCGCCGATCCCGCCCATGCCGCAGCTTTATCTCCAGGAATACGCAAAACACCTCGCCGGCAGGCGGGTGGGCATCGCCTGCCGCGAGGGGATCCTGCGCGACCACCTGGCGGAGATCGTCGCCGACCTCAAGTTCCTCGGGCGCATGGGCATCGTCGTCACCCTCTTTCACAATCTCCCCAACCGCTTCGCCAATCAGAAGCTGCAGAAGGAGCTGGAGCGCAAGCTGCCCGCGGCCGGGGTGGTTCGTGTGGTTCCGGAGGTGGATTTCTACCGCGCCGTGCTGCACCACCCCGAGCCCTTCGACAAGCTGATCTTCCTCGAGCGGCGCCCGCTCATCGACAAGTCAGGCAACAGGATCAACGCCTTGACCACCTCCAGGCTGCGCCAGTCGCTGGCCGAGTTCGGCGACGCCATTGCCAACGTCAACTTCCGCGATGCCATGAACCGCATCTGCGAGATGATTGAGGCCGGCTCCTGCGACCGCGTCCATATCCTCCCCGCCGGCCGCGACACCATCAAGCACGAGCTGTTCACCGTCGAGGGCAGCGGCACGATGATCGCCAACAACTTCACCGAGGAGTTCCGTCGCGTCGCCACCGACGATGAGGTGGCCATCGTCGCCCGCATCCTCGCCAGCTACAAGCGCAGCGGCTTCCTCAAGCCCCGTGGCAAGGACTATCTCGACCGCCACCGCCACCACTTCTTCGTCACCGTCATCGACGGCATCGTCGTCGGCTGCGTCGAGGAGAAGCCCTTCGACGAAGAGACCGTCGAGCTTGGCGCCCTGGCCATCTCCACCCGCTTTCGCAACCAGCGCGTCGGCGTCTATACGGTCAACGCCTTCATTCACACCATGCGCGCCGCGGGCTTCCGCCGCTTCATCTCGCTGACCCGCAACCCGCGGCTGCAGGAGCTCCTGCAGCGGCTCGGCTTCGTCGCCGGCGACCGTCCCGAGTACCGGCGTCGTCAGGAGCAGAGCCCGGGGGTGCCGCTCTTCTACCGCGAGGGCGCCGGGGAGGAGCCACCCCCCAGTTTCTAGCCGGCCGCCAGAGCCCCTTCCCGCGCCGCAGCCGACTTCTTTTCTTCAAAAACCTCTGGCGACATGGTAGGAAAGGGCGGAACGACACCGCCCGGAGACTTCTCCCGGCGCCAACCTCATAACTCAGGGAGATCTCGTGGACGAGAAGAACATTACCAAAGTATTGGTCTCCGAGGAGGAGATCCGCGAGACGGTGGCCCGTCTCGGCGCCGAAATCACCGCCACCTACCAGGGGCTGGAGAGAGAGCTGATGGTCATCGGGCTGCTGCGCGGCTCCTTCATCTTCATGGCCGACCTGGTGCGGCGCATCAAGGTGCCGCTGGTGGTCGATTTCATGACCGTGTCCAGCTACGGCGACGGCACGGTGAGCAGCGGCGACGTCAAGGTGGTCATGGACCTCGACTCCTCCATCGAGGACCGCGACGTTCTTCTCGTCGAGGATATCGTCGATACCGGGCGCACCTTCGCCAAGGTCATCCGCATGATGCGCAACCGCAACCCGCGCTCGCTCAGGGTGTGCACCTTTCTCAACAAGCCCGAAGCGCGGGTGGTGGACATCCCCCTCGATTTCTGCGGCGTGCACATTCCCAACGAGTTCGCCGTCGGCTACGGCCTCGACTACGCCCAGGGCTACCGCCATCTCCCCTATGTCGGCGTGCTGCAGCCCGACTGAGGGGTCTGCGGCCGACGGGCGGCGCCGACCCACCTCATTGCCGCCTTCCTGCCCGTTTTTCTCGCTTCGACTTCAGCCGAACAGGGTGATGAGCGCCGTGCTCAGCACCGGCAGGTAGGTAATGAGCAGCAGGGTGACGAAGAGCAGGAGGAGGAAGGGCAGGGTGGCGAAGCACAGCTCGGTGATCCCCTTCTCGAATCGGTAGGAGGCGAGGAAGAGGTTCATGCCCACCGGCGGGGTGCAGTAGCCGATCTGCAGGTTGGTGAGGAAGACGATGCCGAGATGGATCGGATCGATGCCATAGCCCAGGGCGATGGGCAGGATGAGCGGCACGATGAGCACCAGGGCGGAGAAGATGTCGAGCATCGCCCCGACGACGAGGAGAAAGAGGTTGAGCAGCAGTAAAAAGGTATACTTGTCGTCGATATACTGCTGAATGAAGGAGAAGAGGCGCGTCGGCACCTCCTGGTCGATGAGGTAGTTGGTGGAGGCCATGGAGGTGGCGAGGACGACGAAGATGCCGCCGAAGAGCATCATCGACTTGGCCAGCACCGTCGGCAGCTGGCGCAGCGGAATGTCGCGGTGGACGAACATCTCGACGAGCAGCACGTAGAGGGCGGTCACCGCCGCCGCCTCGCCGGGGACGAAGACGCCGCCGTAGATGCCGCCAAGCAGCAGCACCGGCAGGGGCAGTTCCCAGGCGATATTCTTCAGGCCTTGCCACACCTCGGCGCCGCTGCGGCGCGGTCGTTTCTCGCGGCGCGGGCTCTTGACTACCGCATAGCCGATGAGCAGAGCGAGCATGAGCAGGCCGGGGAGGATGCCGGCGAGAAAGAGGTGGTCGATGCGCGTCTCGGCGATGACCCCGAAGAGGATCAGCGGCAGGCTCGGGGGAAAGAGCAGGCCGAGGCTGCCGGAGGAGGTGATCAGCCCCATGGAAAACTTCTCGTCGTAGCCTTCGGCGAGGAGGGCCGGGAGGAGGAGTCCGCCGAGGGCGAAGATGGTCACCCCGGAAGCCCCGGTAAAGGCGGTGAAGACGGCGCAGACGAGGAGCGAGACCACCGCCAGGCCCCCTGGCAGCCAGCCGAGGAAGACGCGCGAGAACTCCAGCATCCGACCCGGGGCGCGGCTCTCCGAGAGGAGGATGCCGACGAAGATGAACAGCGGCAGCGCGACCAAGAGCGGGGTGTCGGCGAGGCGGGCCATCTCGATGACCACCACCGAGACGTCGATGCCGGCCGAGGAGAAGGACAGCAGGGCCAGCGCCCCGATAACCAGAAAGAGCGGCGTGCGCAGCAGGGCCAGGCAGAAGATGAGGGTCTTGAGGATGCTCATGGCGTGGCGCCGCTGGTTGTGCCGGACAGCAGGTCGCGCAGCCGCAGCACCAGCAGCAGGCAGGACTTGACGGCGATGAGGGCGAAGGCCAGGGGGAAGATGGCGTTCCAGACCCACAGCGGCAGGTCAAGCGGACCCTGCCCGCCAGATTCGATCTCCCCGGAAAGGAAGAGCCAGCCGGCCCAGGTCAGCCCGGCAGCGGCGAGGCAGCTGAAGAGCTGCACCACCACATCGAGATAGGGCGTCACTGCCGCCGGCAGACGTCCGCCGAAGAGGTCGATGGCGATGTGCTTGCCCTGGCCGGTGGCGGCTACCGCACCGAGCAGCCCGGACCACAGGACCAGGTAGCGGAGCAGCGGGTCGATCCATAGCAGGCCGCCGGAGACCGCGGTGCGCAAGAAGATCTGCACGCAGGCGAGGACGATCATCGCCGCCAGCAGCAGGCACAGCACAGCTTCCTCGATATTCTCGAGGAAGGGCGGCATGAGGCTGCTGCCCTGCAGGGATCGAGGGGAGGTCACTTGCCGCTCCCTGCCGGCCCCTTGGTGCGGAACTCTTCCAGCAGGGCCACGGTGCGGTTGTAGATGTCCTGCGACATGGCCTCGGGGATGAGCTGCTCTACCAGCTGCTGCCGTTTCTCGCGCAGCTCGCGCAACATGGCATCGTCGATCTTCTCGAAGCTGATACCCTGCTGTACCATCACCCGGCGCGAGTCTTCGTTGCTGCTGCGTGTCTTGGCGAGGAGTATGGGGAAGTGGGTAGCTGCCGCCTGGTGCACGATCTGCTGCTGCTCCTGGCTGAGGGCGGAGAACTTCTTGCTGTCGAGGGCGAAGGCGCCATAGGCGTAACCGTAAGGAACGTCGATGACGTGGGTCGCCTTGGTGAACCACTGCAGGACGATGGCCCCGTAGAGGGAGTTGTACACCGTCTCCACCAGGCCGCTCTGCAGCGAGGGGAGCACGTCGGGGATGGACAGCTGAATCGGGGTGATGCCAAGGTTCTGCAGATAGTTTTCCGAGATGGGGTCCCCGGAGGGGCTCCAGTTCTTTGATTGCCGCAGCTCGTCGAGGGTGGTGATGGACCTGGTCGACATCGAATAGATGAAACCTACCTCGGTGACGGCGATCAGCTCCAGCTCCTTTTCGTGAAAGCGTTCGCGGAAGGTGGGCTGCAGGCCGGCGACGACATGGTCGACTTCCTCGTAGGAGGAGAACAGCGACGGCAGGGCGAGGATACGGAAATCGGGGACCACCGTGGCCATGCCGGTCATGGTGAAGCCGCCGCCGTGCAGCTGGCCGACGCGCATCTTGCGGAACATCGCCTGGTCGTCGCCCATGACCCCGCCGGCATAGATGCGAAAGCCCACCGCTCCGCCGGTTTTTTCGGTGACTTCCTTGGCGAAGTTCTCGAACTGCTCCACCCACACCGACCCGGCCGGGGCCAGGCTGGCGATCTTGAAGAGGTGTTTCGGGGTGGCGGCCTGGAGCTGCTGGCCGCAGGCGAGCAGCAGGGTGACGGCGAGGAGGAGGGTGGCGATGCGCTGCATGGGGAGCTCCGTCGGAAGTGGTTTGGCGGTGGCTTAGTCGAAATAGTTTTCGGCTAGTAGGCGTTTAGCCCGGTTGACGGCGATGCGGTTGCTCAAGCCGAATTCCCGGGCGCTGGCCAGGGGGAAGGCGAGGACCTCCTGGAGGAGGCGGTCGTGCAGCTCGCGGTCCATGGTCGAGCGGGCCAGTGTTGCCGCACAGGTGGTGTGGACGAGGAGAAAACGCCGTTCGGATAGCTCCAGGGCCTTGTCGAAGTGGCGTCTGCTCAAGTCGGGTCGGCCGCCGAGCTGCTCGGGGCGCGCGGCGTACAGGGCGCCAAAGAAGAGGTGGGCCGCTCCGCCCTGATAGGCTTCATCGAGTTCCAGTACGCGGGCCATGATCTTTTCGATGACTACCAGGTCGGCGATAGCCGCCGGGGCCCCTTTCTGGCCCATCACCCAGCCGAGCCAGGCGTAGGCCCCCCAGAAGGCGGAAGGTACGTCGCTGGCATCGAGCGCTGCCAGCCGTCGCGCGAAATCGACGCCAGCGGGGTTGTCGATGGGCAGCAAGGGCCGCAGCAGGTTCCTGCCATAGTTCTTGGCCTTGTCGTTTATTGCCGCGATGCGTTCGTCGCTGCCGCCGCACTCCTCGAGGGCGGTGGCGTAGGCGCTGTAGGACTGGGCGGCGATGAGCAGCAGGTTCTCGTCGTCCGGGGATGAGACCAGCATGCTGTCGAGCATGAGGAGGTAGGCTGGGGCCCCCTCGCAGACCAGCGCGATGTCTTCCTGTTGCTGCAGGTTGCCTACCGCCGGCTTGATCACCGTGCCGGTGAGGATGCGGGCGCAGGAGGACAGGCCGCAGCAGAGGATGATGACGAGTAGAGAGGCCAGGAACCTGGCGGCCGAACGGGTGAGCATAGGGACTCCCTCGGGCGGGTGGCGGGGACGGCGGTGGCGGAGATAGCCAGCAGGCACAAATCGGCAAGGATTGTACTTAGCTGGCGGCGCTTTGGCAATGGGAACTTTCCCTCGCCGACCGGGCCGCTGCCGGCCACGGGGCGGCAGGGGGAGCTCTCGCCAGCCGCCCGGAAGAGGCGGCCGGCGAGGAATGAGGGAGGCTTACTGGCGCTGCTCGAGGGCCTTGGGAAGGACCTGGTTGAGGGCTTCGAGGGCCTTCTGGGTGGCGAGGATCGCCTCATGCATGGCAGTGTTGGCGTTCTCTTCCCTGGCGGTCGCGGGCGGCTCCGCGGGCAGGACGGCGGCGGCCGACTCGTGCTCCAGCCGGCGGGTCGCTTCCTCGGTGGCCTTGACCATTTTCTGGGTGGCGACGACGAGCTGCTTGGTGACCATGACCATGTCGTTGGTGGCTTCGACCATCTTTTCCATGGACTCGGCGAGATCGTCGTCGGGGGCTGTGTCGAACTCGGCCAAGGGCTCGGGCTGACCCGGGTCGAGGTCGGCGGGACCCTCGGCCATGCCCGGATGACGAACGAATGCTCGACCGCAGGGCATCACCACTACATCTTCCGGCAGCGGGGGATGCTGAGCGCCCATATGCGGACAGGGATGCACCTGCGGCTGGAAGCAGGGTGCGTCGGCGGGGATGTGGCTTCTCGGCACCACCATGCCACAGGGCAGGGTGACGAGGTCGCTGGCTGCCTCTGCCGGCTGTCCTTCCTCGGGGGGCTGCGCCGCTGCTTCGGCGGGAGGCGGGGCGGTCTCGGCGCCGGGTGCGGCCGGTTGTTCGGTGACGGCCGCAGTCGAAGGTGCCTCGACAGCTTTCTCCGTTGCCCTGGGTTGTTCAGCGGGAGCGGCGGCGGCCTCCTGCTTGGTTCCTGCTTCCGCCGGGGCCTTGTCGGCGGCAACCGGCGCCACGGCTGGTTGCGCGGCCTGTTTCTGTTTGGCCAGCTGTGCGGGCTTCTTCTGCTCTGCCGGGGCGGGGGCCTGTTTCTGCTCTGCTGGGCCGGCGGGCTGCTGTACGGCGCTGGTGGTCACCTGACTCTTCTTCTCCTCGGCCTTCTCGGTGCTGTCGGGGCCGCAGCCGTAGACCAGCAGGTAACAGGCGACAAGAACTATGAAGGCGTATTTCATCGTGGCACTCTCCTTGTGCAAAAAGTAATCGAGTCGCCTCGGCCATGCCCCCTCCTCTCTTCCTGGAGGATATGGCCGAGGCGTGCTTCGGCTCGGTTGCGGTCGGTGGCGGGCCCGCCTCCCCGGCGGGCCGCCCTGTCGGCAGTACTCACTGCGGCAATACTATCACACATCGCCCGGCATTTTCAGTATTTTTCGAGCACCCCGGCGTCAAATGATGGAAATTCAGGAGTTTCGCCATCTCCCGCGATCTCTTTGTAGTGGCTTAGCGCGGCGGCCAGGGCGTCGCATACGCGACGAGCCAGCTGTGGTGGCGACAGCACCCGGGCCATAGCGCCATACTGCAGGATGCGCATCACCAGTTCGCGGTCGTCGCCCACCGGCAGCTCGACGAGCAGCCCCTCCTGTACTTCCCGCATCACCTGGTCGCGGTGCCAGTGCTGTCGCGCCACCAGGTCGGCGGCGGTGGAGGTGAAGAGGATGGTCGCCCGGTAGCGCGGCGGCCCCTGGAAGATGCCGAAGGACTGCAGCAGCTCGTCGGGGTCGAACTTCAGCTCCCCTGGCACGGGGCTGGCGGCGACCTCGGCCCGCCTCACCCGGGCGAGGTGAAAGAGGCGGCGGTCGTGGCGCAGCTGGCAGTAGGCGTAGAGATACCAGCGCCCCTGGTGGTTGACCAGCTGCAAGGGAGCCGCCATGCGGCTGGTGACGGCGCCGCCGATGGAGCGGTAGACAAGGGACAGCATCTGTCGGCGGGCCAGGGCCTCGACCACCGCCTCGAAGACCTTGGGGTCGATCTCCTCCGCCTCGATCCACTGGCAGTGCAGGGAGTCGGAGATCTCCCGGTAGGGCGGGGCGATCAGCGACGACAGGCGTTTCTCCAGGCGTCGCACCTCGGGCAGGCCGCCCAGGCCGGCCTGATGCGCCAGCCGGTTGAGCATGGCGAGAAGCAGGACGAGGCGTGGGCTCTCGGCGAAGGGGAGGTGAAAATCGTCGCCCTCGTAGCGATAGCCGTATCGTCTGCTGTCGTAGACCAGGGGGGCAAGCAGGCGGTCGCGCAGGTAGGCGATGTCGCGCTTGGCGGTGGCCGGCGAGATTTCGAAGGCGGCGGCGATGGAGCTGGCGTTGGGGAAGGCGTTGCGGCGGATCTCGCGGTCGAAGAAGAAGATCCGCTCGAGCAGGCTCATGCCTGGCTACCTCGCGTGGCGGCGATGCTTGACCGGCAGGATCTTCATCTGCTCGCGGTACTTGGCGACGGTACGTCGGGCGATGCGGATGTTGTCCGCGGCGAGTTTTTCGGAGATGGCGTTGTCACTCAGCGGGTCGTTCTTGTCTTCTTCCTGGATCATCTTGCGGATCATGGTCTTGATCGACTCGGCGGCCATGTCGTCGTCGCCGTCGCGGCTGATCGCGGTGGAGAAGAAGTACTTGAGCTCGTAGATGCCCTGGGGGGTGTGCACGTATTTGTTGGAGGTCACCCGGCTGACCGTCGACTCGTGCATCTCGATGTCGTCGGCGACGTCCTTGAGGATGAGCGGGCGGAGGTGGGCCGGGCCGCGCTCGAAGAAGTCGTGCTGGAAGCGGAGGATGCTCTCCATCACCCGGTAGATGGTGCGCTGCCGCTGGTAGAGGGACTTGATGAACCAGTCGGCGTTCTTGAGCTTGTCCTGGATGTACTGGCGCGACTCCCTGGCCAGGGTCTTGTCCTTCTTGAGCATCTCCTGGTAAAGCGTCGACAGCTTGAGACGCGGCAGGTCGTCGTCGTTGAGCTGGATGACGTACTCGCCGTCGACCTTGCGCACATAGACGTCGGGGACGATGTAGTTGGTGGCCTCGTTGGAGAAGGGCAGGCCGGGGTAGGGGGTGAGCTCGGCGACGATGAAGTTCACCGCCCGCTCGAGTTCCGGCTTCTTACGACCGGTCTCCCTGGCGAGGGCCTTGTAGTTGCGGGTCTCGAGCAGCGGAAGGTGGTGCAGGACGATCTCCGCCGCCAGGCTGTCGCCCTTGCCGAGACGCTCCAGCTGCAGAAAGAGGGACTCGCTGACGTCGCGCGCGGCGATGCCCGGCGGGTCGAGTTCCTGGATGACCTCGAGGACGTACTCGGCGTCGTCGCGGCTGCAGCCGGTCTCCGCCATGATTTTTTCGAGGTCGACCTCGAGAAAGCCGTAGCGGTTGAGATTGCCGACGATGTATTGGGCGATCTCCCACTCCGCCGGGTCGAGGTTGCTGTGCGCCAGCTGCCAGTTGAGGTAGGCGCTGAGGCCGGGCTTTTCGGAGATGAAGTCGAACTGCGAGGGGGCGTCTTCCTGGGGGATCTCGCGGGTGAAGGAGAAGTTCGACTCGTAGGGGCTGTCGCCGCCGCCTTCGTAGAGATTGGTGTAGTCGTCCCAGTTGATCTCGGTCAGTCCCTCGCTGACCTTGACGCTCTCGGTCACCTCCGGCTCCGGGGCGGGGAGGGTCTCTTCGGCGGTGGAGGAGAGGGAAAAAGAGGGCTCCAGAGTCTCCGGGGTAGAGAGGTCCTCCTCGAGGGCGGGGTTTTGTTCGATTTCGGCCTGGAGGGCGTCGGAGAGCTCGAGCCGGTTGAGCTGCAGCAGCTTGATGGCCTGACGCAGCTGCTGGGTCATCACCAGTTTCTGCGCCAGTTTGAGCTGTTGTTTGAGTTCCAGGGCCATAGGGGTTCGGGGACTACATGCGGAAGTTTTCTCCGAGATACATCTTGCGGGCGACTTCACTCTCGATGATATCGTCGGCGACGCCGCTGGTCAGCACCTGACCGGCGTTCATGATATAGGCGAAGTCGCAGACCTGCAGGGTTTCGCGGACGTTGTGGTCGGAGATGAGGATGCCCAGGCCCTTCTCCTTGAGCTTGCGGATGATCTTCTGCAGGTCGATGACCGCCAGCGGGTCGATGCCGGCGAAGGGCTCGTCGAGGAGGATGAACTTCGGCCGGGTGGACAGGGCGCGCATGATCTCCACCCGACGCCGCTCGCCGCCGGACAGGGCGTGGCCCTTGTTGTGGCGCAGGCGGGTGATGCCGAGGTCTTCCATGAGCTCGTCGATGCGCTCGTCGATCTCCCGCTTCCCCAGGCCGAGGGGCTCGAGGATGATGCGCACGTTCTCCTCCACGGTCAGCTTCTTGAACACCGACGGCTCCTGGGCGAGGTAGGTGATACCCTTCTGGGCGCGCTTGTGGATGGGCAGGGCGGTGATGTTCTCGTTGCCGAAGAGGATGTTGCCGCCGTCGGGGCGGATGAAGCCGGCGATACTGTAGAAGGTGGTGGTCTTGCCGGCGCCGTTGGGGCCGAGCAGGCCGACCACCACCCCCGGCTGGACCTGCAGGCTGACTCCATCGACGACCGTCCTGGCGCCGTAGCGTTTGACGATGTTTCGTGTTTCCAGTATTGACATGAAGCTCTTGGGCGTCGGTGGCGGCCTTCTCCGGTGTGTTCGGGGGACGAATCAGTTCTGCAGGATGGTCATGTTGACCCGGGAGGGCTTCTTCTTGTCGCTGTCGCCGCTGCCGGCGGTGGTCGCCTTGCTGCCGCCGACGACCTCGGAGCGGCCTTCGTCGAGATAGTAGATGATCTTGTCGCCGCTGACCATGTTCTGTCCCTGCCAGGCCTTGGCGTTATCAGTCAGTATAACCTGTCTCTCCTTGGAGAGATAGACCATTTTTTTGCCGGTGCCGAGCCACTCGCCGCGGGAAACCTCGACGTTGCCGACGCAGATGAGCTTCTCCACCTGCTGCGAGGTCTTCTTCTCGGCCTGCGCGGCGGGCTTTTTCTTGTCCTTGCCGCCCTTGGGGCCGCTGTCGAGCTCGTGATAGAAGACGGTCATCTCGTCGGCGCGGATGCGCACATCGCCCTGCTTGGCGTCGACGTCGCCGGAGAAGACCACCGAGTTGGACTTCTCGGTGGAGGTCATGCGGTTCGACTCGATATGGATCGGCGCTTCGGCGGCCCGCGCCGCCCAGGGCAGGGCGAGGGCGAGGAGGAGCATGGCGGCGGACGAAAACGAAAGAATATTGCGAACCCTGTGTGTCATCGGGTCGACCCTCCGGGGGAGAAAGAGACGGCGCTGCGGTTTACGGAGCCCCATGGTAGCGTAAAGGTACGGAAATGTAAAGCCATGGTATGGGCCTGGCGGGCAAAGAGTGCTTTACTTGGCGGGGGCGAGCCGGTACAATACGTCGCGCCGCAGCCTCGCTGAGGCTGCGGCTATTTGGCTGTAATTACGTACTATACTAACAACTGTCGCCGATATCGGAAGGGGGGCGTGGTGAAAACCGTCGAGGAATGTATCAGGAAGGCCAAGGTGCTCATCGAGGCCTTGCCCTATATGCAGGAATTCAGGAATAAAACCGTGGTCATCAAATATGGCGGCCATGCCATGGTCGACGACCACCTCAAGCGCCAATTCGCCCTCGACGTCATCCTCCTCAAGCAGATCGGCATCAACCCGGTCATCGTCCACGGTGGCGGGCCGCAGATCAATCAGCTGCTCGACCGCCTCGGTATCCAGCCCAGCTACGTGCAGGGCATGCGCGTCACCGACGGCGCGACCATGGACGTGGTGGAGATGGTGCTGGTGGGCCAGGTCAACAAGCAGATCGTCGGGCTGATCAACCACTGCGGCGGCAAGGCGGTGGGGCTGTCCGGCCGCGACGGCGACCTGGTCTGCGCCGAGAAGATGACCGTGCCGGCGAAAAAGAGCGACACGACGGCCGAGACGGTGCCGGAGCTCATCGACCTCGGCCGCGTCGGCCAGGTCACCGCTATCAACACCGGCGTGCTGGAGAGCCTCAGCCGCAACGACTTCATCCCGGTGATCGCCCCGGTGGGGGTCGGTGAAGACGGTCAGGCCTTCAACATCAACGCCGACCTGGTCGCCGGGGCCATTGCCGGCGCCCTGGCGGCGGAGAAGCTCATCCTGCTCACCGATGTCGCCGGCGTCAAGGACAAGAACGGCGAGCTCATCTCCACGCTGCCCCAGGGGCGGCTGGCGGATCTCATCGACGACGGCACCATCGTCGGCGGGATGATCCCCAAGGTGCGCTGCTGCGAGGAGGCGCTGCGCCAGGGCGTGGCCAAGACCTATATCGTCGACGGGCGGGTCGAGCACTCGATCCTGCTGGAAATGTTTACCCGGGAAGGGGTGGGAACGGAGATCTACTGATGGAAACGTGCAGCAATGCGGAGTGGAAGGAGCGGGGCGACAAGGTCTTTGTCGGCACCTACAGCAGGTACCCGGCGGCCATGGTCAGCGGCAGCGGCTGTCGCCTGGTCGACGCCGATGGCAAGGAATATCTCGACTTCCTGTCGGGGATTGCCGTCTGTATCCTCGGCCACTGCCACCCGGCGGTGAGCGCGGCAATCGCCGCCCAGGCGAGCCGCCTCGTCCATGTCTCCAACCTCTACTATACCGAGCCCCAGGTGCGGCTGGCCGAGATGCTCGTCGCCAACAGCTTCGCCGACAAGGTGTTCTTCTGCAACAGCGGCGCCGAGGCCAACGAGGCGGCGATCAAGCTGGCGCGCATCGCCGGCGGGGCTGGGCGCTATCAGGTTATCAGCCTCTCCGGCTCCTTCCACGGCCGAACCCTGGCCACCGTCGCCGCCACCGGGCAGAGCAAGTTCCACAAGGGCTTCGAGCCCCTGCCCGAGGGCTTTGTCCATGCCCCCTTCGGGGACCTCGACGGGCTCGCCGGGCTGATCTCCGAGAAGACCTGCGCCGTGCTCTGCGAGCCGATGCAGGGCGAGGGCGGCGTGCGGCCGCTCGATGGCGCTTACCTGCGCGGCATCAGGGAGCTGTGCGACCGGCACCGCCTGCTGCTCATCTTCGACGAGATCCAGACCGGCATGGGGCGCACCGGCACCCTCTTCGCCTACCAGCAGCTGGGGGTGACTCCGGACATCATCACCCTCGCCAAGGGCCTCGGCAACGGACTGCCGATCGGCGCCATGATGGCCCGCGCCGAGACTGCCGCCGCCTTCACCCCCGGCACCCACGCCTCGACCTTCGGCGGCAACCCGGTGGCATCGGCGGCCGCCGTCGCCACCATGGAGGTCCTCCTCGCCAATGGCTTCCTCCCCCGGGTGGAGGAGACCGGCCTCTACCTGCGCGGGCGCTTGAGCGAGCTGGCGCAGCGCTTCCCGCAGCATATCGTCGCCGTGCGCGGCATGGGCCTGCTGCTCGGGGCGGTGCTCAGCGAGTCGACGGCGGCGCAGGGGACGGCGATCGTCAACAGGATGTTCGAGCGCGGCTATCTGCTCAATTTCGCTGGCAACGTCGCCCTGCGTTTCGCCCCGCCGCTGGTGGTCGAACGAGGCGATATCGACACGATGATCGCCGCCCTGGCCGAGGTGCTGGCGGAGCTGTAGAAAAGCGGCCGCCCCCGAGGGCGGCCGGGAAAATGTTTTGCAAATCGCCAGCCTTTTAGGTAAAAATTACTTCTTTCTCCCCGATATTTGCGGATGGGCCGAAGGGGAGAGGGTCGGGGGGTGCCCCCACATCCTTGGCGAGGTGCGCAAGGTGCCGAAACATTTCAGATCGTTACAGGATTTCAATCGCCAGGAGCTGCAGGCGCTGATCGACCGGGCCATGGTGCTCAAGCAGGAAAAGCGGGCCGGCGTCATCCACCAGCAGCTGCGTGGCAAGACCGTCGGCCTGATCTTCGAAAAACCGTCGACGCGGACCAGGGTTTCCTTCGAGGCGGCCATGTACGGCCTCGGCGGCCAAGTCATCTTCCTCTCCGGTCGCGATACTCAGCTGGCGCGTTCCGAGCCGCTCAAAGACATGTCGCGGGTGATGTCGCGCTATGTCGACGGCATGGTGGTGCGCACCTTCGGCCAGGAAGTGGTCGAGGAACTGGCCGCCTACGCCACGGTGCCGGTGATCAATGCCCTCACCGACCTGCACCACCCCTGCCAGGTGCTGAGCGACATCATGACGGTCATCGAGCAGAAGGGGCCGATCGCCGAGCGAACCATCGCCTGGGTGGGCGATGGCAACAACATGGCCAATTCCTGGATCCAGGCGGCAGCCATCTTCGGTTTCCGCCTCGTTCTCGCCTGCCCCGAAGGCTACGAGCCGAACGAGGAGATCCTCGCAGCCGCGAGAGCGGTGGCGACGCGGCCGATCGTCCTCGGTCACGATCCTCGGGCGGCGGTGGCCGAGGCCGACGTCATCAATGTCGACGTCTGGGCCTCGATGGGCATGGAGGCCGAGGCTGAGGAGCGGTTACGGGTATTCAGCCGCTTCCAGCTCGACGACGCCCTGCTCCTTGCCGCTCCGGTGGAGGCCATCGTCCTGCACTGCCTCCCCGCCCACCGCGGCGAGGAGATCACCGAAGAGGTGCTCGAGAGTGCGCGCTGTGTCGCCTTCGACCAGGCGGAAAACAAGATGCATATCCACAAGGCGATCCTGGAGAGCCTCCTCGGTTCTTCCCAGGCCCTGCCCCGATAAACCCAATCTCCCGTGAACGTGAGGTTTCTTCATGAGTGTCGATAAAATAGTTCTCGCCTACTCCGGCGGTCTCGATACCTCGGTCATTCTCAAGTGGCTGGCCGAGGAATACCAGTGCCCGATCATCGCCTACTCTGCCGACATCGGCCAGGAGGAGGACTGGGATGCGGTGCGCCGCAAGGGGCTGGCCACCGGCGCCGAGAAGGTCATCGTCTCCGACCTCAAGAAGGTCTTTGTCGAGGAGTATATCTACCCCGCCTTCCGCGCCAACGCCATCTATGAGGGCTCCTACCTCCTCGGCACCTCGCTGGCCCGGCCCTTGATCGCCAAGGAGCAGGTGCGCATCGCCCAGGCCGAGGGGGCCGACGCCGTCAGCCACGGGGCTACCGGCAAGGGCAACGACCAGGTGCGTTTCGAGCTCGCCTACATCGCCCTGGCGCCCGCGCTCAAGATCATCGCCCCGTGGCGTGTCTGGGACCTCAACTCCCGGCAGAAGCTGGTGGAGTTCGCCAAGGCGCGCAACATCCCCGTGCCGGTGACCAAGGAGAAGCCCTACAGCTCCGACGAGAACCTGCTCCACATCAGCTTCGAGGGAGGCATTCTCGAAGAGCCGTGGAACGAGCCCGACGAGGCCATGTTCAAGATGACCGTCTCCCCGGAGAAGGCCCCGGACAAGCCGACCTACCTCGAGATCACCTTCGCCGGCGGCAATGCCGTGGCCCTTGACGGGGTGGCCATGGAGCCGCTCGAGCTGTTCACCAGGCTCAACAAGCTGGGCGGGGCCAACGGCATCGGTCGCCTCGACCTGGTGGAGAACCGCTTCGTCGGCATGAAGTCGCACGGCGTCTACGAGACCCCGGGCGGCACCATCCTGCGCACCGCCCACCGCGACCTCGAGACCATCACCCTCGACCGCGAGGTGATGCGCATCCGCGACTCCCTCATCCCGCGCTATGCCGAGCTGATCTACAACGGCTTCTGGTTCTCGCCGGAGCGGGAGCTGCTGCAGAAGACCATGGACGAGACCCAGAAGACGGTCAACGGGGTGGTGCGCCTCAAACTCTACAAAGGCAACTGTACCCCGGTGGGACGGAAGTCCGAACAGTCCCTCTACCAGGTCAACTTCGCCACCTTCGAGGAAGATACGGTCTACAACCAGGGCGACGCCACCGGCTTCATCCGCCTCAATGGCCTGCGTCTCAAGATCAACGCCCTGCAGGGGCGCTGCAGCAAATAGGGCGGGGCGATGAGCACGGAAAAGACAGCGGGTTCGCAGAAGATGTGGGGCGGTCGTTTCGGCGAGAATACCGCCGCCTCGGTGGAGGCCTTCACCGCCTCGATCCACTACGACAGCAGGCTGTACGCCTACGACATCGCCGGCAGCAAGGCCCATGCGGCCATGCTGGCCGCCAACGGCATCCTCTCCGCCGAGGAGCTGGCGGCGATTACCGCCGGGCTGTCGGCCATCGAGGAGGAGATCGCCGCGGGCACCTTCCGCTTCCGCCGTGAGCTGGAAGACATCCACATGAACATCGAGAAATCCCTGGTCGAGCGCATCGGCCCGGCAGGCGCCAAGCTGCACAGTGCCCGCAGCCGCAACGACCAGGTGGCCCTCGACTTCAAGCTCTACCTGCGCGACCAGTGCGACCGCATGGTCACCCTGCTCGATGACATCCGCGGGGCCTTCGTCCGTCTGGCCGAGAAGTACCTCGGCAGCATCATGCCCGGCTATACGCACCTGCAGCGGGCGCAGCCGGTGCTTGTCTCGCACCATATGCTGGCCTACTTCGAGATGTTCGGCCGTGACCGCAGCCGCATCCGCGACTGTCGCGCCCGCCTCGACCTCTCGCCCCTCGGCGCCGCCGCCCTGGCCGGCAGCGGCCTGCCCATCGACCGCGAGCAGGTGGCCAGGGCGCTTGGCTTTGCCGGGGTGACCGCCAACTCCATGGACACCGTCGGCGACCGCGACTTCGCCATCGAGTTCACCAGCTGCTGCACCATGATCCAGCTGCATCTCTCGCGGCTGGCCGAGGAACTGGTGCTGTGGGCGAGCCAGGAGTTTGGCTTTGTCGATATCGCCGACCGCTTCTGCACCGGCTCGTCGATCATGCCGCAGAAGAAGAACCCCGACATTCCCGAGTTGATCCGCGGCAAGAGCGGCCGGGTGGTGGGCAGCCTGATGACCCTGATCACCTTGGTCAAGGGCCTGCCGCTCACCTACAACCGCGACATGCAGGAAGACAAGGAGCCGGTGTTCGACGCCGTCGATACCGTCAGCGCCTCGTTGGCGATCATGACCGAGCTGCTCGACAACCTGACCTTCAATACGGGGCGCATGGAAGAGGCCACCGGCCGCGGCTGCATGACCGCCACCGACCTCGCCGACTACCTGGTGCTGAAAGGTGTGCCCTTCCGCGAGGCCCACGCCATCGTCGGCCGGGCCGTCGCACTCTGTCTGGCCAGGGACTGCGAGCTGCCCGATCTCGAGCTGAGCGAGCTGCGCGGTTTCTCGGAGAAAATCGACGGCGACGTCTACGAAGTCCTGCGGGTCGAGGGTTCGGTGAACAGCCGGATTTCCACCGGGGGTACCAGTGTGCGGCGCGTCACGGAAGCGCTTCAGGCAGCGAAACAACAACTGGGGATATAGATAATGGCAAGCAAAGGCATGGTAGCCAGGGCGGGCATGGTGTTACTCGGGGCAGCGCTCCTCTTTTCCGGCGGCTGCGGGTTCAAGAACAAGCCGGTACCGCCGGCCAGCGTCGTCCCGGCGCCCATCGAGGACCTGCGCCATGTCGTCAGTGACAAGGGGGTGCAGCTCACCTGGTCCTATCCGGTGCGCACCATTCGCGGCTCGGTGCTCGAGGATGTCTCCGATTTCGAGCTGTTCCTCGCCGAGATCCCCCTGGCCGAGTACTGCGGCGGCTGCCCGGTGCCTTTTGCCGCGCCGATCGGCGTGGCCGGCGGGGCGACCATGGACGGCACCACGCGGCGCCAGGCGATCTACGACATGGGCTCGCTCAAGCCCGGCCATAAATATTTCGTCAAGGTGCGCTCGCGCAACAGCTGGTTTGCCGACAGCGACGACTCCAACATCGTCTCCTTCGTCTGGTTCGAGCCCGCACCGGCCACCGCGCTGGTGAAAGCCACCCCGGGTGACCGGCAGATCAGCCTGGCCTGGCAACCGGTGGCCCTCAAACCGCCGGCGACCGACATGACCGTCAAGTACCAGGTGCTGCGCAGCATGGACGGCAAGGACTATGCCCGGCAGGGCGATCCGGTGGCGGTCACCTCCTTCGTCGACCGTAACCTTACCAACGGCCGCAAGTATTTCTACACCGTGCAGACCATCACCGACTATAAAAACGAGCTGGCGCTGGGCGGGGTGAGCAAGGCGGTCGAGGCGATGCCCCAGGATATGACCGCGCCGTTGCCGCCATCCGGGGTCTCGGCGGTGCGCACCGACGCCGGCATCAAGGTCTTCTGGGATCGCAGCGATGCCGCCGATCTTGCCGGTTATCGGGTGTACCGCCGCGCCGCCGACAAGGACGCCTACGAGATGATCGGTACGGTCGAGCCCAATTACACCCTGTTCGTCGACAGCGGGGCGGGCGACAGCGTGCGCTACTACTATGCGGTGACCGCCTATGATGCGGCCACACCCGCTAATGAGAGCGGCAAGTCGAGGGAAGCGACCATCCGCAACTGAGGCGCCGGGCAGGACTAACAGGTTGTCGACAGCGCCCTCCCGCCGCCCCATGGCGGTTCGGGGGGCGCTGCCGTCTTGGGAAAAGCTGTTGAAACGGGGCGAGTCGGTTGCAATCGCCGTCGCAGCCGCTACAATAGATCGAGAAGGAGCGCAGCATGCCGTCGTTTCCCATTGCCTTTGCCAAGATGAGCGGCACCGGCAATGACTTCATCATCATCGACAACCGCCGCCAGGTCGTGCCCCGCGAAGAGCAGGCCGAGCTGGCCCGCCGCATCTGCCGGCGCATGTTCTCCGTTGGCGCCGATGGGCTGATCCTCATCGAGGATTCTGAGGTCGCCGATTTTTCCTGGCAGTTCTACAATGCTGACGGCTCGGTGGCGGAGATGTGCGGCAACGGCTCGCGCTGTGCCGCCCGCTTCGCCTACCGCCATGGCATTGCCGGGGCGAAGATGACCTTCGCCACCCTGGCGGGGATCATCGCGGCGGAGATCGGCGCCGACGAGTCGCAGGTCAAGGTGCGTCTCACCCCGCCCCGCGACTTTCGCTTCGACCTCGCCCTGGAACTGGGCGGGAAGACGCGCCGCGTCGACTTTGTCGACACCGGCGTGCCCCACGCGGTGCTGCTGCTCGAGGAAGACGACGTCCCGGTCGCCCTGTGGGGGCCGGTGGTGCGCTGCCATCCGCTCTTCGGCGAGCGGGGCACCAACGCCAACTTCGTGCGGCTTCTCGCCGACGGCCGCCTCCAGGTGCGCACCTACGAGCGCGGCGTCGAGGCGGAGACCATGGCCTGCGGCACCGGCGCGGTGGCCTCGGCCTTGATTGCCGCGAGAAATCTCGGGCTCCCCTCGCCGGTGGGCGTTGTCACCTCCGGGGGCGAGTCGTTGACCATAGCGTTCGAGGGTAGTGCCGGGGAACCGGCGGACCAGGTCTTTTTGCAGGGACCGACCAGGCTGGTGTACACCGGGGAACTCACCGGTGAGGCGCTGCTCTGATGGCCGGGCTGTAACTCCAAGAAAAAATAGAGCATCGGGAGGAACTATGGAAAAATTTCACGGAGCGCTGGTGGCCCTGGTAACGCCGTTCGTCGACGGCCGTCTCGATGAGCAGGGCTTGATCGACCTCATCGAGATGCAGATCGCTGGGGGGACTCACGGCATCGTGCCCTGCGGCACCACCGGAGAGTCGGCGACCATCGATTTCGACGAGCACAAGCGAGTCATCGACCTGACCGTCAAGACCGTCGCCGGGCGGGTGCCGGTGGTTGCCGGCACCGGCGCCAACAGCACCCTGGAGGCCATCGAGCTCACCGAGAGCGCCAAGGAAAGCGGGGCCGACGCGGTGCTGTCGGTGGTGCCCTACTACAACAAGCCCAACCAGGAGGGCATGTACCTCCATTTCCGCGAGATCGCCGAGAAGGTCGATATCCCGATGTTTCTCTATAACGTCCCGGGGCGCACGGTGGTCAACATGCTGCCGGAGACGGTGGCGCGCCTGGCGGAGATCGACAATATCATCGGCATCAAGGAGGCCACGGGCAGTCTCGAGCAGATTTCCGATGTCATCCGCCGCTGTCCCAAAGACTTCATCGTCCTCTCCGGCGATGACTTCACCGCCATGCCCACCGCCTGCATCGGGGGCAAGGGCGTCATCTCGGTGATCTCCAATGTCTACCCGCGCGGCATGGCGCAGATGATGGAAGCCGCCCTGGCGGGTGACCTGGCGTCCGCCAACGAATGGCACTATCGCATGTTCCCGCTGATGAAGCTGATGTTCGTCGAGCCCAACCCGGTGCCGGCGAAGAAAGGCGTCGAACTGATGGGCAAGGTGCGCAGCGGGTTGCCGCGCCTGCCGCTGGCGCCGATGGGCGAAGCCAATGTCGACAAGCTGCGGGCGGAGATGAGCCGCATCGGGCTGCTCTAGACGCCTGCCAGGGGAGGGAAGGGCATGATCAAGGTGATAATCGCCGGCGCGGCCGGCCGAATGGGGCAGAGGGTGGCGGAGATGGTTCACCGCCATCCGCAACTGAGCTATGCCGCCGGCTTCGAGGCCGTCGGGCACCTGGCCATCGGCAAGGACGCGGGCCTGCTTGCCCGTGGCGAGGCCAATGGGGTGACCATCGCCGCCGGCCTTGAGTCGGTTATCGACCAGGGCGAGGTGATCATCGACTTCACCTTCCACAAGGCGACCATGGAATTCGCCCGGCTGGCGGCGGCCCATGGTCGGGCGATGGTCATTGGCACCACCGGCCTCACCGCCGACAACCTCGCCGAGCTGCGCCAGCTGGCGCAGAACTTTCCCTGCGTGCAGGCGCCCAACATGTCGGTGTGCGTCAACGTGCTCTTCAAGCTGGTCAAGAAGACGGCGGCGATCCTCGGCGACGACTACGATATCGAGATCATCGAGGCGCACCACAACAAGAAGAAGGACGCCCCCAGCGGCACCGCCCTGAAGCTGGCCGAGTTGGCGGCGGAGGGAGTGGGGCGCGACCTCCGCGAGGTCGGGGTGTACGAGCGCAACGGCATCATCGGCGAGCGACGCCCGAAAGAGATCGGCATCCAGTCGATCCGCGCCGCCGATATCGTCGGCGAGCACACGGTGCTCTTCGCCGCCGCCGGGGAGCGCATCGAGCTCAGCCACCGCGCGCACAGCCGTGACCATTTCGCCCGCGGGGCCGCTGCCGCCGCCGCCTGGCTCGCCGGCAGGGAGAATGGCCTCTATTCGATGTTCGATGTTCTCGGTCTCGAAGATTTCTGAGCGGGACGTCATGGGCGAAGAGACCACCGCCTATATCGGCCTCGGTTCCAACCTCGGCAACGGTCGGCTGCTACTGCGCCAGGCCTGGGAGGAACTGGGCCGTATCGACGGTATCCGCCTCGACGGGCTGTCCAGCCCCTGGCTGAGCGCCCCGGTGGGCATGGTCAGCCCGCACTGGTTCACCAATGCCGTCGGCCGTCTTCGTACCGGTCTCGGCCCCCTGGAGCTGCTGCAGGCCCTGCTGGCGGTGGAAAAACGCTTCGGCCGGGAGCGCGGCGACCGTAATTTCGGCTATCAGGATCGCAGCCTCGACCTCGATCTTCTCTACTATGGGGAGTTGGTCATGGACAGCCCGGAGCTGACTCTGCCTCACCCGCGCATCAGCGAGCGCCTCTTCGTCCTGCTGCCCCTGGCCGAGCTTGATGTGGCGTTCAGCGACCCGCGCGGCTGGACGGCAGAGCAGGCTGCCAAGAGGCTGCAGAGGCGCATCGCGGCTGGCGAGCTGGCTCCCCAGGAGATCGTCGCCGCCGGCTGGGAAGAAACGGGGGAGTGAGCATTATGGCAACGGCGAGCGACAAAGGGAGGGACAACGCGTGAGCCCCTTACGAATCGTCATCATCGTTGCTCTGCTCTATCTGCTCTACCGGCTGCTCTTCGCCGGGCGCATCGCCGCCTCCCGCCGCAAGAAACCTTCCGGGGAGGAGCCGCTCAGCGACGTCCTCCGCGAGGACCCGGTGTGCGGCAAGCTGGTTCCCAGCCGCCAGGCGCTGGTCTGGGAGAACAAGGGCAAGACCCACTATTTCTGCAGCCGTCAGTGTCGTGATACGTTTCGCAACCAACAAGGAGAACGATAAATGAAGTTTTTCATCGATACCGCCAATCTCGAAGAGATCAACAAGGGCGTGGCCATGGGCATGGTCGACGGGGTGACCACCAACCCCTCGCTGATCGCCAGGGAAAACATGCCCTTCGAGGAGATCATCCCCGCCATCTGCAAGCTCGTCGATGGCCCGGTCAGTGCCGAGGTGGTCAGCCTCGAGGCCGAGGGGATGCTCGCCGAGGCGCGCACCCTGGCCAAGATCGCCGACAACATCGTCATCAAGATCCCCATGGTGGTCGAGGGGCTGAAGGCGGTCAAGCAGCTGACCGCCGAGGGCATCAAGACCAACGTCACCCTGGTCTTCTCGGCGGCCCAGGCGCTGCTGGCCGCCAAGGCCGGGGCCACCTATATCAGCCCCTTTGTCGGCCGTCTCGACGATATCGGCACGCCGGGCATGGACCTCATCCAGAATATCGTCACCATCTTCGACAATTACGGTTTTCAGAGCGAGGTGATTGTTGCCAGCGTACGCAGCCCGCAGCATGTGCTCGACGCCGCCCTGATCGGGGCCGATATCGCCACCATCCCCTTCAAGGTCATCGCCCAGCTGGCCAAGCACCCCCTCACCGACATCGGTGTCGAGCAGTTCCTCGCCGACTGGGAAAAGCGCAGGAAATAAGGGGGTGGGCAGCCGATGAGCAGGCAGCGGGCGGTTTTCGGGCGGGTTCTCTGTAGCAGGACGCGGAGGCGTTGGCTGCTGGCCCTGGCGTTCGCCGTGGCCTTGGCGCTGCCGGGTGCCTCCGCCGACGCCGGGGTGATGTATGTCTGCCGCGACAAATCCGGGGCGATGAACTTCACCAACGCCCCCAGCGGCAGCAGCTGCCGTGAGTACGCACTGAGCGCGCCGACTGTTTTCCAGGGAGTCAGCGGCGGGGGTGGTTTTGGTCGCAGTTCGGGGGACTCCTCGGCCTACGACACCGAGATCAGAAAGGTGGCCAGGCGCTATGGCATCGACCCCTCGCTGATCAAGGCGATCATCCAGGCCGAGTCGGACTTCGACCACCGCGCCGTCTCCTCCAAGGGCGCCCAGGGACTGATGCAGCTCATGCCGGAAACCTCGCGTGAGCTCAACGTGCTTAATCCCTTCAACCCCCGCGAGAATATCGACGGCGGCACCCGCTATCTGCGCCAGCTGCTCGACAGCTTCAACGGCAATCTCAGCCTCTCCCTGGCCGCCTATAACGCCGGCCCGGGCCTGGTGTCGCGCATCGGCGGTATCCCCGACATCCCCGAGACCCGCAACTATGTGGTCAAGGTCATGCGCCAGTACAAGGAGTACAAGAAGGGCAACGGCCTCCTTCTCGCACGGGAATAACGCCTGCCGATTCGTTGCCGGGGGAGAGTGCCCTTCTCCCGCCGCGTAGGCAGGGGCTTTTGCCTTGACTGGGAAAGGCCCGTTAAGGTATAACCGTGACGAGCGCCGGAGTGGTGAAACTGGTAGACGCACTGGACTCAAAATCCAGCGGGGGCAACCCCATGTCGGTTCGATCCCGACCTCCGGCACCAAGCAAAAACTAAGCGCAATTCTAAGAGATTCTTAGGGTTGCGCTTTTGTTGTTTCAGGGCATCTTAGGGTCCCTGTTAAGACTCAGATGCACACCTAATGCGTCATTCCGATCTACTAGAAATCTACCAGTAGAGAGGAATCAATGGCACTCATCACCACCAGAACATTAGAATCTGTTCATCCTCAGAAAGCCCCATACTTCATAAGAGACGACAAGGTCAAAGGGTTTGCAGCGAAGATAAACCCCTCAGGGTCAGTGCAGCTCGTAGCCGAAGTCAGACACAATGGAAGGACGATAAGGAAGACTCTCGGTCAACATCCACACATAGCCATCAAGGAGGCTCGTCAGCTAGCAATTAGCTTCATTCATCAGGTGAAGACTGATCGGCTCGACAGACAGCCTTCCTCTGTATCATTGGAGACACTCTTTGCGAACTATACAAAGGGTGACAGAATGAAGCCGAATACCCTCCGTAACTATCGGCATGTGGTCTGCTTCTATCTCTCCGACTGGCTTGAGATTTCTGTGGCATCTATCACAAAGCAGATGGTCGAAGAGAGATTCTACAAGATCAGGGACAAAGGGATCAATGGAGGGAAGCCGACATACTCCCAGGCAACAAAGACCATGCGTATCCTCTCAGCTCTTATGAACTATGCGATAGCTGATGAACTCATTGAGAGTAACCCCGTGCAGGTCCTCAAGCTCAAGCGAGTTGACCGAAGCCTGAGAAGTCGCGATAATTACTTGAGAGCATTAGAAGTTCGAGAGCTACTAGATAAGACCGCCCAGGATACCCACCCCATGACCCTTGCTGTTCACCTGATGGTCTACAGTGGCCTGAGGAAGAACGAGGCTCTGAGGCTCAGGTGGAGTGACATTGAGGAGGTTGAGGGTATCAGATGCTTAATTATCAGAGAAACCAAGAACAGCAGGCCCCACTATGTCCCTTTGACTGAGGAGATCCAGAAGATCCTTGAAAGGGCATCCAACAGTTCCCCCTATGTCTTCCAATCGACCCAAAGGAAGGGAGAGTGTGTATCCGATGAGAGACCTACCCTGAAGAAGCTCAGCAGGTTAATGCAGCATGAGTTCCGCTGTCATGACCTGAGGAGGACCTTTGCAACCAGGGCTTCAGAGGTGGGTATTGACTACTTGACGGTCAAGAGGTTACTCAACCATAAGTCGAATGACATAACCGCTCAGTATATCCAGTGGCATTCCAGGGAGAATCTCATGGTCATGAAGGAAGCTTTGGAGAGGGTGGTATATTAGTGGGATAGTGGAATGGATATTGCAAGAGCAACTCCTCTGTATCCCTTTAGAACCAAGGGCTCCCAAGGGATACTAATGAGAGGGACCCCTAAGGTAGCTATATAGGAGTAATACTAAAGGATTATATACCAAGAGGATAAGCTAGAGGTAGTATACTTAATGCTATATCTTCTAAGGGATCCTAAGGATACTGTGGATATCCTTAGGATCTTATCCTATTGGATTATATTACTAAAGAATCATATGGAAGAGAATACTACAGATCCTCCTGAGGGAGAGCAGAAGATAGAATTCGTTAAGAGGACAGCTAAGAAGAGGACCAGAGGACAAGAGAAGCCCATGGAGTTCCTTGAGTGGACTGATGAAGATGAGAGATACAACAGACTTAACCCCTTCCTCTTCTCTCCTGATACTCATTGGATGGAATCCCTCTATGATACATTATATCCTCTGTCTAAGACTCCCAGGTTCAAAGAGACATTCTTCTGTATCCTCACAAACTTATCCCTGAGGAAGGAGGCTATCTTCATCAATCTGCACAAGAGTGCCTACAAGGATACTTATCTTCCCCCATCCTTCCTACCTACTGGAGTCTCACAGATATGCAATGATCTCCAGAGGAATGGGTATGTTGTTCTAACCAAAGGATATAAGCTTCCAGGAAGATATGGAGTTGCAACTATCATAGAGCCAACTGAGAAGTTGCTCTCCCTTGTTCCTCCTGAGATGAGATATGGCATTAAGGAGGAAGGTCTAGTCATTCCAAAGGAGATCACCTTTGATACCTTTCCCGATAGTGTCCTGGAGACAAGGAAGTTACTCTCTGAATACAATATGACTGTAGAGCCTGAGAATATGCTCTATGCCACTCATAAGGGCAGCTTTGAGGTAGACGGGAGGTTCACAGGCTCCAAGGTTATCCTGATGCCCAAGGAAGAGCGTAAGAACATCAAGATTGATGGAGAGGATACAGTAGAGCTTGATGTATCCAACTGCCTCCCATTCCTCCTCTATGCTGACTATGCGGTAAGCTCTCTTCCAAAGGATGCATATGATATCGAGGGATATCCTCGGAAACTAGTCAAGAAAGCCTTACTTATGGCATTGAACTGTGGCTCTCGAAAGGAAGCCAAGAAAGCTCTTCAGTCATTCATTAACTACAATTACAAAGGAGAGAATTGTGAGTTGCTTCTAGACAAGCTGGAGGAGGAGCATTCACCCGTTAAGTTCCACTTCTACTCAGGTATAGGAAGAAGGTTGATGTATCTGGAGTCTTCTTGTATGGCCACTTTCATGAGGAGCATGCTGGATAAGGGCATCAAGTTCTATCCCATCTATGATTCTGTGAGAGTCCCTGTGTCTAAGAGGGACATCGCTATGGAGGAGCTACGGAAAGCCTTCACTATAGGAGGCAGAGAGCCAAAAATACACGAGGAGGATGGTGCAGCTGCATAGCTATCCTCCTGAATATGTTTGGCTTAATGTTGGTGTTAAATATACTATCCCCTTTTTTGGTGTCTCTAGAGACAGTCGGCATTGTCATCTATTGTGTCTCTAGAGACACCTAGGACCCTCCTGTTTCTCTTGCGTATTTGCCTATAACTACACCCTAAATTCTTCAGATCAGGACCATGCACGTAGGGTGACATGGGTGGAACTGAAGATGCAAAAAAGCATGCCTATTGCTTAGGGGATTCTTCATGGCGTCTCTAGAGACAGCTCCCGTTGAAATCCCTGGGTGTCTCTAGAGACAGCTGCATGATGGTCTAGTTTAATATGCTCTGTCCCCAGATATGCTGCTGGATACGCTGCTGAACAGTGGATAAATAGAAAATACCTCGTTATGGCACCCACTCTCAGGAGGCAGCAGGTGCTGATAGCGTGATCCTGAAATAATTTCAACTTGAATATTATCAAAGATCTCCAGATATTCTCTTTCGAATGCAGTCTCGGACACATTCGGTTAGCACCAAAGAATCCTTCCAGTAGAGTTCAGGTAAAACTTCAAGGTCAGTACCGTGATATTGTGTAACGATTGCAAAGAACATATCCAAAAAATACATTCCACTTTGTACAAAAGCACGCAATGTATCTAAAGATCTAGCGCATGCACCACCTAAGAAATTGGTGTTCAACGTATCCTTTTCAAAGTCAAGTTGCATTGAATCTAACATTGCAGTTATAAATCCATTGTGAACTGATTCAGAGAAGAATTTATAAGCATCTAACCGTCGGTTCCTGAGATTTAGTCGGATGTCAGCATCAACCTTAAGTTCTACTTCAATGCGATCTAATTTCTTAGAAAATCTCTGATTTCCGAAAAGCAGTCTCCAAGTATTTCTTACATCATCAAATGAATCTGCCTTAACAAATATCCTGAGATCTTCTCTATTGAATAACAAGATTAGAATCTGCCATGTTAATTCCATGATCGATCTAAGGAGAATTCTGGCACCATTATCAAATCCTTTATCTATGAGTTCCAATAGAGAGAAAGAAAGTTGAGTTAGCTGATTTAGCAATACACTGAAAACGAAGTTAGCATTGGGTTTATCCTCAATACTTATCCAGTGGGGTGGGAGTATACTTTTTATATCTCTTGACTTACTCACTGACGCTGACAATGTGAATAATGCACTGGCAACTAATACAGCAATACTGAAATCTATATCTGCGGTTTCATGATTTTTAATAGTTATAGAACTGGCTCTGCGGGTATAAGTATTAATCTTGGTTATCTCATCTATCTTCCTGAGAGTGAGCTTAGATCGTCCAAGATAAGTAAATTGATGGTTCTTCTCTGTCAAAAAAGTTTTTAACAATGATCTAACTTTATTATTCATCATTATCAAAGCTCTACCAATCTTCTAGTTAAAGTCGCACAACCAGAAAAAACTGTGCAAAGAAGAAGACTGATCAACATAGAGGGATAATTCATATAGTTACCTTTTCGAAATTATCAATAAACCATTTGCACCTATTGAATTGGATATGATCATTTTAGTCTAATGCAAAGCGGAACACATAAGCATCTCACTTCAGCAATAAAGCTACATATACTTGTTTGATTCACTATATGAGAAACTGAGCTATCCCCCGTAGATTCTGGGAAACTGAAAAGTGTAACGATAGGAATAATTCTGGGCTTACAAGGGAGTGTATCAATCGGGTGCCTCTCGTGATATGCTAATATTTTGGATAGCTGCTGTCCTCCGACAACTACCACAGCACCATCAATAAGCACTCCCTCAATCATTCCATATAGCTATTGCTTAAGACTCCTTACCTCGTACTTCTCTTTAGCCTCTGTAGGATCTACTCTGATCGAGCTAACGAAAACACCGTGATCAAACCATAATCGCATGTAGTAAACCCTTCCAGCTTCAAATGATTGCTTGGTAATCCGACGAGAATAAGGGCCAAATATGTCACCATGGAGTTCATGTTCTCCTGGGGTGACAGATATCTTTAGTGGTTTCTCGGAAGTCACAAAGCCAACAGGAGTTTTATCTAAGAATATCTCAAAGTTAAAGTTGTATCCTTGGTCATGGTATATGATTACAGTAGCATCATTGTTGGAGAGAGGGGCTGGGTCAAGCGGTACAGTTATCATCTTGCCACAACCGCTTAAGAGAAAGAGGGCAAAGAGCAAAGCAACGGTATTCTTCATGTTTCTCCTTTTGATTTACTTACAGGCCCAAGGGCTCTCCTTGCAGAGTATGTCAAGGTTCTTCTGGGCGTCTACATGGCCTCTTTTTGCTGCTTTCATCCACCAGTTGAAGGCTTCGATCTTGTTCATAGTTACACCTTCTCCTTTATAATACATGAGTCCTAGATTGAACTGAGATTCAGAAACTCCCTGTTCAGCAGCTTTAGTGTACCACTTAATTGCTTGTACAAGATCCTTTGTTACACCTTCTCCTTTATAATACATGAGTCCTAAATTGAACTGAGCTTGGGGATGTCCTTGTTCAGCAGCTTTGGCGAACCATTTAATTTCTTGTACAGGATCCTTTGTTACACCTTCTCCTTTATAATACATGAGTCCTAGATTGAACTGAGCTAGAACATCTCCCTGTTCAGCAGCTTTAGTGTACCACTTAATTGCTTGTACAAGATCCTTTGTTACACCTGCTCCACTTTCATACGAGTAGCCCAAGTTGAATTGAGCCCAAGCCTCTCCTTCCTCAGCAGCTTGTTGAATCTCTTGGAAAGATGCAGCCCCAGCAGATATCTGGAAGCTGAGCAGCAATATTACTAGCAGTCCTAGGATCTTCATATCTTCATAGCTCCTTACAGCTTCTGACACTCCTCTGTGTACCTCTTAGCCCACCACTCCAGGTAATGCTTGTTACAGCAGAAGGACCTCTCTATGAGTATCCTGATGGACCTCTTCACTTCCTTCCCACAGGTAGAGCATACAGCATCCCCTGTCTCCACAGTGGGCCTTACTGAGTCATACAGGGGGATCCTCATATATGTGCTATTCTCGTATAGCCCAGGAGTGAACCGGAGACCCTTTGCGACTGATGGCCCATGGGTCTCTGTGGCACATATGGCCCACAAGGCTGCTGAGGGCTCAGGGTTATTGCTCTCAGAGAACTTAGGGCACCCCTCCATGCCCTTCATTGGCCTTCGATCCTCTGAGCCTCTCCTTATGTAGAACCTTGTGAGGATTCCTTCGGAGCAGTACTTGTACCCTATGCGTGCCTCAGTCCCCCTCTTCTCGTATCTCCTGATGATCCCTGGAGTCATCTGACCCCCTATGGATCTCGACCAGATCTCTCTGGCCTCCTCTAAGGTCAACTCTTCGCACTTCCAATGAGCACACTTTCGGCAGACCAATAGACGCACCTCTCCTGCACTGTTGGCAGTTCATTATCTCTAGTGATTCCTGTGTGTTATCTGCTGAATCAGGAGTATACCCTAACGTAATACGAAATGCAACCCCAGCCAATATCCTGGAATTACATGAGAAGATACAGGGGCTACTACCCTGTGGGGGCATGGGGGTTCCTGTGGAAAGCCGGGGGTGGCCCTTCGAAAGACCGGGGGGAGCCAAAGAGAGCCCGAGGGATTCTCTACAGGGTGCTTAAAAGGGTACCTATAGGTAGCCTAAGCATAACCAAGAGGAGGAAGAAGATGCACTACGGAAGGCTAGAGGTTCTGGGGGAGTTGAGGGAGGCGGGGAGGTTGCTCTATCGGTGCAGATGCAGCTGTGGAGTATTGAAGACAATCCGAGCTGACAATATCAAGGGAGGGCTTACGGTATCCTGTGGATGCCTGGGAAGGGAGAGGGCATCTTTAAGGCTGAAGATGCTCCATGATCTTCATGGAACCTACAGACAATCTACCAGAAATCTACCAGACACAATTCAAGAGCAGGCATAGTAATCTTAAGTATGCGGAATGACGTTCATAGTCGGAGTGGCTCCTTTGTAGACGCACTGGACTCAAAATCCAGCGGGGGCAACCCCATGTCGGTTCGATCCCGACCTCCGGCACCAAAGAAAATCAAGGGGTTGCAAGCGAAAGCTTGTGACCCTTTTCTGTTTTCAGAGGTTGGCGTTTTGTCCACATTTGTCCACACTGTTTTGGTGTGGTTGATTTCTGTCAGGGGAAAATGGGGGGGGCGGTAAAAAGTAACTCAGGGAGGGGGGATGAAGTTCAAACTGCTTATGACATTGATGGTTATTGGTGGCTGTACGGTGAATCCGGGGGTGGTTCAAGTTGCGAAAAATGAATATCTGGTGACAAGAACAGCATATGGAGATACCTGGAGTTCAGGTCATCAGGTGTTGGCGGGACTTTATCTTGACGCCGCAGAGAAATGCGGTGGACATGATCGAGTCAGAAAGATCGAAGAACACAACCTCCCTGGGCAAGTCTTTGTAAGAAACGCCACCGCGACGTTGCGTTTTATGTGCTCGGAATAGTCCAATAGGGAAGATGTCAATCGGCAGGAAATGGACGACCGGTCCTTCCCCAAGCGTGCCGAGAACGGTCTTCAAAGGCGACTGCATTATTGACCATCATCTGTCTCTATCTGAGAAAAATGGCTGCAATAAAAGTTCAGTAACATAAATTTTGCACAATAACATTTGATGTGTTATCGTGCAAAAAACCTGTTATTGATAAGGGGGCAGCTTATGCAAGATCTTCCACAAAGGTTTGAGAAATACCTCGTTGAAAACCTCGGGATCGCACCTCGACTCAAACCGTGGGACGAGGAAACCGGTCTGCCATATTTTTTCCGTGATCTCTATAAGCTTTATGAGTGTGATCTACTGTCACAGCCCTGGCTGGTGATGGCTGTCCTTGATGAAGAAGGGACGACGCCGGCAACCATCCGCAAACACATCAGCCAGTTGCAAAAAAGATGGCAGCATGAGGTCCTCTATCTGTCTCCTGCAATCTCCACCTATAACCGAAAGCGACTCATCGAGCAGAAGATTGCTTTTGTTGTTCCCGGGAACCAGATGTATTTGCCAAGTCTAGGTATAGACCTGCGAGAATATATTCGGAATCTGCGGACTACCTCCAAGAAAAAGAAATTCAGCCCTTCAACCCAGGTTGTGTTGCTTGCCATGCTTTATGATTGGCCAGGAGATGGAGTAACGCCATCCCTGCTTGCAGAAAGGCTTGGCTACACCTCGATGACCATGACCAGGGCCTTTGACGAAATTGAAACGGCCGGTCTGGCGATTGTCAGTATGGAATGGCGCGAGAGAATCCTGCGCTTTGAGGGGAACAAAAAAAGCGTATGGGAAAAGTCTCTTAAACAGTTGCGGTCACCGGTCAGTAAACGCTTCAAGGTTCAAGGGATAGGTAGTGTTGATTCGTTTTTCCTTGCCGGTGAATCAGCTCTGGCACGATTCAGTATGTTGGCAGAACCACCTAACCCTGTTGTAGCCATAAGTAGCGAACGGTGGAAAGCAATGCTTCTCGCTGGCGCTGTTGCTGTTCTGCAGAATTTCGAACCAGAAGCCACGGAGATCGAAGTCTGGAAGTATCCTCCGGAATTGTTTGCGCGCAATGGAAAAGTGGATCCTCTCTCCCTTTACCTGAGCCTTGCCGACACCAAAGACGAGCGTATTGAAATAGCGATCGATGCGCTTATGGAGAAATTTCCATGGTAAGGGGACTTGACAAGTTTAAGGGCTATTTCCGGGGCTACGACAACAATTACGTACTGATTGGCGGTACTGCCAGTACTCTTGCGATGGAGGAGGCCGGCCTGCAGTTCAGAGCGACGGTCGATCTTGATATAGTGCTCTGTGTCGAGGCTCTCGATGCTGATTTTGTCAGAAGGTTCTGGGAGTTTGTACGTGAGGGCAATTATCAGAACAGGCAGAAAAGCACTGGTGAGCGACAATTCTATCGATTCTACAAGCCGGAGGATCAATCCTTTCCGGAAATGTTGGAACTTTTTGCAAGATTGCCGGATGCACTGACCTTCGAAGGAGAAGGGCATCTCACACCTATACCCATGGATGAAGAGGTATCAAGCCTCTCCGCTATATTACTCGATGATTCGTATTATGCATTCCTCCATGCTGGTAAGAAAGATCTCGATGGATTGTCAGTGCTTAATCCCGAGTACATCATCCCCTTGAAAGCACGGGCCTGGTTGGATCTCACTGCAAGAAGAGCAGAAGGCGAACAGATTGATTCAAGGCACATAAAAAAGCATAAATTGGATGTATTCAGGCTTTATCAGGTGATTCCGGCGGATACCAGAGTGGAATTATCAGGTGCGGTTGGTACCGATATGACAACCTTTCTTACTGAAATGGAATCAGAAACGGTCGATTTGAGGCAGTTGGGCTATCGGAGAGATACTTTGCCGGAAGTGCTGGAAGGTTTGAGGAACATCTATGGATTGGCAGGGTGAGGTATAAAGACGGCACATTTGTCTACTTGCTGTCCGTGAAACGGCTGGTCTGTTTGCCCCCGGGCCAATTGCGTAAAGCATTTCTGTCCTGTCAGCAAGTTGGCTTTAATAAATTTGATGATCCCGATCTTCTTTTCTTATTATTACAGCTGCATAGTGGAAGAAGCTGGAAATTAGGACTTTGTTCGTTTAAATAAGAGGATGGCCGCCAATCCTCAAACTTTTTTCCGTTTCGCTGCCCGGTATTATCCGCTGCTGCTTGATCTCTTCTACCGCCGCGAAGGTTTTACCGAGGCCGACCTGCGCAACCTCATTGAAGGTCTTGGCAGCGATGGTGATCCCGGACAAGCGACGGTTATCGATCAGCTGTTATCTTTTGCTATCATTGAGCCAATCCCCGATGCAACTACCTCGTTTGAGCTGACCGCTCCGGTTCAAAACCTGCTCTCTTTTCTCCTGCGTGAGCACCGGCTTACATCCACCAAGGTCCTTCAGGTCTACCTGACCGATCTTGACGGCCTACGCGCGGAACTGGATGGTGCCGGCAATCAGCAACTGGGGCATCAGGCTGCCCGGGACTTAAACGATATCGCACAGCTGGTTGAACGAATTCGGCAGGATTCGCATAGCAACCGCGAGGCGATCATCGGGGAAGTGATCAAGCTGAAATCAAACAGGGACCGACGGAGTACCAGGGAGCGGTTTGAAATCATCAATCATCTCTGGAGTCGATACCTCGAACCGCTGCGTGATCTTATCGATGTAAAAAAGGCGATGGATTCCGGCCTATGACCTGGACCGCAGTCTGAACGCCAACGGCCGGACCTTTGCCCTGGATGGTGCGCTGGCCCGCGAATTTTCCCGCTGTAGGGCTAGGTTGCTCTGAGATGACAGAGGATTTTTATGAGTCGATCCGAGAGGTGGAACCGCTCTATACCTCGCTGAAGAGAGAGAGCGAGCTGGTCCGCGGGGCTTCGCTTGGCCTAGAAAGGTTGGACCGGGTGGGGCTTGCAAGTCTTGGTCTCCAGGAAATGATGGCAATTCCAGTCTGGCGGATCGAAGGAACCTTTTCCGATACCTCGCTTGAATCGTTTCTCCACGGAATCAAGGGCTACACCCCAGGAATAGCACCACTGCTGGTCGAGCAGTTGTGTGCGTCAAGTTCTGCAAATTCATCCATGGCATGTAGCTCGTGGATTAC
>CALGIJ010000027.1 GCA_937915545.1 uncultured Desulfobacterales bacterium
TTTTGCTCAACTTTCTTGCTCGAGGACGAACGTTTCAATTTTCAAGGTTCCCTTAATAGATCTACTGTTTCTTCAAAATTCTGCTGGTTCCAGAACCTAACAGCAAAACAGGAATTGGGAAGAAGAGCTTCTCCATGATTCTCTCGAATAGCGAGACCCTTTCTTCGGTGCTTGCTTCTCCGGGATGCAGTTCCGACGCTAAGGATACTTTCAACCAGCCTTGTAAATCCCGGCATTCCGGAGAACTTGTGACCCTTCAGCTCAGGGAGGATTGTCGCGCAGCTGAACGAGGCTGATAGCTTCTTCAATCCGGTCACAGCGAACTTTCCCCTGCGTCGATTCCTTTGTCGAAGGCCGATAGGCTGTTTTTGAGAGTTGCCTTGTGCACCTGACATCCTTCCGCTCATCGAGCAAGCGGATTCGAAGCGCCCATGGCATCCCCTTCTGCCACACACATTTCGCCGCAGCACTGGACCTGGAGACCCATGAGCAGAGCACCATGGGCTGCGAGCAGCGATGTTCTGGTTTTCGCAGATCAATGCGCCGCCTTTGGCTTGATGAGGCAGTTCAGGGTGTAAGGCACAGAGACGCTCGCCTCAGCTTATAGGCGAGCGGAGGGGATCAGTTGCCAAGCGGCGGCAGGGGGCGGAGGATAGCCGCCACATCGACCCTTTGCGGCAGCTGCTTCTGCACGCGCATGATGCGCTCGGTCTGCTCCCAGGCAGCCCTGTCGATGGTGCCGATGGCCGGGCCAGCCTCGGGGGCGATCAGGCCGCGGGTGATATGCAGCTGCTGCTGCAATATCGGCCGCGGGGTGTCGGGGTCGTTCTTCTCGAGGATGGCGAGGGTATCTTCCTGGTTTTGCGGCTCGAGGGCCTGCCGCCACCCGGCGAGCAGGGCGGAGAGGAAGCGTTGCACCAGCTGTGGCCTCTCGCGCAGGGTCCGCTCGCTGGTGATGACGCAGTTGGCGACAAAGCGCACGCCGAACTCCTCCGGGCTGAAAAAGGCCACCTTTTCGCCCTCCCGCTCCAGCTGCGCGGCGAGGATCGGCCCCTGGGCATTACGGTACACCGGCCACAGCTGCACCTGCCGCCGATAGAAGGGCGTATAGTCGTAGCGGACGCTATGGAGCCGCACATCCCCATCGCCAAGGCCGGCCTCGCTCAGCAGGGTGCGCATCACCGTCTCGTCGTTGCCACCGAAGGTCACCCCGATGGACTTGCCGCGAAGATCGGCCAGCCCTTTGATTGCCAGGTCCTCGGGGCGGTACATCCACTGCAGGGGGTTGATCTGGAAGAGCTGGGCAATCACTACCACCGGCGCCCCCTTGGCGCGGGCGCGCAGCACCTGGTCGGCGGAGGCCTCGCCGAAGTCGGCGTAGCCGAGCTCCAGCTCGCGGATGGCATCGCGCTCCGGCCCGCCTGCCTTGACCTCCACCGCCAGCCCCTGCTGCTCGAAGAGCCCGCGGCCCTCGGCATAGAGGGCGCCGACGACGCTGACGTTGCGCAGCCACTTGAGGCGGTAGGCCACCTTGTCCCCCTTGCCCGCCGCCTCGGCGACGGTTGCAGTCAGGGACAGCAGAACAAGCAGACCCACGAAGGAAAAGAAAAATTTCCTGGCGTCACGTTTCATGGCAGCGTCTCCGCTTGAAAAGTTGTCCGCGGCAGGCGTCGTGGCCGCGCATGGGGCCTCACCTGCCCGTCCAGGCCCGCTTGACTACCACGCCAAGCGACTCGAGCAGGGCCTGATAAATGGCGATGGTGATGCCGATGAGAAAGAGGGCGATGAGGATCTTGCCGAGATCGCTCTGATAGAGGGCGATGCGGATACTATAGCCGATGCCGGCGTTGGCGGCGATGAATTCGCCGACGATGGTCCCGGCCATGGCCAGGGTGGCGCTGCCGGCAATGACCGTGGTCAACTGGCCGAGGTTCTCGAAGGTGCGGATCTTTACTTCCAGCTGCCAGCGCATGCGCCCGGTGGCGCGGTAGAAGTGCTCGATATCGTCGATGGGCTTGGACATGATGCCGAGCACCGAGAGCAGCACCGGAAAATAGCAGATCATCGCCGCGATGAGCAGCCGGGTGAGGAAGCCGTCGCCAAGGAGGATGAAGAGGATCGGCGCCAGCGCAACGATGGGGTAGGCCTGGAAGTTGTAGGCGGCGACCTTGATGAACGAGCCCAGCCAGGTGGACTGGCGGCCGGCGATGCCGATGCCGATCGCCATGAGCACCGCCAGGACCTGGCCAATGACCGCCACCGCCATGGTGTTCAGGGTGGCGAGGCTGTACTGGCGAAATTCGGCGAGCGCCGTCTGATAGATGCCCGACGGCGCGGGGATGACGTAGTCGGAGAGGGCCAGGCCGTACTTCAAGGTCAGCAGCAGGCCGAGAAAGAGGCAGTAGATGATGAGGAACTGCAGCACGCGCCTAGGCAGCATTCATGATCTCCAGCAGGGTGACGTCGAGGGCGGCGCGGGAAAACTCCCCCGCGCGGCGCATGTCGCAGCCCCTGACCAGCGCCGTCTGCGGCTGCTTGCCCCGGCCGCGGAAGACGAGGATGTCCTGACAGAACTTGGCGACCTCGATGACATTATGGGAAATATAGATGAAGTAGCGCTGCGGGAACATCGCCTTGATGGCGAGGATGATCTTCTCGCGGGTGCGCTCGTCGACGTTGGCGAGGCTCTCGTCCATGATCAGCAGGTCGCAGTCCTGGAGGAGGTAGCGGATGAGGTTGACGCGGTTCTGCTGCCCCATGGACAGCTGCTCGAAGCGGGAGTCGATGCAGTCGCCGAGGCCGAAAATGTCGATCAGCTCCGCCATGCGGCCGTGCATCGCCGGCGGGACGACCCGTGCCAGATGACGCGCCACTCCCGACCAGCCGGGCAGCCGCTCCTTGTTATGGGAATAGAGGGAGCGGGAAAGGTCGCCGGCGGCGATTTCCCCGCTGGAGGCGGCGATGTTGCCGGCGATGATCCTCGCCAGGGTGGTCTTGCCCACCCCCGAGGGGCCAAAGAAGGAGTGAAACCCGGGTTCGGCGAGGCGAAAGGAGACCCGGGAAAACAGCGGCACATCCGCCCCCGGGTAGGCGAAGGCGAGGTTTTCGACAGCGAGAGGCATGCGGTGACCTGAAAAATGAGCCATTGGCGGCGTGGCATCAGCGCCCGATCAACGCAGTTGTAGCCAAAGATTCCCGGGAATACCATGGAAAATCGACCCGCGGAGCGCGAAAGCAGGGAAAAATTCGCCCCGTCCCTCGCCGCCGCGGGCAAAATCCCTCACTCTGACAAAGGCCTGCCTCCCCCGCCAATCCCCCCACGCAGCTGCTCGGCATAGAGCCGCCCCTCGATATAGAGGGCCAGGGTGCGGATGGCGCTGTCGGAGGAACGGAACACCGCCATGCCGCCGCGAGTAAGCTCGTCCACCAGTGGGTCGTAGAGGCGGCCGCCGTCGACCACCCCCACCACCGGCGTCTGCTGCTCGGCCACCAGCTGCGGCAACCGCCTGGCGATGCTCGCCGGGTCGCTCAGCGAATAGCGCTCGGCCGAGCCGTCGCCCAGGGTGCGCATGGCCGGCGACAGGGGGTCGAGACCGACCACCACCGCGTCGACGTTGCCATCCCCGCACAAGGCCTCGACCACCCGCACGTGGACCTCGTCGTCGGCGCCGGGATTGATGTCGAGCGGGTTCTTGACCTCGACCAGGCTGTCCAGCCCCTTGTCGCGCAAGGCGGCGCGCACCCGTTCCAGCGTCGCCGCGCCGAAGGAGGCGAGGTTCATGCGGAAGTCGTCGGACTGGATGTTGTCGGCCATGCCCACCGCCTCGAAGCCGGCGCCGCTGACCGCCGCCAGCCGGTTGCCGAGGATCTTCTTGCCGTGAAGTCGCTGCGCCAGCAGCAGCAGGTTCTCGAACTCGGAGAAGGTCTCGGTGACCATGCCCCCGGCCTGGCGGATGCAGCTGGCGCAGACCATATAGTCGCCGGCCAGCGAGGCGGTATGGCCGGAGGTGGCGGTCTTGCCCTCCGGGGTGCGCCCGGCCTTGTAGAAGATAACCTCCTTGCCGGCGCGCACCGCCTCGCGCACCGCGGTGGCGAAGCTCAGGCCGTCCTGGTCCTGGAAGCCCTCGGCATAGACGCCGATGACCTCGATCTCGCTGTCGTCTTTGAGATAGGAAAGCACGTCGCCCAAAGTGAGGTCGTTCTGGTTGCCCACCGAGATCATATAGGCCGGGTCGATCTCCGGCAGCTTGCTGAGCCGGGTGATCATGAAGGCCCCCGACTGGCTGACGAAGGCGGTGTTGCGGCGCCGCTGCCCGCGCGACTTGGGCAGCTTGTCCTCGGGGATGAAGAGGGTATCGTAGCCGCCGGGGTGGGAGACCACGCCGAGGCAGTTGCCGCCGAGAAACACCGGCCCTCCATCTTCGCGGCCGTGGGCGGCGCTGATCTTCGCCATCAGCTCGGCGGCGCGGCCGACGCTGTCGCCGGTCTCGCCCATACCGCCGGCGATGAGCATCACCGACTCGGCGCAGTCGCGACGCAGCACCTCGTCGACGATCTCCCCCACCTGGGCCGAGGACACGGCAACGACGAAGAGGTCGAGCCGGCAGTCCAGCCTGGCCAGGTCGGGGACGCAGGGGATGCCGGCGAAGTGCTCCAGGCCCGGCTTGACGAGGCGGATCTGCTCACGGGGGAAACCGGCGGCGAGGATATTGTCGAGGATCACCCGGCCGAAGTTGGCCCGGGTCGTCGAGACGCCGACGATGCCGATGGTCCGCGGCTTGAGCAGCTTGCCGATCTTGGCGAAAGGCCTGGCCACCTGCGGCTGGCGCGGCGGGCCGAAGCGGCACATGCCATCCAGCGGCACCATGAGGAAGTCGGTGAAGGCGAAGGGGTTGATTTCCAGTTCCTCGATGACGAAGGGCGCCTCGGGGTTGTTCGGCGAGTAGTGGTTGGCGAGCGCGATCATCGACGAGAAGCATTCGACGATCTGCTCGTCGGTGACGATGCGCCGCTGGCCGCGGGTCAGCCCGGCGAGCTTGCGGTAGGAGATGGTGCGGCGAAAGAGCTGGAAGAACTCCCAGCCGCCGATGAGGGCGGTGGCGGCGGCGACGATGGCCTGGCCCTTGCGGAAGCGCTCGGCGTAGAGCTCGGTGTCGGTGCCGCCCAGGCCGGCGCTGATGATCATGCCGAACTCGCGGGTGTTGCGGATGCCGACGATCATCTCGTTGCCGAAGGCCTCGGAGTCGGGGGGCATGTACTGCACCAGCAGCACCCCTTCGATATCGCGCGAGACCGCCTGCACCAGGGTCTCGCCGGAGAGACCGCGGTAACGCTCCGGGCCGTGGCCGGGGTCCCGCTCGAGCAGGCGGGCGTAGTTCTCCGGCACCTCGTAGAGCATGCGCCGCCAGGCGGAGCGGATCTTCTCCACCGTCTTCTCCACCACCCTGACCCCGCCGACCTCGGTCTTGTGGACGATGGTCGGCGAGACGATCTTCAGCACCACCCTCGTCCCCGGCATAGCGAGCAGTTCCTCGTCGCCGAGGCGGCTGCCCTTGGCGAGGAAGCTGGTGCGCGGCGGGGTCTCGGCGCCGCTCTTGTGCAGCAGCTGATAGGTCTCGTGCTCGAAGAGGGTGTCCCGGCCGGCCTGCTGCGCCGCCCTGAACAGCTCGGTGATAGCTGGAAAATCGATGGAAAGCTGTACGGGCACGGCTTGGCCCTCTCCCTGTGCGCTCATGGCGTCCTCCCCTCCTGTTACGGCAGCGCGGCGCGGCCCCTGCCGGCGCGCCGCACCGTGACAATTGTTCGTTGCTTCGTATATATCCCGCTCTTTGCCTTTCGTAAATTTACATTATCTCCATTTCGGGTTAAGTTTCGCTAATGCGTCCCGACCTCAACCGCCTCCACCTCACGCGGCTGCCGTCGGGCCTCGACATCGTCCTCGCCGTCTCCAGCCACCAGGCGGTGGTCAGCGCCGTCAAGCACCACCTCGGCCTGGGCATCGTCGTCAGTCATCTCGTCTGGGAGGACATCGCTGCCGGTCGCCTCGTCGTCATGCGAGCACAGGCGGTGCAGGCCAAGAACCCCATCTCCATTGAGCGGCTGGCCGGCAAGGTCCCCTCCCTGCGCGAGCGCATCTTCCTCGACCACCTCCTCCGCCAGGCGGCAAGCAGCAAGCCCCTGCGGCGGCTGAACCTCGTCGTCGACGGCCGCTGAACCCGCCACCCCACCAGCCATCGCCCTGGCGCGTCGAGAGACCGCTGCGATCAGGCCTCGTCTGAATGCCCCGGAAAAGAGTTGCCAGGGTCCGGGCAGCGGCTGTAGGATGAGTGAGACGCAACGCCACTTGTGCGGAGCCGCCCGCCCCGCCGCCAACCCCGAACCGCGAACGCCGATGACCGCAGCAGTCGAACGCACAGACGCCGCTCGCAGCACCCCCGGCGCCAGGCTGCTCGACGGCCTGGACAGCACCCTGGTCTCCGCGATCCTCGACCGCGGCCAGCGGCTGAGCTTCGCCCAGGGCGACTACCTGCAGCGCCAGGGACAGCACTCCTCCGGCTTCTTCCTGGTCATCTCCGGGGAGATCGAACTGACCCTGCCCCTGCGTGGCGGCGGCGAGCACCTCATCGGCCACCTCGGCCCCGGCGACCACTTAGGCGAGACCAGGCTGCTCACCGGCCAGGACAGCGGCGAGAATGCCCGGGCACAGACCGAGGTCGTCGTGCTCGCCTACCAGGACGAGCTCTTCCACAGCCTCTTCCTCGACCAGCCGACCGTCGCCAGGCGGCTGCTCCACGGCCTGGCGCGGCGCCTGCGCAGCAGCAATGTCGGTCACTGCGCCGCCCTCGACAAAGCCATGGGGCCGACCAGCCTCTCGCCACGCTACCTCGACCGCTCCTTTCTCGATACCGCCTTCGCCCCCCAGGGCATGACCAGCGGCGCCGACCGCGGCCTGCGCTTTGCCGAGTCGACCATCGCCCGGCAGATCGCCAGGGCGGTGGAGCGCTTCAGCGTCGACCGCCACCCGCTGCTGCTCAGCGGCGAGAGGGGCACCGGGCGGCGCCTCATCGCCGCCGAGATCCACCACCACAGCCCCGGTCGCCATGGGCCCTGTGAAGAGCTCGACGTCCGCGCAGTCGACCCGGCCCTCCTCGAAGAGGAGCTCTTTGGCCGCGGCGGAGACGACAACGGTCTCCTCCACCGACTCGCCACGGGCACCCTGATCCTCTACAATGCCGAATACCTCGAGCCGGACCGCCAGCGGCAGCTGGTGCAGTATCTGCAGCGCCCGGCGGAGATGCCACGTTGCCGCCTCATCCTCGTCTGCACCGACCGGCCCGGCGATGAGGATGGCCACCAGCGGCTGCTGCCCACCCTCTACGCCCTCTTCGCCGGGCACCATTTCCGCGCCGCCCCCCTGCGCGACCACCGCCGCGACATCCCCCGGCTGGTGCAGTACTATCTGCGGCGCTATTGCCAGCAGTACGGCAAGGAGATAGGCGCCGTCGACGACCAGACCCTCGGCCGGCTGATCAACTACCACTGGCCCGGCAACCTCGCCGAACTGAGCGGGGTCATGCAGCGCCTGGTGCTGCTCGCCCGCCCGCACCAGCCGCTCGACCCGCAGCTAATTCTCGGCCTGCCCAAGGTCGAGGGCAAGTGGGAGTTCAACCTGCTGCAACTCCCCATCCTGCGCCGCTTCCTCGCCAGCCGCTTCTTTCCCCTGGTGCCGCGCATTGTCGTCGGCCTGTTCTTTTTCCTCGTCGTCGCCCTCCTGCTCCTCGGCCCGCAGCGGCCCGAGGACAATATCGGCCTCACCCTCAGCTGGGTGGTCGGCTGGCCGCTGCTGGTTTTCTCGTTCTTCTTTCTCGCCCGCACCTGGTGCAGCGTCTGCGGCCTGGCCGCCCCGGGCTGGCTGGCCCAGCTGGCGCTCAAGCCGCAGCGGCCGACGCCGCAGTTCATCCGTCGCCACTCGGGCTGGCTCATGGCGGTCTTCTGCATCCTCCTCTTCTGGATCGAGACCACCTGGAACGCCGCCCAGTCGCCGCGGTTGACCGCGGGCATCGTCCTCGCCATCACCCTCGGCTCGCTGTTCTTCAGCATGTTCTTCCAGCGCCGCGTGTGGTGCCGCTACCTCTGCCCGCTGGGGGCGATCAACGCCCTCTTTGCCATGCCGGCGGTGATCGAGCTGCGCGCCAACAGCCAGATGTGCGCCAACCGCTGCACCACCCACCTCTGCTACCACGGCGACGAGGACCATAGCGGCTGCCCGATGTTCCGCCACCCCTTCCTCGTCGACAACAACCGCGACTGCATCCTCTGCGGCCAGTGTATCAAGTCCTGCCGGTTCGACTCCATCCACCTCAACCTGCGCCTCGCCCCCCAGGAGCTGTGGAACCAGCAGTCGCCACGCCTCGCCGACAGCCTCCTCGTCGTCTGCCTGGCGGCGATCGTCTTCCCCTTCGTGCTGGCCCAGCAGGACGCGGAGTTCCTCCCCCGCCTGCAGAGAATGGCTCTCGCCGCCGGCCTGCCCGCCAGCCTGCCGCTGATCTCGGCGGCCCTTTTCCTCGCCCTCATCGCCTTCTTCCTCGGCGGCTACCGGCTGGTCTCCGGCCTCATCGGCAGGAAGGCCGGCGGCTGGCGCAATGCGGCCGCGCTGCTCGGCTACGGCATGATCCCCCTGGTGCTCGGCGCCTACATGGCGGCGCATCTCGCCATCTTCGTGGAGGGCATCTGGCTGCTGCCCGCCAACCTTCTCACCCTCTTCGGCGGCACGGCCTGGCCCTCGTCGCCGACGCCGCTGCTCTCCGCCGACACCACCTACGCCCTGCAGTTCCTCACCGTCACCGGCGGCCTGCTCGCCTCGCTCTACGCCACCAGCCGCATCGCCCGCCGCCTGGTTGGTAGAGGCCTGCGGCGACTGGCCTTTGTGCTGCCCGCCCTGCTGCTGGTCCTGCTCGCCCTCGCCTACCTCAAGCTCCTCTAGCGGCCGGTGGCCACAGGCAGCGGCAGGAAATGGCCCTCTTCCCTTGCCGCGCCGGGCAAGGTTCAATAGAATGAAGAAAAGAGGGAGTCGCGGCGCCGGCCTTTATCAACCGTGCCCTGGCTCCCCTCCTCTCAGCCTAGCGTGAAACCTATGCAACGCACCCTCACCTCGGAGAAGCTGCCCATCAGGCTCTGGCTCCCCGACATCGATGCCGACACCCTGCAGCAGGCGAAAAACCTCGCCAACCTGCCCTGTATCTTCCACCATGTGGCGATCATGCCCGATGCCCATGTCGGCTATGGCATGCCCATTGGCGGGGTGGCGGCGGCGGTGGAGGTGGTCATCCCCAACGCCGTCGGCGTCGACATCGGCTGCGGCGTGGCCGCCTGCCGGACCAGCCTCGCCGGCCTCGACGGCGCCAGCCTGAAGCGGCTCCTCGGCGAGGTACGGCGCCATATCCCCCTGGGCTTTCAACACCATAAGCAGCCGCAGCCGCACAGCCGCATGCCGGAAATCGACGCAGGAGAGGACAGCGGGGAACTGGCCGTGGTCGAGGCCGAGTACGAGAGCGGCCGCCTGCAGCTCGGCACCCTCGGCGGCGGCAACCACTTCATCGAGGTGCAAGGCGGCGACGATGGTTTCCTGTGGCTGATGATCCACTCCGGCAGCAGAAACCTCGGCTATCGGGTGGCCAACCACTACAACCGCATCGCCGCCCAGGCCACCGGCCGGCACAAGCTCTTCCCGCTGTCCTGGCAGCTCGACTACCTGACGGTGGACAGCGGCGAGGGACGCAGCTATCTGCGCGAGATGGAGTATTGCGTGCGCTTTGCCGCCGCCAACCGGCGGGCGATGATGGACAGGGTGCAGGAGTTGCTCGCCGACCTCCAGCCGGGGGTGGAGTTCACCGCCTTTTACGACGTCGCCCATAACTACGCGGCGGTGGAAGAGCACTTCGGCCGCAGGGTGGTGGTGCACCGCAAGGGGGCGACGCGGGCGGCGGCGGGCGATATCGGCCTCATCCCCGGCTCCCAGGGCAGCCACAGCTACGTGGTGCGCGGCCTTGGCAATGCCGAGAGCTTCTCCTCCTGTTCCCATGGGGCGGGGCGGCGGCTGGGGAGAAAACAGGCCCAGCGGCAACTCGACCTGCGCGCGGAGATCGCCCGCCTCGAGGAGCGGGGCATTCTCCACGCCCTCCGCCACCGCAAGGATCTCGAGGAGGCCGCCGGGGCCTATAAGGATATCGACGAGGTCATGGCCCACCAGCAGGATCTGGTGCGCGTCGTCACCACCCTCCACCCCCTGGCGGTGGTCAAGGGCTGAGGGGCGTCGACGTTGAGGGGACAGGGCGGAGCCGGATGGGCGGTGGCATGGGGCACGGCACAAAAGCCGACCGCCCCAATGCGGGAAGCTGGATAGGCGGCGGCCGCCTCAGGCGGACCGCTCAGGGCGCGAGGCGGGCGATATTCCAGGCATCCCCTTGCCGCCGGTAGAGGAAGCGATCGTGGAGACGGTTCTCCCCACCCTGCCAGAACTCGATCTCCTCAGGCACGACGCGATAGCCGCCCCAGAAGGAGGGCAAGGGCACCTTACCCTCGCCGATCTTGCTCTTCATCTCGTAGAATTTCTGCAGCAGCACCTTCTTCGACGACAGGGGGTGGCTCTGGCTCGACACCCAGGCCGCCATCTGGCTGTCCTTGGGGCGCGACATGAAGTACTTGGCCGACTCGGCCATGGAGATCCGCGCCGCGCGCCCGCCGATTATCACCTGTCGTTCCAGCTGCAGCCAGACAAAGAGCAGGCTCACCTGGGGATTGCCGGCGATCTCCAGCGCCTTGCGGCTCTCGAAGTTGGTAAAGAAGACGAAACCGCTGCTGTCATAATATTTCAGCAATACGGTGCGTTGGCTGGGGCGGCCATCGCTGCTCACCGTGGCCAGGACCATCGCCGTCGGGTCGGACAGCTCCGCCATCCGCGCCTGCTCGAACCAGGTGGTAAACTGCCGCAAGGGATCCTCGGCGAGGTCGGCCCGGGACAGGCCGCCCCGCAGATACTCGCGGCGCAATTGACTGACATCGACCATAGCTGTTCACAAAGGAAATAAAAAACCCCGCCGGCAGCCATATCGCGGGCCGCCGGGGGGATAGTGTCGGTGAGGGGCTCAGCTCTCCTTGATCCCTTCCAGTCTCCAGTTCTGGGTGCCAACCGGGCGGGCCCAGGTCCACTCCTCGTGGAACTTGACCGGCAAGGTCATGCTGCCGGAAACCAGTTCGCCGCTCTTGTCGTCGACGGTATAATCGAGGAGGTTGGCGGAGAAGAGCACGGTGACGAAGTCTTCGCGGCCATCGCTGCCGGCCTGGACGATTTTCGCCTCACGCACGGCGATCGACTCGAGCTTGTTGATATGGCCCTTGGCGCGCAGCTCGGCGAGATGGCCCTCGTATTCGCTGGCCAGCTGGTCGCCGAGCAAGTGGCGGTAGGAGCCGAGGTCGCGCCTCATCCACCCGGCCTGAACCTGGAAGAAGACGTCGGAGGCCACTTCGGTGAAGTGGGCCGGGTCGAAATCCCGGTCATAACGCCTGATCTCGGCGATGCCCTCCTCGACCAGGTTGCCGCCGATCACCGGCGGCACCGGCGGCGGCATGGTCGTGCCGCCAAACGCGCCGGGCGGCGGCGGGGCAGGGGCCGAGTACTGGCTGGGGGCGTCGTAGCCGCCTCCTTGCCTGGCCTTGGCGAACCTCTTGTAGAGGAAGTAGGCGATGCCGCCGAGGAGCAGCAGGGGCAGAATGCCCATGCCCGAGCCGCCGGCCCCGAACATCGAGCCGAAGAGCAGGCCACCCAGGGCGCCACCGAGCAGGCCGCCCATCAGGCCTCTGCTGAAGCTGCTGCCGGTGTTGGGCCTGCTCTGGCTCATGGGGGCCGCCGGACTGCTCGCCGGAGCCTTGCTGGGGCTGGAGGAGAAGGATTTGCCGCCTGCTTTGGAGCGGGCGTTGGCGTCATCGCTGAACAAGGCGCCATCGACTGCGGCCAGAGCGAAGAGCACCAGCACGATCGGTGCCAGTCTTTTCCAGAAGGTCTTCATATTCGCTGTTGTCTCCTTTACTGATTTTTTGTCGAATTCGGGGTATTACATCGGCTGCCATTCATGCCCGACATTATAGTACACCTCGGGCCACTTACCAGAGATAAACGCACCCGCCGTGGCGAAAATCCGATGCTGCTGCTCTATCCCCCGCTCACCAAAGCCTGCGAGCCCCCCGCCGCCCTCTCCTCTCTCGCCGGCGCGTTGCGCGGTCACGGGGTGACCTGCACCCCCTGCGACCTCAACGTCGAGGGACTCCACTTCCTCCTCAACCAGCCGCCCGCGGCCGACGACACCTGGACGCGGCGCGCCGCCAAGGGGCTGGACGAAAACCTCGCGCAGCTGACGAGCCCCACAGGCTACACCAGATTTGCCCGCTACGGCCGCGCCGTGGCCGACCTCAACCGCCTCGTCGCCGTGGCCGGGAGAAACGCCGGGGTGCAGCTGTCACTGGCCGATTACCATCACCCGCAGCTTTCGCCGCTGCTTCTCGCCGACCTGCAGCGAGCGGCGGCCAACTACCAGGACAACCCCTTCTTCCCCCTCTTCAGCCGCCGCCTCGACGAGCTCTGCGAGAAGGACGACGATCCGCTGATCGGCATCTCGCTGTGCTATCTCAGCCAGGCCCTCTGTGCCTTCGCCCTCATCGGCTACCTGCGCGCCCACCACCCGCGGCGCCGCATCGTCCTCGGCGGCGGCCTGGTAACCACCTGGCTCGGCCGCCCGGGGCGGGAGCGGCTCTTCTCCGGCCTCGTCGATCACCTCGTCGCCGGACCGGGCGAGGAACCCCTGCTGCGGCTGCTCGGCGCCACCCCACCTGGCGAGGTCCACTCCCCCGATTTCAGCGACCTGCAGTCCGCACCCTATCTCGCCCCCGGCTTCATCCTCCCCTTCGCGGCCTCCTCCGGCTGCTACTGGAAGAAATGCACTTTCTGCCCGGAGACCAGCGAGAACAACCGCTATCGCCCGCTGCCGCCGCAACGGGCCGCCGCCGACCTGGCCCGCCTCAGCGCCAGGTGCCGCCCGGCCCTCATCCACCTCCTCGACAACAGCCTCAGCCCGGCCATGCTGCGCGCCCTGATCGCGCAGCCGCCCGGCGCCCCCTGGTACGGCTTCGTCCGCCTCGAGCGGCAGCTGGAAGACCGGGGGTTCTGCCAGGCACTGCGCCAATCCGGCTGCGTCATGCTGAAAGTCGGCCTCGAGTCCGGCAGTCAGGCGGTGCTGAACGCCATGCACAAGGGCACGGAACTGCAGCGGGCCGCCAATATTCTCTCGCAACTCGCCGCGGCGGGTATTGCCAGCTATGTCTACCTGCTCTTCGGCACCCCCGCCGAGGGCCGCAGCCAGGCCGAAGAGACCCGCCAATTCATCGAGGCCCACCATGAGGCGATCGGCTTTCTCAACCTGGCCATCTTCAATCTGCCCTTGGGCAGCGCCCTGGGCAGCGACCTGCCGCTAACCTCCTTCTACCCCGGCGACCTCTCCCTCTACCACGACTTCCGCCACCCCCTCGGCTGGGGGCGGGGCGAGGTGCGGCGCTACCTCGACACGGTCTTCAAACGCTCTTCACCGATCGCCGCCATCCTCCGCCGCGACCCGCCCCTGTTCACTTCCAACCACGCCCCCTTCTTCGCCGCCTGTGCTGGCGGGAAATAGTAAAAAAGGGATGCAAAGTGGCGGCGGCGACGGTACTCTAGCCCTTTTCCATCCCCGGCCGCGACACCTCCGCAAGCCCGGCCCCCTTCAACCCCCCGCGCAGCGATGAACCTGGCAGGCATCCTCTCCGCCGTACTGGCGGCCCTCTTCATGGGGACCATCGGCGTCTTCTCCCGCAAGACCGGGCTGCCGCCGGAGGTCATCACCTTCTTCCGCCTTTTTTTCGGGGCCGGCTTTCTCGCTCTCTATCTCCTCGCCACCGGCCGCCTCCACCTGCTGCGGCGGCGCCCCACCTGGCCGATCCTCCTCAACGGGCTAATGCTCGCCGGCTTCATCGTCTTCTATATCGAGGCAATGAACCTGACCACCATGGCCAACGCCATCATGCTCCTCTACCTGGCGCCGCTGGCGGCGGCGGTGGTGGCCCACTTCTTTCTCGGGGAGCGCCTGAGCATCTCCGGCGCGGTGCTCATCGCCACCGCCCTGCTCGGCTTCGCCATGATGATGGAATTCCGTGTCGATTTCTCCGGCGGCGCCGAACACGGCAAGGGCCTCATGTTCGCCGCGGCGGGGCTTTCCTGCTATGCCGCCTTCATCCTCATCAACCGCACCATCGACAGCGCCATCGATTGCTATAACCGCACCTTCTACCAGCTGATGGCCGGGGCCCTGTGCATGACGCCGCTGCTCGCCAGCGATGTCGTGCCGATCAGCGCCACGCACTGGCTGTGGCTGGCCGGGGCCGGCTTCTTCCCCGGTTTCCTCGCCATCTACCTGGCGGTGGTGGCCCTCGACAAATTGCCGGCGGCAACCTTCGGCACCCTCGCCTACCTCGAGCCGATCTTCGTCGTCTTCCTCGGCTGGGTGCTGTTCGCCGAGAAGCTCAACACCCTGCAGCTCTGCGGCTGTGCCCTGATCCTCGCCAGCGGCGTGATCAAGGGCTATCTCGCCGGGCGGCCGGCCAAGGCTTTGCGCTGAAGGGGGTAAGGATGCGCATCCTCCACGTCGCCAACTTCAACCTGCGCAAATACGGGGCCGACCTCTACGCCACCGACCGCAAGCTCAGCAACGGCCTCATCCGCTGCGGCCACCTGGTCTACGATTTCAGCTACCGCGACGTCTGCCGCAACGAGTCGCCCCTGCGCACCACCCGCTTCGGCAGGGGGGGCCTGGCCAAAAAGCTCAAGCTCGCCTGCCGCCGCTTCAGGCCGCAGCTGCTGCTGCTCGGCCACAGCGAGCTCATCGACGCGGAGACCCTGGCCGAGGTGCGCCGCGAGCATCCGCAGATGAAGCTCGCCCTGTGGTATGTCGACGCCCTCTTCCATCGCGACAAGACGAGCCACCTCTTCGCGCGCCGGCCCCACCTCGACGTCATCTTCGCCACCACCGGCGGCGAGCTCCTCGCCGAGCTGGCCGGGGACGGCTGCCGCGCCGCCTACTTCCCCAACCCGGTGGACCCCTCGGTGGAATGCCTGCGGGCCGACGAGAGCGACGACTACGACCACGACTTCATCTTCTGCGGCCGCGACGCCAACGACCCCGAACGCCAGCACTTCATGGAGAGCCTCGCCCTGCGGGCGGGGAAGATGATGCGCTGCAGCTTCCGCGGCTGCCTCGGCAACGCGCCGCTGACCGGAGCCGACTACCTGGCGGCCCTCGGCCGCTCGCGCATGGCCCTCAACATCAGCCGCCGCAACGACGTCTTCCTCTACTCCTCCGACCGCCTGGCGCAGCTCCTCGGCAACGGGCTGCTCACCTTCTCGCCGCGGGTACCGGGCCTGGACAGACTCTTTGGCGAAGAGCACCTGGTGCACTTTGACAACCTCGACGACCTCCTTGACAAACTCGCCCACTTCCACCGCCACGAAGACCAGCGCCGGGCCATCGCTCGTGCCGGCCGTCTGCAGGCCCACCGGGTGTGCGGCGTGGAGCGGGTCTGCCGCTTTATGCTGGAGACGGTCTTTGCCTTCCCCGCCAGCGACAGCTACCAGTGGGCAGACCAAGTCTACCCCTCGCCATGACGGCACGGCAAACAACTCAACCGACAGGACCACCCCGTGAAGATCCCGCGAAGATGGCATGACTGGAGCAAACTGAAGAAGACCGGACGCGGCTACACGCGGCGCGAGCTGACCGTGGTCGAGCTGCTCCGCGAGGTTGCCCGGCGGCGGCCGCCGAAGAGCTTTCTCAACATCGGCTTCCATGACTATCAGGACGTGCGCAACCGCTGGTGGATCGACATCTGCCGCGCCAACAACATCGACTGGCACATCCTCGAGGTCTACCCTCCCAATGTCGACAACTTCCTTGCCGAGGCCCCGGCCGCCGACCACCACCGCATCACCTGCGGCAACCTCCTCGACCTGGGCCGCATCTACCAGCGCACCTTCGACGTCATTCTCCACTGGCATGGCCCGGAGCACCTGCGGCGCGAGGACTTTCTCACCTGCCTGCCGCAGTTGCTGGAGCACAGCCGCCTGGTCACCATCCTCGGCTGCCCCGACGGCGAAGAGGAACAGGGCCAGGCCTACGGCAACCCCTACGAGGAGCACCTCTCCTTCTGGCGCCGGGAAGAACTGGAGTCCCTCGGCTTTACCGTGCAGGCGGTGCGCGACAAGGCCCCCGGCCACCTCACCGCCTATCGCCTCCACCCGGACCTGGCATGAACATCCTCCTCCTCACCTTCGACTACCCGCCCACGCCGGGAGGCATCTCGGCCCACGTCCGCGAACTGGCCAAGGCCTTCACCAGGGCCGGCCACCAGGTGACGGTGGTCGCCAGAAGACATCCCGGCGAGGACGCCCTGCTGCACGAGCCCGGCTGGGAGGTGCACCGCGTCGCCCTGCGCTTCGCCGCTCCCCTCTACGGGCTGCAGCTTCGCGCCGCGGTGAAAAAGCTCCTGCCGAAGGTGGCCCCCGACCTCGTCCACATCCATGGCATGGGCCCGCTGGAGTGGTACGACATCAGGCACCTGCCCCTGGTCTACACCAACCACACCTCGGGCTATCTCAAGCGCATCGCCAAAGGCGGCTGGCGGCGCATGTGGATGCTGAAGCGCCACTTCGCCAAGGTCGACCTCTTTCTCGCCCCGAGCCGCGAGCTGCTGCAGGTGCCCTTTGCCATCTGCGCCCGGCAGGAGTTCATCCCCAACGGCGTCGACGCTGACGCCTTTTTGCGTGATGAGGCACAAGGCCGGGAACTGCGGCGGCAGCTCGGTTACGAAGAAGACGACAAGGTGGCCATCGTCACGCGACGGCTGGTGGATAAGAACGGGGTCATCTATCTGGCGCGGGCCTGCCGCTTCATTGAAGACCGGCGGCTGCGCCTGCTGGTCATCGGCGACGGCCCGGAGCGGGGAGCGGTGGAGGCGGAGTTCCGCCGCCATCTTGGCGAGCGCGTTCTCTTTCTCGGCAACAAGCGGCATGAGGAGATCGTCGCCTACTACGGTGCCGCCGACTTCTCCATCCTCCCCTCGCTGATGGAGGCTACCAGCATCAGCGGCCTCGAGGCCATGGCCGCCGGCTTGCCCCTGGTGGGCACCAGTGTCGGCGGCATCCCCGAACTCATCAGCCACGGCGACAACGGCCTGCTCTGCCGCCCCGCTGATCCCGAGGACCTGGCGGACAAGATCTCCCAACTCCTCTCCGGCGACCTTCGCGCCATGGGGGCGAGATCACGAAGGATGGTGGAAGAACGCTTCGATTGGCGCCAGATTGCCGCCGCCACCGTGCAGGCCTATGGTCATGTCGTCCCCGGCGGGCGCTGATATCGGCAGCCGGGGGACGAAAAAGGGGTGCTCAGGGCGTGGTGCAGTCGAGCACTTCGATGGTGAAGGTGAGATCCTTGCCGGCCAGCGGCGGGTTGGCGTCGAGGGTGATGTGGGTCTTGCTGATGGCGCTGACGACGACGCGGATCAGCTCGCCGTTCATGCCGCCCAGCTCGAGGCGGCTGCCGACCTCGGCGTCGAGGTCGGGGGGCACCTGCTCGATGGGCACCTCCATGACCATCTCCTCGTTGCGCGCGCCATAGGCCTTGTCGACGGGAATCAGCACCGTCTTCTTCTCTCCCACCATCATGCCGAGCAGGGCCTCGTCGAAGCCGGCGATGACCTGCCCGCTGCCGACGGTCACCGACAGCGGCTCGCGCCCCACCGAGCTGTCGAAGACCGTGCCATCGGCCAGGGATCCGGTATAGTGCACCTTGACGTTATCGCCTTTTCGTACCTGTGTCATAATACTCCTGTTTCCGGCGTTTCCGGATGGTTGCGTTGCGCCCGCGGCCGGCGGGCAGAAAATCCCGCGCGCCGGCGGACGGACGCGGGCAGGTGGCGGCTCTGGCCGCCGGACATTGCCTACAGGTAAACACTCTCGCCACGATTGCAACCGGAGCGGATCATGAACAAGAGACGGATCATAGTCGTCGGCGGCGGCGCCGCCGGCCTGATGGCGGCCGGTCGCGCCGCCTCCCTGGGCGGCGAGGTGCTGCTGCTGGAGAAGATGGAGCGTACCGGCCGCAAGATCGGCATCAGCGGCAAGGGCCGCTGCAACCTCGGCAACACCGCCCCGCTCACGGAGTTCCTCGCCCGCTTCGGCAAAAACGGTCGCTTCCTGCGCCAGTGCTTCCAGCACTTCTTCACCCCGCAGCTGACCGCATTTCTCGAGGAGCGCGGCCTGCCCCTGGCGGTGGAGCGCGGCGGCCGCATCTTCCCCGTTTCCGGTCGCGCGCTGGACGTGGTGCGGGTGCTGAGCGACTGGGTCAGGGCGTGCGGGGCGCAGCTGCGCCTCGACTCTGCGGTGGACGACATCCTCGTCGAAGAAGGCCGCGTCGTCGGGGTGCGGCTGGGCGACAGGCGCATCGATGGCGACCGGGTCATCCTCGCCACCGGCGGCAAGTCCTATCCCCGCACCGGGTCGAGCGGCGACGGTTATCGCATGGCGACGGCCCTCGGCCACGGCCTGGTGCCGACCCGGCCGGCCCTGGTGCCACTGACCTGCCCCGATCCGGCCATAGGTACCATGGCCGGGCTGACCTTGCGCAATGTCGAGGTGCGGCTGCTGATAAACGGCAAGAGGGTTGACAAGCAGTTCGGCGAGCTGGCCTTCACCCCCTCTGGCGTCGGCGGGCCGACGGTGCTCACCCTGAGCGGCCAGGCGGTGGACGCCCTGCACCAGGGGCGGCAGGTGGCCTTGTCCCTCGACCTCAAACCGGCCCTCGACCCTGCGCAGCTCGACCTCCGCCTGCAGCGCGACCTCAAGGAGCGTGGCGGCGAGGAAATCGCCTCCATCCTGCGCGGTCTCCTCCCCAAAGAGATGGTCGGGCTATGCCTTGCCGCCTGCGATTTGCCGGCCGACATCGACTGCCGCCGCTTCCCCGCCAACAGTCGCCGGCGACTGGCGCAGTGGCTCAAGGACGTGCGCCTCGACATCGACGGCCATCGCTCCTTTGCCGAGGCCATCGTTACCGCCGGTGGCGTGCCGCTCAAGGAGGTCGACCCGCGCACCATGGCCTCGCGCCTCGTTGCCGGGCTGTACATTGTCGGCGAGCTCCTCGACCTGCACGCCGATACCGGTGGCTACAACCTGCAGGCGGCCTTCTCCACCGGCTGGGTGGCCGGGGAGGCTGCCGCCACGGGTTAACAAAACGGGGCGACCTCGGCCGCCCCCCGTTTCAGAAGAGGGAGGAACTGAACTCCTCGAAGACCTTCTCGATGGGAATGGCGAAGCCGATGCCTTCGGTGTTGGTGAGCACCAGGGTCGTCACGCCGCGCGCGTAGCCCTGGTCATCGACGATCGGGCCGCCGCTGTTGCCGGGGTTGATGGCGGCGTCGGTCTGCAGGAAGACCTGCCCGCCATCCTCCTTGCGCACACGGTACCCGGAGAAGATGCCGGCGGTGACCGTGTGGCGCAGGCCCACCGGGCTGCCGATGGCGTAGACCTTGTCGCCCTGGTTGAGCCCATGACCCGAGGGCGGCTTTTCGAGGGGGGTTGCCTGCACCGAGTAAAGCGAGAGGAGGGCGAGGTCGTAGGTGGGGCTGAGCAAAAGGTGATTGCCGGTGTGGCTGCTGCCGTCGGCGAGGATGATCTTGAAGTCGGAGGGCTGCACCTTGCGATCGACCTTCTCCAGGCGCCGTTCTTCGGCCTGCAGCAGGGGCAGGGCCTTGCTCAGCTCTTCCTCGTGGCGCTCGATGATCATCGCCAGCTGGCTGCGCTGCGGCCCCTTGGGCATCTTACGGTAGGTTTCCTTCCATTCGTCGATCTTCTGCCGTTCGAGATCGAAGAAACGGCGCCCCTTGTCGACCTTCTCGCGCATCTCGGAGAGCTTTTTATCGTCGAACTGCACCACGTGCTTGTTGGTGACGATGTAGTTCTTGCTGACGAAGAACCCCGAGCCGGTGCCCCAGGGGGTTTCGATGGACACGGTGGCATTCTTGGCCCTGACAATGGCGTTACCCGAGGCCACCTCCCCCCCCGCATTGGACGGGGTCGGAGCATGTGCCTGTGGCAGGGTTTGGGCTGGGGAGACCTCCCGCGGTTTCGGCGTGGCAGCTGGAGACGCGGGTGGAGAGGCCTGCTGCGCCACCTGCGGGCCCATGGTCTTCACTGTAAAATAATAGGTGCCCCCGGCCACCGCCACCACCAAAAGCAAGGCGGCCAGGAGCAGCAGTCCCTTGTGCCTCCCCGGCGACGAAGACTGTTCGCCCTCACGCTGCTGCCGTTGCCGCTCTGCTTCGCGTTGGCGTTCAAGGATCTTTTCGTAGCGGGCGAAGATGACCCCGCAGCGGTCGCACTCCACCGTATTGTTCTGTTCCTGATGGCACTTAGGGCAACGCATCGCTTCTCCCGCCGGGAAATGGTTGTGGCAGATGTCTCGACAGCGCCGGGGTTTCAGGATATACTACTCACCAATACCAATGGAATCAAGCAAGTACACTGCACCCTCAGTAATTTTACAGCCGTTTGGAGTTTTCCATGCCTCTCGTCATCAGTCCGCGACTGACCCTGCCCGACCATGAAGTGACCCTCGTCGCCATTCGCGCCCAGGGAGCGGGGGGCCAGAACGTCAACAAGGTGGCCAGCGCCATCCACCTGCGCTTCGACATCCTCGCCTCCTCGCTGCCCGAGGAACTGAAGATGAGGCTTCTCGCCAGCCGCGACAGCCGCATCAGCGACGACGGCGTTCTGGTCATCAAGGCGCAGCAGTTCCGCACCCAGGAGAAGAACCGTCTCGACGCCGTGGAGCGGCTCGTTCGCATCATCCGCCACGCCGCCATGACACCGAAGAAGCGCACCCCGACCCGACCGACGACCGCCTCGCGCCAGCGGCGCCTGGCCGGCAAGACGCACCGCGGCCAGATCAAGAGCCAGCGTCGCCGCGTCGACGACGAGTGACCGGCCTTTTATCAAGCGACGGAAAATCGAGAGCATAAAAAGATTGCATCTTACCCTGCGGCCTGGTATGAAGTCCGCTCTCATGCTTGTTGTGCGTGTCGGACCAGTCGCAGTGATACGACGGGCCGCCGAGCCTCGCCCCAGGGCGACAGCGGCGGCGCGATCCCCCTTCGTCAGTGCAGGGTTATTGGGCAAATCTGGACGGACACCTCGTACGGCCCCATCAGGTGGCCGCCCCCTTTCCGGGCAGACTTTGCACCCTACCGAGAAGTCCTTCTCTGGAATCAACCCTTTGCTACAGGTATTCGTATGTCTTTTCCCGATGACGCCACCCCGTCTTTCGACGCCATGGGTCTGCCCCAGGCCCTCCTCCAGGCAGTAGCCGACGCCGGCTACGAACTTCCCACCCCTATCCAGGAACGGATGATTCCGCCGATGCTCGCCGGCTGCGACGTCATCGGCCAGGCGCAGACCGGCACCGGCAAGACTGCCGCCTTCGCCCTGCCGCTGCTCGCCCGGCTGGAACTCGGATCGCGGCCCGAGCCGCAGCTGCTGGTGCTCACCCCGACGAGGGAGCTGGCCCTGCAGGTGGCCGAGTCCTTCACCGCCTACGGGCGGCATCTCAAGGGGCTGGAAGTGCTGGCCATCTTCGGCGGCCAAGACTATGCCGGCCAGCTGCGCCGTCTGCAGCGCGGCGTGCAGGTGGTTATCGGCACCCCCGGACGGGTCATGGACCATATGCGCCGCGGCACCCTGAAGACCGAGACCATCCACTCCCTGGTCCTCGACGAGGCCGACGAGATGCTCAAGATGGGCTTCCTCGACGATGTCTCATGGATTCTCGAACAGCTCCCCAACCGCCGTCAGACGGCGCTGTTCTCGGCCACCATGCCCAACTCCATCCGCGCCATCGCCGCCACCTACCTCAAAGAGGCGGTGTCGGTGACCATCGGCAGCAAGACCGTCTCGGCGCAGACGGTCAACCAGCGCTGTCTGATCACCAACGGCCTCGCCGCCAAACAGAGCGCGCTCGAAAAGCTCCTCGAGGCCGAGCCCTGCGACGGCGTACTGGTCTTCGTGCGCACCAAGCTGCAGACGGTGGAGCTGGCCGAGCACCTCGTCGCCCTCGGCCACGCCGCTGCCGCCCTCAACGGCGACATCCAGCAGAGCCAGCGGCTGCGCACCGTCGAGCAGCTCAAGGCGAAGAAGATCGACATCCTCGTCGCCACCGACGTCGCCGCCCGCGGCCTCGACGTCGAGCGCATCAGCCACGTCATCAACTACGACATCCCCTTCGACACCGAGTCCTATATCCACCGCATCGGCCGCACCGGGCGCGCCGGGCGCAGCGGCGAGGCCATCCTCTTCGTCAGCGGCCGCGAACGCCATCTGCTCAGGGCCATCGAACAGGCCACCCGGCAGAAGATCACCATGGCCGAGCTGCCGACGGTGGCGACCATCAACGAGAGGCGCGTCGCCCTTTTCAAGGAGCGCATCACCCGAGCCCTGACCGCCGATACCAGTGTCTTCGAGAAGCTGGTCGGCGAGTATCTGCGCGAACACGAAGTAAGCGGCGAAAAGCTGGCGGCGGCCCTGGCGGTGATGGCCCAGGGCGACCGACCGCTGCTCCTCGCCGAGCCCGAGCCGCTTCCCGCCCCGGCACGGCTGCGGCCGGTCGCCACGCACAGCCGCCCCTCCCGGCCGCGCCAAGCCGACCTGCAGCTGCCTCCGGATGAGGGCATGGAGCGCTTCCGTATCGAGTTGGGCAGCGAACATGGCATTAAGCCGGGCAACATCGTCGGTGCCATCGCCAACGAGGCCGATATCAACAGCCGCCACATCGGCCGCATCGCCATCTACGACACCTACAGCACCGTCGACCTGCCCTACGGCATGCCCGACCACATTCTCCGCCTGCTGCACAAGAGCCGGGTGGGCAGCAAGACCCTGCGCCTGCAGCGCTGCGCGGAAGAGGCCGACCAGCAGCCGCACCGTTCATCACCGCGACCGCCGGTTACGGGCAGGAAGGGCGGCGCAACCGCGGGGCGCAGGAAGGCGGCCGGCGGCCAGCGCCTGCAGTAAGGCGCCACCGTGCTCTGTCGCACCTTCTGCCATATCCCGGGCATCGGCCACAAGCTCGAACGGGAGCTGTGGCGGGCAGGGGTGACCTCCTGGGAGAGGTGGCGCAACCCGCCGCCTCTGCCGCTCTCGGCGGTCACCCGCCTCGAGGCGGAGCGGCTCCTGGCACAGTCGGCGGAAGCGCTGTCCGACGACCCGCGGTTTTTCACCAGTCGCCTGGAAAACGCCCAGGGCTGGCGCATCTTCCCTCAGTTCCGCGAGCGCACCGCCTACCTCGATATCGAGACCACCGGCCTCGGCGCGGACAGCATCATCACCACCATCGCCCTCTTTGACGGCCGCGAGGTGCGAACCTTCGTCAACGGCATCAACCTCGAGGACTTCATCGACGCCGTCGCCCCCTTCCAGGTGCTCGTCACCTACAACGGCAAGGGCTTCGACATCCCCTTCATTGAACGTTTCTTCCGCATCACGCTGCCCCAGGCGCAGATCGACCTGCGCTTCGTCCTCGCCCGGCTTGGTTTCAAGGGCGGCTTGAAAGGCTGCGAACGCAAGCTCGGCCTGCATCGTGGCACCCTCGACGGCGTCGACGGCCTCTTCGCCGTGCGGCTCTGGCATGCCTACATGCACAAGGGAGACGAGCGCTATCTCCACACCCTGCTCGCCTATAACGTCGAGGATACCGTCAATCTCGAGAGGCTGATGGTCGAGGCCTATAACCGCAACATCGCCGCCACCCCCTTCGCCGACGAGCTGCTGCCCTGCCCGCAGCCGCCGCCCCTGCCCTTCTTCGCCGACAGCGACTGTATCGCCGCCCTCGGCGGAGGCCTTGCTCCCACAAGAATGTATTGAGCCTAAGAAGGCACTGAGCCTTAGAGGTCGATCTCCATCCCCTCGGTGGCGAAAAAGACCTCAGGCCCCTCGGGGCCGGCGGGACGACAGAGGCTGGCCGCCAGCTCGTCGAGCTGCTGGTCGGTGCGGTCGGGGTCATGGTGAAAGAGGGCCAGACGCTTGACACCGGCGCGGGTGGCGGCGGCGATGGCGTATTCCATGGAGGTGTGCCCCCAGTTGACGCGCCCCTTGGCATATTCGGCGGCGGTATACTGGGCATCGTGGATGAGCAGGTCGGCCCCGGCGAAAAACTGCTCCAGGGCGAGATTCTGCTCCACCGCCACCTCCTCCCCTTCCAGGGCCATGGCCTCGTCGTAGTCGGGGTGGCTGGGGTCGGTGATGAAGAGGTTGCGGAACGGTTCGGTGTCGTAGCAGGTGCACACCGAGATATTGTTATAGGTGAAACGGTAGCCGAGGGCGGTAATGGGATGGTTGATCAGCTTGGTGGTCAGCAGCAGACCCTCGCCCATGTCGATGAGGGGCGTCTCCTTCAGGCGGATATACTCGATCTCCGAGGCGAGCTCGCCGAGATTGACCGGGAAATAGCGGTATTTCATCTGCCCACCGACCACGTCCTCGAGCGGGTCATCCTCGAAGGAGACCGGCCCGTGGACCTTGAGCCGGGTGCCGGGGATATAGATGGGGGTGAAGAAGGGATACCCCATGATATGGTCCCAGTGGGTGTGGGAGAGGAAGATATCGGCGCGGATCGGCCCTTTAGGCAGGTCGTGGCCCATCATGAAGTTGCCTAAGGGGCGGATGCCGGAGCCGGCGTCGACGATCACCAGGCGGTCCGCCTCCCCGACGCGCAGCTCGATACAGGCCGTATTGCCGCCATACTTCTGGGTCTTGGCCCCCGGACTGGGAATCGACCCCCGCACCCCCCAGAAACGCACCTTCATCGCCACTGTTCTTCCTCCCCTCACGACACAGCACCAGCCCAGCAGCGCCACAGCGCCGTGAACCCCGTATTCCCCGTGAAACGGACAACCCCCGTTTCTTTCTAGAGATTGAGAAACACCTCCGCCTTGCGGATCTCCTCGACGACCCGGGAGCCGATGCCGCAGAACTCGTCGGGGCTGAGACCGACCTGCCGCCGCAGCTTCTCCAGCTCGCTTTCCCGCGGGAAGGGGTCGCCGGCGTAGCCGTGGTCGAAGACGTTGGTGTATATATTGCCCAGCGCCACCAGAGAAATCTTGTCGGCCACGTCGCCCTGCAGCCGCTCGCAGCGATGGTGGTTGCCGATGCAGAAGGTGATCATCTCGTTGAGCTTCCACTTTTCGGCGATCATCAAGCCCACCTCCTGGTGGTCGATACCCATGACGTCGAGTTCGACCTCGTGCAAGGGCAACTGCTCGAATTTGGCGATGTTGAGCGCCTCGATGTAATCGTCGCCGAAGGGGACCTTGCCGAGGTCGTGGAGCAACCCGGCCAGGAAGAGCTCCTCGCGCTCCATCACCGGCACCCCCTTGACTTCGCCGAGGAGCTTGGCGCTGACCCCGGCACCGATGGAATGCGCCCAGAACTTGGTGGTCGGCAGAGCCCGCGACTTCTTGACCCCAGCGACAGTGCGGATGATGGCCGTGCTCAGGGCCATGTTCTTGACCGTGTTCATGCCGAGCATGGTGATGGCCCTGGTCAGCGAGGTGACCTTGTTGACCAGGGAGTAGTAGGCCGAGTTGATCAGCTTGAGCACCTGGCCGGCCAGCACCGGATCGAGCGAGATGACGCGGTTGAGCTCGTTGGGCGAGGCATCGGTGCGGCTGCAGATCTCCATCACCTTGCCGACGGTGGTCGACAGGCTGGGCATCTTGTCGATGAACTTCTCGATCTCCTGCCGCTGTTTGTCGCGCTGGGACGCCATCTTCGTTCAACCTGCCCAAGGCATTGATGGAAAAAAAACGCCAAATATCCGATTATTGTAGCCAAAGACCGGGCGAAGGTCAAGGACGGAACCTCCGTGCTCAAACTCCCCGGCCACGCTCCTCGGTCCCCTTGCAGAAACCTACCGCCTCGGCATAGGAGAGGCCATTGCCGCCGAAGATGTCGAGGGCGCTGCCGACGGTGACGTGCAGCCGGCCCGCGCCGGCCTGGTGGAGGGTGCGCAGGTCGTTCAGGTCGCGAACCCCGCCGGCATAGGTGGTGGGCAGTGGTGTCCAGCGGGCGAGGCGCTCCACCAGGTCGATCTCGATACCCTGGCAACGGCCCTCGACATCGGCGGCATGGACGAGGAACTCGCCGCAGTATTCGGCCAGGTGCTCCAGCACCTCAGGGGAGACGGCCACCTCGGTGAACTTCTGCCAGCGGTCGGTGACGATGAGATACTGGTCGCCCCGGCGCCGGCAGCTCAGGTCGAGCACCAGGCGTTCCCGCCCGACCAGGTCGCGCAGCTGGCAGAGGCGCTCCATATCGATGCGGCCGTCGCGAAAGACATAGGAGGTGACGATCACCGCCGCCGCGCCGCGTTCGAGCCAGGAGATGCAGTTGTCGGCGGTGATGCCGCCGCCCAGCTGCATGCCGCCCGGCCAGGCGGCCAGCGCCTCGCCGGCGGCCTGCTCGTTACCCGGGCCGAGCATGATGATATGCCCGCCGGTGAGGTTGTCGGCGCGGTAGAGCTCGGCATACCACGATGGCGGCTTATCGGCGACGAAGTTGGTGCGAACCGCCTCGGGCGACTCGTCGGAGAGGGTCGAGCCGACGATCTGTTTGACCAGGCCCTGGTGGAGGTCGATACAGGGTCGAAATTCCATGAATCGTTTTCCCATAAAAAAAGCGGGTTGCCGTCTCCGGGCATCCCGCTTTCTCACGTCATGCGACAGTGCCGCCCTGCGGGCGGAGGCCGCTCACGCTTTTTTAATGAGCATCGTCGACGGGTCGAGCATCAGGGTGGTGCCCGGGTCGAGCTTGCAGGAGTCGCACTTGACGATTTCGAGCTTCATAGCGTCACCCACCGGCTTGATGAGCAGCACCGTCTCGAAGAGGCTGTCGACCTCGTGACAGGGGGCAGGCACCCCGTCGAGGCTGACGCGCGAGTCTTCGCGGTGGCTGACCGCCGAGAACCAGATCATCTTCAGGCCGCGGTCGTTCATGAACTTGCGCAGGCCCTCGAGGGATTCCTTGGTATTGTCGGCGAAGTTGTAGCCATCGATGATCAGGCATTCCGGCTTGTAGATGTTCTGCTTGACAAGGTCGTCGAGCCGCTCCTCGAGCAGGGCCTTGCTGAAGGAGCTCTCCTTGAAGGTCATGATCATGCGGTTCTTCATGATCTCGGGAATCGACTCGAGCTTCTCGCCGTCGGTGAGCAGCGAGAGGATGTCGTCGTACCAGGCGCGGGTCTTGTCGATACCCTCGCCGATCGAGACATGGAGGACCTTGTTGCCGAGGAGCATGCAGTCGAGGGCGAACTGCACGAGAATGGCAGTCTTGCCGAGGCCCGCCCTGGCCATGACCAGGCCCATCATCGCCTGAACGCCGCTGGATTTTTCTTCGAGCCCGAGGGCGCGAAGGGGATTGTTGACGACCAACTCGCTATTTTCCATGAGTGTACACCTCTCTTGTTTTCCTGTCACGCGGCGCCGCCGCGGCCGGCCGGGCGGGGGCGCCGTCCCGGCTGTATTGTTGTTGTAGTCAATTGCCCTGGCGATTTCAAGCGTTCTTTCGCTCTGCCTGATAGGCCTTGACGAGCTGCTCGCCGACACCCTTGGGAACCGGCTTGAAGGTTGCGAATTCCATGGTGAATTCGGCCTTTCCCTGGGTAAGCGAGCGCAGCACCGTCGAGTACCCGAACATCTCCGACAGCGGCACCTCCGCCTCGACCACCGAATAGCTGCCTTCCTCGGTGGTGCCGATGATCATGCCGCGGCGCTGGTTGATCGAGCCCATGACCGCGCCCTGGAACTCGGTGGGCCCCTCCACCGCCACTTTCATGATCGGCTCGAGGATGATCGGCTTGGCCTTGAGGTAGCCCTCCTTGAAGGCGCCGATGGCCGCCAGCTGGAAGGCGATGTCGGAGGAGTCCACCGTGTGGTAGGCGCCGTCGTTGATGACGCAGCGCACGCCGGTGATGGTGGCGCCGCACAGGGATCCCTTCTCGAGGCTCTTGCGGAAGCCCTTCTCGCAGGAGCTGATGAACTCGCGGGGAATGACGCCGCCGACGATGCTGTCGACGAACTCGAACTCCCCTTCCTCCATGGGCTCCATATAGCCGGCGACACGACCGTACTGGCCGGAACCGCCGGTCTGCTTCTTGTGGGTGTAGTTAAACTCGGCACGCTGCGAGATGGTCTCGCGATAGGCCACCTGGGGCGCCCCAACCTCGACCAGGGCATTGTACTCCCGCTTCATGCGCTCGACATAGACCTCGAGATGCAGTTCGCCCATACCGGAGATGATGGTCTCGCCGGTCTCGTGGTCGACGTAGGACTTGAAGGTCGGATCCTCCTTGGTGAAGCGGTTCAAGGCCTTGGACATATTGATCTGCGCCTTGTTGTCCTTGGGGATGATCGCCAGGGAGATGACCGGCTCGGGGATGTGCATCGAGGTCATCGAGCAGCTGATCTCCTCGGAGGTGAAGGTGTCGCCCGAGGCGCAGTCGACGCCGAAGAGGGCGACGATGTCGCCGGAGCCGCAGGATTCGATCTCCTCCATCTCGTTGGCGTGCATGCGGCAGAGGCGGCCGATCTTGGTCTTCTTGCCGGTGCGGTTGTTATAGACCGTGTCCCCCTTGGCCAGCTTGCCCTGGTAGGTGCGGATATAGGTGAGCTGGCCGTAGCGCCCATCCTCGAGCTTGAAGGCAAGCATGATCAGCGGGTCGTCGGGATTATTGGACACCTCGAATTCTTTCTCGTTGTCCTTGAGGTCGAGCGCCATGTTGGTGACGTCGGTGGGACAGGGCAGGTAGCGCTCGACAGCGTCGAGCAGCAGCTGCACACCCTTATTCTTATAAGCTGAACCCATCATCACCGGGGTGAACTGCAGGCTGAGGGTGCCCTTGCGGATGGCGTCGTAGATGACCTGCTCATCGATATCGCCACCTTCGAGAACCGCTTCCATCAACTCCTCGGAGAACATCGACACCTCTTCGAGCAGGGCCTCGCGCTTTTCCTGGGCCATGGCCTGCATGTCGGCGGGGATCTCTTTGGCGATGATCTCTTCGCCATTGGGGCCCTCGAAGTAGATGGCCTTCATGGAGATCAGGTCGACCATGCCCTTGAGGTCACTCTCCAGGCCGATGGGCATCTGCAGCATGTGGGCGTTGAGGTCGAGCTTTTCGCGCAGCTGCCGGGTGACCTTCTCCGGGTTGGCGCCGGTACGGTCGCACTTGTTGATAAAGGCGATGCGCGGCACGTTGTAGCGGGTCATCTGGCGGTTGACGGTGATCGACTGCGACTGTACCCCGCCGACCGAGCAGAGAACGAGGATAGCCCCGTCGAGGACGCGCAGGGCACGCTCCACCTCGACGGTGAAGTCGACGTGGCCGGGGGTGTCGATGATATTGATGCTGATGTTCTTCCACGAGCAATAGGTAGCTGCCGACTGGATGGTAATGCCGCGCTCCTTCTCCAGCTCCATGGAGTCCATTTTCGCCCCGACGCCGTCCTTGCCACGCACCTCGTGGATGGCATGGATGCGCTTGGTGTAGAAAAGGATGCGCTCGGTCAGCGTGGTCTTGCCGGAGTCGATATGAGCGCTGATACCTATGTTTCGTACTTTCGATAAATCTTTGTTCATGTCTGCTGTCCTCTGCGTCGGCAGAGGCCGGAAAACCCGACCCCGCATCCTGTAGGCTGTGAAAACAAAAAAACAGGGAGCCGCAGTCGGTTGCGACTCCTGCATCAACGAACCGATTCAAACGAATCGATGACCCGATACCTCACCCGCCCCGGCGAAAGATGAGGCGAAGAGAATTTTTCCTTACGGAAAACTCAAGGCTTGTGGCGTGGCAACTGCCCGGGGCCGAGGAAGCGCGATCATAGAGGCATGACCTTCCCCGTCAGGACGGCGCCAACACCCTGCGTGATAGGCGACGAGATGAAATTTCATTCGAGGCTGGCCCGAAGATCTCGTTCATAAAACCAAGAACCACAAATTATACACAAGACCACCGCTTTCCGCCAGAACAAAAATCACGGAATATGCGTTTTTTTCGCACCGCAGACCGCACCCAGCCTCAGTGGCAGGTGACCGAGTTCGATCGGGTCCGCGGCGAACCTGCCCCCGCCACGCGCAGAAGGAGAAATGGGCGATGTGCCCGTTATCGGTTGAACGCCCTTCAGTGTGCACCTGCGAACGTTCGGAGAAAAATAGGTTTTGTTGAGAAAAGCGTTTGTCGGTGAGGACGTGGCGGGAAAATGGCCCCTTGGCGGTTGCTCCTTCAGAAGGAAGGTTCAGCAAGGAGTACTGAGCCACAAGCCTGAAAGGTTAGCGCGCATTGCTCAGCGTTATTCGACCTCATCTCCCCGCACCTGCCAGAGGTGCCGGGCAAGGTCGATGCGGCCGTCACCGTCGAAGACCACCCCCTCATCCTCTAGCAACAGGCGCTGCCAGTGTGACTCCTCACCATGACGGAGCGACACCCGGCCATGGCGGTTGATGACGCGATGCCAGGGCAGCCCGTCGGCCGCGGCGGTGGAGTGAAGAATCCACCCTACCTGCCGCGCCGCCCGCGGACTGCCGGCGAGGAGCGCCACCATGCCGTAGGTGGCGACCTTCCCGAAGGGTATCTGCCGAACCACGACGATGACCCGGCGGGTAAACTCACTGACCATGTCCGCTTCCTCCCTCACCATAGGTACGCGGCGCCTCCTGTTTTGTCACATACGAGACGTTTTGCTCCCCCTGCAGGAGGTCCCGGCCCTCCGTCACCCCGTTCCAGCAGTCGCTGCAGTTGCGCAGTGCAACATTTTTCTTCTATAATTACTTTGCATTATGATTACACACATTCTCTTCCCGACACAAGGATGATGAACCTCTTGAGCACCATAACATTTCGTCACACACGTGACAAAATGCCTTTCCAACAAACCCACCTCTCGCTCTCGAGCTCGATTTTACGTCACACACGTGACATAATCCCGTCGACACGGTGGCAACCACGGAATTCGCTTGCCGCAAGTGGCGGCCATTGGTAAGGTCGCGGCAGATAACATCCGCCACCTTCCACGCCAGCGACATCATGCCACCAATTCTCGAGGTGCGTCACCTCAAAAAACGCTATTCCTCTGTCGAGGCGGTTCGCGATGTCTCCTTCAGCGTCCCCCCCGGCATCTGCTTCGGCCTGCTTGGTCCCAACGGCGCCGGCAAGACCACCACCCTGGAAATCATCGAGGATATCATCCCCGCCAGCGGCGGGGAGGTCCTCTACCGGGGTCAGCCGCGCAGCCGCAGCTTCCGTGAAGAGATCGGCATCCAGTTCCAGCACACCTCGCTGCTCAGCTTCCTCTCGGTGCGCGAGACCCTGGAGACCTTCGCCAGCCTGTTCAGCAACCCCGCCGCCATCGACGACATCAGCCGCCGCTGTGACCTCGACACCATCGCCAAGCAGCGCAACGACAGGCTCTCCGGGGGCCAGAGGCAGCGACTGACGCTGGCCCTGGCCCTGATCAACCAGCCCAGCCTGGTGTTCCTCGACGAGCCCTCCACCGGCCTCGACCCGCAGTCGCGCCGCAACCTGTGGTCAATCCTCCGCGAGTTGAAAGAGGAGGGCCGCACCCTTATCCTCACCACCCACTCGATGGAGGAAGCCGAGTACCTCTGCGACGATATCGCCATCATGGACCGCGGCACCATCATCGCATCCGGCAGCCCGCGGGAACTCATCGAACGTCATGGTGGTGGCAGCGCCATCATCCTCCCTGGCCACACCCCTTTGCAACCTCTGCAGGGGATGAACTACAGCGTACGCCGGAGCGGCGGCGACATCGTCATCCACACCGACCACGTCCACCAGGGGCTCAAAGAGCTCATCGACCGCGATATCGCCCTGCCGGGGATGTCCATCCATAACGCCAACCTCGAGGATGTCTTCCTCCACCTCACCGGGCGGGAGCTCCGGGAATAGGCATGCTGGCTTCATTCTTCCCCCCGAATTCCCCTCCATGAACCTGAAACGCATCTGGGTCGTCTTCAAGGCCCGCAACGCCGAGTTCTTCCGCGACCGTGCCGCCTTCGGCTGGAATTTCGCCTTCCCTCTGCTGATCATCATCGGCTTCGGCCTGATGTTCGACGGGCGCGAGTTCAAGCGTTTTCGCGTCGGCATCTTTCCGCCCACAGCCATCGAACAGGGCGCCTCGGAAGCCCTGCCGCCTACCTTTCTCAAAGATCGCCATGTCATCGTCGTGCCGGTGGCAGACAGGGAGGAGGGGGAGAACAGGCTCTCCCTCCATCGCATCGACCTGCTCGTCGACGGCACCTCAGCCAGCGGCGCCTACTGGATGAACAGTTCCTCGCCCAACAGCTCGCTGGCCGAAAAAGTCTATCTCTCGTCCTATATGGTCGGCAAGACACCCCCGCAGCGCGGGGTGACCAACGGGCCGCAGATCCGCTATATCGACTGGCTGATGCCGGGAATCCTGGCCATGAACATGATGTTCTCGGCCCTGTGGGGCATCGGCTACGTCATCGTCCGCTACCGCAAGAACGGCACCTTGAAGCGGCTCAAGGCCACACCGCTGACCGCCTTCGAGTACCTCACCGCGCAGATGCTGTCGCGCATCTTTCTCATCATCTTCACCCTCCTCGTCATCTGGGTGGGCAGCGACCTGATCTTCGACTTCCACATCGCCGGCTCGCCGCTGCTGCTGCTCCTAGTGTTCATTCTCGGCGGGCTCAACCTCTGCTCCATCGGCCTGATCTTCGCCGCCCGCGGCACCAGCGAGGAGTTCACCAGCGGCATCCTCAACTTCATCTCCTGGCCGATGATGTTCGTCTCCGAGGTATGGTTCTCCCTGGAGGGCTCCTCGAAGATTGTCCAGGACTTCGCCCTCCTCTTCCCCATGACCTACCTGCTCAGGGCGGCGCGAAAAGTGATGAATGAAGCCGCCACCTTCGCCGACGTCCAGGGGGAGTGCCTGGTCCTCGTCACCACCACCCTGGTCTTCCTGGTCATCGGCGCCCTGCTCTTCTCGTGGAACGAATAGGCACAACCAAAGGAGGCCTGTCCATGAAGCTCACCGTGCTCGTCGACAACAACGCCCTCGTCGGCCGCTATTTCCTCGCCGAAGCCGGCCTCTGCTTCCTCATCGAAAGCGAGGGGCGACGCCTGCTCTTTGACACCGGCCGCTCCGGCATCTTCCTCGACAACGCCCGCGACATGGGCATTTCCTTAGCCGAGCTCGACCTGGTCGTGCTCTCCCACGGCCACCACGACCACACCTGGGGTCTTGCGACCCTGGCCCGCCATTTCTCCAGCCTGCAGGCGCAGGGGCTGCCCCACCGCCGCCCGCGGGTCTTGACCCACCCAAAAACGATGACCAGCATTGCCAATGACACCCAGGTCGAGCTCGGCCCGCTCTTCTCGGCCGAGAAGCTCGGCCGGCACTTTGCGGTGGATTTTGTCAGCGGGGTCACCGAATTGACGCCAAGACTGTCATACCTTGGCGAAATCCCGCGCATCTTCGACTTCGAGGGGCAACAGCGCCTTGGCTACAAAGAAGGGGAAACGGAAGGCGACACCATTCCCGAGGACTCGGCCCTGGTCTATCGCAGCGACCACGGCCTGGTGATCATCACCGGCTGCTCGCACTCTGGCATCTGCAATATCGTTGACTATGCCAGAAAGGTCACTGGCGACACCCGCATCGTCGACATCATCGGCGGGCTGCACCTGCAGAATCCGTCACCGCAACAGCTGCAGGGCACCCTCGCCTACCTGGCCGAAGTTCGCCCGCAGCGCTTACACGCCTGCCACTGCACCGACCTCAGGTCGAAAATTGCCCTGGCCGGGGTGGCTGATCTGGGCGAGGTCGGGGTCGGTCTGACACTGGAGTATTGAGAGGAAGGGCCACGGCCCCTGGGAGAAAGCAAGGATTTTCCTGCGGCACATGCTTCAGGAAGCCGTGCTCTGACAAAAAGACGCAGGTTCCCCGCTTTCCCCGGCGGGAGCCGACGATACCCCGGGGAGAAATGGTAAGGGAAATGGACGGAACAGTCCTCGTCAACTGCACCCTGGCTCGGCATGGCAGCGCCATCCTCGAGCTGTTCAATGATGCCATCCTCACCTCAACGGCGCTCTACGACTATCATCCGCGCACCATGGAGAGCATGACCGCCTGGTTTGCCGCCAAGGAGGCTGGCAGCTTTCCGGTGCTCGGCGTGGAGGACTGCGACGGCACCTTGCAGGGTTTTGCCAGTTACGGCACCTTTCGCGCCTGGCCTGCCTATAAGTACACCGTTGAACACTCGGTTTATGTGCACCGTGACTGCCGCGGCCGTGGACTTGGTCGGCTGTTGCTGCAGAAATTGATCGCCGCCGCACGGGAAAAGGATCGCCACGCGATGATCGGCGGCATCGACGCGGCCAACCCGGGAAGCATCGCCCTCCATGAGCGCCTTGGCTTCCGACACGTCGGAACGCTGCCCGAGGTGGGCTTCAAGTTTGGCCGCTGGCTCGATCTCGCCTTTTATCAACTGATCCTCGACACCCCTTCCCATCCGGTCGACGGGTAAATCGCCCCCACCCACTGCCCTGCACAGAGAGAAAAAAATAACCGCCAGGGGCAGAAACGCCGCGCAGTGTTGCTCCCTTTATCACCCTCTGGTCAGGAGAGCACCTCCCGCATACGGCGCATATCGTGCTGCTTGCCAATGGCAATAATGACGTCGTTGGCATCGATGATCGCGTCTGGCCCGGGGTTGAACACCATCTCGGCGCTGGCCTTCTTGATGGCGACGATGATCACGCCGAAGTCGCGGCGAAGATTGCTGGTCACCAGGGTCTTGCCCACCATGCTCGAGGTCGCGGAGACGACCGCCTCCTCGAGCTTCAAGCCCAGCTCGCCGCTCATCATCGTCGTATCGAGAAAATCGACCACGGTCGGCTTGCGCAGGATCTGCGCCATGCGCGCTCCACCCATGTTATACGGGCACACCACCCGGGAAGCGCCGGCGCGCAGCATTTTCGCCTCGTTCTTGAGATCGGCGGCCCGTGACAGCACGAAGATGTCCGGTCTCAGCCCCTTGGCGGTGAGGGTAATGAAGACATTGTCGGCGTCGCTCGAAACGGCGGTGGCCAAGCCCTTGGCACGCATCAGGCCCGCTTCGCGCAGCACGTCGTCGACCGTCGCGTCCCCCGCCAGATAGAGGTAGCCCAGCTTTTCGAGCAATTCAGTTTTTCCCCCTTCCTTTTCGATGACCAGAAAGGGAATCTTTTCCGCGGCGAGTTCGCCGCAGATCACTTCGCCAATCCTGCCAAATCCGCAGACGATGATATGACCGGAAATCTCTGCAATCTGTTTCTCCAACTTTCTCCTCCCCAGCAGCTTGCGCAGTTCCCCTTCGACAAAAACCTTGGCGACCTGCCCCAGGGTATATGTCAACAGACTGATACCAGAAATGATGATGCCGACGGTAAGCACGCGGCCCGCCCGTGACAGCGGCGAGATCTCGCCGAAACCGACGGTACTGATGGTGATAAGCGTCATATAGAAGGAATCGAAAACGCTCATCCGCTCGAGGATGGTATAGCCAACCGTCCCGGCGCCAATGATGAACAGCAGCAATATCGCCGAGAGGCGCAGCTTAAAGAATTCCATGGGGATTGCCGGCAGCGGACGCTCTCGATATCGAGGTGATGATGGGATGGTACTCCCGAGGAAAGACAGAGATGGCAGGAAACATCACCATCAGGGTTGCCGCCCGGCTTGCCCGTGCAGCACCTGGCCCCGTGAAGTAAAGGAGATGCCCAGCTGCGACTGCGAACCGATCATGACACTCTCGAAAATCGGCGGGTTGGTGGGGGCGGCGGCCTGCCAGGCGACGAGAAAATTGGCGCCCGAGCCGCCCGCCTCATCATCCTGGGCGATGACGTAGCGGTGCGAACTGAGGGGGGGGAGGATCAGTGGACGGTCGAGAAACCTCTTCAGCAGCTTTCCCTCGGTGTTGAAATAGTCGATGGTGGTGATGGTGATGGCATGGCGCGTATCCACATTGCGCAGACTCAGGGTAACCGAGAGCAGGAGTCTCGCCTCGCGGTTGCCATGGTAGATATGCGAATACGCCGGGACATAGACATTCTGGCCCATGGACAGCGCGGGGCAGTCCTCGGCGACTGCAGCCCCTCGCCACAAAAGGCAACTCAACAGAACCAGTGACAGCCGAAAAATGGTGCGGAAAGGCATATCGACTCGACCTAAAGGTGGTTATGAAGGCAAGCGCAAAAATCGCCTCTTTCCGATGCCAACGCTACCGTCTCGCTGCTCTTTGCGCAATTCCTTTTTCCATGTCGAAGGCCACCGGCCACCGCTCTACATCACCGATGGCAGCCAGGTGCTCATGCCGGGAAAAACGATGGTCAGTATGAGGAAAAACACCAGCAACCCGATAAACGGCGCAATGCCCCTGATGGTGTCGACCATACGAATATCCTTGTCGAGCCCGCTGATGACGTAGAGGTTCATGCCCACCGGCGGGGTCACCAGGGCAATCTCCATATTGACGGTGAGGACGATGGCGTACCAGATGGGGTCGATCCCCAGGGCGTGCATGATCGGCGCCACCAGGGGCATGGTCAGGAGGATGATGGAGACCGTCTCGAGGATGCAGCCCAAGAGCAGCATGAGGATGTTCATGGCAATGATGAACATCAGCGGCGAGAGCTTCCAGGCGATGATCGTCTCGGTGAGCAGCTGGGGAATCTCGAGCAGCGTCATCACCCTGCCAAAGAGCATGGCCCCGGTGATGATCAGGGCGATCATGCACGAGGTCGCGGCCGACTTGAGGCCGATCTCCGGCAAATCGCGCAGGGTCAGGGTGCGGTAGATGCACATGGTGATGAACAGGCTGTAGACCAGACCGGCGGCGGCGGCCTCGGTTGGCGTGAACACACCGCTGTAGATGCCGCCGAGGATGATCACCGGCAGCATGATGCCCCAGATATTCTTCTTCGTCATCTGCAGCCGCTCTTTCCAGGAGGCAGGCTCGAGGCGCTGATAGCCGCCGCGGACGCTGCGATAGGCGGCATACACCACCAGCAACCCGGTGAGCACCAGACCGGGGATAACGCCGGCCATGAACAGCTTGCCCACCGACTCTTCCACCACTTCGCCATAGATGATCAGCGGGATGCTCGGCGGGATGAGGATACCGAGCGTCCCCCCGGTCCCGAGCAGCCCCAGGGTAAACCTCTTATCATAGCCCCTGGCCAGCATGGCCGGATAGGCGACCATGCCGATGGTGGCGGCGGCCGCCGCCCCCGAACCGGTGATGGCGGCAAAAAAGGCGCAGGCGAGGACGGTGGCGATGGCCAGCCCGCCGGGCAGATGGCGCACCCAGACGTTGACGCTGTCGAAGAGATCGTCGCCGATCCTGCCATCAAGGAGTACCTGACTCATCATCACGAACAGCGGAATGGCCAGCAGGACGAAGCTGTCCAGCGAGCCGAACACCGTGGTGCCGATGATCTTCAACGGCAAATCGTAGAGATAGAGCAGCAGCACCGAGGCCGTGCCGAGGGAGAAGGCCACCGGCACACCGATGAACAGCAGCAGGAGGATAATGGCGAGAACGAGGACGAAGGTGGTCATGGGGCGGGATCCATCCGTTGTTGGGACGCACGAAGATCGACAGCGCTCTTGACGGCAATGAAGAAGAACTGGAAGGTCAGCAGGAAGAAACCGATGAGCAGGGCCGTCTGCGGTATCCAGAGCGGCACGCGCAGGGGCGTGGCCGAGAGCTTGCCGAATTTGATCGACAGCATCAGCATCTGGTAAGCCTGGGCGGTCACGATGGCGCAGTAGACCATGCCGATGATCCCGGTGACACCATCCAGAACCTTGCGGGGCCTTGGCCGCAGGAGGTCGAGGACCAGATCGACGCGAACATGCTTGTTGGTCTGCAGGGTATACGACGACGCAGCGAGCATCGTCCACATGAACAGGTAGATGGAGATCTCCTGGGTCCAGATGGTCGGCGAGTCGAAGACATAGCGACAGACCACCTCGTAGGCGAGGATCAGGCCCATCACCAGAATCCCCATCCCCGAGACGATGCCCAGGGTGCGGTTGCTCTTCTCTATGAGTGTCCTGAGTTGCGACATCATGGGACGTCTCTCCTCTTTTGCTCCCCACCGGGAGCGGCGCAAGGTCGGAAAGTCATGGCAGACGATATGTCGGCGGCTGGACGGAGCCTGCCGGAGATGGCAGTGCCGGCGGGGGTGCGGCGGCACTGCCACCGCACCCGGCACAGCCTATTTGAGACCGAGGGCGATATCGATCAGCTTCTTGGCCAGCTCGCCACCCTTAGTGGCAAAGGTGGTACGCACCGGCTCGGTGGCCTGGATGAACAGCTTGCGGTTCTCCGGGGTCAGCTGGCTGATCTGTACGCCGGCCTTCTCGATGACCGTCTTGGCCTGGGCCTCCGAATCGGCGATCGCCGCGCGAATCCATGCCTCGGCATCCTTTCCGGCCAGCAGCACCGCATCCTGCTGCTCTTTGGGCAGTTTCTTCCACACGGCGAGATTGGCCTGAACGGCGAACTGGGCGGTGGAGTAGTTGGCTTCGGTCATGTACTTCTGCACTTCCATGATCTTACGCGACACGGCTGCCGGCATCCCGGTGGTGGCGCCGTCGACGGTGCCGCGCTGCAGCGCCATGTACATCTCGGAAGAGCTCATTACCGTCGGCGCGGCGCCGAGCGCCTGCAAGGTCTCAGCGTCGCCGCTACTGAAGGATCTCATCTTCAGGCCCTTGAAATCGGCGGGTGTCGCCAGGGGCCGGGTGTTGTTGAAGAACTGGATATAGCCATAGTCAACCCAGAAAAGCGTCTTGACGCCCTTCTTCTGGAATTCGCCCTCGAGGAGGTCACCGGCACCGGCGTCGATGAACTTCTTGATCGAGGTGAGGTCCTGGAAGATGAACGGCATCTCGAAGGCATCGGCGGCGGGGATCATGCCCGACCATTTGTTGGTCGGCACCAGGCCAGTATCGACATTGCCTTCCTGCAGCGCTTCGACGATCTCCGTATCCTTGAACAGCTGGGCCGAATCGAAGATCTTCACCTCCACCGCACCCTTGGAGTACTCCTTGACCTTGTCGGCAAAGACGATCAACCCCTTGGAGACATGGTGGGAGGGTGGGAACTGATTCGACAGCTTCAGTTCGGTGGCCGCCTGGGACGACGACACGCCGGCAACCAGCGGCGCCACGGCGGCAAAGGTGACGGACAGCAAGAAGTTCTTCCAACAATGACTAGCCATGTGTACTCCTCCTTTTTCAGATCCTCTAGGTTGATTGACGTTCACGTCGCCTGCGCCGGAAGAGGCGGCAAACGATTCCTCTGGCGACATGCGTCACGTGCTGCCGGGCAGGGCGCTCAACCACGTACGGCTTCGGCCCCAGGCGTGTCGTAGTCACGCGACCGACCCCGGTTCAGTTTTACCGCCGCCACCTCCAGGCGCACCATCGCCACATGGACGCAGCCGTCGGCCTCGGGCGGATGGCTGCGCAGGTAGTGGGCGACGATCTCGTCGAGAAAGGCCTGCCGGCGCGACACCGCGACCCGCTGCAGGTAGGGCAGCCAGGTGGTGCGGATCCAGGCGGCGAACTCGGCAGGGGAAGGGTGTCGCATGTCTCTCTGCTTCAACTCCACCTTCTGCGGCGCCAGGCCAGCCGCAGCCAGCCAGCAGCCATACTCCTCCGGGCCATGGAATCCGTAAGGAAAGGTGAAGTCGGCAAAATATTCCTGCCAGCCTCCGGCGATGACGCTATTCACCGTGGCGACGACTGCAGCGGCGTTGCCGCGGCCCCCCATCTGCAAAAGCACTCTCCCGCCCGGCTTGAGCGCGCCTGCCAGCCGGGCCAACACCGGACGATGATCCCTCACCCAGTGCAGGGCGGCATTGGAGAACACCACATCGAAACGCTCGTTCTCCTCAAGCATGCGCACGTCGCGGTGGACAAAGCGCAGACGCCGGTCCCCAGCGCCGCCGAAGCGCTCGTTGGCCAGGGCGATCATCTCCGCCGAGCTGTCGAGGCCGACGACGGTGCCGCGCGGTACGCGCTCGGCGAGAGCGGCCGTCACCCTGCCGTCACCGCAGCCGACGTCCAGTATAGCTTCATCCCCGCGCAGGCCCAACCTGGCAACGAGTTCCAGGCCCCAGGCGCACTGGGAGCCTGAGTGGCTGGCATACAGCCGGGCATCCCACCTGTAGGCCTGGTCAGCGCCGCTCATCGTAGCGGGCCACCTCGGCATCGTAGGCATCGAAGCCAAGGATGCGCTGCAGCTCTCGAAATTCGGTCAAACCGTCGATGGGTCGCCCTTCCTTGATCGCGGCGAGGGCCTTGATCTGCGCCGTGATGGCGGCATTGAGCAGGGAAAGGGCATAGACGGCTATCTTGTAGCCCATCTCCTCGAGCTCGGCCAGCGGCAACAGCGGCGTCTTGCCGTTCTCGATGAGGTTGGCCATCTTCGGCGCCGATACGCTGCGGCAGTACAATTCCATCTCGGCGCGGCTGAGGGGCGCTTCGAGAAAGGTGATGTCAGCCCCGGCATCGACAAAGGCCCGGCAGCGCTCGATGGCTTCCTGCAGGCCCAGGGTGGCGCGGGCATCGGTCCGCGCCAGGATGAGGATGTCGGCGCCCTCGCGGCGGGCATCTACAGAGGCACGGATGCGCTGGATGGCCGTGCGGCGGTCGACGACCTCCTTGCCGGCGGTGTGGCCGCAGCGCTTGGGCATCACCTGATCCTCGATCATCGCCGCGGCGAAACCGGCCCGACAGTATCCGTCGATGGTGCGTTTGATATTGGCGACGTTGCCGAAGCCGGTATCGCCATCACCGATGACCGGAATGGAAACCGCCCCGCAGATGGAGCGGCCCTGGTCGAGCAACTCCCCGTAGGAGATCAGCCCGGTGTCCGGCAGACCCAATCGGCTGGCGGCAACACCGAAGCCGCTCATGAAGGTCACCGGAAACCCGGCAGCCTCGGTCAGCCGTGCCGACAAGGCGTCGTAGCAGGCTGGCATGAGGACGATGCCTGGTCCTTCGAGAAGCTGCCGCAGCTTTGCGGCGGGGCTAAGCATTGCATTGACGTGACTCATTCGGGCGTTGTTCCTCCCCTCCCCTGAGGATGGCTCGTTTCCACACTGCCTTCTCCGCCTATCAGGCGCTCTTCTTCCACCTGAACCGTGTACACGAAGTAGGCTCAGTCAGGCGGCGTACAGTGGGTCGGCGACGTCAGGCATGAGCATGTTGTCGCGCCTGCCGAGATGGCCGTCAGCCAAACGAACGGCTGGCTCGACCCCTCATCTTGCAAGGCTCTCTTCTCACCGCCACCAAGACTTGAGAAACACAGGTTTTCGTCTGATACAACCCCCCCGACGAACAGTCAATATCTTTCCGTTGACGACGCCAAAACCTTTACCGAGCAAGAGAGCAGTTGAAGAGCAACAACGCAGGAAGATGTCGAGGCCAACCCCTGCCAGAAGCCCCAGCTTGCCGGTGAAGCTTGGCAGCATTGCATGCGTTTGCCGGCCCCAGCCTGTGCTGTAGAGGAAGACGGCGCGCGGACGTGCCATCATAGGCAGCCTGTCTTCCTGGCAAGAGGCTGGCGGAGTGATCAGGAGGGATTTCTTACGGTAAGAAACGAACTCTTGTGGCACCTTGGTTGTGGCAGCAAGAGTCGCGACGGCGGGAAGGTTCCGTGTGGTTCTGCTGGTCAGGCCCGGAAAGTTGGGCATCACGAGCCTGACTGGCGTAAGCTCCCACTTCCTCTGAGGGCGAATGTCACCATCGCCGGATTGCCCAGCATACCTGCGCTCCGCATGATGTTATGAGCAAGTTCACTCGCGGGCGTAAAAACTCATAGCCACTGCATCCAAGCCGATAACGCACAGCACCATCTGCCAATACTCCAGCAGCGCGCGCCTTGTAAATGGATGAGGGGCGACCGAAATCTCTTGTAGACCCCGAGAACGACGTAAAGCGACCGCGGCATTTGAACCTTGGCCCGCGCACGTTCATGCACCAGAAGGTGAATGTCACGTGACGTTACGCGGCCCGATTCCTTTCGCTCATTCTTCTCTGTGCAATTCCTGGCGGTTATACTTCTCCTGGAGAAATTCAACGAGAAGCTCCTTGTTGAAATGATCCTCAGGCATCTTGCGACGAAACTCTTCGAGAATGATCTCCTTTTGCGCTTCTGAATAGAGCTCCCATCTTTTCCAGACAGTCGTTTGTAAAAGTATTGACTGCGGAATGCTATTTCTATTATTCACATTACCCCCCAATCTGGTACAGTTGCAAACTTAGGACATACGCCGTTTTATCGAACATTCTGCTGAGCTATCGACGAGGCACTTCGTGACTCAATGCCGGGTTTGTAACTCATTGCAAATATTTCCCGAGCAATCGTCAAAACCGCAAATGCCAGTAATAGAGCCAAGGGAAGAAGGATTTGCATCGCAACAGGGACGAATAACAAGAGGACAACCGCGTGCGCCAGTTCCATAATCAATCCTCCGGAATCGTTGATGTTGACATTCAGACAGATAGCACAGGCGAGATATCAGCCGATATGTGCATCGTGAAGATTCTTGAGAGTAGTCATACAGGAATTGCGGACGCGAAGTACACTGATAGGGGGAAAATATTCCCGGTACAGCGGATAAGGGTAACCCATTGATCAATTTGAATATGATCTAGAGAGTAAACCCGCGATGCGACAAATCGCCCCGTGGCGGTGGAGGAATGCATGCTAAAAGCCATAACTGCGACCAGCACCAAATACGCCAGCGATGACATCATTGCAGATCTCATCTCCCAGGCCAATGCCAAACTTGGGATTTACCGACCGTCGGTTGGCATCTTCTACGCCTCCTGCCAGCAAGACCGCAAAAAGTTGCGTGATATTCTCCAAGGCATTGTAATGGCCTTTCCTGGCGTGGAAATACTGGGGAGTTCGGTCACCGGCGGCTATACTGAAGAGAGCGGATATATCAAGGATGGCTATTTCCTCTGCCTGCTGTTGAGTGATACGACACAGATGATCACCGGATGCATGGAGAATATTTCCACCCTCACCACAAACGGCACTTTTCAACAACAATTTCACTCATGCAGTAAAAAATGTATTCAAGGAGAAAAGGATATCGCTGCCTGCCTTTTCTTTTCCCCATACAACAACGTTGACGGAAACGTGCTCATCGACTCTCTTCAAGGGGAATTGCCCGAACAATGCATTGTCTTTGGCGGGATGGCGACTGATCACTGGACGGAGCAGGATCTGGCCACGTTCTCGAAGAAAACACCACCAGCGGAACGAACTCTCAGCTTCTTCGCTCACGCCGATAATATCCATATTGGCGAGGATAGCCTGGTTTTTCTCCTGTTCAAAGGCAAGCTCACCGTTCAATCCAATATTTCTTACGGTTGGTCCGATATAGGCATGCTTTATCCCGGAAAAGCCAACAACTTCGTTCTCACAGAACTCGACGGAAAGGACCCTTACCTCTTCCTCAAAGAGATGAAACACCCACTTGCTGCAGACGAATATGAGCATGCTGAATATTCATTGTGGTTTCATGTTCCAGGCAAAGATCCGTACATCAGAGATATCTTCTTTGATAAAGATCGGGGAAAGTATTTTGTAAAAGGCTCATGCCTGCCAACCCATTTCGACTTCAGTTTTTCTTATCCCAGAAAAGAAAACATTTTCAGGGAATTCGAGAACTGCATCAACAGATATTCCGGACACCAAGATCTAGTTTTTGCAATTACCTGCTGCACCCATCAAGTCGTAATGAAGAGTGAAATTGGCAAAGAACACGAAACGATAACCGACCGACTCCCGGGAACGCCAATACTTGCCGGCTATGTATTTGGAGAATATGGGCCTTCGCTCACCGACCAGAACAGCGCGTTCCACAGTTGCACCAGCGTTGTTACGGCACTACGCGAGCAGCGGGCTGAGTTTGCAGAAGAGAGTGAGGACGTCAACACCTTCCTTCATAGGACACTTACCGATCAGAGCAGGGAAATATCCTCTCTCAAAAAGCAGATCAGCTTCCTGGAAAGCTGTAAAAACAACAAGATGAAGATTTTCGCCGAAGATTGTCTCGGCATCTTGCTTTGTCGTTCCCTCCGATCACTGTCGAGCATCGGCGAATCCCTCAGCCAGACACTCCGTGAATACTACGCGGCAAACAACACTGCTCCCCCCTACGCAATCAGCAGGAACAGAGTCATCGAACATCTCATGCAGTTCAAGAAACGAGGCGAGGCGCTGCTCGAAAAAACCATCAGGTGATGGCCAGCGGTCCAGCACCCCTTTTCCCGAAAAACTCGACCATGCCTGCCAGCAACGCCCCAGCCGCCGAGTTTGACCCCGTCGGCGCCTGGAGGACGGCCTGCGCTTCCCTGTTCTCAGCGTCGCCGCGACGCCCTCAGGCGTCGCGGCAGTCAGGGGGGTGAGGAGCCGCCGCCGACCCGGCTTTCACCGGGCCGGCCCGAAAGCGCTCAGGCGGCGCTGAACTCTTTTTCGATGGCCTCCAGCACTTCATCGGACATCTTGTAGCTGTGCGCCTCTCCGGGGAAGACACCGGTGATGACCTCTTCGCGGTATTCCTTGAAGGTGTCGAGCATTATCGTGCCGACCTCACGGTAGCGCTTGGCGAAGGACGGGGTGAAGTTGTCATAGAGGCCGAGTACGTCGGGGGTCACCAGGAGTTGGCCAGAGCAGCCGGGGCCGCCGCCGATGGAAATGGTCGGAACCCGCAGTTTCTTGGTGACGTAAGCTGAGAGCTTGGCCGGCACCGCCTCGAAGATGATGGCGAACACCCCCGCTTCCTGCAGAGCCAGGGCCTCGGAAACCACCTTGCGGGCTGTGGCGATGTCCTTGCCCTGCACCTTGAGGCCGCCCAGGGCACCTACCGCCTGGGGGTGCAGGCCGACATGGCCGACCACGGCAATGCCCATGTCGACAATGGCCCGGGTTTTGGCGATATGGTTCGGGGTGGCTTCAAACTTGACCCCGTCGACCTTGGCCTCGGTGACGAAACGCGCCGCGTTGCGCATGGTCTCCTCGATTCCGTACTGAAACGAGCCGAAGGGCATGTCGGCGATGACCATGGTGCGGTCGCAAGCCCTGGCCACCGAGCCGCAGTGAAGCAGCATCATCTCCATAGTGGCGGCAAGGGTGTTGGGATGGCCGTGCACCACCATGGCGCAGGAGTCGCCGACCAGGATCATGTCGATTCCGGCGTCGTTGACCTTTTTCGCCGTCGGATAATCGTAGGCGGTGAGCATGGTGATCGGTTGCTGGTCATCCTTCATCTTCTGGATGGTCTTGACGGTGTGTTTCACTGGAGTGTCCTTGCTGTTGAGATTAAGGGGGGGCGGCGCAGGGGGCCGCATGTTTGTTTATTGGCGTGGGCGGCCCTGGTTGAGCAGGGCATGCAGCCGCACAAGGGCATCGTCATCGCCGACATTGCCTGGAAAGACTATGTAGGCCATGCCGGGGCAGCGGCTCTCTTCTCCGAGTCTCCACACCGGTACCCCGGGAAGGATCTGGCCAATGACCATGGCACGCGCCACCTTCAGCCCCTCGGTGGCAAGGTCGCTTGACGTGATTCCGCCCTTGGCCACCAGATAGCGGGGTTTGACGGTTACCGCCGTCACCGTGGCGATAAGACAAGAACTGACCACCCCAGCAATGCGCAGGCTTTCGCTTCCGTCTGACCCTGTATGGAGGCGGCGGCTGGTGAAGATGGCGCAGTCGCGGCCGGCGCCAAGCAGTTCCGAGGCCTGGCTGCTTACGCGGTGTATGGCCGCCTGACGGGTCGAATGGTCGAACAGTTCATCGACGTTCAGTTCCAGCGGGGTGACCCGTCCGGTCGCGAGCAGGGCGGCGAGTTGCCTGGTGCTTTTCTCGATATGGGAACCGACCACGAACAGTCCGCCGACAGAGGATGTTGTCAGCAGTTCGCCACCTTCGAGCAGCCCGCCGCAGTCCTGACCAAGCCGGCTGCGCACAAACGAGGCGGCGCTGCGGCAGAGGCAGTCTCGGCCCTGTCGGGCGGCATCGAGCAAAGCCACGGAGAGCACTTCCATATCGCGGTAATCCGCGCCATTGACGATGCAGGTGGTGCCGTCCGGCAAGCCCAGCAGCAGTTCCACCACCTGTGCCGGCCCGCCACGGCGCAGGTCCTCGAGGGTAATGGTCGCCACCTCGTCTGCGGCGATGCTGCCACCGCTCTTTTCTTCGACCCACTTGCGCAGGTCCGAATTGCGGTAGCCAAAGGTGGCGTCGCGAGCAAAGGCGGTCGATGCCGCCGGCAGCAGCCTTTCCCCCTCACGGACGTAATGCACATCGTCGATGGTAAAACGGCCGCCCTCTTCAAAAAATGGTATGAGCAGGCGCGGCAGGTGGTTGCGGTCAAGGGCCAGGGCAAGTTCGTCGACTTCGGCGGGGAAGTGGCCACGCAGAGTGGAATCGCCGCGGCTGATAATATTTGCCTCTACGCCAGCGAGTCCCATGGCCAAGCGAAGATTGTTACCTATCTCCCGAGCCAGACGGCGTGCGCCCTCCTCGGGCAGACTTCGGCTGTTGGTGAGGACGAAAAAAGCCGGAAACGGCCCCCGCAACTCGGCGGCAAGCACCTCGACCGCCCAGCTGGTCAGCACCGGCACCTTGCGAATGGTCTGGGTGCCGGTTGGGTCGTCGTCAAGGATGATCACCTTGCTCCGACTGGCGGCGAGCTCTCGGCGAATACTCGGCAGCAGATCCTCCGGCCACACCGGCATGAGCTCCGATATTCTGGAAAAGGGCAGGGAAAGTTCCCTCTCGTCTCGCATACGCGTTCAGCCCGCCTTCAGTATCTGTTCTTCAACAAAACGCCAGGTGGCGAGATACTCACCAGCAGCCATCAGCCTTTCCAGTTCCCCGCAATCGATACGGTGCAGCATCGTCCATATTTTCAGGGTTAACCGGCTGTTGGCTTCGAAAGTGCCGCGGATGTCCCAGCGGGTCGGCGAGGTGTCCGAGGTCATGAAGTCTTTGTAGCCGTATTTTTTCAGGTAGTAGAGAAACTCGACGTAATCGAGGTAGTGCTTGGTGCCGCAGAAGTAGTCCCAATCCCAGCGGCCATCGTTATCGTTGATGTGAACGTAGTAGCGATAGGAACTGGCGGCGAGCAGGGCCACCGCTTCGGCCGGGTTTTCGTTGCCGTACAGCGAATGTCCGAAATCAAGGGTTACCCCCATGCCGGGCACCTGCATATCGTTGAGCAGGCAGAGGGTTTTGGCGGCGCTGTCGATGAAACATCGTCCGCGGGTCTCGCTCGGCTTGTACTCGATGAACAGGGGAATCTCCCGCATGTAGTCGCCGGCCTCGGCAAGGGTCTCCCGGAGGTGCTTCCAGGCCAGGGCGTAGTCATACTGGAAGGCGAATTCGTAGCCGTCGCCCAGGGGGCAGCAGGTGACCTTATCGGCACCGACCTCCTTGGCAAAGACCTTAGCCCCCTTGATCAGGTCCACTGCCTTGGCGCGTATGGTCGGATCGGGGGAACTGAGGCCGCCGTTGCGAAACTCCGGTTCAGCCTTGACATTGACGTTGACCGCCGCCACCTGCAGCGAGTGGCGGGCAAGAGCTTCGCGGGTGGCTGCCGGATCGTTGACCTCGTAAGGATAGACGATCTCCACCCCGGAGTAACCGTCGATGGTGGACATCAGGGCAAATTTTTCTTCAAGGGACAGCGGCGTGTTATAGGCGTGAAAGCGGTCCTTGGTCTGAGACAAGAAACCGGTGATGATGGCGAGCTTGAGCATGGAAATCTCCATTAAGGGTCAATGTTCGGGCCGGACTCTGGCGGCGGCGCTGTTCTCTGGTGACAGGAGTCGGCCCTGTCAGGGACCGAGCACCAGCCACTGGATCCATTTGGTCAATTGCGGCACATAGGTAATCACCACCAGCATTACCAGGGTCGACCCCATCAGAGGCATGAGGTGTTTGGTGATCGCGCCGATGCCGGCATCGGCCAGCTTGGCGGCGACAAAGAGGGTCCCGCCCACCGGCGGGGTGTAGAGGGCGATGGCCAGGTTGGCAGTCACCACCACCCCGAAATGGACCATGTCAATGCCGAAGTTTTGCGCCAACGGCAAAAGCAGGGGTGCCGAGAGCAGCATCGCCGGCAGCGGTTCGATAAAGATGCCGAGCATGAACAGCACCAGATTGACCAGCAGCAGGAAGACCCATGGCTCATGGGCGATCAGGCGCACCCAGTCGGTAAGCTGCACCGCCACCTGTTCGACGGTAAGCAGCCAGGAGAGGCAGCCGGTGGCGCCGATAACCAGCATCACCGTGGCGCTGGTCTGCAGCGAACTGACGAGAATCGGCGGGATGTCCTTCCAGGATATGTCTTTGTACACGTAGAGCGAGATAATCAGGCCATACACCACGGCCACTGCCGCCGCCTCGGTGGGGGTGAAGAGCCCGGACCAGATACCGCCGATGATGATCACCGGCATGAGCAAGGCACCGGAGGCGGCCGTGAAGGCCTGCCAGATTTCCCCGAGGGTCGACACTCTGCCGCCGCCGTCACAGCCGGTCTTGCGGCCATACCACATGCATACCGCCATCAGGGCCACGGCGCTGATCAGAGCGGGAAAGATGCCGGCCATCGACAGCTGCCGCATCGACACCCCGGCGATGAAGGAGTAGACGAGAAAAGGGATGGAGAGCGGCATGAGCAGGGCGAGCGTCCCGGCCACTGAGAGCAGGGCGGCGGCAAAGGCCGCCTGATAGCCCTTGCGCTTCATCATCGGGATGACCAGCGAGCCGATGGCGGCGGTGTCGGCGATGGCCGAGCCGGAAACCCCGCCAAAGAGCAGACAGGAAATGCAGGTGACTACTCCCAGACCTCCCGGAAGAAAGCCGAACAGGGTCTGGGTGAAATCGACGATGCGCTTGCCCACACCGCCTTTGGAAAGTAGTTCGCCGGCAAAGATGAACAGCGGCACGGCAATGAGGATAAAGGGCTCCACCCCGGAAATAAAGGTGAGCAGGATGGTCTCGATCGGATAGCTCATACCGGCGATGAGAATCATCCCCATGGTGGTAGCGAGCAGGGCATACATCAGCGGCACGCCCATACAGGCGATCAGGCAGAAGACAAGAAAGAGGACCAGGGCGATCATCAGCTTATTCTCCGTAGCGTTGCTGGCGATCCTGGCCGGCCATGATCGCCATAAGATCGTGGCCGACAAAGATCAGGCTGAGGCTTGCGCCCACCGGCAGGGCCAGATACTGCAAGGCCATGGGCCAGCCGAGAACGGTGAGACGGTTTTCCCAGTTGGCATTGACGATGATCACCCCGAAGTAGATGAGCATGAGCAGCACAACCACGCAAAGTGCCTGGATGGCCCCATCGGCCCAGCGTCGCTTCACATTACCCAGTTTGTCGAGAAATTCGGTGATGGTCATGTGCGCCCCGCGCCGGGCGGCGACCGCGCCACCGAGAAAGGTCACCCAGACCATAAAGAACTCGCAGAGCTCGGTAGTCCAGGCGATATCCTTGTGGAACAGGTGGGTGACGACGTTGGTGAAGACCAGCAGGACCATGGCGGCGCCGATGGCCAGCAAGATCAGGTGCAGGATCCGTTCAAGTCCACTCAATAGTGCCGGAGGAAGAAAAGCAGTTTTCATGACCTGTCCTTGGCGGCGGGCAGCGCTGGTGCTGCCCGCCGTTTTACATGAAGGTTGGGTTATTTGGCAGGGTTAGCGGCACGAATGGCCTCGGCTTCTTTGAGCAGGGTCTCGACCTCGGCGGCTCCGTATTTTTCCTTGGCCTTGTCATACACCGGGGCGACCGCTTTACGGAACGCGCTGAGTTCGGGCTTGGCGATCTTGGCGCCCTTGGCGGCCATCTCGTCCAGTTGCTTGCCCTCGGTCGCGACGATCTCGTTGCGGTGCCAGGTCGCCACTTCTTTTGCCGCTTTACTGATCGCCTTTTGATCGTCGGCACTGATCTTCTGCCAGGTCTTCTCGGAGACGGTCAACGGGATTGGGCTGTAGACATGGCGCGTCAGGGTGACGTTTGGAGCCACCTCGTAGAATTTGTTAGAAAAAATTGTATCGATGGGATTTTCCTGGCCGCTCACCACGCCTTGCTGGATAGCCAGGTAGACCTCGGGAAGCGGCATGATCTGGATGCCGAAGCCCATTGCTTCCAGGGTCCAGCGCATCATCTCGTTGGGGAAAGTGCGCAGCTTCTTCCCGGCAGCGTCGGCCGGGGAGGCCAGCGCATCCTTGGTGGTCATGCAGCGGAACCCCGCCTCCCAGGTAGCGAGAAACCGGAAGCCCTTGGCCGGGGCCTTGTCGAACTGAGCCTGCAGCCATTTCGATTCATCGTACAGTTTCCATCCCTGTTCGTAGGATTCTACCAGGTAGGGAAGCATGGTCATATTGAGCGAGTCGACGTGGGGGGCATAGGAGCCGGTGGAGGAGACGGTGAAATCGACGCCACCGAGGGCCAGTTGTTCGATGGCCTTGGGATCGTTGCCGAGTTGGCCGGCCGGATAGACCTGGACCTTGTAGCGATTGGCGGTGTACTCGGCGACCTTGTCGGCGAATTTGAGGGCAGCGGAGTGGCGCAGCCCCTGCTGCTGGTCGGTGTGGCTGAACTTGAGCACCACCTGATCGGCGGCCTGGACCAGGGGGGTAGTGAGGAGCAGAGTGGCGGTACAGAAAGCGGCGGCGATTGTGACGTTCATAAAGCTCTCCATTTTCTTTTGAGGTGACAAGAACTCAAGTACGGTTGGCGCACTGTGCCGATTTTCGGCAACCGGCAAATCCGCACCATTTGGCTGCGGCTCAATCGATTGTTGGGGCGGCGTCGTCGTAGGATGTCGTCCGGGTTTCCTCCTTATGGGGCGGTGGGGGGAGAAGAGGCCTGCAACGTGACGATTGCCTGTTGCAGATGGCGGCGCATCAATTCTTCCGCCTGTTTGGCATCGTGTCTGCAAATGGCTTCAATGATCTGCAGGTGGTCCTTGATGGTGGAGTTGGGCTCGCGGATCAGCCCCTCGCTGTCAACGGTCTGGTAGGCAAGGGTTATGATATTGAGAGTCTGCAGGATGGTGGTGAGAAACTCCCGGGAACCGATCTCGGCAACGAAGGTGTGAAACATTTTATCGGCCCTGGCATAGGCCGGATAGTCGACGATGTCGTCAACACTCTCAAAATCCTTGAAGATTTCGTGCATCGCTCGGGCTTGCTCGGCAGTGATGCATTTCGCCGCCCGGCGGGCGGAAAGTCCCTCGAGCAGCTCGCGGATCTCGAAGATGGAGATCATCTCTTCTATTGAGAACAAGCGGACGAAAAAACCCCTTCGCGGCTTGACCTCGACAAGCTTCTCGTGCTCGAGAAATTTCAGGGCGGCAATCAGCGGGGTGCGGCTGATGCCCAACTCCTGGGCGAGTTTTTCCTGAGGAATCTTCTCCCCAGGGAGAAGTTTGCGGTCCTCGATCAACTGTTTGACGATCGAGTAGACCTTTTGGTCCAGATTTTCGTAGTCGATTTTCATGTTGTTCATCCCAGGCGGCCAGGTAGACCCATTTGGATTATTGTATTTTGTATTTTGAATACAATTTCGATAGTCGACTTTTCAGCGGCTGTCAAGAGCTTTCTGGCACGCGTCACATGACATAACTGGGAGCATCCGGTCGCTTGCCAGCCATTTGCCGAAAGAGCCAATCCCTGCCATGACAGGAGTACTGAGGATACTGGGCGTTACCCTGCGACGGCGTGCATATGGAGGTATGTTTTCCTAGAGCAGCAACCCCAATCGAGGGAAAAGTTGTGCAGGGCTTATACAAATGACATCACAACAAAAAAGGGGTTAAGCCATCGCTGACTTAACCCCTTGAACTTACTGGTGCCGGGACCAGGAATTGAACCTGATTTCGATAAGTTACGTGGGGAAGTGGGGGTTCGATTGCTACCCGTTGGTTGCCCGTATTGGTCTCCAAGGCTCAGATGTCCTGTATCGTTTTTCAATGTCCTCTGTCTTTCCTGACCGAATTTTTCTCAATAAATGTACAAAGATATGCGCTAATCGTAGCCTGCACATCCGAAAAGTACAGTATTATCTCCGAAAAATTCCAGTGTAGGCGGCGGGAGTTGGATGTGCCGACCGTTTACGTCTGATATTGTTGTATCTGTGATGTTATTCATATTCGACAATTTGTCGAATGTGCCAATACCGGAGGAGAACCGATTTTATGGAGAAATCGGGAATTCAATTGGCGTTTGCTGGAGCGGACAACGGGACTCGAACCCGCACTACGGGGGTGGCGCCCCCTACCAGGCTCTGAAGGCCTGCGTGCTGCCATTACACTATGTCCGCTGCTCTTTCCTCAGGTTGATGCTTGCCTTCCTCCATCTCCTGCAGCAGCCGGTTGTAGGCGGCCAACCGCGTCGGTTTCAGCCTTTCGCCCTGTTCGGTGAGCAGGGTATGCCATCCTTCTCCCTGCGGCTTGATACGTAACGAAAACTGGACGCCTTCCTTGTCGTCGGTGACGAAAGATTCCTTCAGCTCCGCAGCGAGACCCCACCTCTTTCTCAATCGAACGAGAGCCCTCTGTCGAAGCTGTTCTGCCGGGATCTTTTTTGATGTGGCGCTCTTCGGATAGAGGCCAAGGTAGTGATGATAGAGGAATTTGCCGGTCGCAAGTTCAAATAGCTGGCTGTTGCCCGACCCATGCAGGCTGTGCAGAAAGATGCAGTATGCGGCATATGCCCAGTCTCTCGGGTTGCTGCCGGCGGGCACCTTGAGCCAGGAAAACAGTTCGATGCGCTGGACGAGGTCAAGGATATATCCACCGTTTGCCACTAGTTGGTCCCAGAGCGCGAGTTGTCGGGCATAATCGGTATGGTTGAGAGTTTTCATCAGCCCGAAGAATTTCAGCCGGAGCAATGATTCTCCGCAGAGTCGAGCAACTTCGAGGGGCGGTGGCAATTGACCGTCCAGAGATTGAGGGAGGCGGACAAGTTTTCTTTTGAGCAGGTGGCTGCGGAGCGGAGAAACGATATGGTCGAGATGGCGGGGCATGAGAAAAATTTTAAGTGTCGTATGGCTCCGTTGGGAAGAAACATTTTTGATCGATTTAGCAGGTAGACGCGACAACGATACCAAATTAGATATCGAGGATTTGGAGAGTCCCGCTGTCGCACAGACCACCGGTATCGCATACCTGATAAGTTATGATCACATTTCCATTAAATCCACCTGAATCAAAAGTTATATTTGGAAATGAACCTGTTGTGCTCATTGTTGGGATGGCAGTCGAAATGGTGACGACCAACTGATTGTCGGGGGTATGATCATCACTGACAATCGGTCAAAAATCGTAAGTATATGTCCCGGAAGCATTTCCCATAACAGTATCATCTCAAGCAACCGGCGGATTATTTGCTGGGGGAGGTGGTGGTGCCGGAGCATTTACCGTAACCGTAACACTATCCTCACTCGACCAGTTCCCGCTATTATCCTTCACTTTCAGTGTATACGCCGTCGTGCTCGCTGGCGAAACCGTGACATTCTGGGTCGTCGCCCCAGTACTCCACAGGTAGGCGACGATCGTCCCGTCTGAATCGGTGCCGCTGCCATTCAAGATCACGCTCTGACCGGCGGTGATCGTTTGGTCCGGTCCGGCATTGGCGACCGGGCCTTGATTGTCGGTCAAGTTCTGCAGAGCCTTGTTCAGCTCATCTATTGCTGTGTTCAACTCCTGGAGAGTCGCACCAGTTGTAGCGTCAGCACTGCGCGCCGTACTCGCTCAACCCTTGTTATACACGGAAACCGCATAATTCAGTGCATTATCAAGGTTTGACCAGCTGCTCGGGGTGTAATCCAATTCGTTCAGATGTCTGGCTCTGTCGATCAGATTACCCAGCCGAGTGCGCAGCGCGGTCTTGTCAATCTCGTTGACGGTCTTCTTGGCCATGTACTGTCGGCCATCGAGGGCTATGCTCTCGGTTCCGGATACTGGAATCAGATCGCTTGCCACCATGGCAGCTCGGTCACGACCTTTGAAGAGGTTCTCATACCGGCCTGCACCGTTGAAGAAGTATTTTATGCCGACCAGAAGAAGGGTCTCGTCTTCCTGGGCGGAATCGTCAAACACCATGCGCTCCGCTCTTGCCTGCAGCTCAAGGCCCGGCACTGCCGGTAGCCGATAACCGCCTTCCATTGCGAGGCCGCTGGCAAAGCCGGTGTAATCGTACAATCCGCTCAACTGCAGTTGGTTGTTTGCCGTGAGGTACGTCAGTCTCGCTCCTCAGGAAGGACGCGTCTCGGATTCGTCACTCTTCTCGTCAAATTGAGTGCCAAGGTCGTTATAGGCCCGATAGGCAACTCCGGCTGTCGGAGTCAGCTTCCAGTTGTCCGCCAACTTGATGTCACTATATAACCGTGCTCGCAAATTCTCCGAACCTTGGAAGTACAGGTACTCTTGCCACTCGCGGTAGATATCGGCCGTCTCGGATGAGCCATGTCCGACCAGACCGAAAGAGTGGTCGTCGGTATCGCTATAAACGGCGGCAAGCCCTATTTTCTTGATCCATTCGCTGTTCAACCCGAGGTAATCGACACTGGTTCCAGCACTCAACTTCCGGCCGTCGAAATAGCGATCTTCTCCGGTATAACTCAGATAGGCGAGCCGTTTCAAATCCTGTACGGAAAGGTTCACGCGCCAGTTGTCACCGGCATCCATCATCACGCCGCCGAGGATGCGCTGGAACTCTTTGGAGAAGCTCTTGTCGATATCCAGATAGATTCAGGCGCTGAAAGGTTGCGAGCTGTAGAGCAGAGCACCACCGGAGAGCGATACAGTCTCAAAGGTCCTATCGGCAAGATCCTGCACCATGAAGCCGCCGCTGATCCGCCAACTATCATTTTCTTTATGCAATTCAACCGGTGGCGATGAGCTGGTTTTGCTTGCATGCTTGTCCGTCAGGTCCGTCAGGTCCGTCTGGCTCTGACCAGCATGAGCATTGCCGAGCGATAGAGCCATCGCCAAGGTAAGAGACAATACAGCACATCGAGGCAGTTGCTCGATTGTGGCGAGGCTGCCGATCAGCCGACGCAAGGCTCGGCGCTTTTTCAAGGAATTTTGGTTATACAGGTCTGTTATCTGGTTTCAGTTCATAGGCGTCTTCTCGGTTCCGGGTCGGTCAAGTCGTCATCCCTTGCCGGTATTTCAGAGCTTCCATCGACTGCCCCATCCGATGCGCCTACTGAGTACCGCAGCCATTGAAGAACCAGGGCTTGCATGGCTTATTCGAAGGTGTCCATCCCTGTCTCCAAGGCACCAACTTTCGTCCACTACCCGCGCTGATCGCGTCTGCGGCATCATTTGCCGTCCATCCTACCGAGGCCTGCTCTCCCCGCAACGGACTTCCGGAAATGAACCGGTGCCATTACGGACAGGAAGGTGAAATACGGTTGAAGGTCAATCGTCTCTTCGACCGTGGGCGCTTATGGAATCCGCGCCAATGTTAACGCAATGGTTGTCGTCGATTTGTGAAAGAGTGTCAAGAATTTTTTTTCTATGATTCCAAAGTGTCGCAATCAAAACATTGCCGTTTGAGACAGTCTAGCACCCCCACATTCCACGATCAATGCAATCAGCCGGTGGTCGATGGACCTCTTACCGATCTAATACTACCCCCACGGGGCGAATTATAGCATTTTACATTAACTGAACGTCTCCCAGCCAATGTTCAGTTGGCGACCTTTGCACTCGACTGATATACTGACAGAATTAGTACCCCACGGGTATGCACCCTTTAAAAGTGCATGGATAAAATTGATGGCTCATTGATGAGCGATGGTGGGGGTACTAATCGGTATTGGCTCTCGAATGGCTGGAGATGCTCAGGACCGTCGATTGAGGTACGATTGCATATTCACGAACCAGGGCGGTGGGGGTTACGCACGAGAATCGACATGTATCAATGCGACTCATATTAATGGCAACTGCAAACATGCATTTTCACCGAGGATACCAGGCAGTTGCCACATAGTATTAACTGAACATCGGGCGGAGGACGTTCAATGCTTCACGATCTCAAGACGGAAACATTTCGGCGGTTCAATGAATTTGGTAGCCGCCAACGCGACCCCCACACCCCCACGGATTGCCGCACATATAACCGCTACGCTCATCTATGGGACAGACTCGGCGATTTCATCGGTGAACACTTTGGAAGATTGATCGAGTTTAACACCGATGCGGTCGTGCCGTCTATCATCTTTCGGCTGGAGAAAGATGGCGAATTGATCTCGGCGACCCTTATCGATGTCATTGCCGAAACCGAAGGCATCAACATCCAAGAAGCCAATGCCAGGTATAAGGGTGGGCGGCAATTCGGTGTGATCGGATACGATACGGAGTTTCTTCCGGGAGAACCGCAGAAGGAAGATAAGGAAGAAGATAAGAAAAAAGGCTCGGCTGGACCGAGAGCGAAACTAAAGAAAAGCAACCGGGAGAAGCCGAGCGAAAAGAGTGCACCGGAAAAGCAGGAGGAGAACGCTCCGGAAATGCTATCACATCAATTCTGCTTCGATTTCGGCCCAGGTAAGCGGTTCGGCGTTATCTTTGACACAAGCATGAGGTTCACCGACACGCATTTTTTGCAATTTTTGGCGTCGGTGATTGTGGCTTCGTCCGGCGATACAATCAACAAATGGTACATTTTCGCACACTTCTCGTTGGTGGAAGGGTCGTGGATCGATTCAAGCAAACGCAAGCTCATAGTCCGGGAACGAAAAGAGTGGAAAGGTGCCGCCTCTATAACCCGGCTGGTGGAGAATGAAGACGATGACAAACCTGCAAGGAGAACCAAGAAGACCGGCAAGAGGCGCATGAAAAAAGTCACAATCTCCTTCAAGTTCGCCGACACGATGAATCTCTCGCCGGGGTCGCTTGCAGGTGCCGCGGAATCATGCGGATTAGAAAAAACTACCGTCTTCCCTGCAAAATACAAAATCCTGCCTGGATTTTCGAAATACTGTGACCGGATATACAAGATCATGGATGTCTATAAGGTAGACCATCCGAAGGAGTTCTACCGATACGGCGCACGTGACGCCATCATCACAACTGGTATTCCGATTGTCATCCACAGCAACTTTGGCGTTGATGCGGAATTTCAGGTAAGAACCGCCAGATACAGCGAAAAACATTTCTTCGAATGGTTTAAGACCAACTACAACGGCATTCACCAGAATTGGCAGACAGTAATCGGTCAACGAAAAATAAGCTGGCCGTCAAAGAAGCCGGGAGTGAAGGATTTTGAGAAATGGGAGCCAGACAAGCTGCAACAGGAGATATTGGCGGACTGGTACAAAGGCGGCCGCAATGAGGCACGGCGGATCGGCTGTTTCGATCAACCGGTTTCATACTTTGACATGACCAGCGCCTACCCCACATCTTTAGCGACAATGGCCTGTGATTACGATTTCGGCACTCCAATCATCAGGACCAGAAACGACGGTGCGAGGGAACGGGTCGAGCAGTTGATGAGCAAAGGGCCGTTCCAGCCACACGGAATCAAAGCATATATTCGGTTCAAGCCGGACTGCAAAGTGCCGATGGCCCCAATCAGCTCCCCGGAAGGTATCATCTACCCGATGGAGACTTCGGGACAAATTGTGTGTTGGCCGGAGTACTGGGTTGCGGATTATTTAGGCATCATTGAAGAGGTTTTCATTCTTGAGTTCTGTGAATTCCGAGCATTGGAGACAAGATTGCTGCCGGATTATGTCCTGGAGATGATCAAGCGGCGTCAGGAGAACAAGGTTCTCTTCAAAGGTATTCTCAACTACATGACGGGAAAATTCGCTCAGGGGCGTGGTGGAAAAAAACCGTATTCGTCGATAACTGCACCGACCCTGGCTGCGTACATCACATCGACAACCAGGGCCGCGGCGGCGGAGATCGGCAACCTAAACCAATATTACGCCATAACAACGGACGGCATAATCAGCCCGGAGAGCAAATTAAAAGAAGGTGAAATCAACTGCCGGTTACGTGAACGGCTAGCTCCGACCGGTTTTGAGTGGATGAAAAACGAATTCACAGGTGACAGAACGGTCATCTGGAAAACTCGCGGATACATCCTCTTCAACTCGAAAGCCGAGCCCTCAGATCCGCCAAGCAAACGGTTCAAACAGGCAAAGATGGGCCTCCAAGGGGAGGAACCGGTGGATATCATCAGGCAGGTCAAGACGGGAAAAGGCCTCCGGGATTCGGCCAAGACGTTTGCCTCACTGGATGATGGAGAGATCTTCGCATTCCTGGAAAAAGAGTTCGATGTCAACTCGAACTTTGATTTCAAGTACGCCATTGAGTCGGGAACAGTCGATGAGAAAACCATTACGATTGACGGAGTTGAGTTGACGATGCCGTGTTTTCAGACAAGGCCGTTGCGCAATATGAGCGAGCACCGGGATCTGCGAGAGATCAGCCGGTGGAAAATGATCAACAATTTGAAATATCAGCAGAGCAAATCTCTTTCGGTCTCGGATCTGGACAACCTGATCTTGACCGCAATGCTCAATGACCGTCGATGTCGGCATATGGTCTGGGAGTTTCGCAAACGCATGGTTTTTCTGATTGGTGAAAAAGACAGCTCTCTGCATGCAAACAGATATTGGGCATGGAAGAAAAAGCCGTTGCACAAGATTCCGTCGATTTATGGGGATGTCGAAGATTTCCGGCCGATCTTCGAAGGTGAAGTCAAGGTCATCAACGATGCGGTAAAGCGGCCGGTGCTTCTCGATAAAATCATCGCCTGGATGAAAAAGGATATCGATAAAAAGACAGAGCCTGTTGAAGACATACCTGAACCGGAAATTCTGGAAGACGATGAGGAGTACGATCAAGAAGTGTCATAGTACTGCGGTCTTGTTTGACGTAGCGACCGCCTGTGTGTCGGTGGTGATGCCGGTTTCACCGCTCGGAGGACCAGCGGTGTGATGGAGGGCTGCGGAAAGATTGGCAGCCGGCGGTGTACGGATGCATCTTTTTTAAGTTCTTTAGGGCTGATATCAGGATTGTGATACCCTACCGCGCGCGGAGAAAGATCGAGAAAAGAGATGAAAACGGCTCGGTTTTTCGGTCCTTCGAGATAGCGCCGGAGGCCGTCAACATTGGTCACCTTCGAGAATGACAGGAGACAAGAGTCTTCATCATTCAATGAATAATTGACGCAGGGGATGCGGCGACCTGAACGGATGATTGTTGGATGTCTCCGGAGCCACCGTTCATTGCTCTTCTCCATGGCGACGAGATAATGCATGTGCCTTTTTCCTTTCTCGGACACGGCAAATGCGGCGACGAACCAGGAGGAGAGTTCGAGCAAATCACCGATGGCAACAGGGAAGAACCGTCCAAGCTCGCCGGACGGTGTCACCAGATAGAGGACATGGCCGGGCAAGATTGGAAGCTCCGGCATTTTGGTGCGGCCAGCAGTGTCATACCTGGAAAGCGACAGAGCCGGGGGTTTTACGCCCCGGCCCGTACCGACTCCCTGTGCTCCACAACTCGCAGTGTTGCCCAGAGGTGACAACAACACCGCTATACTATTCTCAGATAGTCAGAAGCGTCACAAGTATACGGTCCAGACCGCACAAATGTTGATGCTTCTAAATAAAAATGCACCGAGAGTTGATTTTTTCGACATGTCGGGAGCCCTCATTAAAAAAGTTGTGGAGTGCAAATTGGTAAAGAAAAGCTCTGACGGCTTCACAACGAATCTCTTCCAATCCGATCTTTTCACTACCTTTTCATAGAGCAATCTTCCAGGGGTGTTTTGCCGTTACGAGCAAAACGCCTACCTTTTCCGCTGGCGGAAAAGCGCAAGGCCTACTTACGACAGGAAGTAGATTTGCGTTTTGAAACAGAGTTTCAAAACAAGAGGCACTAAGCATGGCCAGAACAGCAAAACTCTATGCACGCATCGAGAGCCAGAGGTCAGGCTCGGCGCGGCATATCCGTTATCTCCTGGACGGCCATGGGACGGAAGGACCGGAGGTCAAATTCTGGACCAAGGGTATACCGAAAGCATCGGCGACGATCGAGGGACTGCCGACGGTATGGGCGGAAATCGATCGTCAATGGAGGCGAGAGAAAGCCGTCGGCGGGACGGTGGCGATGCACAGCCGGATTACCTACGTGCAGGTCCTGGTCGCGCTACCGAATGGCATCACCGACGACGAACGGCATAGCCTGGCGAAACAACTGCTGCGGTTATTCCCCCAGAAACATCCCGTCACTGTCGTTGCTCATGATTTTGGAACCAGCGGTCTTCTCAATAGACATCTACATGTCGCTTTTTCAACGAGAAAACATGGATATGGACCGGTTGATCGGGAGTTTCAGCAGGGATTTGAACGGAATCTCAAGGCACTGCTGCAACGGCAATATCAAAAATATGGATTTAGGATGGAGGAGAACATGAAACCGTTACAGATCAGACACAAACCACAGACTCTCATGCGGGTTCTGCTGAAAAAGTATGGCCGAGAACCGATGCGGAACCCGGCGTTTCTGTCAGGGGTGATTATGCCGCAGTTGAAGGCTGAAGCCGACCGGTGCCGAAAAGCCTGTGCCGAGGTCAGTTCCGATGCAAATGCTGCATATCTCAATGCGGCAGATGCCTCTGTTGCCTGGCTAACCCAGGAAATCCAGAAGGCGCAACGCCTGAAACAGACTCAATGCATCCCCAACAGAACGCGTAGGACGGTAGATAATCCGTTTGATGACATATACCGATCGCCGGCAAAAATGACACCATTACGACGAACACGATAACCTCGGAGACCACGATATGCGCCATAAACTCGACATCCCCACTATCATAGACCCCCGGCAGCGTGTGCCGGAACTGGTCTTCGCCGCCGACCGGAAAAAGTTGCAGACATTCATTGAGGATAATGCCCGGCTGCTGGCTGACTTCCTCAACATTTCCAGGATGCCAGCAGAAGGGCTCAGCACATACCTGGATCGCGATTTTCTGGGATCGATCTCCCGCTTTGATGGAGAACATCAACGACAACTGATCGTCCAGGAGGCAAGTGATAAGGTCTGGGCGCAACATCTGAAACCGAGACTGGTTGCCGCTATTCATGATGATATTGTAGATCAGGCGATCATCTACACACATCGGCAACACATCCATGAGGTGTCGTTTGAGGAGGGTGCGGAGTCCCGCGCTAGGTTGATGGGACTTGTGGCCGATGCTCTCTCGGCTGACGGGATCGCCAGCCATCCGGTGACATTCGAAGCAGCCCCAACATATCAACTGGTCCCAGAGGATCTGCAGCCATACTTGGACCGGTTGTTCACCGAGACGGTGAGGGCTGTTTACATGATCCTTGACAACCTGGAGGCACCGCTTGAGGAGGCGTTGTACCGTTTTTATTTCGACGACACAGTGCCGACCAAGTTTACCCTGGACATGCTGGAGAGATTCCAGCGCGGCCAGTGTCCAGTTGATGAAATCGTAGCATGGGCGCAAGCCAGGCCTGATTTTTGGATGCAAGAGCTGTTGAGCAACGTCAGTCGGGCCATTGACCGTAATCCCAACATCTCGGCCGATGAAAAACTGACGCAGAAGGCGGCATGCTATCAGCTGCTGAAAGCAATCTTCCTTGCAGGGAAAGAAGACGCTTAGAACATATCATTCACCGGCAACTTGATTCGCCGGTGATCTCCCATCGTGTCGAGGGGACCACATCATCTTCTTCCAGTCGGAAAATAACTCGTATTCTTTTGGCAACCTCTATCGGCCAAAAGGTATGAGTTTCGGAACAAAGAAGAGTCCTCAGCTTCATCTTCTCAACCCGGCTCACCTTCCATCGCGGCTCGTATCTTTATATAGGAAAAGATATGAGTTCATTGCAAGGTCCAGACATATCATTTCCCAAAGATCCAGGACGGCAACGCGATCTTGCCATAATCGATCGACTCAATCGCAGCCCGAAGCGGCCCGAGGTCATTTTTCTTCGAATAGCGTAGATACGACTCCGACTTTCCACGTTGGTGCCCGGCAATGGCCGCGGTATGGGCTTCAGGGACACCGGCAGCCCAGAGTTTGGAAATCACGGAGTGACGGATTCCATGGAACGTCTGACCTTCCCCGTTGATGCCGAGAGACTTCCGGTGCCTCGCAAAATCCTTGCTGACTTGATGACCGTACTTACCCCTGTACGGGATGACGTCGGGAAACAACTTTCCGCCGGACCTGGATTGAGCGAATTCGACGATCCCGGCACGGAGCAGTACGGAGTGCAATGGGATGATCCGCTGTCCGTTGACGCTCTTCAGTTTTTTGTCGCCACGGTCATTGATGTCCAGGCACCATGTGCCGTCAGTCAGTTGGACGATGTCATCACCGTCCAGACCGGCGACCTCGGACTGACGCAGGCCGGAAAAGCATGAGATGAGGATGCACCACGACAGCGACTCTTGATCTGCTGGAAGATTTTCAAGGATCTTCCGGATCTCGTCATCCGAGAGTGACGGCCGCTCTTTGTCGATCGCTGATTTCTTTTTCAGGACCGCGTTCTTGAACGGATGACTCGGAATCAGGTTGTTCTTCACCGCCCAGTTCAGGAATGTGGCGGTATCGGTGAGCCGGTGATTGACACTGGTAATGCTCAATCGTTCCTCAGGCGGATATTCTCGTTCCAGGATGGCCGATATGGGTTGATCCTTATATCGAACCCCATTGATCCGTCTCGGTATTCTAAGGAGCACGTCGCGGTATTTCTGGCGGTCCTCAACTGTATACTGGCTGATCGGTTTGTCGCCGACGATTTCCATGAACCGCAGAAGATTTTTCTCCAGGCCGGAAGCAGTATCGTGACCTCGTTTGCTCGTCTCTTCCTTGATGTACAATTCGATCAACCGGCTCATGGTGATCTCTTCCGGTTCCACCCGTGGCGGTGGATGATTCATCGGAGCCGGAATAGGTCCGGACATGATCTGTGGCATCAGGTGATGAACCGCGTTACCGGAGTCGATTTCGCCACCCAATGACGCCTGAAACAATTTCAAGCGTAGCTCGGCGAAGTGTCGTTCTGCGGTGATCACGTACTGTCGGCAGAGACGGTACGCGGTGGACCGGTCACGGGTCCGGAGTGACTTCTTCAGTTCGGAACGGCCAAAGATCGATTGGAGCTCCTTCGGGATCTTCATCCTGAAGTAGAAAATATTCTCCAGGCTCTTAAAACAGTATGACGGTACGCGCATTGTAAATTCTCCCGTGGGGGTTGTGAGAGAAAATGCGGTGTACAGGTGGGGGCGCAAGAGCAAAAGGACTGAAAATCAGTGTGTCCCTGGTGAAAGATTCGCAAATCCACCAGTGGGGGCACAAAGTGAGTCTCAGTAAGTCCTTGGAAAGCACAAAGCCCGTTACAGAATCTCTGTAACGGGCTTTGTTGTAAGCGCTGGTGCCGGGACCAGGAATCGAACCAGGGACACACGGATGTCAATCCGTGAAAAAGCACTTTCACACGACATCAAACGGATTCATTTAATTTGTTATTTTATAGTGTCATATAAGTAGCTTACGTGTATCGTGTCTTCACATACCATCATGTATACCCACCCTGCTTCCGGCAATAAATGTGGGGCTATTGTGGGGCCAGCATGTTCACGGACGTGGTTTCATGCTCAAAGGAAATACCAAAATGGCCTCGAAAAAAATAGCCAGCAAGACGCCAGGGTTACGGTACAAGTTCCACCCCTCCCGCCGCCATGGCATCAACTTCGACAAATATTTTTCCATTCGCTACCGGATCGACGGCAGGCTCAAAGAAGAGGGGCTCGGCTGGTCAAGCGAAGGGTGGACCGAGAAGAAGGCCGGCGCCGCTCTCTTTCCCTGGCAGAGGGAGAAGCCCTTCTTAACCAGGTGCGGCAATACTCGGAGAAGACCTATCAGATTTCGTTGTTGAGCCTGCACACCGACAGGCGCATGCAGGTGGTCTTCCATAGCCTCCGCCATAGCTGCGCCTCCATCCTCGTTAACGCTGGAGTGGAACTGCCGATCATCGCCAAGATTCTCGGCCACAAGACGCTGGCCATGACGATGAGCTACAGCCACGTCAACGACCGCAGCGTAAAAAACGCGATGTCGTTTCTCGATGAGAAACAGGCGGAAAACAAGATTGTTTCGATTAAGGGGAACCGCAACAAACGAGCATGACATTGAACAACGGCCATTGAGATGAAAGCAGGAAAAGCGCAAACCTTCCCCATCGACGAAGTTTTCCCTGACCGGGCCAACCTCAGCACTCTTCGTGCCTATCGAACTCGGGAGAATCTGCCCCAAAAGGAACTCACCGAGAAAATCGGCATTCCACGGCGGTATATCTCAGAGATGGAAAACCGCACAAGGGTCATCGGCAAAGAGATGGCCCGAAGACTTACCGAAATTCTCGGTGGTGACTACCGGGCCTTACTAAAAAGAAGCCGCACCAGTTGACCGGGGCTTGTCTTGTCAATATTCTATAAATGGTATAAAATGAAATCGTGGCAAGTGAACCTGACCACCAAGGCCAGGAGGCAAAAGGACCGGCTCCCGAAGTCCATTCAGGAACAACTCGTGTTCTTGATCCGCGACATCGAACTGTACGGGCCGGTGCGGGGAGACTGGCCAAATTACAGTAAGCTGAAACCCGGCGAGCACCATTGCCACCTCAAGAAAGGCAAGCCCACTTATGTAGCGGTGTGGGTGGAACATAACCGGGAGATTCGATTGATTGAGGTGACCTATGTTGGAACCCACGAAAAAGCGCCCTACTGAAACCATAGAACTTTCTTTCCGTGGCCCTGCCGCCAAGTTGGAGGAAGCCGCTCGGTTGCTTGCCGAACTTGGATTTGAAAGCACCGTTCAGTCCATCCCCTGGCGAGATGCCTTTCCCGAGCACAAGGAAGAGGACCTGCCGGCCGTTTCGCTTCGGGCTGCTCGGCGACGTGAGGGGTTGACCCAAAAGGAGGTTGCCGAACTCGCCGGCATCCCGCAAGCCCATATCTCCCTGATGGAGCGTGGCAAGATGGCTATCGGGGTCACTAGGGCCAAGCGACTCGCCAAGGCACTGAACACCGGGTACAAGGTTTTCCTGTAACAATCTGACCATTGCCGGGCAAGGGTGGCTCTCGAAAAGCCGTATACCCTGCGGCCTGCCCGGCGGGTTTTTTCTGGGTATTCCTTGAAGGGTGCAAGGGGTATGAGCGACGAGCACGCCCAAGATTCAAAGATCATGTGGGGCTACCCCATTGGTTTTTTAAAATGTGGGACTATTGTGGGGCCAGAACCACCAAAACAAAAAAGGGGTTAAGCCATTGCTGACTTAACCCCTTGAACTTACTGGTGCCGGGACCAGGAATCGAACCAGGGACACACGGATTTTCAGTGCGTAAAGAGTCATTTTTGTAGGTTAAACATGAGTAATGATGAGTAACGGAATCAAACAAAATCATTGTGATTTTAATCAGATAATCAAAAATCTCCTCTGTTGCTATTTAACTCATCCTACTCTGATTTACTCATGTTTCAGGTTATTTTGGCAAAATTTTGGCAAAAAATCTTGAATGTATTTTCCTGAAATCAAAACCCAAAATTGATTCCTCGGAAAAATTTTGGCAAAAAATTTCCAACCAATTCTAGCGTTCAAATGCAAAACGGATTAGAGCAGTAAGCACCTTCTCTCTTTGTTATGGTATTGTTTTTATGTGTTTTTCATCGACCTTTCCATGGGACCCCCCCCCCTTATAAGCAATCAATGACACGATTAACCTTTATATTCATATGTTTTTTGATATGATTAAACCATGAAAACACATCACTGGATCTGGAAAAATGAAGACTGGCCCAATTTTTACTTCGATGCAGGCAAACTGCTTGCTGACATGGCAGCCGTCTCTCGGTTGATTGGAGGATTGGAGGTAATCAGCCACACCATAAGCGAGGAAGAACAAGTTGCCGCACTGGAACGAGTCTTATCCGACGAAGCCCTTGGTACATCTGATATAGAAGGAGAAATTTTACGTCGCAGTTCCGTTCGAACCTCAATACGCAAACGGCTTGGATTGGTGAGCGAACAAGATGATTGGGATGAGAGAGTCGATGGTCTTGTCTCAATCCTCTTTGATTCCAGGAACGACACCACTAAACCGCTAACGGCAGAACGCTTACTCGGATGGCATGCGGCATTGTTTCCGACGGGATACTCCGGCCTGCGAAAGATTCGAGTTGGGAGGTATAGAGGCGAGGAGGAAATGAGAATTGTGTCGGGGGCAATCGGCAAGGAGAAGGTCCACTATATTGCTCCACCTCAAGATTCCCTCGACAAGGAAATGAATCGTTTCCTGCAGTGGGTAAATGAAGACATCCACCAAGACGTCATCCTTAAAGCTGGTATCGCCCATTTATGGTTCATAATGATACACCCGTTTGATGACGGTAACGGGCGGGTCGGCAGAGCGATTACAGACTTCATCCTCGCCCAGCAATATCCGAAGTTGATGGCAATCGTATCTTTTTCCAAGCATATCAGTCTGGACCGAAAGGGATACTACAATGCGCTTGAGGTTGCGGGGAAAAACGGGCTCGACATTACCTTATGGCTCAAATGGTTTTTGCAAACACTTGCAAGTGCGATGCATGAATCTCAATGGATAGTAGAAAGAGTCGCCATGAAGGCTCTTTTTTGGCAGAAGCATAAAGACACCTCTCTCAACCCAAGGCAACTCAAAGTGATCAACCGCCTCCTCGATACGGGTGAAAGATTTGAAGGCCCAGTCACAACACGAAAATACGCCGGAATGACCAAATGCAGCAAGGTGACGGCCAGTAGAGACCTGAATGATCTCGTAGAAAAAAGGATATTGGCAAGAGGCGCGGAAGGGGGAAGAAGCACAAATTACGAGCTAATATTCAGTACCCACTGAATTATTTCATCATGCGGATCCGAATTCCTTCAAATCTCAGCACATCGAGCTCGGGAAATCAGACCTACTCCATCGCCGAAGTTAAAGGAGACATGTTCATGGATAAGGTCAACTACCAAATTCAAAATTTGTTGCTAGGAATCTGGGCGAGCAGAGGTTCCAACGGTGAGCTGCAAAGGGTTGCGCGGCAGTTTGCGCAATCCTTTGCAGCGATTTGTTATGTAATTATTTTTTCTATTTTTTTAATCTATTGGATATAAGTCAAAATCAACTAAATCTTTCCATTGTTCAAACCATTTAGAGAATAGTTGTTCATCATTAGTCTCCATTAATTGGAAACAAATGTTTTTATCTTTATTGACCCACGAATTCAGAAAATGCAAACCTTCAGGAAACAACCTGCCTTTTGCATTATATCTTTCATAGATTTGTTCAAAACAACCTTCTTTATAATTTTCAACGACCATATATTTCTTCATTTTTTCTATTTTTTTCATAACGTGGAGTTTTGCGGAAGCCGCGCTGTTTGTGGTTTCCGCAAAAACGATTTGTTGGAATATTTTTATTTTTTTACATCTTTTATGTACATAACCGAGTTGTCATTTTTCATTTGTATCTCAAACAGATCACATACCCTAATCAGATCCCCAAGTTTCTTATATCCATAATTTACTGGTGAGAAAGATGTGTTGTTTGAGATATACTGACCGACTCGCCCAAGATGAGACCAGCCATCCTCTCCTGCGGATTGTTCGACTGCTGTTCTCAGTAATTTTACAAGCGCTGTATCCATTCTCAGTTCGTTTCTGGATTTCTTAGAATTCCCCTTTTCTAAAGGTTTTACTCCTTCGTCTTCTACTGCTTCTAAATTTTCTGTGTATATAAACTGAGAACATGCCTTGACAAAAGGGGATGGTGTTTTCTTTTCACCAAATCCATAGACGGTTATGCCATTTGATAATATTCTCATTACTAGAGGAGTGAAATCACTATCACTTGTCATTAGAGCAAAAGCATCAATTTTCTGGGTATACAATAGATCCATGGCGTCTATTATCATTGCTGCGTCTGTTGCATTTTTTCCGGTTGTATATGCAAATTGTTGAATAGGTTTTATTGCGTGTGGATGAAGTTTTTCCTCCCAACCTTTCAGGCTATCACTTTTCCAGTTTCCATATGCATGTCTTATGTTGACTTTTCCATATTTCGATAGTTCATCGATAACACCTTCTATGGATTTATGGCTTACATTGTCACAGTCGATAAGCAAGGCAATCTTATTATCTTGGGCCATTTTTATGTCCTTTGGTATTCCAACGGTAAGCTCAGCGAGAGCCGCGCTGTTGCGGCTTCCGCTGGAGCGATTTGTTATGCTTTCTTTTAATTCTATTAACTTAATAACATTGCAAAAGGAATAACTAATAGAAAATACAGAGCAATACCGATAATATTCCCTACACATACTTTGTATTTCTTCAATAATAGATTCACTGCAGGAATAATGGACATTTCTAAAATAAAAAAATAGCCACTTCCTAAAAACTTAAATTTACCCTCGTTTAAAAAATGGACGAATATAGTCTGATATAATAAAGCGCAGAATACCAAAAAGACCAAAAGTTGGGTTGCACCAACGATAAATGCTCTCTCAATTTTCATCATTTATCAGCATAACGCCAAAATCAGCGGCGCGCTTTATGCGTCCGCTGGATTTACTTGTTGTGCGGCGTCGCAGATTCATTTAGCAACCTTTTTGTCTGCGCAATTACAATTCTCGGAAGCTCGATATTCAGAGGTCCAGCCACACTCCTGAACAATTCGAGACTCCACTTCCACGTTTCATGATAGGCTACACATAGTGCTTTTGGTTCCGCGCTGCCTGTGCATGCCAGGTAGCGATTATACGAGTCCTCCGAGACATCTTTTTCGAGCGCGCGTGAAGGTGTCGGCCAGTGGTCTGTTGCCCCTTCATGGAGGCGAACCAACTTGAGTAAGTTTTCATGTGCTTTGCTTAGCAAAGCCCAGGCGCGAGCATACTCTCCCCGATTTAAAAGATTTGCCCCAAAGAGCATCAGGCTGATGAGGTTCAATACAAGCCCTTCCACCAGCGGCGCGCCTTCACGTTTCGGGGGACTGCCCACGAGAGCACTCGCGTACCTTGACAACTCTCCTGATCGGTCCAACAAAACAGCCTCCTCAAGCGAGGGAAACCACCCGTAGCCTTGCCAAGTGGAAATGACCGGTATGTCCGATTTTCGCATGAAATGGAATTCACCGCGAATGCCGTTTTCAAAAAGTGCGGTGTGGTGGCCGAAGTCATCCGGAAAGTAAGCTGCAACCGGACTTACAGCATCAAGCCACGAGCGCTGATCGAAATTTTCAATATGATCATCCTGGATGAACACTGCAAATTCGATATCAGAGAACTCGTCACCTTCTCCGATTGCAAATGAGCCGAACATCAACGCCGCGATTATTCGTGCATCCTCATGGCAAGCTTCCTTGAAGCGTTCGATCATTTTCTGCTGAAGCATTGAAACATCCTTTTATTGAAGCCACTGATTCTGCGGAAAGGTATACGCAGCTTTTGTTTTATTCGTACGCACAACGTTTAATATGCCGCAGCGGCTTTTCGGGAAAAATTGCCCTCGGGAGTGGCTTTTTTCATCCTAGTTTGAAAAGGCTTTCTTTTGCGGATGTAGGGTATTGACCCTACGAAAAGATTCCTGCCTTCTCCCTATGTAGAAGAAATTTAATACTTTTCGTGGATGATAGACTAGGTTTTCTTCTTTGACAAGAAAATTGCTATAGGGCAACCAGGTGCGGCTTTTTGGGGCTATGGCCCTGTTAGCCTGAGCAGCATAACTGGAACATTTTTTTGGGAAATCGTTTTGTTTTGTGAAAAAATGGCCTGTCGAACTAGTCTTTCATGCGTCTTTTCGGGAAATATCGCCAGTTAGGCCGCAGCGGCACTAAGTATTATATAACTAGATTTTCAGTAATTATCTTACGATTTCGTGTGGTTTCAGGATCAAGATTTGATTTGGCAATACTCGGTCTGTTAACATCCCTCAGAGTTGAGCTTATTCCTTACAGGATAAGACCGGTTAAACACATAGAATTGATCGAAAATGGAGTAACTGCTGATTATACCTTACCAAAGAACTTCTTCGGCTGAAGACGGTCATGGATTATACGTAAAAAATACGATCTGAGAATATGATAGGATAAGCTCATCCTCGCCCATTTTTCTCACAAGAAGAAAAATAGCAGCAATTCGCAAATCAAAAACATTCTGTCCTCAGATGTATCCGTTCAGTTCAGAATGGTCTATGCTTTGTGCTCGTTTGTCACATTGCAAAACATAACCAATAGCTATCGGCTATTTACAAGATCTCTCAGTATCCCCGAAGGCTTAAAGGTGACAACGCGCCTTGCGTCGAGAGTCAACTCGTCGCCTGTCTGCGGGTTCCGACCACGACGCTCGCTCTTGTCTCGCACGTTGAACTTACCGAACCCACTGAGCAGAAGATCCGAACCGCTGATGAGCGAGTTCTTCGACAACCGCAAGAATGCTTCAACGGCATCAATTGCTTGCTGCTTGGTCATGTTCTCGTGATGCTGGTAAACCTTTTGGACGAGATCGGCTTTGGTCAGTGTCATGGCGGCTTCCTCTGAATAATAAGTCTATTGTTGCAACTACCCTCCCGACAATCATATAGAGTATTTCAACCAAAAGATAAAGAAAATCGTGTAGTAGCAGGGTCACCCAGTACCTTTTCGAAAACCGTCAGGTTGGTTGTTGCTTGGATGGCAACTCGGGCGTTATGAGTCGCAGACAATGATCTCGTCCGCATTCAGGCCTGAACAGGCGGACATCGAATGGGGTCTATTACGCAACGCAACCCTCACTGGATCTGGCAGCGAAACCAAGGTTGGTTTCCCACCTAAAAAATGAGAAAGCCTTTTTAAAAGAACTGATCCACCTCTCATGTGCCCAATTTTATTTTTTTCTAAAGGAGCAAGGGATTAAATAGGGTTCATACTTATAATGGTAAGTGGAAGTAAAAATTTATCCAAGAGGTAAAACCATGGTAGCACTATTACACAAGGGCGAAAACGTTAGGCACAACAAGAGGGCGGAATGGGGCGTTGGAAAAATTATTGCAATAGATACCTGCGGGACAATTAAGGTGGTGTTTGAAGGAGATAAGGAAGTGTCAATTGCAAAAGGCGCCAACTATCTTACCAAAGACAAAGAAGATGATTGTGGTGACAAGAAAACAGTTCCAAGAAAAAAAGCTTAACACCACCCCAGAAAAGCAGGTTGGACTTGTGCACCATTGCAGAAGATGGGTATCATCTTTTTCAATGGCGCGACGTAACCACTAAAAAATAACGGAAGGGAAAAACTCTTGAAAACGATAGCATTCAATGGCAGTCCCAACGCAAAAGGCAACACCTACCACGCCTTACAGATGGTAGTCGACGAACTAGAAAAGGAAGGGATAGAATGCGAAATCCTCCATGTCGGTAACAAAGCCATCCGCGGCTGTCTGGCCTGCGGCCAATGTGCAAAGAAAAAAAATGAGCAGTGCGTACAGACCGAGGATGAGGTCAACGGCTATATTCAAAAAATGAAGGAAGCTGACGGCATTCTCATAGGCTCCCCGGTACACTTCTCGGCCATCGGAGGAACGATGAAGTCATTTCTTGACCGGGCCTTTTACGTCACAGGCGTCAATAATGCCATGCTGCGCCACAAGGTCGGCGCGTCGGTGGTTGCTGTACGACGTTCCGGCGGTCTGCCGACATTTAATCAACTCAATAATTTTTTATGCTATGCTGAAATGCTGCTGCCGGCCTCTAACTACTGGAACGTCATTCACGGCACCCGTCCGGGTGAAGCAACGCAAGATGAAGAGGGCAAACAAATCATGCGGACCCTCGGCAGAAACATGGCTTGGCTGATGAAGCTCGTGGAACACGGCAAAAAGGCCATCGCTCCACCGGAAAAAGAGAATAAAATTTATATGAATTTTATTCGCTGAGGCGATGTAAATAGCCAATGCCGACCACAAGAATATCTTAGTGCTTTTGCCCATCCGGCGTATAAACGATCACAGTTGAACGCCGCACTTCGCGGCGCAATCGAGGGCCTGGTCGGGGTGACCGCCTACGACCTGTAAGCCGAATATTCGGATTTTTGATCTACGCCTCAAAAGAAGCGAAGTGATAAATATCTGCTTCTTACGATAGCTCTTAAAAATCTGCTCTCTTGCCGGAACCGCTCCAATTTCGACTTCCAACGGACCTGGTTCTCTCTGATCTTGCAAGATTTGTCCTGGCAATCCTCGATCTGTGAACATACCTCAAATCTTAGCTTATTCCTGAGAGGCAACGATCGTCTAACAGCATAGAATTGCGAATAAATGTGACAACTGAAAAGAAGAGCTCTCCAGACACCTCTCAAAAGTGTAACAAAACCCCAGCGAGAGGTGTCAACCGTTGCACATTAAGCCAACCTTCGCTTAAACGTTGGTGCCTCTCACCCCCTGCTTGAATTAAGATTTTATACATTTTATTAATCATTTCAGATCATTAATCGAAATTCGATTAACAATTACTGAAATATTATTAACGATTTTGTTTCACACCACTCCCATTTTCTCTCAGATCAATTGTTTACTCCTGCCGCTTTCCTTATCAATATCGTTTATACTGATAAGGTTTTTAGGAATGTGAATCTCTATTTAATGATCATAAAGCAGACAGGAGCATAGAATGGTCGCCAAGAAGAAATCTCCTTATTCCGGCAAGGGGTTTATTGTAGATTCCGTTAGGGGGCCAAAAAAACTTTACGATTTCTTTTGGTCGCTCACCGAAGGCATCCGATTTGATCAAGACCCTCATCTGAACCAAAAAATGCGTCTGAATGCTAACCATTTTATCGTTCATATTTACCATAGCATTAAGGCCAAAATGGCAAAAAAAGATGATGATAACAAGTACTTTAGAAATGGGCCTGATCTCTATGTTTCAATTTTCAGTAGATTAATAAATCAGAAATTTGGAAAAGATTTTAAAGTATTATCCTTGCGCAACGAGGGTCTTATAAAAATGTTACCTGCAAACAGCATTAAAAAGCTAACCAGGTACTATTCATTGCCAAGAGAAATTTTAGAAACTGCCCGCGAAACTGAAAACAAATCGATTAGTGAGGCTTGGAAAGCTCTTTCAGAGGGGCACTACAATAAATTTATTCCTTTTAACATAATTAACGGCCTACGAATTAGAACAATAGAAAAAAACTTATATCAACCACCAGAACAAAATTTCAAAACGCCTACATTGGTAAAAACTGCGATGAAAGCAATTTCACCTTGCGTATTCAATCCTAAGTATGTGGGGTGGTGGGTAGATTACTTAGAAAAAGCATATTTGAAAAAGAAATACGAGTTTGATAGGCTAAAAAGTACTGGCGATACTGATTGTGAAAAATTTGACATACTTGCTGACGCTCTTGATAGGCTAAAGAAGAAATATGAAAACGAACGGTATAGTCAGGAGACTATTTTATATCAGCAACCAGTTTTAACTGAAACGAAAAGTGAAAACGGAGATCTGCTTTATGAATATAGAGCTGCCTACAAGCCCCAGATTTCAGGCAGACTCACAGAAGTTGGCGGTGGATTACAAAACGCAAGCAGGGTTTTCAAGCATCTTGCATTTTCAGGAGTTAAAAACTTTTACAACTATGACCTTAAAGCCTCACAGGCCAACATATTAATCCAAGAACTAAATAAATGTGGAGTCGATTCTTCTTGGATAACTGAGTACATAAACGATCCAAAAGCTAAAAACACCTATGCTGAACAAATCGGTACAGACTCAGAAACATGGAAAATATGCCTCTACGCTACTTTTATGGGAGCAAATCCAAATATGTCCAACTCCACAATTCAAACCACGTTAATAGACTATTTCAATAATTTAGTATTAGGAAATAAAGCTGCTATTAAATTTAGAAAAGTAACGAAGAGATTATATTCGACCACCAAAATATGGAGGGAGAAATTGATTTCGCCCAAAGACTCACCTTACATCTACTACTCAAAAACATTCGAAAACTACCGCCACTGGATAAACGCATGCGGAATGAAATACAAAAAGTTGGGTATCGACAGGAACGACAATTATATGAATATGGAAGAATATGAAGATGATAAATCATCCAAAAGGTACCGGAAACCAAAGATTCTTAAAAGAACTGCTGAAGCAAGAAGAAAGCTGGCGGCCTTCATCCTGCAAGGTCAAGAAGCCTGCTTTATCCACCATTTAACCATTCTCTGCGACACTCATGGTATAAAAGTAATGAGAAATGAGCATGATGGTATAATTACAGACAAATTGATACCAGATAAAATTATAAAAACAGCTGGAAACAGATCAAAACTGCTAGGAGCTGTACTCGACCAGAAACCTCTTGCCGGAAAGCACGATATCGATAAGGCTAGCAGATTAATAGGGAAGAAGATCCCGTATAACTGGAAACCGAAGGAAGTTAGCTAAGAAAGTTATTCCAATGACGGTATATACGCGTGGTAATATGTGTGATTTTTGGAACCTTATAAAATCATTAAAACAGGTGCCAGCACCACCAACTACCCTCACCGACACCTCAACTGCCTATTTCCAAGCATTGCAGAAATCTGACCAATCTTCAGAACATATTGATATTATTATATATTAAATTTTCCATATCCCTGCTAATAGTTCGCACTTCTCCCCATCTAGTACCATTCAAAAGCAGAAAACTATGCAATATACATAGGCTACCAAAAACGTCACGTGACGTTTTTGGAGGTCCGTCCATTAAACATTGCCTGCTCCTTAGCAAGTTAGTAACGATTTTAACGGTTCTATTTCTTTCAATGGTTTGCGGTTTTCAACGATTGCACAAGAATAACAGTCGATTCATTGTCGATTTTATCAATCTTCTTTAAAAAACTGCATAATAGCCGCTGAAGATGCTTCTTTGTACCATCGTTTCAGGCTGGATTCTTTCTGCATATCATCGGTGAAAAAGCCGTCAAGACACCCGCTTGCCATCGTAAGTAATTACAGGTAGTTCGCTTTCAACACACAACAGAATGAAAAAACATGTGAATGCCGAGTGTAGAGGCTCTGCTGCATGACTTTCTTTACGTCAGTTGACACACCCTCTTCCAGACTGGCCATCCAATTTTCTCTCTTAGTTTTGCGATTGTCAACCAACTTTTTTTGACTACGCGCAGCACATTCATCGATTGGACGGTCTCAGACGACAACTACAACATCTATTGTCAGGTTCAGAAATGCATCGATCTTGCGAGTTATTGTGCGGTTAAACGACGCCCTCCGACAGTTTTATCCCAAATGATCAACCGGTCTCGACTTTAGAGGCTTAGGTCCATGATAGATATACCTAGAGTTCATCGATCGATCGCTTGCGGCGCAAACTGGTATGGTATGACTGGTCGTCAACACCAACATCGAGCCAATTCCATACCGCAAATCACAAGTTATCGGTTTGACTATTCGAAAACCAATAAAAACAAGTTTAAACTTCAAAACGTAACAATATATTTAATATCAAATAGATATTGACGTAATGTGTTAGGCATGATATAATTAAGTCATCGATTTTGCGGTGTAAATCGCACCATTCCAACGACTTCCATGCTACTACCGGAGACTGAAATGAACAGCGAGTATCGAATTACTCGTGACAAGTTCCTTTCTTCCAACGAAGCACGCCGACTGCTTAAAACTTGCCAAGAAAAAGCTCTTGTCGATACTGCTTATGGGCGAAATACTTGGGTCACGAGGTATATGCTGGTACACCTTGCCTTCTACACCGGGTTACGAGTCTCAGAAATAGCCGATTTAGAGATCGGCGATCTGTTCTTAAAGGGCATCAGCGACATGTATCTGATTGTCCGCCACGGGAAAGGTCGGGGAGAAAAAGGCAAGAAAAGGGACGTCTACCTCGATCGCGAAATCGTCAAACACATTAGAGAATACATCGACTACAAAAAGAAGGTACTCGATCAATCAGTTGGCATCGATGCCCCGTTCTTTGCCAGCAACGGCGGGAAAAAGTTCACCACCACCGGTCTCTATCTCAGTTTCAAAAAGGCCCTCAAAGCAGCCAACATCCCTCAACATTATTCAATTCATAGTGCCCGGCACACCTACGCCACAATGCTTCTTGCTAAAACCAACAACCTTCGATTCGTTCAGAAGCAACTCGGTCACTCCAGTATCAACATGACCGCCCTCTATGCAGACGTTCTCCCGGAACTTAACCACAACCTCGCCAATTCGATTTTGTCGTGACTTGCGCCTGACTTACAATAAGACCATTGTCGTTTTGCCACCCGGAACCCATTCTCGACCAACAAGTAAAAGGTCATTAGCTGAGTGGCGTTTTCAGTAAGGGCCGCGGTGCAGGTCAACAATGACACCAATGCAGCAATCCGACTACAAACAGCATCTTTTTCTCAAGGCCTCAGTTCGTCGAGGCCATTCCATCATCAACAAGGAGGATACTATGTGGAACACACCGACCAAATCGAAACTATCGAGCATTCCCAGAATTTATGAGACGGAGTCTACCCCTCTAGCGGAAAAACTCGTCCACCTGCATTTATTCATCGGAGGATGCGACTGGTACATTGTTGAGTTTGACGGCGATGACCTCTTCTTCGGCTACACCATACTCAACGGCGACATGGTCAATGCAGAGTGGGGGTATATTTCCTTCTCTGAACTGAAGGAGGTGAAGGTTGGCTTCGTTGAAATCGACAACGATTTGCATTGGACAGTGGTACCGGCAAGAGAAGTACCTCTCATTAACTGCTTCTGATGACACCGTACAGCCAAGGCGATCTGGACGGACTGTGTGGAATTTATGCCATCATCAACGCCATCAAGCTGATTTCCAAGAGAAAGAGCCTTAAGGAGTGGCAGAAACTTTTCCTCAACATCATAAGAGCTCAGCTCAAATCAAAAAAATCAGCAAAGTTCCTGGTTAATGGCATAACTATCGATGACTTAGCGAAACTGTTAAGAAAAGCGATAAAGGCTAACCCTGGAGTCACCTTTAAACGACCTTTCAAAAACCTAGAAAGCATTGATCTGTCTGACTTTTGGTCTGATCTTCAGAATTTCCTCAATAATAACGAAAATCATCGATGTGTAATAATCGTTTATAGCACCAAGACGAGCAGTCACTGGACTGTGGTGCAGGGAATTTCCCCCAATCGCTTGAAATTGCATGACTCAATTCATTCCAGATTCATCAATCGGAAAACCTGTACCACATTGAATCTTGAGGAAGGAAAGACTGTTTTGATCGAGTTCACTTCAACCTTATACCTTGAAGCAAGGTAGCATCCCTCCCCGAATTGTCCTTGGTCAAATTCAGTAAGCAACTGTCGATCGCCATCTCCCAGAGATAACATACCATCTGTACCGCAACCCACTGTTCACACAAAAGGTACGAATATGATTTATGTTCGCAACGACAAGGGAAGGTATTTGCCTGCACCAAAGGAAACGATAATCTCGGAAGCCAAACGGTTGTTGAGCTACGGCTTACGTCGGGGGACTGCAATTCGAGGCTCGACCGATGCGAAAGAAGCTATAGGCCAAAAACTCGTCACTTATGAATGCGAAGTATTCGCATGTCTGTTCTTAGACACCCAGTACCGGATACTGGCGTTCAAAGAGCTGTTTCGCGGCACAGTCAACGCCACGACCGTTTATCCCAGAGAAATATTGAAAGAATCTCTTTTTTTGAACGCGTCTGCAGTCATTTTCGCTCACAACCATCCTTCAGGATTAACGGCACCCAGCGAGCAAGACATCGAACTGACAAAAAAACTTAAAGACATCCTAAAGGTTGCCGAGGTACGCGTTCTTGATCATCTCATCGTCGGCGAAACAACACTTTCTATGGCTGACGAAGGGTATCTGGATTGAAGGGATGATCTAACCGTTGCAATGCTCACCAATATTTGACAAACATTAATCGATGATATGAACAATTTCGCAGACCCAACTTTTACTTGTTTTGATTTTCCATCAGGCACTGTTTCGGCCAGAAACTTACTAAACTGCTACCTTGAACTCAAAGTTCTAACTCCCAACTTAGAGGATTGGTCAGAGCAAAAACTCCAGAGCAATCCCCCTCGACTGTACCGCCTCCAAATACTCAAATCGATCTTGAAGGCTTTTGAAATCAACAGTGTTCTGGAATTCAAGGCGGGCAGCTTTATCCGTGTTAACAACAAATACCGTTATTCCAATTCTTTAAATCTTATCTCGAAAAGACCACAGAGAGAAAAACACATTAGCGACCTGCAAGAGTGCTATCGCATGCTACTGCAGTATCGGGAAGTGATGGAGGAAGCGCTTTCCTACGGATCTGGAAACTATCACATTGGATCGGAGCTGGTTTATCAAGCTTCTAGCCACATTTACAAATCAGAAGAATCGTGCAGAGAACATTTTCGGTCGATAGATGATATTCTGATCAGCATTATTAGTCCTGAGGCAAAACATTTTAGCGTAAAACACCTCAAGCGTGATTTTGCTTTCCCGGAGGCTAATGTCAGTGCAATCGACTTGAAATGGCTTTAGCTGTAGGAATCGTCATTTGATCTAACGCTGATCACTTTGATTCTTGAATATTATCTTTGGTAAGGTAAAGTCACCAGTTGCTCCATATTAGTGCAATTTTAGGAAAATAGTCATTTTTATCCTTTCAGGAAACATCTCAAGCCAGCGTATGCCTAAAGCTGGTTAACCTTTCCCTCATACACCTTTGACTGCATTAATTTGAAGGGCTGGACGGAGATATCCAATTTTCTTACAGGATGAAGATCTATCCTCTCATGGATAGGCTCAATTCTGCAATGGCTGTGATATTGTTAGGAATCGGAAATATTTTGATTTTTTCAGGAAAAACATCAAGTTTTCAAGTTCAATCGAAACAAATGATTGCTAATGGACACCTGCTCTTCATTTGATGCTCAATGTGCCGTCTAAGATATCAAAATAATTTTCTGTCGTTAACTTCTTGTTATTGTTTTTACAATTTGATAATATCACGAGCTTGCAAGAACTTGAACAAAGGTCATTAAGAATGATGTCTCTTTTCTGCATAGCATCCCTCATTGGGGGAGATATACAGATCTGTTCAATAACATGTTAAAACAGCTTTAAATTGCTCAAAATGCAAGAAAGAGTCTCAGCCATGGAACAACAAACAATACAAAATCAAGAAAGAGTAACTGACGAAAATACTCTGTCACGGCACAACAGCCGTGAGGATTTTGTTCGATTTGTTCAAAATGAAAAATTTTCTGTCCGGGCCACCAATGTCCTCTTGCAAAATTGTTTTTCCCTTGATGAATTCACCTCTCTCTCAGAACAAAAACTGCTCAGTTTCCAAAATTGCGGGAGGAAGACTGTTCGGGAAATCTTAAATTTTCTGAAAGCTAATTACACTGAAGGAGCGCTTATGCCTCCTTTGCCTCCAGAAGATCAATTGATGATGATGCCGCCAGAATCATCTATTGAATTACTGCCTCTTTTTTCTTCGCAAGGTCTACAAAACTTTTCAGCCGATCAACTTCCTCCTGGCTTCCAAGGTCATTTAAAAAACAAGGACCTCGCGCTTTCTGTGCGCAGCTCCAATATTCTTGAGGAGCTACAGCTGGAGACAATCGGCGAGGTGATGCTGACGCCAGGGTCGGATCTTCTCAAGAAATCAAATTTCGGTCAAAAATGTCTCAGGGAACTGCAAAATGTGGTTCGTGAACTCTGCACAGGTGGCGCTCAGCTAGAACAGCTCGCCTTGCCACCGACTGAACATTCTCTCTCTATTCTGCCGTTGTTCTCCTCACAAAGGTTCAGAGGCTTAGCTGCTGCCGATATGCACCCGGGTTTTCAGGCATCAACAAAGCTCTCAGACCTGATTATTTCTCATCGTACCTCGAATGTCCTGGAAGTCCTCGGTTTGGAAACAATTGGCGAGGTCATACTGACCCCTGGTGACGAGCTGTTGCATACTAAGAATTTTGGCCGCAACAGCTTGAAAGAATTACGGGACATTGTCCGTTCGCTCTGTTTAGCCGATGGTCAAGGGGAAGAGCAGGACACCGTTGACTACTCAAGCTATGATGCAATGGTAAAATATTTCGTCAGCCAATGCGTGAAGAGCAAACGAGATCAACAGCTCTTTAAACAAAGGTTCTGCTTTACTGACGGTAAGGTTCCGACCTTGGAGGAGCTTGGCCAACAATTGGGCATTACCAGAGAACGTGCCCGGCAGATTTTCCAGAAGGGGCTGGATAGGTTGCGCATAAAGGCAAATCTGGATAGGCTGCGTTCTTTTTGGCAGAAACTCGATGCTCTTGTTTTACAAGGTGGTGGACTGGTCAAGCTGGAGACACTGTCCACGGTTTTGCAGGCTCACTATGAATGGGCATCGCCACCATTTCCATTGGCTTTGGGGCAATTCCTTCTCCTTAAGGAAGCAGATGCTGTTTTTAAGCAGGCTGACGATCTGCTGGAAATCCCATGCCCATGCCAGAGCTGCAATGCGCCACAGGAGCAGTTGCAGAAGTTTGATTTCGAGGCCACTGAATCGTTCCATACCCAGGTTGTCGCCGCCCGGCTCAGTGAACATTGCCAGAAACAATGCCCTGCAGGCAATCCGGTAGCGACATTTTACCCTGCCTTTATTGAGCGCTTAGTGGATAACAGCAATGGTCTTCTGCTGCTCCATAACGATGTGGTGCTCCCTTATGAGCGGTGGCGGGAGAAGTATTGTGACAATCTTGAAGATGTTGTCTGCCAGGTCTTGGAGAGCCATGGCGAGCCCATGCATTTTCGGGAGATAGCCAATGGAATCCGGCAAGCGAATGAAAATTTCAAAGGGCTTTCAGATCACAATCTCCATGCCGCCGTTATGCGCTACGACTCCATTGAGATCACCAACCGAGGGACCTATGGCCTGAAATCATGGGGTTTGGGTAGGTACCGTTCCGTTTCCACCGCCATTGAACAGTTGATTGACGAAAGGGGGCTGCCGCAAAAGAAACAAACAATTCTTGGGGAGTTGCAGGGTGAATTCACTGAAGGTAATATCACCTCCTCTCTGACGGTTGAGACGAGATTTGTCAGCATAGGCGATGGCTTTTACGACCGGCTGCAGAATTGGCAGGAGCGAACCCGCCAAGGGCTTATCAAGCTCCTGCCAGAGCCGGTGGCAGACTTAGCCAACTACCTGGTGAGCAGCAATAAAACCTCGTATAAGTTGGTCATGGCCCTTATCTTTATCCGCAGCATGGATGAGGATGGCTCCATCTACCTCTATAAACTCAAGGACATGTTTTATAACTTCTACCGTTCCCGCCACAAGAAAGGGCTGGTGGTGGAGCTTGATTCCTCGGTGATGAGCCGCATTGCCGAGTTGCCACCTGCAGATATAAAAAATAAAGCCAGCGAAGAGCCCTTAAAAAGCTTTTTACATACCGATTTTTTCCAAGTTTATTCACAAAATGGTGCCAAATTAAAGTTGTCCGACTTCTTGGTCTCAGTGCTGCAAGAAAGTACAACACGGGACACCTTGCTTATCACCATCCTCAAGGCCATTGACGATTATTTTCTGAGGATCAGCCCGGCCAAAGCAATTCCTGTTGCCTCGCCACCGCCGCACGTTGCAGAGCCACGCCGTGAATTGGAGCGGGACCAACTAGAGGTAGAGCCAGAGCAATACTCGCCCTCCATCTCAATCAAGAAGAAAAGACGGGGGAAGATAAAGCTATGAGTAAGCCAACCGGAAAAAGGACCTATTGGTGCGACACTTGCCATGTCCATCTGCTTGCCCCCAAGTGTCTGGCCTGTGGTTCGGTTGGCCGTGATCTCTGCGCCGCCACCTTGGTCCCGGTGTTTAGACCGGAGATCCAGTACCTCAAAAAACTAGTACCTGATGAAATACAGCCATTGCTCAAAGAGGGGGAAGTGTGGGTCTCCCCTGGGCACTATGCCTATTATTGCCAGGGTGTCTTGATCTTCAAATTAGCGGCCAATACAGAACAAGTGACCATCACTTCTGAGGCTCAGCAATTAACCCCCCTGGCCCGGAGCAGAAAGAAGTGGCTCACTACTCTGCAGCAAGCCAATAAAAAGTATATTGAAGATCTACAATATGAGGCTGAGGACTTCATCCGCCAGACCGTGGCCGAACATGGCAACAAAACAACCCTGATTTCCTTTTCCGGAGGCAAGGACTCCACCGTGGTCTCGCATCTGGTGATGAGTGGCTTGGGTCGTAGTGATGTCCTCCATATTTTCGCCGATACCACCATCGAATTTCCAGACACTTACACCTATATTAAGGACTTTCAGCAGCAACATCCGTTGACTCCTTTCATCAAAAGCGAGTCAAAGCTGGATTTTTTCCAGACGGCAGAGACCATTGGCCCGCCCAGTCGCATCCTGCGCTGGTGCTGCACTACCCACAAGACCAACCCCCTGGCCAAGCTCATTGACTCTATGAGCCCTGAACAGGGTGTCTTGACCTTTGATGGAGTGCGCAAAAGTGAGTCTTCTCGTCGTTCTAATTACCCTCGTGTGTCTGGTAAGCACAAAATTGCCCGTGAAACTTTGGCGCGTCCAATTTTAGAGTGGACTGACCTGGATGTTTGGCTTTACCTCCTTTTCCATGAGTTACCGATTAACCAGGCCTATAAAAAAGGATTTCGGCGGGTTGGCTGCCTTTACTGCCCCTTTAATAGCGAGTGGTCACAGGAGATGATTAGTGATCGCTATCCGCAAAAGGGCAAGAAATGGCAAACCTTTCTCCACAAACAGGCCCAGCGAATGCAACATGCTAATCCGGAAGTGTTTGTACAATGGGGGTGGCGAACGCGGGCAGGTGGCCGTGGTCTGGATCATTACAAGTCGGCCCTGGAGTCCCAACCGTGCAAGCTCTCCGATGATGCGGTGATGTATCAGCTTCTAAGTGGTGAAATCCGTCTGGTTCGGCATTTCCTTCGGCCTTTTGGCCCACAGTCCAGGGTGAGCAGTGATGACTTTGGAGAGAGTTTCCTCATCCATGACATTAAGACCCATGAGATTTTGGCCAGCGTGGAGGTGGGCTATGTTGATCAGGCAATCCGGATCAACTATCTCGTAAAAAAATATCGGCTGATTTTCCAGCAGCGGGTGGAGAAGCAGCTCAAGAAGTTGCAGAGTTGTTTGTTTTGCGGTGCCTGTGGGGCAAAATGTAAAATCAAGGCGCTAAACTCAGAGGGTAGTTTTGAAATAGATGATGCAAGATGTATTAGCTGTTTAGATTGCGTATCACACAAGTGTCCTATTGGGAAATCACTCCACTATAAAGGTTCAAATAAGAATAATGGCTGAATATAAATTTGGTTTTGAAGAAGCATGGCTACGCCTCATTTTAAAAAAATTACCAGATAACCCCGATCTGTTTCTCCCTAAAGCCGTGGAAAAAGCACAGTCACTATTGCGGGTCGGCAAGCTTAAGGTCGGTGCAGCCCGGGCCTGGGCGGAATCTGCCGGACTTGTATGCAAGAAAAAAGGAGCCTTCGAGCTCACCCCCTTGGGCCAGATAATAGCCAAGCATGACCCGAATTTGGAGGAGGATGGTATCTGGTGGCTCCTGCATTATAACCTTGCCAAAGCAAGCAGCCCGGCCTGGTTCTATTCCTATTATTGTAACGAGTTCAGCCAAGACAACTTCAGCCGTGATGATTTTGAAACAGCGGTGCGGGCCTATTGGGATGACAATCATGAGAAGCCCATGACTGACAGTGTCTTTCACAAGCTGATATTCTCCCCCTTCAAACAGGTCTTTGAAGGGACACGACTCGGTGATGAGTTTGGCTTCTGGCGGACCGATGATGAGGGAAATTTTTTTCGTCAGACACATGATGCCCCCCCTCTGCCCAAGGCCATTCTTGCTTACGCCCTGCTGGACTGGGCCATGGAGCAAGAACGTCAGTCCGTTCACCTGGAAAAACTCATGGAGGCAGGGGGGGTGGGACGCATCTTCAGGCTTACTCGGGAGGACTTTGACAGCCTGCTGGTTGACATTGGCGAGTATTATCAAAAGCAGGTGGCCTGGATCAGCCATACTGCTGGGCTGAACTCCATTTCAATTATGGATTGCCCTGCCCTGGTCATGGTGAGCGCCTTTTATCATGAGCTGGATGGAGAAGAGCCCATGGATGCTCTTGCCATGGGGAAACAGGAGGTCGAAAAGATAATCGGCCAGGCAACTCCTCTCTTTTCGTAGGTGATCATCATGGCCATTTATGAAGAGTTGCTGGAGAAATATCACCAGTACCGGGAGCATCGTTACAAGGTGCTGATTATTATCAAAGCCCCCCAGGACAGCCTATTCCCTCCGTCGCTTGTTAGCGAATTTGCCGAAAGTACCGAGGCGCAGGTGATCAATTTTGAAGAGAGCTACAAGGGTAGGCTGAATGAGTTCTTTATCTGGCAGGATATCCGCAACAAGCTTTACGAGATGGCGAATACCCAGGCCACAATTGCGGTGGATATTGAACCGATTTATGCCAAGTGGCCCGACCATGAGCGGCTGGTTTTTTTAAAAAATATCCTCTTGAGCGAACCCAAGCACCCTCTTGTCTTGATGCTGAGCTGTCAGGAGGATTTGAGTGGCTTACAGAAGATAGATGGCAACAACAGGGGACTTATTTGGGCACCAGAAAAATAACAGGGGCACCCGTTTAATAATGAGTGGAGAGCAGGCATGACAACCCAGAATTTAAGTGATTTTATCCATATATCGCCCGGATTTAAGGCGGCTGTGAACTTGCAGAATGACCGCAACAACCTGGACAAGGTTGGCGGCTTTATCCCAACCGAGGTGGCAAAGGAAATTATCCTAGATTTGGCAAAGAAGCTCCACCCCACCAGTGACCTGCGTTCACGGATCATCATGGGCACCTATGGTACCGGAAAAAGTCACCTGGCCCTTGTTCTGCTCAACTTTTTTGTCCGCAACCTGGAAACAAAGCAGCTGCAAAGGGTCATGGAGAAACTGGAACCAGATACAAAGGATGTTTTGGTCCAGTTTCGTGAATTGGTGCCGGAGAAATTCCTTGTTGTTACCCTCTACGGTGATGAGGGAAATATTGCCGATGGCTTGATTATGGGTTTGCGTCAGGCCCTTGAGGCAGAAGGTCTAGATTATCTGCTGCCCTCCTCAGCCTTTGATGCGGCCCTAGCACGAATTGAAGAAATTAAGAATAATTTTCCAGAAAGTTACACCCTGCTCAAGAATGAACTTGCGAACAATCTCATCGAACAAAATCGCATGTCAGTGGAGGAATTGACGACCAGGCTACAGAACTACCAAAAAAAGGCCTTTGATGTATTTAGGGCCATTCACCCCTCCTTTTCTGCCGGTAGCCACTTTCAATATACCACCATGCTGTCCCCCAATGAGTTTTACTCCACGGTGGTAAAAGACTTGAAAGCGCAGCACGGCTTTGCCGGGATTGTCGTTTTCTGGGATGAGTTCGGCCAAAAAATGGGAGAGGTGGTCAAGGATCCAACTGGCAAGGAAGGAGAGGTATTACAGAGATTTGCTGAGTGCTGTAACGATAGCGGCGAAAATCAGCTTCATTTTTACCTATTCTGCCATAGATCCTTGAAGGAATATCACGATATCTCCATGAATGCCCTGGGAGCCAATAACCAGCAACTTGAGGAGGATTTGCGTAAGATCGAAGGCCGCTTCAAGCAATACATCATGAAAAGCACTGATGTTGAGACCTTTCAGCTCATTGATGGAGTTATTGTGGCTGATACGTCCGCCCCTGGCTGGGGGTTGATGACCACAAACCATAATGCCTATTTTGACTCTCTGGTACAGGAAACCGCCCGCTTGAAATATTTTACTGGCTTTACCCCAGATGAGCTCAAGGCCACAGTGGTTCTAGGGACCTACCCGTTGCATCCCATGTCGGTGTATAGCCTGCCTGCAATTTCGGAAAAGGTTGCCCAGAATAACCGGACTTTATTCACCTGCCTTTGTGAAGATGAGCCTGGCAGCTTTAACCGTTACTTGGCCAAGGCTGTTTGTGATTCAGAGGCACCCTATCCACCGATGTTTACAGTTGATGGATTATGGGATTATTTCGCCAAAGATGTCAAACAGCAGGAGCGGACGTCTTCAATCTATCGAGACTTTGAACATCTCAAGACACGTTTGGATGGTGATGACGAGTTGGGCTTACGAATCCTCAAGGCAGTCTCTGTATTTCGTGTAACCAACCCGGCCAGATTCAAGGTGACGGAGGAGATCCTAGCCTATTCACTTGATATCCCTCATCAGGAGAAACAGTCCTTTGGAGAGGTGTTGGCCCGTCACTCTGATCTGCAAAATGAGAATCACATCTTATTAAAACTGCCCTCTGATGGCTCCTATCGACCTGCAGTGAGCAGCGCCACTGAGTCACTCATGAAGAAGGTGGGTAAACTGCTCAATGACACCCCTGAAAAACTTGGGCCAAGTCCTGTGCAGTACCTGAAGTCGCTTTGGTCGAGATTACCAGTAGATGGAAGTTATGAGGCTACGAGCTATGGTGATGAGTACGGGGTAGTGCGGCAATTGCTGATTGAACCAATCAGTATGAATCAGCTTAAAGAGAGCCTGCATATCCTGACTAAAAACCTGGGAACAGGGAACTACCAAGATGGAGTACTTCTGGTGGTCCTCTGCGCAAGTAGCAGTGAAATTACAGAGGCTAAAACAATCGCCGCAACTGAGCTTTCTGATCCAAAATATAACCAAGTGGTCTTGGCTATCCCTAAAGCACCGGTGCAGATTTTCAAAATCTTGCGAGAACATCAAGCCCTTGCATATTTGAAGAATAACGAGGCTAGCCTCTATGCCGAGGGAGGTGAACTGCACGAGGAGTGGCGGGTGTGGGATGACGATAAATCAACCCAGCTTTCAGATACTGTTGGTGACCTCTTTTCCCCTGAAAAGCAAATGCTTGATTATATATGGCAAGGGCAAGCACAACAGGTGCTGAACTCCAGGCAAATAAAGAAATTAACCTCCAAGGTAATGTACGAGGTATTTCCTGATTGTCCTAATATCCATGAGCCCAAGTTGACTTTGGATGATTTTGGCGGCAACTGGGGTTACAGGAAAAACTGTCGGGATATCATTATCAAGCTTGTGAGCAAAGGCGCGGCAGAGAAACTCTGGAACGAGACAGCTACAGATTCCAATCATATCATCAACCAGGTTTTCAAGAGTAACGGGTTGTTGCGGAAAAATCAGGCAGGAGAGTATGTTATTGCAAAGCCTGATGACTCCGCTTTCAAAGGCGCAAGCAAGACCTGGGAGTGTATTGAAAAATATATCCAGAAGGCGCGCAGCCAGCCGGTAAAGATGGATAATCTCGTCAGGGTGTTACGCAAGCCTCCTTTTGGAGTGCCGTGCCGGGCCATGCCTCTGTTTTTTGCAGCAATAGCCCATAATGAGTTGGCTTATGGCAATATCTCTTTTGAGTACCAGCGTAATGCCAACCATGTAGAAAAAATAAACGTTATTGAAAATGAAACCTTAGAGAAAGTCTTCACCGCGCCGGAAAAATACAAGCTGGTGTATGTGAATGTTAGCTCCAACCAGAAGGCCCTGACTAATGGTCTAGCTAAACTGTTTAATGTTGAGCTTACTCCGGCGGACCCTCCCCTTGAGAGGGTGAAAAAAGTTGGAGAGGTGGTTGGTGCCTGGTACCGTGCCTTACCCAAATATGCCCAGCTGACAAAAAAAATTTCTGACGAAGCGGATGTCTTGCGTCATCACATCTTCCGGCCCCTCGCCGAGCTGGAACCAGACACACCGCAAATCCTCCTAAAAGATGCTTTCGAGTATGTTTTTGATGCGGACCAGAATGTGCAGCAAAAGGACGTTGAAGGTCTTGTTGGCCCAATAAAGGCAGAGTTTGAAGGTTTACTTGAAGATCTGAAAAAACGAATCATTGCTGAGTATGTCAATATCTTCGGAGAAGAGTCGAACCCAGGCCATGGGCTTACTCCTTGGTTTACAGGGCTCTCCCAGGAAAAGCAGCACCATGTCTATGTTGGCGAGGTGGCCAACCTTGTCAATATCTGCCGGGAAAGCCCGGATCTTAATGACGATGCCTTGCTGAAAATTGCGGAGAAGATGACAGGCCTGCCTATTTCATGCTGGGGTGACGATCTGGTGGTCAAGTTTGGGGCCAAACTCGAGTTTGCCAAGAATTTTGTCGATGCCTTTGAGCCGCCAACAAGACCTGCCCCTGACCCAAAACCAGACCTCGATCCTCCTGCACCAGGCCAGGGTACCCTCAGCATGTTTTTGAGTGGCCAAAACAAGGTGCGGACCTTCGAAATAATGGATTCCCTGTCTCCAAATGGTGTTGTCTTGGAAAATATGTTGAATTCAACCCTGGAACAGTTGGGGAAAGGGCTGGATGATCAGGAAAAAGTTGCAATCATCTATCGTGTTGTTGGCAAGCATGTCTTCGGAGCATAGGGCCTATGATTGAAATCATCTGCGACCCATACAAACTCTACCAGCCAACCAAGGCGGATAGACTTGTAACCGAAGCTGATCAATTCGAAGATGAGCTCGCCAATATAAAGGCGCATTTTGAGGCTGGAGATCCTTTGCGAGTTATTGTTCGCAACCAGATTCTTTTCAGGCATTTTGACGCTGCAAATAAATATGGGGCAAAGAAGCAGGTTCTCGATCCAGTAGCCATGCTTGCCGCGGAGCTGCACCAATCCGCTGTGCCCAGATATTTACAGGTGGAACCTGGGTGGGTTGTTGAGCTGGATTTACTAAACAAGGCGAAGGGGCAACCCAGCAAGAATGAGACAGTTGAAAGGTGGCTAAAGCGGGTTCTGTTAGGTGAAATCTGGGGAGATAATTTTTCTGTCTCGCAGGAAGAGCTATCTGCACTCTTTGCTTTCTTCACAGACCGTGACAAAGAACAGCTGCACCCACTGGAAAAATATCTTGTAAGTGAGCACCTCCAGAAGTGGCATCGAGAGAACCCTGGGCAATCAGAATTCTTATCCTGGCTGCAGGAAGCTCCTTTTCAGAGAGCACAATTTGTCATTTGGGAGCAACAATTATCGTTGTTCCCCGACAGCAAAATATCGGCTTGGTTACAGCAGGATGATATTTGGTTTGAGTTGTCCAAATTTCCTAATCGTAGCCAGCTTCCCCACCTCGTTTCTTCTCTGCAACTTCCTGAAAAGATAGCTGTCTTTGCCAGGAATTTTCTATTGGAAAAATGGAAGATATCACCGGCCGAAGCAATACCATTCATTTCTGGGAAACTGGATTTTGAAGCAAACTTTCTCCTGGAACAGCTTCGCCAACAGCTGCAGGCTGGTGAAGCTCTCAGCCCTTCGGTTTTTGATATCATAGTGGCTCTCAGTATCCCCGGAGTCACGGCTTTGGCCAAGCAACTTATTCCTGCTGCAGCGCCATCTTTTCTATCTGAGAGCAGCAGTGTAGCCGAGGTGCAGGGATGGCTGGCAGATGAATATCTGCCCTTTTACAACTCCTGTTCATTGCTCGGCAAATTAGCCGCAACAGAACCATATATGGAGAAATTTGAAGAGTGGCTTTTGCAACACTACAAAAAGGAGCTGCTGTTTAATGGCGAGGGCATGGCGTATCGACAAATCTCTCAACTTAAAGGCTGTAGCGTCGATGAACCTATTCTCATGGTTGTCTTTGACGGTCTTGACTACCTCTGTGCCTGCGAAGAGTTGTTGCCCATTATGCAGAGCAATGGTTTTTTCCCTTTAGATGAACCTGCGCCCTTTTTCTCTTTTTTGCCATCACAAACTGAAATTGCCAAGCCAGTCTTGGTGGCAGGGAAGATGAAATCACAGATTCCGGATGAAAAACCGAGTGCTGTATTCTATAAAGAGTTATTGCAGAGTTGCCTAGGGTTCTCGGGAGAGGATATCCGCTCAAAAACGGATAAAGATGGCACCCTACTAGAGCTCATCCAAGAGCCCGCCAAAATTTATCTATATTTAGACAATCAGCTAGATAGGGAATATTTACATTCCGACCTTAGACAGTTCTCAAGGCAGCGAAAGTATAGTTTTTATGTTCGTCAGCAGGCGGATGAAATTGTGCAATGCCTAAAAGATTTTAAGGATTTGTATGGCAAGTCTCTCAAAGTAGTCATTTGCAGCGACCACGGCTATACAATTCTTCCGAAGGATGCGGAGGTTATCAAGGTTACTGCCAATAAAATTAGCAAAACACGCACTCTTTCCGGCCATAAACCTGAACATATTGAGAACTTGCCAGCCCAGCATGTGTGGAAATTGCACGCGGACCTCTACGGTTTAAACGAAGAAATGATTGTGCCCCGGGGCTATGCCTGTTTTAACAGCCGTCCTCATGGTGCTACCCATGGGGGGTGTTCGCCCCAGGAGATGGCTGTGCCCTGGTTTGTGCTCAGTGATAAAAAACCTACCGCTTTTGAATCTCTTAGCTTCTCATTTGGGGGGGATATTTACCGGAAACGCTCTGAGAATGAGGTTTTGTTGAATATTTCAAATCCAAACAGCTATGCCGTAACAGTAGTTGAAATGGAAATTTCTGGAATAGTAACCAGCTCATTTCTGCCCATCAAGATTGGCAGAAATGATACGCAGAAAATTCATTCCTCTTTCAATGCCTCTACTATAGGCGAAAATAATATCGATTTTTCTATTCGCTATCGCGTTAAGAGCATGGCTGGGGAAGCAGAAAAGAGATTAAAAATAAAAGTGCCGACCAAAGGCGCTATGTCCACGGATTTTGACGATGACTTCGATATCTGAAAATGAAATAAAGCAGGAATATCTTGATCGAAAGATAACCAGCTTTTTCCCGGATGTATGTGTTCATAAAGGACTGGCTGCCAAAGCTGGCCTTACAGGGCGCACCATTCCGGCTTTTGTCTCTGACTGGTTAGTCAGTCGTTATAGCGATGGTTCCGGGAGCATTAACAGCGATGGAATGCAGAAGTTTGTCGCCAAATACCTACCGGATAAAAAGCAGAAAGAGACCTTGATGTATGACCTCCGGAACGGTACACCGCTGAAAATTTTGGATTCATTCAGCGTAAAGGTTCACCCAACAAAGGGGACATTGCAGCTGAGAATCCCCTGCCTCGACCTCAACGGCATTGTCCTTGATTCCATAGTTGACGCCAATCCTTTATTGCTCATGGGTAATGTTTGGGGGAGTGGCACTCTGACCTGGATGCCGTCCCAGGAGAAAGAAGACAAGTACGATGTGGTCATGACAAACTTTAATCCGATGCAGGCGGCAAGCATTGACCTTGAGTATTTTCTGGCTCAGAGAAAAGAGTTTGACCTGGCAGAATGGCTTGCAGTGCTGGCCCGGACTATGGGCTATGACGAGCGAAAATATTCGACCAGACAGAAGCTGTTAATATTAACCCGGTTGCTACCGCTCATCGAGCCCCGGGTAAATATTATGGAGCTAGCTCCAAAGGGAACAGGAAAGTCGTTTATTTATAGCCAATTATCAAGACACGCCTGGCTGGTCAGCGGCGGTGTCGTTACCCGTGCCCAGCTCTTTTACGATATGAGCCGCCAGCAGGCTGGTATCATCTCAAATTTTAATGCTGTTATCTTGGACGAAATCCAAACCATAAAGCTGAGCAATGAAGGCGAGATAGTTGGTGCCTTAAAAGGATATCTGGAATCAGGGGAATATCGGGTCATGGGGTTCCATGGTTCTTCTGATGCCGGATTTGTTATCTTGGGCAATATTCCAATAGTAGATGGGCGACCAAGGGATGAAAATTGTTTTACCGAGTTGCCAAGGTGGCTCAACGGCCATGAAGCCACAGCACTTCTGGACCGGTTCCACGCCCTAGTGCCAGGCTGGGAGCTTCCTAGGATACAATCGACTTCTTTGTGCCAGTCTTTTGCCTTACGTGCTGATTACTTCGGTGAGGTTTTGTATTCCCTTAGGGCAAGCCAGGAGCATATGACATACGTAAAAGACCACATGCAATCCCATGGCGACCTGCGAGACACCCAGGCCGTCCAGCGTCTGGCTTGCGGCTACCTCAAACTCCTATTTCCAAACCTGGAGACGGTCACTTTAGCGGAATTTGGGGAGTTCTGTCTACAGCCCGCCATTGATTTACGATCAAACATCCGTCGACAAATGGCGATTTTGGACCCTGAGTTTTCGCCGAAGATTGCTGATATAAGTGTTATGTAAACGAGAAAAAATAGACGAAAAGAGAATCCAGGTAACACTATACTTTATTTCAATCAGAAATTGCACCGGATAAACCGGTGTTTTTCATGTTGACCTTGCTAGTCAAAATCTCAGCAACCTAATAATTTTCTTAAATATTAGATGGCTCTGTATCCAGGGAGTTCTGCTATTTCAAATTCCTAACAACAAAAACGGGATCTGAAAGAAGACCTTGTCCATGATAACCTTGATTGTTGCATAATCCTCTTTATCCTGTGGTCGAAAGAAGTAAGGAACGAATGGACATATCCAGACCCTGTTATCGATTTAACTCAGCAATTGTGAGAAACCCCTCGGCGTCGGTTGTGTGTGGGTTGCGAACCAATGATAACGGTGACCCAGACTACTCCAGATTGAAGCTGCAACATGAGTCATATGTAACAGCCATCGAATCACTCGGGATAGAGGTCACGGTATTACCTGAGCTCATAGATTTTCCGGATTCAGTTTTCGTTGAGGATCCTGCGCTAGTGTTTTCCGAAGGAGCTATCCTCTTGAGATCTGGAGCAACCTCGCGTCAAGGTGAAACAAATGAGATTGCCCCAATATTACAAGACATTTTCGATACTGTGCTGGAGTTGCCACAACCCGGTCATGCTGATGGCGGCGATATCTTAGTGACACCTCACTCCGTGCTCATTGGTCTTTCGAAAAGGACTGATTCTGCAGGAGCAACCGGACTTATCCAATGCCTCAAAATCCTCGGTTATAACGGCAAGATTGTGAACACACCAGACGGTGTCCTCCATTTCAAAACCGAATGCTCTCTTTTGGATGGAGAGACGATACTGGTCACCCGTCGCATGGCGCAATCAGGTCTCTTTGAAGGATTTCGTAAGATTCAGATTCCTGATGGGGAGGAACCTGCGGCAAATGTTGTGAGGATCAACGACGCTGTTCTCGTAAGCGCAGGGTATCAGCGTACAATTGAAATCCTTGAGAATAACGGTTATTTGACTGTACCGGTCAAGACTACTGAAATTGAAAAAATTGATGCTGGATTATCCTGCATGTCTCTTCGCTGGTATCGCTGTTAAATTTTGCTTAATCCCATTCAGAGACTAGACACCTCTTTTTCCAACCTGACAATGACCGATCACATCGAAAAAAGTTGCCCAAAACAGTGGCCAACAGTTGCGAATCCCGAAGAAGGTCGGTGGAGTGCTTATGGTTTGCCCTTCATGCGGTAAAAAAATCCACTCGGATTTTAAGCTGGGTGGAGTAACCCGAAGTGTGCCTCATCGAAATATTCTGAGAGATCTTTTTGAGATGCCCTATAATATTTTATGTCATATCCGGAATTTTCTGTTTCGGAAGTGGCGTCGCGGTAAATATGTCTGGATACTCTGAGATTATGCACTGAAGTTCTTTGCCAGTGACCTTGCTGAATGCTTCCACTTTCTTGTTGATTGGTTCTGACTTATTCGTTAGGTAATCAATAATATTCATGCTATCCTGTGCAACCACACTGACCACTTTAGACCTAAATCGCTCAAAACGCACCTCAACGCCACGATCAATTTCTGGGTACAATACGGCAGGGGCAAGTTTACCTGAAGGATGCACGGCTTGATCCCGTAACTCATACAGTTGTTTTAGAGCCAATCGAATAGAACTAAATATCTTGTTGTCCACTTTATAGCTAAGCCTGAATTGCTCTGCGACTTGGGCATACCGCGGAGCCTTCCTTAAATTACCTGATTTGGCGTGAGGACTGCCGTTGAATTGAGAAAGCCTTGCATAAAAGGCATCTACTGAAATCGCAAATCCAACAACAACAATCATGGAGTGCTGGAAATCTGTCTCAAGTAATTCCACTGCAACATCATCAACGTTTACCGAAATTCGTTCTTTTGCAGATTTCCATGCCAATCGCGCGGTTCTCAGTGAATTTAATGCCGTTCTGATCCATACACCAACAACATCGTAATGCAGAGACATTGTTGCGCTCATTTTTCGAGTACCTAATGCGTCGTCAAATAACTTTATCCCACCAGGTAAAAATCCAGGCGTAACCCCCTTGGTGATCAATATTCCTTTCATGCTATTTGCCTTATTAGTTATTCTAATGAGTTATGAATCACCCCGGATGGGATGATATACAGGTAGATGACATCATTTTAGAGATCCTTGCCAAGACTCTTTCATAGGCAACATATTTCCAAAATATACGACCAAAACCAACGATAAAAATCGTTATGATATCACTCATTCTCTTAACGATAATCGTCGACCACCATTTTACTCAAACTGTTGCGTGAACTTGCACTTTGGGTAGCCAGTGCAACCGAAAAATTTCTGCCCGGCATGACTCCCTTTACGAGCAACTCTGATAGCCATGGGGCTTCCACATTTCGGGCAAATCTTGGGTTCATCTCCAGCAGTACTAGGCTTGATGAAATCAGTGGTTACTGGTGACTGCATTCTCTGACTCGGTTGTTCAGGTGTATGACGCTGAGCTGGTCTAGGGGTTGTTTTCAAAATCTTGCTGAGATCATTCCCATCGATGAGCTTGATGTTGTTAGTTTTCGCAAAATCTATGGCATCACCAGTGAACTCCCCGGAGGTTACGACATAGCCACCAGCAGCACCACAACTGGCCATAACACCGAGTAACTCCCGGACAGGTTTAACCCCTACTTTGTAAGCTTTATAGTGTTTGCACTGCACTATATAGGTAGCACCATTTTTCTTGAGGATTAGATCTACACCACCGTCAGCCCCCCTTGCGGTCTCCTTCGCCGAGAACCCCTCTCGCCTGAAGTGCTCTCCGATCAGCAGTTTAAAGTCTTGCCAACTCACACCAGCGATTTCTCGGTGCCCTTTAGTGTCATCGCCATGAACCTTCACATGTCAGTCTTCGCAAGAATCCCACCAGTACATAATTGATTCATTCCAAACTATTTAGCTATTCAACAGACTTTGAACCTCGACAGATTTTAAGAGCAGCCGTTATCTTTTGTTTAACTTGTTGCCCAAGTGTTTCTTTTGACTTACATCTGTTGTTTGTAACATATTCGTTCAACCTTAAAAGTACCTGAGTAACTTCGCAATTCCTTGTTTCGTATATTCCCTTACCTATCGCCTTGCTTTTATATGAAGACTCAAGATTCTCAACTTCCTTCTTCAATTTTCTTTTTGTTATATTTAGATTTCCAATCATTTTATTCAAATCGGACTCGGTTTTGCGCAATGAAATGAGCTCTTCAGAAACTATCTCCATTTCCTGCTTTAGTTGTTTAATACTATTTTCAAGGTTTGATTTTTGAATTTGTTCGGACCTAATGACGGAGTTAGCTGTATTAAACTGGGTAAAATAAAATTCAAATATCCTACGAATCTCTTCCATAAGTTCAAGCTGCTGGCAATTATTACTTTCTAGTATTTGACGATGCAGAGTGTGATAATGGTCGTAAAAATCCATAGGAAGCCTCTTTGAAATAAATATAGTCAAAAAACAACCGACCCTTGAACAATCTGTTATGGTTAACTATTTTAAGGATGGATCACATTTATTTTTTTAGCCAGAGGGACTTACCTTTTATTTTGGTTAAAAACAATCTCCCTTGCTAATCTTGTCTTTCTTCCTTAGTTTTTGGAAATTTAACTATTTTTATCACCTCAGCATCAATCTTTAATGTTTTTACAAAGTAATTTCCCGATCTAAACATGATTATCCAAATAGACTCTATGCTTCAACTTGATTAATTTTTGAAAATCGGATCTTTAGTCTGACCTTTCAACATCCTTAATATTTTGAAAACCCTGGACGGAGTTATCTTCAGCAAACGGCCTCAATCAATAAATCTCTAATGCAACGATCTGCCGCATGATCTAATTCACTTATTAGCATCCAAAGCAGATACTCTTAAAAAGAACAATTTGATGATGGCAGCATCATATCGTTCTTGATAATTTACAGAAATGGCTGAGTAATTGATATATTGTTCAACAGTAAGCAAATTATTTAACAAGGAAAATTCTGACACAATCAAAATTCATTAGCTATATTGAGGAGTATGGAATCGGGGCAACTTATTACTTCATTTAGCACAATATCTATAAAATCTTTATCTCGATAAGCATCCAGTGCAGTCGAAATTAATTCTTTAAATTTGTTAGTTAAACGAAACGGTCTATAATGATATGTTGGCATTTTCTTTAACTGTATTGCTTGCCATTTGCACTCTGATTTTACCAGATTTGTTTTTATAATTCTATCGACATGCAACCAATTAAACCAATAACCATTTTCACTATCTGGAACTATTTTAATCTGGAGTATCCAGTCACCAATCTCAACTGCTCCTTCTATCTTGAAATATTGTAAACAATATACCTCATTAATCCTTTCGCTTTCGGCACATTCTATAACTTCCTTTTTCCTAGTTGGATAATCTTTTTTTCTTATAGCGATTTTCCACTTTGTTCTATACTCAGACGGAGTTTTTTGCCACTCTGTAAACGATATTCCCAGAGGTGGTTTTTCAAGATAAATTAGATTTTTATACCATGCAAACTCTCCAGTCTTTGTATTATCACAAAATAGATTGTTATATATTTTCGATGTTATCCTTTTAATTCTTTCAGAAATCATCTTTTCATACACCTTTTTCTTTTCGTCGTAATGTGAACTAACTAAAACTTCTTGCTTGATAAGATAGTTTACGTATTTTTCTTTCAACCAGGAACGAGGAATTTTCCCATCAAGTAAATACATTGTATAAAGACATAAAAACCATATCCAAATATCTGTTTTTTTCCTGCTGTTAAAAATAGTGCCTGTGTAAAGGTTAAATTGCGATCCGCACTTTTTACACTGATACACCCACCGAACTTTTCCTGTATACGGTAGCCAACCTTCTTCTCTTGGAAGCTTAATAGCCTCATCAGAGGCGCAAGCGTTGTTAAGCACTTCATCGCATTTGAAGACAAGTACTACCCCTCTTTTATGATCACTGTTTTCCACTTCTTTCCAACCAAGATACTCTAATAATCTTTCATCACAAGCCTCATCGTCACGAAAATGGTTCTCGAACCTCTCGTAGGCAACTTCTCCATCTTTACTGCGCATTTCCTCTGAATAGTTGCCGTCATCAATTCTTAAATGACGATTTTTGGCAATCGCTTTTTCCCGCTTTCGACGCTCTCCAAAACTTAATTTTGGCGTAACATGCATTTTTTTGACCATATTGTTACCTAGGCTGCGGTTTTGTGATTGTTTAAAATATGCGTTCTTTTAACTCAAAGTTCCACTCAAAGCAAGAAACACAGTAGTATATCAATTTTTCACGGATTCGCAGTACGTCGTAACCTGTTGAATTGTATGGATTTTATTGCTTTACATTGATTGACATTAGTATTGTCCATGAGTAACATTATACCCACAGGATGATGGTTACATTGGCCATTAAACAAACAACTCATTATCGGAGGACTAAGTTATGTATTCAAATTTTGGTAACAGACGTGAGCCAAGGCCAGGGGGAAACATCGGTTTTGATGGCAGCATAATTGATAGAAATAGAAAGATAAAAGACATCGATTTGTTGTTCATTAAACAGTTTAGAGAAGCATATATGTATTATATAAATATGGGGAAAACAAATAATGAAGCCGTAAAACGGCTTGGAAAAACTTGCAATGAACTAAAGCAAGTTTTACCACACGGAACATTCAAAGGTTTTTTAAAAACTTATTTCCCATATGTCAGTATGAGTACTATTGAAAGAGCCATGAAAATAGATAAATTTATCGATTTTGAAAGCTATCCTATATTCAAGCTAGTTCCACAAAGTCATTTACTCAAGATTATCAAAATTCACAGTTTCGAAACTACTCTAGATATTCTATCCGACAACAAGATAAATCTTAACATTAATGAAAATAACACTGAAGCGGTTGGGGCATTCCTTGGATGTATAAAACTGTTAGCTCACGGACAGATGGGTTTTATTAAAATTACCGAAGAGGAGGAAAAAACTGAAAGTATAATTGACTCTGGTGGCTGGCAGGATCTTCAATTAGCAATGGACACCAGGCCAGACACAGAAATAGAAGTTACGACTGCTGTTAACTCGACTGAATATATTTTGGATAAATATTCAGTTTTTGTAAAGACACTCGGGCAATGTCGCAACGACATGGGAGACACATTAGACGTACAAACTACCTGTGCACTTATTTCAAATATTATTGCGATTGTTGAAACTCTACAGTTAGTTGGGCCATCTAACCTGACAAATGAGACCAGAATGAAACGGCCTTTAGACTTTTTCAATAAGATGCTAAACGAGTTAGAGTTTCCAGATGCTGAACAAGACGATACAGTAGACCTCAATGGCGATGATTACATACGTAGGAAACTAATGACCTTAAAGCAAAGCTCAATTAAGCATACAAATATAAAGGCTGTTAACAATTCAAATGATGATCTCCTTCTCGGCAATACAGACAATTCGGATATCGAAGAAGATGAGGATTTAATCCAGAATTTTCCCAAAGAAAAAGGGGCCATCGAAAAGGCAGGATCAAAGAAAGGGTCCTTCAAGTACGATGACGACCTTGATAACGATGACGACGAACTTGAGGACGACGAGGACGACGAGGACGACGAGGACGACGAGGACGACGAGGACGACG
>CALGIJ010000028.1 GCA_937915545.1 uncultured Desulfobacterales bacterium
GCGGATGCCGATCTCGCGGGTCCGCTCGGTCACCGAGACGAGCATGATGTTCATGATGCCGATGCCGCCGACGAGCAGACTGACCGCCGCCACCGCCCCGAGCAGGGTGGTGAGGATGCGCGTCGTGCCGGTGAGGGCGGCCATCACCTCCTGCATGTCGCGGACGAAGAAATCGTCCTCCTGGCCGGCGGCGATGCGCCGCCGCTCGCGCAGCAGCCGTTCGATGTCCTCCTTGACCCGGGTGGTGGAGACGCCATCCTCGGCGGAGACGAAGATGACCCCGACATCGGTGTTGCCCGCCAGGCGACGGTGCAGGGTGCGCAGCGGCACGAGGATGAAGTCGTCCTGGTCGTTGCCGCCGGTGCCCTGGCCCTTGGCGGCAAAGACGCCGATGACCTGGAAGGTGACGGTGTTGAAGCGCAGGCTCGACCCGAGGGGGTCGCGGCCGCCGAACAGCTCCTTGGCCACAGTGGCGCCGAGGATGCATACCGCCCGGCCGGCGCGCAGCTCGCTGTCGGTGAAGGCTCGCCCGGAGGCCAGCGTCCAGTTGCGCACCGGCAAAAAGTCGTTGCTCGAGCCGGTGACGGTCGTCGACCAGTTGCTGTTGCCAACCACCACCTGGCCATTGCGCTGGGCGTTGGGGGCGACGGCGGCAACGCCGCTGACCTGCTGGGCGATGGCCAGGGCATCCTCGGCCTTGAACGGCCTGGCCGCGGAGCTGACCCCGCCGGGGCCCCGGAAGCCCTGGCCGGCGCGCACCTGGAGGAGGTTGCTGCCGAGGCTGCCGATCTCCGCCGCCACCTGGGCGGTGGCGCCCTTGCCGAGGGTCACCAGGGCGATGACCGCGGCAACGCCGATGACGATACCGAGGATGGTGAGGATGGAGCGCATGACGTTGCGGCGGATCTCGCGCAGGGCGAGCATCAGGGTCTCACGCAGCATGGAGGTCCCTCCCGGCGCTCTCGCCCGCGACGATCGTGCCGTCGACGAAGGTGATGCAACGCCCGGCATAGACGGCCATGTCCGGCTCGTGGGTGACCATGATCACCGTCAGGCGCCGCTCCACGTTGAGGCGACTGAGAAGTTCCATGACCTCGCGGCTCCGCGCCGAGTCGAGGTTGCCGGTGGGCTCGTCGGCGAGCAGCACCCGCGGCTCGCTGACGATGGCCCGGGCGATGGCGACGCGCTGCTGCTGGCCGCCGGAGAGCTCGCTCGGGGTGTGCTTCTCCCAGCCGGCGAGACCGACCAGATCCAGGGCCTGGCGGGCGCGGCGGCGGCGCTCGGCGGCGGGAATGCCGCGGTAGATCAGCGGCAGCTCGACGTTTTCCCTGGCCGAAGTGCGGCCAAGGAGATTGAAGCCCTGGAAGACGAAGCCGAGGCAGTGGCGGCGCAGCAGGGCCAGCCGGTCGCGCGACAGGCCGCCGACGTCATGGCCGTCGAAGAGAAAGGTGCCGGAACTGGGGGTATCGAGAAAGCCGAGGATATTCATGCAGGTTGACTTGCCCGAGCCACTCGGCCCCATGATGGCGACGAACTCGCCGTGGCCGATGGCGAGATCGACGCCGCGGAGGGCCTGCACCGCGGCGGCACCCCTGCCATATACCTTCGCCACCTGCCGCAGCTCGATGAGCGGCGGCGGGGTCACCGGCACAGGATCGGCACTGCCGTTCATGAGCCGCTCTCCTCTTGGGTGATCACCTCCTGGCCAGGGCTCAGCGCGCCGTCCTGGATCTGCGTGCGCGTGCCGTCGCTCTGGCCAACCTTGACCGGCACCGGGCGCACGAGGCCGTCTTCCAGCACCCACACCCGCTGCTGGCGCTTGGCCGCTCCGCCCACTTCCTTGCTGCGGTTGGGTCGCGGCGGCCGCGGCATGAGCTTGCCGAGCATGCTGCCACCCTTTTCCTGCCGCTCCACACCTTCCCTCTTCGGGGTGTAGCGCAGGGCGGCATTGGGCACCAGAAGGGCTCCGGACACCTTCTCGACGACGATTTCGGCGGTGGCGGTCATCCCCGGCCGCAGGCTGAGGTCGGCGTTGTCCACCGTCAGCAGGGTTTCGTAGGTGACCACGCCGCTGGTGGTCTTGGCGCCGTAGCGAACCTCGGCGATCTCCGCCGGGTAGCGCCGCTCGGGGTGGGCGTCGACGACGAAGGTTGCCTGCTGGCCCTTGTGCACCTTGCCGACATCGGCCTCGTCGACATCGACATGGAGCTCCATGGCGGCGAGGTCGCCGGCCAGAGTGAAAAGCACCGGCGCCTGCAGCGATGCGGCCACCGTCTGCCCCGACTCCACCGAGCGGCTGAGGACGATGCCGTTGACCGGCGAGCGGATCTCGGTCTTGGCGAGGTCGGCACGATAGAGCTGCAGGGTGGCCTCGGCTTGGGCCACCGCCGCCACGGCCACCTGGTACTCGGCGGCGGCCCGCTCCGCCGCCGCCGCGGCCGCGTCGAGGTCCTTGGCCGAGACCGCCTCGGCGGAGCTGAGCCGCGCCGCCTCATGGAGCCGTGCCAGGGCCTGGGCAGTCTCGCCCATGGTCGCCCTGGCCAGGCGCACCTTGGCCTCGGCGCTGGCCAGGCTGGCCTGGGACTGAAGGATCTGCGCCGCGAGCTTGGTGGTGTCGAGGCGCACGAGGATCTGCCCGACCTGCACGCGGTCGTTGTAGTCGGCCTCCACCGCCTTGACCGTGCCGGACAGCTCGCTGCCGACCACCACCTGGGTGGTCGGCTGCAAATTTCCTGTGGCGGTGACGGTGACGGTGATGTCGTCCTGTTCCACCGGCCTGGTGACATAGCGCGGCGTCCCGGTGCTTTCCCCGCCAAAGCGGGCATAGACCGCGGCGGCCGCCGCGGCGAGGATGGCCAGGGCGATCAGCGCCCGACGCAGGCCCTTGCCCCGTCCGCGCTGGCCTTCCCTGGCGAGGATATCCCCGACAAGGCCGCCGCTGCCGTTCTGTTGCTTCTCCGTGCTCATGGTTTTCCCGCTTCGCCGGAGGGGGCGGTCGAGCCGTCATCGGCCTGCCATCCGCCCCCCAGGGCCTTGTAAAGTTTGACGAGATTGCCGCTCAGCGCCGCCTTGCCGGTCTCTTGCTGATCGAGGGCGGAGAGCTGCGTGCGGTGCGCCTCGAGGACCGTGGTCAGCTCCACCAGCCCGGCTCGGTACTGGACCTCGGCCAGGGCCAGGGCCCGCCCCGCAGCCCGCGCCGACTCCTCCAGGGCCTCCTGCCGCTGACGCTGGCGGACCGTGGCGATGAGGGCATCGTCCACTTCGGCCAGAGCCGCCAGCACCGTCTCGCGATAGGCGGCCAAGGCATCCTCGGCGAGAGCCGACTGCAGGCGCACGTTGGCCACGGCCGCCCCACCATCCCAGAGATTGAAGGAAACCCTGGGGGTGATGGCGTAGGTGGCGGCAGCAGCGGAAACGAGGTCGCCCAGGGAGAGGGCGTCGAGGGCGATGATCCCGGAGAGGCGCAGGGTCGGGTAGCGGGCCGCCTCGGCGGCGCCGACCTCGGCCACCTGGGCGGCCAGCAGCCGCTCGGCGCGGCGTACGTCGGGGCGACGCTGCAGGACCTCAGCCGGCAGGGCCACCCCGACCAGCGATGGCGGCTGCGGCAGCTGAGCCGATTTGCGCAGCTCCTCGCGCAGGGAGCCGGGGCCAAGGCCGAGCAGCGTGGCAAGACCGTTCTCCTCCTGCTCAAGGGAGGTGCGCAGCACGGGCAGCTGCGCCTTCGCCGTCGCGGTCTGCGCCTGGGCCTGCTGCAGGGCCAGCTCGCCCACCAACCCGGCCTGCCGCTTGGCGGCGGTGAGGGAGAGGAGCCGCTCCTGGGCGGCGAGGCTGTCGCTGGCGATGGCCAGTCGCCGCTGCAAAGTGCGCACCTCGAAGTAGGCGAGGGCCACCTCGGCGGCGAGGGAGACGTGGAGATCGCGCAGCTGCAGCTCACTTGCCGCGACACGGTTCTCGGCCGCCTCGACGGTGCGACGCTGTCCGCCGAAGAGGTCGAGCTCCCACAGGCTGTCGAGGCTCGCCCCGTAGCGGGTGCTGTGATCGGCCCCCTGTTCCAGCCCCCCCTGCCGCGACAGGGAGGCGCCAAGGGAGGCGTCGGGCGCCAGGCCCGCCGCCGCCAGATCGCGTCGCGCCCGGGAAGCGACGACGCTGGCGCGGGCCTGGGCGAGCTGCTCGTTGCCGGCCAGGGCGCGGCGCACATAGCTGCTGAGCAGCGGATCGGCGAAACCCTCCCACCAGCGGGCAAGCGCCGCATCCGTGGCTTCGCCCTGCACCAGGCCCTCGTCCAGGGGGCTGCTCCACGCCGGTGGCGCGGTCAGCTGCGGCGGCACATAGTCCGGCCCCACCGGGGCGCAGGCGGAGAGCAACAGGGCAAAGCCGAACAGGCCTGGCAGCAGCAGGGCCGCGGCGGAAAATCGAAAGCTCTTCATTGCGTGGTCTTCATGGTTGTTCTGCCCTCGGAGGACTGCCTGGTTCGCGAACGGGAGCAGGAATTGCCGGGCAAAACCCTTCTCGCCTGGCAGTGACCAGGACGGGCGGAGAAGGGGGCAGGCTGCGCATCGCCTGCCCTGCGCCACGGCTCTCCTGCCGCTGCGACTGCCCTGCCTCACTAGCAAGAGAGGGGCCACAGGCGGCAGGAATTTTTCTGGCCCGGCGGCGGCCCCTTGCACGGATGTCACCTCAGCCGGAGGACGATCTCTGCGGCAGCAGCGAGTATTCCTTATACACCCCCCTGCGTCATTCTTCCCCAGCTTTCCGCAGCCGCCGTGTCGCATATACGATCTGTCCGGCAAAGTCCACCATGACGGCTGGCCCTCTCCACCTGCGCCGAGTCCGGGCAGCTGTCCTTGTGGCTGGTTGCACCAGGCGGCAGCACGCCCCACCCACCGCCGCAGCGCCACCCCAGACATCGAGATGCGCGCCGGCCACAGCCGTCAATGCGCGTCACCCCGAAAGTGAACATGGCGGTGCCCTGCGGTAATCGCCGCCCGTTCCCCGCCGCGGGCAGACATAACTGCCGCTTTGCAGGCCATCGCCGACACCGCTTTTCCTGGCATTGGTAACGCTCCTTCATTACTGCGCCATATCGCTCTTTCCATGGCCATGATGAAAGACATGGCATTCACCTATGCCAACCAATGTTCCTTATTAATTTGATGATATATCAATTTATGTGTTTGACAGGAAATCTGACATATTGTCACATACGCATGTCAATAGTAAACACCAGGTGAACTCCATTGTATACCCATTTGGTCTCCTTCCGCCTGGCCTCCGCGTGGCGAAATGCCATGTTTCGAATTAAGCATATTTTTCTTTCACTTGAAATATAGTAAATTTCACTTGAAATTCGTAGCAAGAAGGGCTACAACTCCAATAAGAATAGTCCGCTCCCTTCCTGCACGCTCCCAGCCCCCCCCCTTCGAGAGGATACTTTCTATGCAGCCAGTCACCCCTAGGGCAAACGGCAGTGGCCAGGAGGCCGTTTTCGAAACCGAGGTGCTGATCATCGGCGGCGGCGTCACCGGGGTCGGTATTATGCGCGACCTCGCCTTGCGCGGTATCCACGCCATTCTCATCGACAAGCGCGACCTCTGCGCCGGGGCCTCCGGCGGCAACCATGGCCTGCTTCACTCCGGGGCGCGCTACGTCTCCAACGACCTCGACTCGGCGCGGGAGTGCCGCCGCGAAGGGGCGCTGCTGAAGCGTCTTGCCGGTCATTGCATCGAGGACTGCGGCGGCCTCTTCGTAGCGGTGGAGGGCGACGACGAGGCCTTCGCAACAAACTTTCCCGCCCTCTGCGCCCAGGCCGACATCCTCTGCGAACCCCTTGCCCCGGCCTTGGCCCGCGAACTCGAGCCACACCTCAGCGAGCGGCTCGTCCAGGCCTACCGGGTGCCCGACGCCACCGTCGACCCCTTCCGCCTCGCCCTGGAGAACGTCGCCCATGCCTCGGCGCTGATGGGCAGCCTCTACTTCCCCCACACCGAGGTGGTCAGCTTCGCCCGCCAGGGCGACCGCATCGCCACGGTGTTCTGCCACGACCGCCGCAACGACCGTCCGCTGGCCATCCGCGCCCTGCAGGTGGTCAACGCCGGCGGTGCCTGGGCCATGAATATCGCCCGCCTCGCCGGCTGCGACGACGTCCGCCTGCTCTACTCCAAGGGCACCCTGCTGGTCACCCACGACCGCCTCGCCAGCCATGTCGTCAACCGCCTGCGCCGCCCCGGCGACGGCGACATCCTCGTCCCCGGCGGCACGGTCTCCATCCTCGGCACCACCTCGCTGCGCACCGACGACCTCGAGAGTACCCGGCCGACGGTGGAGGAGGTCGAGGTCAATATCCGCGAAGGTTCGGCGATGCTGCCGATGCTCGCCGAAGCCCGCTATATCCGCGCCTTCTCCCGGGTGCGTCCGCTGCTCCAGCCCGCCGGCCGCGGCGGGGACCGCGACGCCGCGCGCGGCTTCGCCCTCATCGACCACGAGGAGCAGGGGCTGAGCAACTTCTGCACCATCACCGGCGGCAAGCTCACCACCTTCCGCCTCATGGCGGAAAAGGCCTCCGACCTGGTGGCGAAAAGGCTCGGCAATACCACCTCCTGCCGCACCGCCCTCGAGCCCCTGCCCCACGGCTCCGCCTGCCGCTGGACCGAGCCCGGCGCCTCGCCGCGCTATTGGTTCAAGGAGAGCAAGCCGGGGGATATGATTCTCTGCGAGTGCGAGATGGTGCCGCAGTCGGCCATCGACGAGATCGTCGACGCCGCCCCCGGCAAGGAGGAGCAGATGGGCCTCGAGGCCATCGCCCTGCGCTCCCGCGCCGGCAAAGGGCCTTGCCAGGGCTCGTTCTGCGGCATCCGCATCTGCTCCTACCTCTACGACCGCGGCTATTACCGCGACCCCTCCGGGCTGCACCACATGCGCCGCTTCTTCGACGAGCGCTTCAAGGGCCAGCGCGCCGTGGTGTGGGGCGGTCAGGCGGCGCAGATGGAACTGGCCGAGGCCCTGCATTGCGGCCTGCTCGGCCTCGACACCCTGGACATGGAGGACAGATGATGCCGCCGACAATCACCCTTCCCGAAGCCTCCATGCCCGAGGAATCCCGCACCATCACCACCGAGTTGGCGATCATCGGCACCGGCATCGCCGGCTTCGCCGCCGCCGTCTTCGCCCTCGAACGCAAGCTGACCATGGCCATGGCCGGTTCTACCGGCGCCCTGGCCTATACCACCGGCTACCTCGACCTCCTCGGCAAGCTGCAGGGGACGGCTCATGCGGTAGACGACCCCTGGCAGGCCCTCGAGGAGCTGCGCCGCAGCGAACCAGAACACCCCCTGAGCCGCATCGCCCCAGCCGCTATCGAGCGCGCCTTCACTCTCTTCACCGACTTCCTCGGCCGCGAGGGCCTCGCCTATACCCCTGTCGGGCGAAACAACCTCCAGATCATGACCCCGGTTGGCACGGTCAAGCCGACCCTGTCAGTGCCGGCCACCATGGCCGCAGGTCCGGCGCTGATGGCATCCGGCAGCCCCTGCGTCATCGTCGACTTCCACGGGCTCAAGGGTTTCAGCGGCCGGCAGGCGGTGGCCAATCTCAGCCAGCGCTGGCCGCAGCTCGAAACGGCGCGCCTCGCCTTTCCCGGCAGCAGGGGAGGCGAGCTCTATCCGGAGATCGCCGCCCGCTCCCTGCAGGTGCCCGAGATACGCCAGCAGCTCGCCGAAATGCTGCGACAAGCGGCCGGCACGGCCCCGGCCGTCGGCCTGCCGGCGCTCCTCGGCATGCACCGCCCCGACCTGGTCCTGGAAGATCTGCAGCGGCTCTCCGGGTTGACCCTCTTCGAGGTCCCCACCATGCCGCCGGCAGTGCCCGGCATCCGCCTGCGCGAGCTCTTCGCGCGAGCTCTGCCGCAGCACGGGGTAGCCATCGTGCCACAGCAGAAGGTGCAGCATCTGCGCCTCGACGAAAATGGCGCCCACCTCACCCTGGGCGACAACTACGGCACCATTGCCATCCACGCCAAGGCGGTGATCCTCGCCACCGGCCGCTTCCTCAGCGGCGGCCTCGAGGCACGCCGCGACACCATCCGCGAGCCCCTCCTCGACCTGCCGGTGGCCCAGCCCTCGGGACGCTCGCAGTGGTACGAGGAGCGCTATACCGACCCCAGGGGCCATGCCATCCACCGCGCCGGCATCGTCGTCGACCAGGCCTTTCGCCCCCTGGGCGGCGACGGCCACCCCTTTCACCCGCGCCTCTTCGCCGCCGGCATCATCCTCGCCCACCAGGACTGGATCCGCAGCCGCAGCGGCGCCGGCATCGCCATCGCCTCCGCCTACCGGGCGGTGGACGAGGCGGCGCGGCTGCTCGGCCGCTGAGCCGCGGCAACCTTCAGCGAAAAACGGCGCCCGCCAGCCGCAAAACGGCCCGGCACTGCCTGGCATCCGGCATTGTCGCGATGTCGGAGAGAGGAGATGGCCGCATCAGGCGGCCCTGGCGATGGGGGATGTTGACGAGGGGGGGGGGATGCTATACACTCCGTTCGCAAGCGGGCCGGGGCAACCGCCCCAGCCGGCTAGCCGACCAGGTAGGTGCCGGTGCCGGCGGCGATGAGCACTTCGCGGTCGTTGCACAGCTCGGTGCGCACCACCGCTACCTTGCTGCCCTTGCGCAGCACGGCGCCGGTGGCGACGAAGTACTCGCCCTGGCCGGGGCGGAGGTAGTCGACGCGCATGTCGATGGTGCCGATGCGCGCCAGTCGTGCGCCGAGTTCGGCCACGCTCGCCCCTTCGAGGTGCTTGAGCAGTTCCACCGAGGCCATCAGGCCACCGGTGAGGTCGAGCAGGGCCGATATCACCCCACCGTGGAGGATGTTGCGCACGAAGTTGCCGACCAGTTCCTCGCGCATGTCGAGGCGCACCCGCACCCCCTCGAGGCCAAGCTCGACCACCCGCACGCCGAGAAGGCGGTCGAAGGGCATGCGCTCCTCATAGACCTCCTTGAGCATGGCCAGCATCTCGTCCATGCTCATCGCCCTTCCTCCCCTCCGCCGAGAGCCTCACCGGCCGGGCGCAGCCCGGAACGTTCGCGCCGGAAGCGCTTGCCGGCGATTTTCCTGAAGATCTTCCTGATCACCGGCAGACTTTTGAGGTCGTCGCCGGAGACGCGGCGCAGGACGAGGTCGGTGAGGGCAATGACGGTGGCGCTGCGCACCCTGCTCTTGGAGAAATAGGCCATCTCGCCGAAGACGTCGCCGGCCTTGAGGGTCGCCAGCTGCCGACCCCCATCGTCAACGATGGCCACCCGGCCGACGTCGATGAAGTAGACGCCGTCCGGCGGCTCGTTGACGCGGATCACCGGCTCGTCCTTCTTGCGCCATACCAGCCGAAACTTGCGCTCCCAGGCGGTATCGACCACCAGGGTGTGGTAGAACTCCTCGTCGAGGGCCTTGAAGAACTCGCCGGAGAGGTTGAGCAGCCGCACCCCGAGGTGGGGACCGGTCTGATCGCCGACCTTCATGCCGACTCGGCGAAAATCGTCCTCAGGGGTGGGGTTGTTGCCGATATACTCGAGCACCCGCTCGGTCGGCAGGTCCTGCCTGCCGGTCATGGCGACGAAGAGCTCCTGGGCCTCCTGCAGTTTCTGCCCGGCAAGCGGGAAATCGGGGTGGATGCCCTGCAGGGCATTGCCGCAAAACAGCTCCACGGCGCGGTTCTTGGTCTCGATGAAGCGCAGCAGCTGCGCCTGGTCGACATCGGCCGGGCAGTGGTGGATGCCCGGCATGTAGATGGAGAAGATATGGACCGGGTGAAGGAAGTTCTTCGGGGTCACCTTGCCGATGGAGGTGAGGTAGCGCGAGTAGGCCGTCTGCCAGAAGGCCACCTCGCGGTCCATGAGGATGCGCACCCCGAAGTAGCCGCATAGCTCCTCGAGGCGGCTGGCCACCGAGAAGCTCGCTCCGAAGCGCATCACCTTGCCGTCGAACACCGTCTCGATGACCTCGCCGGTAAAGAGGCCGATGCGCGTCTCGGCGATGATCCCCTTCTCCATGGCCTGGACCATGGCCAGGGCGACGTCGAGGGCCTGGCCGCACATTTCGTCCTTGCCCTGGCCGTGGCGGCGGTGGAAGACGGCCACCGCCCCGTCGCCGGCGGAGGACTCGATGCGCTGCTCCGGCCCGCACACCTCGTGGACGATCTTCTTGAGGTTACGGTGGTAGAGGAGCATGAACTCCTTGATCTCCGCCGGGCGCATCTCGGCGGTGCGCCGGGAGTAGCCGATCATGTCGCTGAGGAGGATGACCACCTCGCGCTCGACCGCGGCTCCCTCTTCGCCCGGTGCCGTATGCCCCCTGCGTGTCTCGTTCATAGCCAGCTCGTCACCTGCATTGCCACGCCCCTTCCCGCCGGCCCGTGTCGCGGTCGCCCAGAGGAACAGAGAAATGCCGCCTTTTCTCCCTATGGTAGCCGCGAAGCGGCCGGGGGTCAAAGAAAGTTTGTCGCTCCGGGGGAAAATCATGCATTTTTCCAACGCTTTCCTCGTCACCAGGGGGGCGCGGCCGGCCGGCCAGAGCAGGGAGGCGGACAGGCTCTGCCCTGGGGCCGTTGCTCCTGTCCTCTTGAGGCCCCGCCCAGACACCCGGCGCCCGCCATTATGGCACCGGGCCGCTGTTACGACGCCCTGAACAGCCGGGGTCGAGCTCGGCCGCCGTCGGCAGGTGGATGGTGATATCACGGAGGATATGCGTCTGGCAGGCGAGGCGCCAGCCCTGGGCGATGTTCTCCTCGCCGAGCAGGGACCGCTCCCCGTCCCGCCGCGGCGAAATGCCCCGGCCGTCGGAGAGCACGCGGACGCGGCAGCAGCCGCAGCGCGCCTTGCCGCCGCAGCGGGTATGGATGGGCTGCCCCTCGTGCAGCAGGGAGCCGAGCAGGCTCTGCCCGGGCACGGCAGGCACCTCGCGGCAGAGGTTGTCGATGATGATGGTGGGCATTTCTTCCTCCTGGCGATGTGCGGGGAATGGTTTTACCCACTCTACCTGAAAAGACCTCTCTGCCAAAGGGGCAACTCCCGACTGCCGGCGCAGTCGCCCGCGGGCCTGCTGGCGGGCTATCGGCCCTGCGGCGAAAAGCCTTGACAGCTGCCGCCTCCCGCCAGTAAGCATCGAGCCGGTGCCCCCCTTTTCGCGGAGAAAGCGATGCGCATACCCTCCCTGCATTACGGCTGGATCATCGCCCTGGTCGGCGTCGCCACCCTTTTCTGCTGCATCGGCCTGGCCCGTTTCGGCTATACCGTGCTCATCCCCGGCATGCGCCAGGGGCTGGACCTCAGCTACCGGGCCATCGGCTTCATCGGCGCCGCCAATTTTGTCGGCTACCTGCTGGCGGTGGCCGTCGCCCCGACGTTGATCCGTACCCTGCGCCCACGGCTGACGGTGAGCTGCGGCCTGATGGTCATCGCCCTGAGCATGTTCGCCATCGCCGGCTGCGACGACGGCACCCTCATCGGTCTCATCTATTGTGTCACCGGCATCGGCACCGGCCTGGCCAACATCCCCACCATGACCCTGACCACCCAGTGGTTCGCCAGGAAGATGCGCGGCCGCGCCGCCGGCCTGGTCATCTGCGGCAACGGCCTCGGCATCATCTTCGTCGGCTTCGCCGTGCCCCTGTGCGGCGAGCTCTTCGCCGCCGACGGCTGGCGCGTCAGCTGGCGGCTGCTCGGCCTGGTGTCCCTGCTTGTCGCCCTCGCCGCCCTCCTGCTGCTGCGCAACGACCCGCAGCAACAGGGGCTGGCGCCCCTCGGCGAGGAGTTGCCGCGACACCCGCAGCCCTCCGCATCCCCGGCCCTGGCGGAGACGCCGGCCGCCAGGGCCGGGAATCGCCGCTACCTGCTGCGCCTCGGCTGCCTTTACCTCATCTACGGGGCGACCTTCATGATCTACGGTACCTTCATCGTCACCACGATGATCAGCGAGTACCACCTCGACGCCAAGGTCGCCGGGGCCTACTGGTCGTGGGTCGGCGGCTTCAGCCTCTTCTCGGGCCTCGCCTTCGGCACCCTCTCCGACCGCATCGGCCGACGCCGCGGGCTGCTCGCCGTCTTCGTCGTGCAGACCCTCTCCTACCTGCTGGCGGCGAGCCACTGGGGCACCCCCGCCCTGCTCCTCTCCATCGCCCTCTACGGCCTGGCGGTATTTGCCGCCCCGGCCATCGTCACCGCCGCCATCGGCGACCGCTTCCAGGGGTCACGGGTGGCCGGGGCCTTCTCCAACGCCACCTTCTTCTTTGCCTTCGGGCAGATCGTCGGCCCAGCCCTGGCGGGAATGATCGGCAGCGACAGCGCCGGCTTCGCCCCCGCCTACGTGGTAGCTGCGGTCCTCACCGCCCTCGCCGGTTTCGGCACCTTCCTGCTCCCGTCGACCCGGGCCGGCGGATGCGCACCCTCCTGCCGAACAACGGCGCCGTAATCGCCGAATGGGTCCATCGCTGCCACCATTGCCGCCATAGCAAAGCAGGCCTCGATCACCAAGGATGTTGCAGGCAACATCTCCATGGCCTCTTCCGGCATGGGCGCCTCTCATCAACAGCGTGCTCAGACCTAACCGCTCAGACTGCCATGGTCTCGACGAATATTGCCGCACATATCTCCGGCGTCAGCACTGCCATCGTCGATATTCGCCAGATAGGGCAAAGGGCAGTGACGACGTCGAGTGATTTGGCGCAACCGGCCGGAGATATGCCGAACCTGTTGAGAACATTAAAGATGTTGTTGACCCGATATTCTTCCAGGATAGACTCACATCGGCAAGGCTAGGGTAAGCTGACCTTAAAAGGTTAAGCGGCTGATCAATGCCCCCAGTTCATGGGCCAGCCGTTTCAGTTCGTTGGCGTTGTCCTCGACCTTATGGCTGTTGCCTGAAATGTCCTCGGCCGCCCGGTTGACTGCCAAGACCTCCTGATCGATCTCCTGGATGACCATGGTGCTGTAGGCTATGGAAGCGTTGTTGACGTCTATCGTGAATTGACGGCGAGCAGGGTGGCAATACAAGCAACTTGCCGGAGGAACTGTCGACCACGGAGGCATGCACCGAGATCTCCTTTATCAGCGTCTGCAGGTTGTCGAGAAAGGCGTTGAACCAGGTGGCCATGGTTCCCAGCTCAACGTTGGCAGAGCGGTCAACCGGAGACCGAGCGCCAGGTTCGCCTTATGGGAAATCTTCTGCAACATCTCGTCTTCCTTAGCCGCCTGCAGGCGGTGTTGGTGGAGGCGGCCCTTGCTGTCGATGCGCCGTGGCGCCATGGGCCGTTTGCACCGTGCTCCGGCAACCTTTCAGGAAAATAAAGAACATTCGTCCCAGAACACTGCGGTGATGAAGCCTCCACCCAGGTACGTTTCCCCGGAGGGGATTACGTTTCCTTGGGGAGCAGCCCCAGCCACGCCCCAGATTTACTGCCAGTCGCTGAGGTTGTATCTGGCAAGAATCGCCCGCAGGCGTCCATCTTCACGCATAGCGGCGATTCCCCGAGAAAGCAACGCGGCAACAGCCGGGGATTCCGGCTTGGCCGGGGAAAAGGCGATGTAGATAAACGATGTTTCGTCGCCGTATCCGGCGCATGAGATCTGCTCGAGCGCGCCCATTTCGGCGGCTACAGAGAGGATGGCCGCCTCGTTGTCGACAACGACATCGATCCGCCCTGCCAGAAGTTTAGTGATATTGCGCTGCAGCGGCTCGTTGCCGTGCAGGATCTGCACCTTTCTGGTGTTATCCCTGTTGGCCGCAATATAGTCAAGCAACCACGGCCGGTAATCATAGCCGGCAATGGTGCCGAGCGTCACCCCCTCCACCGAGGAAGGGCCCGCGAAGCGCCAGGGATCGCCCTTTCTGGTGTAGAATGCCAGCTTGTTGCGGGCAAGCTCCTCTTCGGGGAAGATAAAGTCGGGGGCGTCTGTCCGGGAGGCGCCGATGGCGCCGTCCGCCTGGCCGAGGCGGGTCATGTTGATGGCCCGCGCCCAGGGGACCAACTGATAATCGACCTGGTAGCCCTGCTCCTCGAAGACCGCCCGGGCCACATCTACGAGATAGCCTTCCTTCTGGCTGCACGGCTTGCCGTTGAAGGGCGGCCACTCATCGGCAACCAGGGTTATGATCCTCGATTCGGCCAGGTTTTCCTGGCCCCATGCCAGGCAGAGGAAGGCCAGCAGCAACGCGATAAGGTTCTTCATTGAATCTTTCGGCGATAACCGCCCTCAGGCAAGTTTGAACTGTGCCACAAGGGCGTTGAGGTGAGTAGCCAGGTCTGCAAGTTTCAATGAACTTTCCCGTACCGAACCCGAGTTGTTCTCGAGATGCCGGGCTGCCTGATTCACTTCGCTGATATCCTTGGTTATGGCCTGCGAGACAGTCGAGCTCTGGCTGACATTTTCGTTAACTTCCTGAATCCCCTGTGATGCCTGGTTGATATTGCTGGTGATTTCGGAGGTGGCGGCAGCCTGTTCGGAAACCGCGGTAGCGATGACGTTGACAGTGCTGTTGATTTCAGCGATAACCTTGCCGACCTCCTCAATCTGCTCTACGGTCAGCGAGGTGGTCTTTTGTACCTCCTCGATCTTGCCCTTGATATCCATGGTCGCCGACGCCGTCTGCCTGGCCAGTTCCTTAATCTCGTTGGCCACCACGGCAAAGCCCTTACCGGCCTCGCCGGCCCGCGCCGCCTCGATGGTGGCGTTGAGGGCCAGCAGGTTGGTCTGCTCGCTGATCTCGGTGATGGTCTCGGTTACCTGGCTAATATCCTTGGCCGCCTTGCCGAGTTCGGCCATGGAGGTTGAAGCCTGCGAGGCCTGCGTAACCGCCTTGCCGGCAATGCCTCGGGCCTTGTCGGCATTGGCAGCGATCTCGCTGATCGTCGCCGACATCTCTTCTGTGGCAGAGGCGACCATCGAAGCGTTGGTGGCCGACTCCTCCATGGCGGCGGCCACTGCAGCGAGGTTATTGTTCATTTCTTCGGCAGCGGTGGCGACGAGGTCGGCCTTGCGCGAGGTAGTGACCGCAGTATCATTCATATTTTGTGCGATCCCGGAGAGGTCGTTGGATTGCTGATTGAGGGTGCCGATACCGTGCACCATTTCGACCAGCGTGCGCTGGAGCTTGTCGGCCATACTGTTGAGGGCGTCAAGCAGGGTGCCGATTTCGTCCCCGCGATCATGTTTGAGTTTACGGCTGAAGTCACCGTTGGCGATGGTGTCGGCAAAGGAGAAGGCCTCACCCAGGGGCTTGGTGATCATTCTGGTGATGAACAGGCCGAGCAGTATGCTGATTACCAACCCGAAGAGGAGAAAAGAGAGGATGATGCGGCGGGCGGCGAGACCATCGTCATGGGTTTCCTGTACGACCTTGTTTGTCATTTCCTGGGACTGCTTGAGGATTTCTGTCAATCCCTGTTCGAATGTATAGATATGTTCCTTATATGGGGCCATTAATCCGTTCGCCTTCTGGGGATTGAGGTTGCTGTCATCCATCACCTGTTTGGAGACAGTTTTAAAACCTTCGGCATAGGTGCGATAAGAGGCGAGAGTGTTGTCGATGGCGCTTTTGAGGCCTGCGGGTAAATGCTGGTCTTTTTTTACTTTCTCGGCAATCTGCTGTAAGAGTAAGGTTGTCTCCTCGCTGGTCTTGGTGAACTTCTCGATATAGCCTTTTTGCTGTTTGGCGTCGCCGATATTGAGAAAGAGGTCCTTCTCGAAGCGGCGGTGGGTGAGCCCCAGGGAGATGAGTTTTTCCGCATCGAGCAGGAGTTGCACGTCATCTTTGATGACCGCGTCGAAAACATCGGTGGTTTTGGAAATGGTGTGGTAGCCCTGGCCGCCGATGATCAAGGTCACCAGGGAGGTCAACAGAAAGCCGAGCAATAGTTTAGCCTTCAGGGAAATCCTCTTCAGCATCTCGTTCTCCTTCGCCGTCGTCGGGCGGCCCTCGTCATAGTAGGCCCTTGCGGTCGATCTTCCGTATTTTTCAAGGACCGATAGACGTAGTTAAGGTCAAGACGCCGGAAATGTCAAGAGAGTCAGGAATGATTCTCGTTATACTTGGTGTGGTCGCCTAAAAGCGCAGAAGGTTCTTTGCACCTGAGCAGCTTTCTCCTAAGCGACAGCAGCAGACCTGTTCCTTTGCCGACTTCTTTGGCAGTAAAAAAGCCATCTGCATCCTTTACCGGATCTCCTGCAGACTCTCCCTCGCTGGCATCTTTGATCGACAATGGCACAAAGGTCCCAGGCTGCAACATCCGATCAGATAACGAAACAAACCTGACCTGCGTCTGAATCCAACAAGGCAGCGCTGCGACGACGCCGGCCACAGCCGATGTCGCTTTTTTTGACAAAGGGGGAAAAAGGCTCTATACCAAGGGGGGATCGCCCTGCGCCACCGGCAGCGGCTTCCGCAGCGACCGGCCGCAACAGGGCGCCTCGAGCTCCGCCCCGGCCACACCGTGAACGACCCACCTCAACCACTGCCTGCCACCCATGGGACGACCGAGGAAATCCCGGCTCAGCTATAAGATCTTCGCCATCCTCTCCGGGGTGCTGTTCTCGATCTTCTTCTTCAGCACATGGATCTTCTACACGCTGGTGCACGACATCCTCGCCGAGCGTCTCGAAGACAACCTCGCCACCACCGTCAACGGCGTGCGCCAGATCATCGAGACCTCGGCGACCCTCGCCGTGCGCAGCTATCTGCGCTCCCTGGCCGAGCAGGACCGTCACCTCCTCGAGGATCTGGAAGGGCGCGTCCAGGCCGGGGAACTGACCCGGCAGGAGGCCGAGGAGTTCGGCAAGCGCATCCTCCTCGCCCAGCGCATCGCCCGCAGCGGCTATACCTACGCCATCAACTCGCAGGGCTTGCTGGTTGTCCACCCCAAGGACACCCTGGTCGGCGCCGACCTCAGCGAACAATCTCTCGGCCAGCGGCAGACCAATCGCAAATTCGGCTTTCTCGAATATGACTGGCAGAACCCAGGCGAGCCCGCGCCACGCCATAAAATTCTCTATATGGAGCACTTTGCCCCCTGGGACTGGATCATTTCGGTGACCGCCTATCGTGACGAACTCACCCAGCTGATCGATATCGCCGACTTCCGCGACCGGGTGCTGTCGATCACCATCGGCCAGGAAGGCTACCCCTTGCTGCTCGACCTCGACGGCCGCATTCTCATCCACCCCGATCTCTCCGGGCGCATCGACGACCTCGCCGGCCCCAACCGCGAGCTGCTGCAGAAGCTGGTCAGCATGCGTCAGGGGCGGCTTACCTACGACTGGATCGACCCCGGCAGCGGGGCCTCCATCAAAAAAATCGCCCTCTTCTCGACCATCGAGGAATTCGGCTGGCTGGTGGCGGCCACCGGCAGGGTCGATGACTTCTTTGCGCCGATGAAAACCCTGCGCACCATCGTCCTCGCCCTCTTCGCGGTGGCCCTGGCGGCGAGCATCGTCGTCTCCATCGTCTTGTCGCGTTATATCTCCGCCCCGCTGGTGCGGCTGCTCGCCCAACTCTCGCGCCAGGAGAACGACGGCCAGCCCTCCTTGCTTGCCGACGGCGCCGGGGACGAGATCGAGGAGATCGCCGGCGTCTGCCAGCGTTATGTCCAATCGCTGCGCCAGTCCAACGACAAGCTCGCCGACCTCGTCGCCGAACAGCGACAGACCGCCCTCGGCCTCAGCATCTACAAGGAGGTCTTCCTCAACGTCGTCGAAGGCATCACCATTACCGATACCACGGGCACCATCATCCAGGCCAACCCCGCCTTCGAAAAAATCACTGGCTACAGTGCCGCCGAAGCCATCGGCAAGACCCCGCGGCTCCTCAAGTCCGATTACCACGCGGCCGAGTTCTACCAGGCGATGTGGGAGAGCATCGCCCGCCAGGGCTTCTGGAGCGGCGAGATCTGGAACAAGCGCAAGAACGGCGAGATCTACCCGGAATGGCTGACCATCTCCGCCATCCGCGACCACAGCGGCGACATCACCCACTACGCGGCAGTGTTCAACGACATCACCACCACCGTGCGCCAGCAGGAGCGCATCAACTTTCTCGCTTACCACGACAGCCTCACCGAGCTGCCCAACCGCCTGCTCGCCCTGGAGCGCATGCACCAGGCCTTTCGCACCTGCCAACGCAAGGGCGGCAGCGTCGGCTGCCTCATCGTCGATATCGACAACTTCAAGACCGTCAACGACTCCATCGGCCACGACGTCGGCGACCTCCTTCTCCAGGAACTGGTGCGCCGCCTGTTGCCCACCCTGCGCGGCGACGATACCTTCGGTCGCCTCGGCGGCGACGAGTTCATCCTCCTCTTCCACGACGAAGGCGAGGCGGGCAACCGCATCCTGTCAGTCCTCGAGGGACTCTACCATCAGCTCGAGGCACCCTTCGTCTTCGACGAGCAGAAGGTCTACGTCACCGTCAGCGTCGGCATCGCCACCCACCCGGCCGACGCCGCCACCCCCGAGGAACTGCTCAAGAGGACCGAACTGGCCCTCTACAACGCCAAGCAGAGCAACGGTAACAGCTCGTCGTTCTTCTCCGCCCGCTTCGAGGAGGAGGCGCGCAAGAAACTCCACTACCTCGCCAAGATCCGCAGCGGTCTCGAGCACCGTGAGTTCCTGCCCTTCTACCAGCCCAAGGTCGACCTCGCCACCGGCCAGGCGGTGGGCATGGAGGCCCTGGCGCGCTGGCGCTCCGAAGGCAGGCTGGTCTCCCCGGCCGACTTCATCCCCCTCTCCGAACAGTCGGGCCTGATCATGCCGCTGGCCAGAGACCTCTACCGACAGGCCTTCCGCGAAACGGCGCGGCTGAGAGGGGAAGGCCACGACCTCAAGCTCTCGGTCAACCTCTCGCCGACCCAGCTGCGCGCCGACACCTTCCTCGACGAGCTGCTGCAGTTGCAGAGTGAGAGCGGCCTCCCCGCCGAAGCCATCGAGCTCGAGGTCACCGAGTCGTCGTTGATGGCCGACGTCGAGCGCTCGCGGCGCCTGCTCGACCGGCTGGTCGGCCATGGCTTCACCATCGCCCTCGACGACTTCGGCACCGGCTACTCCTCCCTGCAGTACCTCAAGCAGATCCCCCTGCACACCATGAAGATCGATATGAGCTTCGTCTCCGGCATCGGCAGCGACCGCGACGACGAAAAACTCATCGAGACCATCATCCTCATGGCCGGGCAATTCGGCCTGAGCATCGTCGCCGAGGGAGTAGAAGGGATGGAGCAGGAGGGCTTCCTGCGCGCCCGCGGCTGCCACTTCGGTCAGGGCTATCTCTATGGCAAGCCCATGGACTTCGAGGAGTTCAGGGGGTGGCTGCGGCGTCGCCCCTCCCCGCCGGTATCAGAGGCGGGGGTGTCGGACTCTGCCTTGCGGGGAGCGGTCTGAGAACAGGAAGAGGTGGTTGTGGCACAACATCGCCGCCCGCAACACCACCAGGGCGTGTCAGGCGAAGGGGCCTGGGCCTCTTCCCGTCTGTGGGCGGCGGCCCTTTTTCAAGGAAGACTCCATGCACGGCAGAATCGGCATCATCGGCGGACTCAGCCCGGAATCGACGGTCAGCTACTATCTCCACCTGACGCGGAGCTACGTCGCCCGTCATGGCGACGACGGCTACCCGGAGATCCTCATCTACAGCGTCAATCTCAAGACCTTCCACGACCTGCGCGCCGCCGGGCGCTGGGACACCATCGCCCTGGAGCTGCTGCGGGCGGCACGGGCCCTGGCCGCCGCCGGGGCCGATTTCGCGCTGATTGCCACCAACACCATGCACAAGGTCTTCGCCGAGGTCGCCAAAGCCGCCCCACTGCCATTGCTCGACATCATCGCCGCGACGGCCGGCGAGGCGCAGCGGCTGGGCCTGGCCAGGCTCGGCCTGCTCGGCACCAGCTACACCATGAGCGACGGCTTCTACCATGAGGCCATGGCCGGCTTCGGCATAACCGTACTCTCGCCGCCCGTCGAGCTGCGCGAGGAGCTGCACCGCATCATCGTCGAGGAGCTGGTGCGCGGGCGCCTGGAGACGCGCTCCAAGGACACCTATCTCGCCGCGGTCGACCATCTGCAGGCCATGGGCGCCGAGGGGGTCATTCTCGGCTGCACTGAGATCCCTCTGTTGCTGTCGCCGGAGGACGCCGCCATCCCCCTGCTCGACACCGCGCGCATCCATGCCGAAGCAGCCCTCGGCATGGCCCTCTCCTGGGAAACGAGTCTCACGGACGGAGCAGCTTGAGGCCGAGGGGCTCTTCCACCACCCGCCGCGCCCGGCAATCGACCAGCTCGGAGACAATCACCTCCATCACCCGCCACACCCTGACCCCGGGGCGGATGCAGCCGACCAGCGCCTCATCCCCCCGGCCGCAGGCCATGTGCAGGTGGAGCAGCGGCTGACCCGCCTCATCGCTGAAGATGGTGCCGACTCCGGCCACCTCGTGGGCGTTGACCAGGTGCCTCTCCATGGCCACCAGCGGCAGCTCGCGGTCCTTCTCGGGACCGACCACCAGGGTGCTGCCATCGTCGGCGCCACCGAGGATGAGCAGCGAGGCGGCGGCGATACCATGCTGCCGGGCAAAAGCCTCGAGGACTTCGTGGACGATTTCACCATCTTCAAGACGAACGACAAAGATACGGCCCGGACGGGCCTCGCTGTATTTCACTGATCTCTCCTCATCAAAACGAGTTGTCGGCCGTGCCATCTCGGCCGGGTGATTGGGGATGAATTCGCGCGGACAACCTGCTATCCTGCCTGCGGGTCCTCCCATGGCGGGACGGCCCGCCCGCGACGAGCGCAGGGCGCCCCCTGCCACAACCATCGCCTCACTATGACAGCAGAACGCACGTTTCGCAAATCGATCCGCAACAAGATCTTTTTCGTCAGCCTCCTGCCGGTCATCGCCCTGGTGGTGGTGGCGACCATCAACTCCCGCCACCTCGACTCCCTGGGGAGGAGCGCCGAGCTGATCATGTCGCGCAACTACGGCAGTATCAAGGCGGCGCAGCAGGCCCGCCAGGCCATGGAAGACAATCGCACCAAAGTGACGCGGTTCCTCTTCGAAAAAAATCCGGGGGTACTGGCCGACCTGCCCACCGCAACCCTCGAGGAGGCGCTCCTCGCCTGCGGGCAGCATATCGCCGAGACCGGCGAACAGCGCCTGGTGACGAGCCTGCTGGCCACCTTCGAGAGGTACCGCAAGACACTGGCGAGGCTCTCGGCGCCCGCTCCCGAAGCCCATATCGAGGAGTTCTTCAACCTCACCCAGCTGCTCGCCACCGAGCTCAACCAGCTGGTGGAGCTCAACGAACTGGGCATGGAGCGGGCGGAGCAGGAGACCAGGGAGCTGGGCCAGCGCGCCCAGCGCCACTCACTCTTCTTCCTCCTCGGGACCATCGTGTGGATCGTCCTCCTCAACTATGCCCTGTCTTTTCAGGTAGCGAGGCCGATCCGCGCCCTGGCCCGGCAGCTCGCCGCCACCCGCCAGGGCGGTGAACGCTACCCGGCCATGCCGGTGCTGAGCGACGACGAGACCGGCCTGCTCACCGAAGAGTTCAACCGGCTATTCAAAAACCTCGCCGCCTACGACCGCCACAACGCCGCCATCCTCGCCGCCGAGCGCGAGAAGGTGCGCCATGCCGAGGAGGCCAAGACGCGCTTTATCGCCGACCTCTCCCACCAACTGAAGACACCGATGACCTCCCTGGTCATGGGGGTCAATCTCCTCCACGAGAAGCGCGAGCGGCTCAGCGCCGAGAGGATCGCCATCCTCCTCGACACGGCGCGCGACGACTGCAGCCGCCTCGCCCAGCTGATCAACGAACTGGTGGACATCTCGCGGCTCGAAGGGGTGGTCAAGCCGGCGGTGCGCGAGCGGCTTAATGTCGCCGATCTCATCCGCGAGAGCCTCAAGCCCCTGCGACAGCACGCCGAGGAGAAAGGTGTCGAGCTGGTCATCGCCATCGCCCCCGACCTGCCGCCGCTGCAGCTCGACTCGATGCGCTTTCCCTGGGTGATCACCAACCTGGTCAGCAACGCCATCCGCCACACCAGGGCGGGCGGCCAGGTGGAACTGGCGGTGGAAAAAAAGGACGGCTGGGTCCACTTCTCCTGCCGCGACAACGGCTGCGGCATCGAGCCGCACAACCTGCCGCGGATCTTCGAGCGCTACACGCAGTTTTCCGAGCGAGAGAAACTGGGCACCGTCGGCCTCGGCCTGGCCATCGTCAAGGAAGTCATCGAGCACCACGGTGGCGATATCACCGCCGAGAGCAGCCCCGGCCAGGGCACGGTATTCACCTTCTGGATCCCGGACAGCGGGGAGGAGAGCCATGCAGCGCGTCCTGATCATCGATGACGACCGCAATATCGTGCAGACACTGCACATCTACTTCGAAGAGCGAGGCATGGCGGTCAGCACCGCCGCTTCGGCGGCGGAGGGCATGGCGCGCCTGCTGCAGGACAAGCCCGACCTGGTGCTCCTCGACCTGCGCCTCCCCGACGGCAGCGGCCTCGAGGTACTGAAGCGCATCGTCGCCGGGCCGGTCCCGGCGCAGGTGATCGTCATCACCGCCTACGCCACCGTGGAGACCGCGGTCAGCGCCGTCAAGCTCGGCGCCTTCGACTATCTTCCCAAGCCCTTCCACCCCGGCCAGCTCGACCTGCTGCTCGACAAGATCGACCAGGTCCAGTCCCTGAAAAAAGAGGTGGCCCGCCTGCGCGGTATCTTCCAGGAAGGGGAGATGCTCACCTGCAACCGTCGTATGCGGCAGCTGCTGGCCACGGCGCGGCAGGCGGCGGAGTCCAACGCCATCGTCCTCATCTCCGGGGAGAGCGGCACCGGCAAGGGGCTGCTGGCCCGCCTCCTCCACGACTGGAGCATGCGCGCCGGCGGACCGTTTATCACCGTCGACTGCGCCGCGCTGCAGGAAAACCTCCTCGAGAGCGACCTCTTCGGCCATATCCGGGGGGCCTTCACCGGCGCCCTGCGCGACAAGGTCGGCAAGCTCACCCTGGCCGAGAAAGGCAGCCTCTTTCTCGACGAAGTCTCGGAGATCCCCCCGGTAGTGCAGGGCAAGCTGTTACGTTTCCTGCAGCAGCGCGAGTTCGAGCGCCTCGGTGACACCAGAGTGCTGAAGGTCGACACCCGGGTCATCGCCGCCAGCAACAAGGACCTCGAGGAGCTGGTGCGTGACGGGCTCTTCCGCCGCGACCTCTACTTCCGCCTCAAGGTGGTGGAGCTCTTTCTGCCGCCGCTGCGCGAGCGCCCCGAGGACATCCCGTTGCTCGTCAATCACTACCTGCAGCGCCAGGCGCGGCTCAACAACAAGCCGGTCAAGGATGTCGAGGAAGAGACCATGGCCCTGCTGCAGACCTATCCCTGGCCGGGCAACGTCCGCGAGCTGGTCAATGCCGTGGAGCGCGCGGTGATCCTCTCCACCCGGCCCCAGCTCGGCTGCAGCGACCTGCCGCCGCATATCGCCTCTTTCAAGAGCGACCCCGATGGCGAAGAGCCGCTGCTCAGTCTGGCGGAAGTGGAGAAACGGCATATCCAGCAAGTGCTGCTGCGCACCTCCTCCCTGGAGGAGGCCGCCCGCGTGCTCGGCATCAACGCCACCACACTGTGGCGCAAGCGCAAACAGTCCCTGCTCGATTGAGGGGCGGGCACTGCATTATGCAATGCCCGCGACGATGAGCAAAGATGGCGGGGGGTCAGTTTTTGGTGGCCCCCTGGAGGAAGGCGCCCATGGCCTCGTAGGCGGCGACGCGGCGGGGTATGCGCATCAGCACCAGGAAGACGACGCCGGCACCGAGAATGACCAGCGCGGTGAGGAGATCGCTCATGACCAACCCATTCTTGCTGAAGAACAACCCCTCGATCAGCAGGAAGGGGCCGACGACGACACCTCCGGTGATCAGCGGCAGCACCCAGGTCATCACCTGGTCGTTGACCCACCACGGGTTTTTGGGGTTTCTCGCCCCGACATAAAGAAATGCCGCTGCAATGATCGACAGATCGGTCAGCAGTGCGCCGACGACAAGCCTCGTTAACATACCCTCGCTCCCTGGAAAAAAAGATTGCCGCCCTGTGGCGGAACGGTCCACCCTCCTCCCGACGGCCGTCTCCCGGCGCTCGCGCCATGAAGCCAGTTCAACGGGTGGAGGACTCTGCCCCCGATGGGCGTGGACAACTGAGCAACCTTCGTACCAGCGGACAACGCTTTGCCATACTCCTGTATTCGTGTTGTTTTTTCCAAAAGTCCTGTCCGCCGCAAGCGGACCATCCTGCAAAATGCAGGAGGGAACAGCAGCAGGCCATTGCAATTGTCAATGCCGGAGGACGGCAGCGAACCAGACCAGGCAGAGACCCAGACCCGGGCCCGCCATCCCGCCCTGCCTTGCAATGCCCCGTCAAATATGGAACAGTTGACCGATGATCCTGGCCTCCCAGGACGGCCGGCAACCTCTCCGACAGCGACCGCAATGCAACGACCAGCAACCCCCTCAGCCAGCACCGCCCGCAGGGCCACCCCAGGACGCGGTATGCTCCTTCTCCGCCATCTCGGCTGCGCGCTAGTGGTCGTCGCGTTTGTGCACCTCTACCAACTCTACCGACTGGTCGACGAGCTGTTCGGCCCGGGCTTCCTCGCCGTCGCCCCGCTGATCCTGCCCCCGGTCCTGCTCCTCCTGGCGGTGCTCCTGGCCCGCCGGGACAGGGGGCGGAAGCAGCGCAACGCCTGGGCGGTGGTCGCCGGCACGGCCCTCTGCCTGATCGCCCTGACCGTCCCCGACGCCGACATCGCCGTCAAACGTATCCACGTGGCACAGTACCTGCTGCTCTCCCTCGCCGTCCGCCATGCCCTGGCCGTCAACACCGGCGGGGTGGAGCTGACCGTGGCCGGGTCCCTGCTCGGCGGCCTCTACGGCGTCCATGACGAGCTCCTCCAGGGCCTCCACCCCGACCGCACCTACGGCCTGCGCGATATGCTGGTCAATTTCCTGGCCTCCTCCGGCGGCAGCTTGGTCTGGCATGGCCTGGGCCTCTACGAAGGCTCGCCACACCCGCCAACTCCGCACACGACCCCGCGCCTCGGCTGGGTTGCCCCCCTCGCCCTGGCAGCGGCGGTAACGGCCATGGCCGTTCCCCTGAGTGCCTGCCGGGGTCAGGCGGCGCTGCCCTGGTGGCCGGTTCTCCCCCTCGCCGCCCTGCTCGCGGCCGGGGCGCTCGAGACCTTCGCCCAAGGCCGCCGCCCCTGCGCGCCCTGCCTGCCGCTGGCAGCCGTGTCCGCGCTCTTTCTCCTCTACCCCCTGGCCGGCAATGTCCTGCAGCTGCCCTTTTATTGAGCACTGGCCGGTCCCGCGCGCGACCGGTCTATACGGCCACTGCCATGAAGTGGCGGAGGGGCGGCGATGACCCGGCGCCACAAGGCCACGGGCCCGCCCCCATCGACACCGGCCGGCCACGCCCCTCCGCTGCGCCTGCTGCCCCGCGCCCTCGCCATCGCCCTGCTCGTACTGGCCGCGATCTTCTATCTGCACGGGCTGAGCGGGTCCCCCCTGCTGCGGCAGCCGGCAGCGCCTCCCGCCAGCGGCCTCGGCGCAGGCGCTGAGACGGGCGACGAGGAACGCCTTGCGCGGGGCTACTGGATGCGCTACCGCGACATCCGCCTCGATCGCCACTGGGGCGAACAGGGCGCCATGGGCATCGCCGGCCCCCGCCACCACTACCGTCAGCACGGCCAGCGCGAGGGGCGCATCTTCGCGCCTCTCGTCATCCCCGACGACCTCGCGGCGGAACGGGCCCTGGCGGAGAGCTACTGGCGGCGTTACCCCGAGGTCCGCGCCAGCTGGGTCTGGGGCGAAGATTCCGCCCTCGGCATCCTCGGCCCGCGCGACCACTATCTCCATGTCGGCCAGGGCCTCGGTTATCTCTGGGGCAGCCAGGATCCCCCCCAACACCAAGAAGCTGCGAATGCGGCGAACCCCACCTCAGCCACTGCCAAGGAAATGCCATGAACTGTCTCTGTGAAAAACTCGCCGCCGACTTCGAAAACCTCTCCCCGGCCTGCATCGGCCAGCTCTGGCTGTTTAAGGACCTGCCCGCGGCAACCCTGGCGGCGATGAGCCAGACCGCGGTCCGCCACAGAAAGCACAAGGGGGAGGCACTCTTTCTCCAGGGCGACGCGGCGGAGACCATGTATCTCCTCAAAGGCGGTCGGGTCAAGCTGAGCAAGCTCGCCGAATCGGGGGAAGAACGCATCCTCGGATACCGCAAACCCGGTGATGTTCTCGGCGAGAACCTGATCGGCGACGCCAGCCACTACCCCTGCAGCGCCTGGTGCCTCGAAGAGACCCTGGCCTGCGGGTTCACCAGGCAGCAGTTTCAGAGCCTGCTGCTCGACCATCCGCACATCGGCCTGCAGATCATCAAGAACATGGGCGAGCGCATCGCCTGGCTGACCGACCAGGTTGGCAACCTCACCGTGACCAGCATCGAGGACCGCCTGCACCGCATCCTGCACAGCGTCGCCAGGGAACAGGGCAAGGTCGACAGGCGCGGCCTCATCCTCGATTTCCCCCTGACTCACGAAGAGCTGGGCTTTCTTATCGGCGCCCATCGCGTCAGCGTCACAAGGGCCATGGCGGTGCTGAAACAACGCGGCCACATTCGTTATGAGGGCAGGGAACTGATCGTCTGCCCGCCGTCGGACGACGACACGGCGGCGGAGGAGTGAGCGGGGATTTTCCTCGCCGGCCTGCCCTTTTTCCATAGCGCTGTAGCGGTCGCTACAGCGCAAACAGGCAGCTCGGCTACACTTGCCCATCTGCCCGCCAGAGCGGCTGGCCGGCACGGCCACCGCCAGACTGCGCGGAACATCTCACCTGGAGGGAAATACGATGAAAATTCTTGGGATTTCGGGAAGCCCACGCAAAGAGGGCCAGTCCGGCACCTACACCCTGGTTAAAACCGTGCTGGAGAACAGCGGCTGCGACTACGAGCTGATCTCCCTGCGCGGCAAGCGCATTGCCGGCTGTATCGCCTGCCTGGGCTGCGTCAAGGACAACGTCTGCAAGGTCGACGACGACATGGCCGGGCTGCGCGAGAAGATCGTCGCCGCCGATGGCTATGTCTTCGGCGCCCCCAACTACTATTCGACCATCAACGCCACCATGCACGCCTTTCTCGAGCGATGGTTCCAGTTCCGCCACCAGACCGGCGACACCCTGTGGGGCAAGGTGGCGGTGACCGTCGGTGTCGGAGGCACCGCCGGGCAGGCACCGGCGGAAGAGATGGAGAAGTTCCTCCTCTACAACTTCGTCGAGACCGTGGCCAAGGTGGCCGGGCAGGGCGCGGCCTCCTGCTACAGCTGCGGCTATGGGGAAACCTGCCAGGTCGGCATCCCGGTCATGCTGCATGGCCCCGAGGTGCGGATCACCGCCGAGATGATCCCCGATGTCGCCAAACAGCCCGGCCTAATCGACCAGGCAGCGGCGGCGGGGCTCCTCCTCGGCCAGCGGCTCCGCGCCGGCAACGACCGGCAGAAGACCGCCCAGGCCATGCAGGCGCGACTGATGGCGAAGTTCGGCGAGGCGGTGTAAGGGCGCCTGCCCCGCAGACTGCGACACATTGCGGCCATCAGCACAGGGGCCCATAGGCGAAAACGGCGCCGTTGGCGACGCCCGGGAATTCCCGCGCCCCGTACACCAGGGCCTGGCGCTGCACGCACATTGCCGGCCAGGGACCGAAGATGGCGCCAAGAGAACGCAGCAAGGCTATGGCGGTCGGCGTCACGGTTTCCCCCTGGCCGGCAAAGGGGCGCAGGGGGATGCCGGCGAGGAGTTCCAGCACGGCCGGGGCCGGGCTGGGCAGGATGCCATGGGCGCAAGAAATTTCTCCATCGGCAACCGGGAGGGGGCTGACGGTGAAGACATCGGGCGCAAGACGGCAGAACAGCTCGCAGCCCAAGGCGACATCGATGATGCTGTCCAGTGCCCCGACTTCGTGGAAATAGACCTCTTCCGGCGCGATGTCATGGACCCTCCCCTCCGCGCCGGCGAGCAGCGCGAAGGTAGCCAGGGCCAGTTCCCTGGCCCGGACCGACAAGGCGCTCCCGCCCAGCAGCCCCTCGATGTCCGCCAGCCTGCGGTGCTCGTGCTGCCGCGGCAGGTACATGCGCGCCCTCCATCCACCGACACCCTGCACCTGGCCCCTGTCGAGCCGCACGGCATCGGCCAGCCCGGGGAGGATGGAGCCGAGCAGCCCGCTCAGTTCCTCGCCGCCCATTTCCGTCAGGCGCAACATGCCGGCCAGAAACATGTCTCCCGACAACCCGGAGTGGGACCGAATGGTGAGAACGGTTTTTGCGGACTCGTTCTCGCCGCGAACACCATGGATATCCTCATGGTCCGTGGCGGGCCGTGGCAGGGACCCGGCCTCACCCTGAGCTCTGTCTTGCCGTTTCATATTCCATTGACCACGCGGGCGGCGGCACAAGCCGCGCCATAGCCGTTATCGATGTTCATGACCGCGATGCCGGGGGCGCAGCTGCACAGCATGCTGGCCAGAGCCGCCTTGCCTCTGCCGGCGACGCCATAGCCCACCGAGGTCGGAACCCCAAACACCGGTCTTGACGTCAACCCGCCCATAACGCTCAGCAATGCCGCATCAAGACCGGCCACGACGATAATCGCGGTGGAAGCGTTGATCTCCTCTAATCGCTCGGTAAGCCGCCATAGCCCGGCAACGCCGCAATCTTCGAACAGCCGGTGGGCAATGCCAAGATAGGACAGGGTTCGCGCCGCCTCCCAGGCGACTGGGCCGTCGGCCGTCCCCGCCGAGACGATGGCGACGCTGCCCTTGCCCTGCCCCGGCAAGGTCTCCCGGAAGGCGGTGCGCGACAGAGGGTGGTAGTCGTAGCTGCCGGCGATCTCTCCGGCCAGCGAAGCGAACACCTCCACGGCGAGACGGGTAAAGAGGATGGGCGGGCTGCTGCTGCTGGCAAACCTCACCAGCAGCTCGATTACCGCCCCCTCGGGCTTGCCTTCACAGAACACCGCTTCCGGCAGGCCGATGCGGGCCGTTCTGCCATGGTCGAAGAGGATACCGTTCGCAGATGACATGTCCTTTCCTGGCGAGCAATGATGACTGCCTGGCCGCCATGCCGGGCCGATTTCTCCCGGCGAAGCGGCCATGCCTCAGTGGACTTCCGCCGCCCAGAAAGAGAGGAGGTTGTCTTCCTCGTCGAACTCCATGGACTGAGGCCCATCCAGTATTTCCAGGTGCCCCTGCCCCGTAACCTCGGCGAGCAGCGCCTCGGAAACCATCATCGTATGCAGCGCCAGGGTATTGCGGATATGGACGATCTTGGCGTTCTCGGGCGAGACCAGGCCGATGGTCGACAAGGCGCGCTGCAGCACTTCACGATCGGTATCGTAGTACGGGGGGATCGCCGCCATTTCCGGCTCGCAGGCTGAAAGGCAGTTCATGTAGGTGGCCTGTCGGTCGACCTTCGCCACCAGGCGGGAGGTGACGAAATCGGCGTTGCCGATACCGGTTGCCATGCCCTGGCTTTTCTCAGTCAGGTCGCGCACGAAAATGCGGCGGATGCGAGGCTCGCTGGGCGCGGTGCCCACCTTGATGACCGTGCGGGCGATGACATTCTGGTCCATGCAGGTGCCGCTGATGTCTTTGCCCATCTCATCGACGATGAGGAGGTCGATGGCCTTGAAGGGCAGCCGGGGAAGCAGGGCCTTGGCCCTTTCCAGCACCACCGCCTCGGTTGCGACGAGGCGATCCTTCCAGGTGGTGACGATCATCTCCGTCTCGTCGAGCTGGTTTTCCACCAGGCCGACACCGAAGGCGATGGGCGCTTTGTCGAGAATGACCTCGGCATGGGCCATCAGGGTCTCGTAGTAGCCATGCTCGATAACGGCATTGTGGTATTGTTCCGCCCCGCGCTGTTTGCCGAGGCCGATGGTCATCATCTTGATCAGCCCGCTCTCTATCGGCGCCTTGAAGTCGGTATGGGGTTTGATGCGGTTGACCACCACGATATGGTCGGCCGAGAAGGCGAGACGGTCGAGATACACTGGCAGGCCCAGCCGTGAGAGCCCCAGGTCGACCACCTCCATCGAGGACCGTATCGGCGCGGCAACGCTCTGCTGGGTGATGCCGTACCCGGCCAGGAGCTTCTCCTGCCCGGCCGCCGTCGCCCCCCCATGAGAGCCCATCGCCGGCACGAGAAACGGCTCGGCCCCCAGGGATTTCAGCTCTCTGACGATTCCGGCCAGTACCTGCACGATATTGGCGATACCGCGGCTGCCAGCGGTTATGGCCACCGTCTGCCCTGGCCGAATGTGCTCGGCAAGCGGCAGTTTCTGCAGCTCAACGCTCAGCGCCGCATCGATATCGAGGATCGGCGAGGTCTCAAAGCGCTGCCGAATGCGGGTCATTTTGGGAAGCAACATGATCATCGTTCTCCACTGGTCTGTGCCGCCGCGCCTGGGGCCCGGCCTTTTTCGCAGGATAGCGCGAGAAGCTCCATCGGGTGCATCACCGACGCCGCCAGGTTATGCCGCCGGATGCCGTACTCCAGCTGCATGGCGCAGGAGGGGCAGGATGTGGCGAGGATGGTAGCCCCCGTGCCTTTGAAATTGCCCATTTTGCGGTCGAGGATCTTTCGCGACATGTCGGGATGAAGCGCTCCATAGGAACCGGCGCCGCCGCAGCACATGTCCGCCTCCTTCATTTCCACCATCTCCAAGCCGGGAATCGAACGGAGGATGGTGCGCGGCGCGGAAGTGATCCCCTGGCCGCGCGCGAGATGGCAGGGATCGTGGTAACTGACGCGGCCGGCCAGGGGGGCAAGACCACGCAGCCAGCCTTTTTCAACGATCAGCTCGTTGATATCGCGCACCTTTGCGGAAAACTCCGCCGCCTTGGCAGCGTATTCGGCATCGTTGCCGAGCAGGGCGGCGTACTCCTTGAGGACGCTGCTGCAGGTGGCGCAATCCGAGACGATCACATCGGGCCGTTGCGCCAGCACCCTGTCGATATTGTCTTTGGCGAGGCGCATGGCTTCGCTGAAATCCCCGCCGCTCTGATGCGGCCCTCCGCAGCAGCCGACTTCCGGGACAGCGACCTGGCAGGCGTTGGCCTGCAGCACCCGTATCGATGCCGCGCCGATGCGGCTGAAGAAGAAATTTATGGCGCATCCCGCGAAAAAAACGACGCGCAGGGCTGGCGATGCCGATGGCCGCAGGAGGTCGGGCAACATCTGCCCCAGGCTTTGCAGAGGCATCGGCGGCAAGAGGTCTTCGGCCTTTCCCCAATCCTTGAGGAGCTTGAGGAAGCCGCTGCGCTGCACCACTCTGTTCATGCCGCTCTTCTGGTACATGCGGATGACTCTCGTCAACAGGGCCAGCCTCTTGTTATGGGAGAAGACACCGCGGTAGGCGATGCGATTGAAGGGAGGCAGCCCCTTCCTCTGATGGGTGTATTTCCGCGCCTCCATGACGATCTCGTCAGTGGGCACATTGGCCGGACAGACCGCCACGCAGGCCTTGCAGAGCAGGCAGGCGTTGAGATTGGCCGTCAGCTGCTCCTCCGCCCCCCATTGATATTTCCCTTCCAGGACGAGGCGCGCCAGGCGGACTCTGCTGCGAGCCACGTCGTTCTCGTTGCCGGTGATTCTGTAGGTCGGGCAGACATCCTGGCAGGTTCCGCAGCGGTTGCAGCGGAGAATGCGCTTTTCCAGTTCCTGCAGGCTATATTCCTTGCCCATGGGCCTTTCCTCCGCGAAATAGGTTGCTTGGAAACATGATCCCGGCGGGGTCGATCCCTGCCGACAAGCGGTCCAGCAGCGGCTGGGGCGGGATGCGGTCAAAGAGGAGGCGGACGTCTGGCTGCAGGGCCGCCAGACGCTGCGCGAGCAGTTCCGTGAAGGCCGCCCCCCCATGGGCATGGCAAGGCACGGCGAACTCGATGACCCCCGCCGCCAGATCGCCATCGAAGGGAATGCCATGCTGCAGCAACAATCGCAGCAGGGGACTCAGCGAGGATATCTTGCGCTTGTCGATGACCGCCGTGGCGCGTCGCCCCGAGTGCAGAGCGTTTCGTGCCGCCTCGTATGGCGCCGAAGCGGCCGCCTTCGACCCGTCCTCGACCTTGATTTCGCCGGGCAGCAGCGCACAGAGGGATTTTTGGTGGCTGGCCACGGCCTCGGCGCTGCCTTCGAGCACCAGGGTCCAGCTCCACCGGCACGTGGCGTCTGCCGCCGCGCTCGCGGTGGAAAAGATGTTGAGCGAGGAGAGGACGGTCTTGTGGCGAAGGATGGCCGCGGCGGCCCGCAGACCATCATCCACAGAGGGGAATTCGGCCGTGACCAGCACCACTTTTTCAGGAAGCGGCAGCAGGCGAAAGATGATGCCGGTAATGACCGCGAAGTTCCCCCACGAGCCGGCAAGCAGTTTGGCGAGATCGTATCCGCTTGCATTCTTGACTGTTTTGCCGCCAGTCCTGACCAGCTTGCCGGTTGGCGTGACAAAACTCGCCCCCAAAATGAAATCGCCAATCTTGCCGTGGCGATAGCGCCGCCATGCCGAATGGTTGCGCGCCGCCTGCCCGCCGAGCGTCGAGTGGGGGCTGTCAGAGCACACGGGCAGGAACAGGCCATGGTTGAACAGCTCCCCCTGCAGGGCGGTATTGCTCAGCCCTGCTTCCACGGTGACCGAGAGGTTGTCGACTTCCAGCTCGACGACCGCGGCCATGCGCACTGTGGAGAGGAAGATCCCGCGGCTCTCCGGGGGGCAAACCTCATGCAGGCGCGTGCCGCCGCCGAACGGCATGACCGGCGTGCCGGTTCTCCCCGCATACGTGACCAGTTCCGCCACTTCCCCCGGGCTGCCGGGGGCGACGACAACCTTTCCGGCAAGGGGGCCAGATGGCCCGCAGAGCCTCGCCAGCCATTCTTCGCCCCCGACATGATCGGGGCCAACGATCTTTTCAAGATCACCGCGCAGCCGCGCCTCTCGCGCGGCATCACCACTGGCCATCAGCTCTCCTCCCTGGCGAAACTGAGCACCTTGCCCCGATTGAGCAGCATCTGCGGATCGAGGGCCCGTTTGACGAGCAGCATGAATTGAAGATCATCCTCGGAAAAGGCCCAGGGCATGTAGTCGAGCTTTTCGATGCCGATGCCGTGTTCACCGGTCAAGGTGCCGCCCTCCTCGAGGGCGGCGTGAAAGATCTCCCGCGCCGCCTCCTCAACCCGCTGTTTTTCATCAGGGTCGTAGGGGTCGTAGAGCAGATGCGGGTGGAGGTTGCCATCGCCGGCGTGGGCCATCTGGGCGATGACGATCTCGTATTTCCTGCCGATATCGGCCACCAGGCGCAGCATTTTGGGCAGCTTGTAGCGAGGCACGGTGACGTCCTGCACCATATAGGCGGCCTTGATCCGTCCCAGGGCGCCGTTGCCGGAGCGCCTTGCCAGCCAGAGGTTCCTGCGCTCCTCCTCGCTGTTCGCCCTGCTCACCCTGGTCGCCCCCAGCCTGGTGCAGATGGCGACGATAGTCTCGCACTGACGGTCGACCTCGACGGCAAAGCCGTCGACCTCGATGAGCAGAATCGCCTCGGCCTCCCTGGGCAAGCCGAGCTGGAGAAAATCATCGACCGCCCGCACCAGGACCTGGTCCATGATTTCCAGGGTGGTGGGGATGATGCCCTTGGCGATGATGGCGGACACGGTATCGCCGGCCTTGTCCAGGCTGTCGAAGACCGCCATCATGGTCCGCACCGCTTCGGCGAGCGGCGTCAGCTTGACCTTGATTTTGGTGATGATGCCAAAGGTGCCCTCCGAGCCGCAGAACAGGCCGGTGACATCGATACCGGGCAGGTATTTGCCCCCTTCGCCGAGCATGACCACCTCGCCGTCGGACATGACGACCTCCAGGCCGAGCAGGTGATCCCGCGTCACCCCGAACTTGACGCCCCGCATGCCGCCGGCGCACTCGGCGACGTTGCCGCCGATGGTGGCGACCTTGAGGCTCGCCGGATCGGGCGCGAACATATAGCCATGAACGGCGACCGCCTCCTGCAGGGCCATATTGGTAACCCCGGGTTCGACCCAGGCCGTTTCATTGACCGGATCGATTTCAAGAATGCGATTCATGCGGCTCATGGCGAGGACGATGCCGCCATGGGTCGGCACGCAGCCCCCGCTGAGGTTGGTTCCGGCTCCGCGGGCGATGACGACGATGCCGTGACGGGTGGCCAGCTCCATGAGCTGGCTTATCTCCTCTGTCGAGTCCGCCAGGACCACCGCATCAGGCTGGGCAAAAAACGGGGAACTGTCATAGGCGTATGCCTCGCATGAGATGGGCGAGGTCAACACATCGCCTTCGCCAAATATTCGCGTCAACTCTCTCTGCACATGTGGTGACAGCATGACCTCTCCTTATAAAAGCAGCTTGGGGAGCCACAGGGACAGCCAGGGGAAGGCGGTCAGCAGCGCCAGGCCAAGAAAGGAAACGAACAGGTACTTCCAGTTCGCCCTGACCAGCTGCTCGATGGTCAGCGTTGATATGCCGCAGGCAACGAACAGGTTTACCCCAAGGGGGGGCGTGATCATGCCGATCGCCAGATTGGCAACCATGATGATCCCGAAGTGGACCGGATCGATGCCGAGCTGTTGAATGACCGGGAAGAAAATCGGCGCCAGGATAATGATGGCGGCATTGGTCTCCATAAAGGTCCCCACCACCAGCAGCATCAGGTTGATGAGGAGGAGCAGCAGCAGCGGATTGCTGGTCAGGCCGAGAAACAACTCGGCGATCTGCGCCGGGATGGCTTCACGGGTGAGGATAAGCCCGAAAGCGGAGGCGGTGGCGATGATCAACATCACCATGGCGCTGCTGATCGCCGACGATTTGAGGATCTCCGGGAGGTCTCTCCAGCGCAGCTCGCGATAGACATAGAGCCCAACCACCAGGCCATAAACAACGGCGACGTTCGCCGCCTCGGTAGGGGTGAAGATCCCGCCGTAAATCCCGCCGAGAATGATGATCGGCATCAGCAGAGCGAGGATCGATTCCTTGAAGGCCGCGAACATCTCGGCCAGAGAGGCCTTTTTCTCGCCGACATAATGGTTTTTCTTGGAAACGAAGTAGGCCACCACCATGAGCAGCAGGCCAAAGAGAATGCCCGGCGTAAATCCGGCCATGAAGAGGCCGCCGATGGAGGTCCCCGTCACCACCCCGAAGGTCACCATGGGGATGCTCGGGGGAATGATCACGCCGATAAACCCGGCCGATGCCTGCGTGGCGGTGGCGAATTCCTTGGCATAGCCATGGCGGACCATGGCGGGGATCATGATCGAGCCGATGGCGGCAACGGTTGCCGGCGAAGAGCCGGAGATGGCGGCGAAGAACATCGATGCGAGAATGCCGACCAGCGCCAGGCCGCCGGTAAAGGACCCGAGCATGGTATTGGCGAAGGTGATCAGGCGTTTGGAAATCCCGCCTCGCTCCATGAGGTTGCCGGCGATCATGAAGAAGGGGATGGCCATCAGGGGGAAGGAATCTATGGAGGCGAAGAGTTTCTGGCCGACGACAATCAGCGGCACCGATTTGCTGAAGACGATCGCGGCGATGGCTGCCAGACCGAGACTGGCGGCGATAGGCACATTGAGCGCCACCATGAGGACAAAAACACCGAATAGAACCGTGCTCATCGCCTGCCCTCCCTGTCGATCCTGCCCAGCGCCAGCACGGCCGCTTCGACGAAACGCACCCCCATGAGGAGGATTCCCACCGGCACGGCGGCATAGGCCCAGTACATGGGGATCTCCATCGCCGGGGAGACCTGCCCGCTCGTAAAGATGTTGATGACCACCTTCGCCGACAGCGCAAAGACCACGCCGCAGAACAATACCGAGAAGGCCGCCGAGACAATGACCAGAGGCTTTTTCCACCCCTCCGGCAAGACCTTGACAAAGGCTTCGACGCCGATATGGGCGCCGCTCTTCGCCCCCATGCTGGCGCCGATGAACACCGCCCAGACCATGACGTAGCGGGCAAGTTCCTCCGACCATGGCAGGGAGCCCTTGATGACAAAGCGAAAGATCACCTGCAGAAAGACGACGGCGATCATGGTGCCGAGCAGGGCGGTCACAGCGGTTTTTTCAAACCAATCCAGCCACGCCAGTTTGTACTGACGATTCGTGTTCATGTGCATTTCTCCTTGGCGAGAGAAGAGCCGCCAGGGACGCGGCTCCCAGGGATAGGGTCACTGAAAGCGAAAAAGGCGGAGACACATTCCCGTGTTTCCGCCTTTGGCCTTTTCGTCTATTTTTCCCGGACCTTTTCGATAACGTCCTTGCCGATGGTTTTTTCATACTCGGCATAGACTGGCGCCATGGCCTGGGCCCAGAGGTTCTTGTCGACCTCGCTGACGGTGACGCCCTTGGCCTTCAGCTCCTGCACCAGGTCGTTATCCATCTTTTCGATCAGGCCGCGCTCAAAGTCCCTGGCTTCCATGGCCGCCTGGCGAATGGCGTCCTGGTATTTGGGGGGGATGCCTTGCCACACCGCTTTGGAAACGAGGAAGGGGGAGGCGGCATAGAAGTGGCCGGAAAGGGAGATGTGCTTTTGCACCTCGAAAAAGTTCGAGGTAAAGAATACCGGCAGGGGGTTCTCCTGGGCATCGACCACCTTCTGCTGCAAGGCGGTGAACAATTCGCCGAACGCCATGGGGGTGGGATCTGCCTGGAGCACTTTGAATGACGCCATGTGGATCTTGTTTTCCATGGTGCGAATCTTCATCCCCTTCATTTCCGCGGGATTGAGCAAAGCCTGCTTGGAGTTGGAGACATGGCGGAAGCCGTTTTCCCAATAGGCCAGACCAATGATTCCCTTTGCTTCGAGGGTATCGAGAATCTCTTTGCCCACCGGGCCATCGACGGTGGCATGGGCGCCCTTGCGCGTCTTGAAGATGTAGGGGAGGTCAAAGACCAGGAACTTGCTGGAAAAGCCAGAGAGCGGTGCGGTGGAGACGAGCGTCATGTCGAGGGTGCCGAGTTGCAGTCCTTCAATCATCTCCCGCTCGTTGCCGAGCTGCGAGCTATGGAAGGCCTGAACCTTCACCGCACCGGCGGTCTTTTCATCGACCAGCTTGCAGAACTTCTCCAGGCCGAGCTGATAGGGATGGGTGGGGGCAAGGACATGACCGACCTTGAGGTTGAACTCAGCGGCCTGCGTCGATACGGACAGAGACAGGACAACACTACCGAGTAGTGCAGCAAGGGATTTCTTCGACGGTAAACCAAACATAGACGCTCCTCCTTGTGGTGATGACGCTTCGTTTTGTTACGGAAATACTCTCCATTTCGATGCTCATGCAGGCCGTGGGCAGGCCGGTTTCGTTGTGGGCAGCTCCTTATCAAAAGATTCGTTGAATACAGCCGTTTCCTTATCAGACTGCGGCCTGATAGCGTTCCTTGAACTGGGCCAGCGCCTCCGCCTCCATCTTGTAGTTGTGTTCAGGCTGGGGGAAGGCGCCGGACTCGATATCCTGGATGTAGGCAGCCAGGGCATCGGTAATGGTGGCGTTGAGATTGGCGTACTTCTTGACGAACTTAGGCGTGAAGGCGTCGAAGAAGCCCAGCATGTCATGAACGATGAGTAGCTGGCCGTGGACGAAGGGCCCGGCGCCTATGCCGATGATGGGAATGGTGGCCCGCTCGCTGATCAACTGCGCCAGTTCCGGCGGAACCGCCTCGAGGAGAATCATCACCGCCCCGGCTTCTTCCAGGGCTCTGGCGTCTTCGATGAGGGCTTCGGCAGCGGCCAGGCTGCGGCCCTGGGCCTTGAACCCGCCGAGCATGGCGATGGACTGCGGGGTCAAACCGAGATGGCCCATGACCGGGATGGTCGCCTTGGTCAGCGCGGCGACGATGTCTTGTACATTGCGACCGCCCTCGAGCTTCACCGCATCGGTGCCGGCCTCCTTCATAAAGCGTCCGGCGTTGACGACGGCATCGCGGGGCCCGGTCTGATAGCTCATGAAGGGCATATCTCCAACAAGAAAGGCCCCAGGCGCGCCACGCCGCACCGCCTGGCAATGCTCGATCATGATATCCATGCCCACCGGCAGGGTGGAATCATAGCCGAGCACCGTCATCCCCAGCGAGTCGCCGACGAGAATGATATCAATCCCCGCGCGTTCCTCGAGCTGCGCCAGGGGAAAGTCATAGCCGGTGATCATGGAGATACGGGCCTTGGCCGCCATCTTGTCTCTAAGTGTCTGAATAGTAACTTTTTTTCTCATCGAGATGCCTCTTTTCAGTAGATTGACTCCATTCAGCCCCGCCTTCCGCACCTGGAAATACCCGCATTGCTGTGGTACGGCCTTGGTATTTAGTGTGTAGCATACTACATGCTAAATTACGTCTCAACTGTTTTTCGATGGCGCTGGCCGACATTTTCGCTATTTTATTGAAATGGCTCTCGCAACTTGAACAAGCTGCGTCGTGCCGGGAAGTGTGCTTCGAGGCTGCCGAACGAGAGGCCCCTGCCAGCGCAGAGGCTGACCGCGGCAGTCCCGGCAAGACATCGACACGCAGCTTGACATTATCGTGCCTGGCGGAGCGGCTCGAGTAACAGGAACTCAGCTGGCAGGGCACTCATCGGACGGCAGGATTCCCACCATGACGGTAAAAATCACCAAAGGCCCTTCTCTCAAGGAGCAGGTCTACAATCACCTGAAAAAGGCAATAATCAGCGGTGACATCGAAGAGAACAAGGTCTACTCGGAACAGTGGGCGGCGGACCTCCTCGGCGTCTCCAGGACGCCGGTCCGCGAGGCGGTGTTGCAGCTCAAGCAGGAGTTCTTCGTCGATATCCTCCCCTACAAGGGCTTCCAGGTCAGGTCCCTGACCGCTGAAGATATCAAGGAAACCTTCCAGATCCGCCTCGCGCTGGAGGGCTTCTGCATCATCCTCATCGCCCAGAACAGCCAGGCTCTCGAGGTTCGGCGGTTGCTTGACGGTCTGCAAGGCTTTTTACAGGAACAGGGCAGGCTGGCGGCAGAAGGCAAGGCCTATGAGTTTATGGAGCGCGACGAGATGTATCACCGCAGCATCATCAACTACACCGGGAACGAGCGCCTCATCTCGACCTACAACGACATCCGCAGTCGCTTCGAGCTCATTACCGTCAAGGTGCTCAACGACCCGGGGCGCATGGAGGCGACGGTGGATGAGCACCTCGCCATTCTCGACAAGATGCGGGCAGGTCTCCCCTGGGAGGCCTACCAGGCTATCCAGATCCACCTCGACGCCACCCAGAAGGTCCTCAAACGGCAAACGGGAACCGACCTGCTCTCCTCGCTCGAACTCTCCGCTTGAGCGTCGCCACGTCGCCGGGACTGCTCAGCGCCGTCCCAGCTGTAGAGACCCCTCTCTCTCCTTCTTGTTCTACGCAAGCAACCTCTTGACCGTCTCCAGCAGCCGCGCGCTGTCCCGCGCGGTGATATGGAGATGGGGGGCGAAGCGCAGCGAGCTGCCGCGCTGGCTGATATGGATGCCCTGCGCCGCCAGGGAGGCCACCAGGTTGCCGCCGCGGCCCTGCGGCAGCTGCGCCCCGAACATGTGCGGGCTGCGCCGGGTCGCCGGCGGTAGCCGGCAGCCCAGCTCCAGCAGCCTCTCGGCGATCTCGCCGTTGATGGCGGCCAGCGTCCTGGCGATGGCCGGTACGGTCCAGGCGGTCAGCTGCTGCAGGGCGGCGATGGCCCCCGGCAGGAGCGTCGGCACGCAGGTCTCGCCGACGTCGAAGCGGCGCGCTCCGGGGAGATAGCCTTCGCTGTAGCGCACCAGCCCGGCGAAGTCGCGGGCATTGTCGCGGGCCAGCCAGCTCTCTTCGAGGGGGCGGGCGCCACGCCAGGCCTCGCCGACATAGAGGATGCCGAGGCCGTAGGGGAAGAGCAGCCATTTATAACCGGCGGCAATCAGGAAGTCGGGCCGCACCTTGTCCACCGCCAGGGGCATCGCGCCGAGGCTCTGGGTGGCGTCGACGACCAGCGTCGCCCCGGCCTCGCGGCAGGCCCGCCCCACCGCCTCCAGGTCGACGGCGGCGCCGTCGGTCCAGTGACAGGTGGAGACGGCCACCACCCTGGTGGCCGGGCTCAACCTGGCAAGGATCGCCTCGGTCCAGTCCTCCTCGCCGCCCTCCGGCGCGGACACGGTGACCAGCCGCGCCCCCCGCTCCCCCGCCACCCGCCGCCAGGGCAGGACATTGCTGGGGAACTCCTCCGCCATGAGGACGATCTCGTCGCCCCGGTGCAGCTGTGGCTCGATGGCCCGGGCGGCGGTCGACAGGCCATAGCTTGCCGCCGGCATGATGGCGTAGCCGTCGGCATCGCCGCCAAAGAGCTCTGCTGCGAGCTGGCGCAGCTGGTCGGCGTCGGCAAAGAAGTCGTCGACGCGGCGCTGCCAGGGGTGGCTCTTGGCGACGACCCCGGCGAGGAGGCGATCGCGGCTGGCGTTGAGCTGCGGCGAGTTGTAAGCGCAGTTGAACCAGGCGACGTCCTCGGGGATATCGAAGAGATGGCGCTGGCTGGGCAGGCGGGTCATCGCGCCACCTCCCCGCCGCCCCTGACGGCGACCATCTGGTGGCCCCTGCCGAGCGGGACCGAGCGCCTCCGCGCAAGAATGAAGAAGTTGCCACAGAGGATGAGGGCCACCCCGGCCAGGGAGGCCGGCGTCCACTGGTAGCCCTCGAAGACGGTGGAGATGCCCAGGGCCACCAGGGGGAAGAGCAGGGTGCAGTAGGCGGCGCGGTCGGCACCGATCGCGCCGATGAGATAGAGATAGCAGCCGAAGGCGACGATGGAGCCGAACACCGCCAGATAGGCCAGCGAGCCGAGGTAGGCCGCCGAGAGGTCGACGGTGAAGGGGCGACCGCTGAGCAGGGCCACCACCGCCATGGCCAGGGCACCGTAGCCCATGCCATAGGCGTTGCTCTGCAGGATGGGCAGCCGCCGCTTCTGGTTGCGGGCCGAGGTAATGTTGCCCAGCGAGGCGAAGAGGGTGGCGACGAAGCACAGGGCGACACCGCGCACCCCATGGTTGTCGAGGGAAAAGGAGGAGATCTCCGGCAAAAAGACGAGGACGATGCCGCCCAGGCCCAGCGCCCCGCCGAAGACGACGCGGCCATCCACCGGCGAGCCGAGAAAGATGGCGCCGTTGACGATGTTCATGACCAGCACCGAGGAGAAGATGACCGCCGCCAGGCCGGAGGTGACGTAGAGCTCGGCCTGGTAGAAGCAGAGGTAGTTGATGCCGAAGAGCATCACCCCCTGGAGGAGCATGGCGAGATGTTCCCTGGCGGAAAAACGCATCGGCAGGCGGGCGACCAGGCACCAGGCGAGCAGCAGGGCCGAGGCCAGGGCGAAACGGTAGGCCACCGAGACCACCGGATCGACCACCCCGAGCTGCATTTTGATCCCGATCCAGGTCGAACCCCAGATCGCCACCGTGGCCACGTAACAGAGACTGTTCTTCATCGTTTGCTCCAGATAATACCGTGAGGTTGTCAAAAAGTCGGCCGTGGGTCAGTCCCGCCGCCGACAGAGCTCCCCGGCCATGCGGCCCAGGGCATGCACCGCCCAGCTGGTCTTCTCCGACCAGCAGGCCCCGTTGAGGCGCAGGCAGTTGCAATACTCACCGCGGGTCGAGAAGATCCGCCCCGGGGCAAAGGAGATTTTTTCACGCTCGGCACTGGCGTACAGATCGACGGTGTCGACCTCCGCCGGCAGCTCGAGCCACAGGGTGAAGCCGCCCGCAGGGCGGGTGACCCTGGTGCCTGCGGGGAAGGAGCGGGCGATATCCTCGGCCATGCGCCCCAGCTTGGCGGCATAGGCGCGGCGGATGGCGCGCAGGTGGCGCGAGTAGCCGCCGTCGGCGAGGAACTCGGCCACCGCCAGCTGGCCTGGGCTGGCCGAGGCGATATTGCTCACCAGCTTGCGGTGCAGCACCTCCTCGAGATGGCGGCCGGGGGCGATCCAGCCGACGCGGTAGCCGGGGGCGAGGGTCTTGGAGAACGAGGAGCAGAGCAATACATTGCCGTCGCGGTCCCAGGCCTTGCAGACGCTCGGCCGCTCCTCGCCATGACAGAGGTCGCCGTTGATGTCGTCCTCGACCAGCGGCACCCCGGCGGCGGCGAGGAGCTCGGTCAGCTCGCGCTTGCGCTGGTCGCTGAGGCAGCTGCCGAGGGGGTTGTCGTAATTGCCGATGACCAGGCAGCAGGCGATGTCGTTTGCCGCCAGGGCACTGCGCAGGGTCGGCAGGTGCAGCCCCTCGCTGGGCGAGGTGGGGATCTCCACCACGCGCAGGTCGAGCAGCTGCAGCATCTGCACGAAATTGAAATACATCGGCGAGCCCATGGCCACCGTGTCGCCCGGCTTGGTCACCGCCTGCAGGGCGAGGAACACCGCCTCGGAGGCACCGCCGGTGATGATGATATCGTCGGCGCTGAGCGTGCAGCCGGCCTTGAGCATCCAGCGGCCGATCTGGCTGCGCAGCCGCCCGTAACCGTAGCCGGTGGCGTAGGCGGTGCTCTCGCCGGGGTGGTTGCGGCAGGCGGCGGCCATGATCCGCCCCAGCTTGCCCGCCGGCACCAGGGCCGGATCGGGGATGGCAGCGCCGAACTGCACCTTGTCGCCATCAAGGGTGGCGCGCATCAGCCGCTCGACCAGCTTGCTGGAGCTGATGCCGCGCGGGGCGATGTCGCGCCCGACGATCTTCGGTTCACGCGGCGGCTCCATCGGCGGCGGGCAGACATAGTAGCCCGATTGCGGTCGCGCCTCGATCAGGCAGCGATCTTCGAGATGGGCATAGGCGGCCTTGACGGTGTTGATGCTCACCTGCGCCTGCCGGCTCATCTCGCGGATCGAGGGCAGGCGATCACCGACGCGGAAGGTGCCGCCGCTGACCAGGGCGGCGATACGCTCCGCCACCTGTTTATGAAGAACACCCGTTTCCATCACTTCTCCCTCGCGTATGGCCCGATCTCTTTCCCTCCCCTGGCTGGCCATTGTACCCGGGACGGCAACCCTTTCCAGACACAATACCCGAGAGAATCCATGGGTACAGTATCAATTGGTGGATAATTGCATGGGCACAGTTATTCTCCCCCGACAATATTCCCGACCCTGGTCGAAAATCTATTGACCGACGGTCGGTCGGTGGTGTATAGAGACCGCCAGATCAGGCCCTCGGCTGCGCCGCAAGGGGTCGTCCCCTCGCCAGGGGGCCGACCGTCTTTCGCCCCAGCCAGGGAAAAACGCCAGCCGGCCGCTCCCTCGTCGGGCCGCGCCCCGAGCCGCCCACGCCGCGGAACACTGCCATGAACGAGCCAGACACCACCTTGAAAGAAACCATCAAGAGCAACGCGCGGCGCCTCTTCGCCAGCGAAGGTTACGACCAGACCCCGGTGGAGCGCATCCTCGACGAGCTGTCACTGCCCCGCCACCTCTTCTTCACCCTCTTCGCTTCCATGGACGAACTGCTCGAGGAACTATGGTCAGAGTAGTCAAGCCGCCGGAGGAGCGACGCGGCGAGATCGTCAGCGCCGCCTGCCAGCTCTTCCTCCACAAGGGCTACGAACAGACCACCATGGGCGACGTGATGCGCCTCCTGGCCATCGCCAAGGGCACCATCTATCATTACTACCGCTCCAAGGAGGAGTTGCTCGACGCCGTCATCGAACAGCTCATCTCCCTCGAGCGCCAGCGCCTCGAAGAAGTCTTCGCCACCCTCGAAGGGGGAACGCTTGCGCGGTTCAGACGTTTCATCGTCGCCGTCAGCACCGACAGCCACGACCCCGCCTTCCTCGACAGCCTGCACAAGCCGGCCAACGCCGGCATGCATATCCGCCTCCATGCCGCCACCATGACCATGCTCGCCCCCTTTTTCGCCGAACTCTGCGCCCAGGGCACCCGCGAGGGCGTGCTGCAGGTCAGCCACCCCCTGGAGACCGCAGAGTTCATCCTCGCCGCCACCACCTTCCTCACCGATATCGGCATCTACCCGTGGAGCGAGGAGCGGCTGCGCCTGCGCATCGCCGCCATGCCCGAGCTCATCGAACGCCAGCTCGGGGCCCCGGCCGGCTCCTTCGCCTTCCTGCGCGAGCCGCTGGCCAATGGCCTGGAAATGGCTGACGACGGCACTCCGCCGCCGACGGCTCAAGAAATCGCCCGCTAACCACCCACCGCAACCTCAGGTAAACAACAGAGAAACCGCCATGAACACCACCACCTTGAAAGGCCTTGCCGCCTTGCTCCTCGCCCTGCCCCTCGCCACCTCCGCCGCCTTCGCCGCCCCTACCGCCCAGGGCGGTGGCACAGGGCAGAGCGGCTTCACCGCCGAAGCGACCCTCGGCCTGGCCGTCGTCAGCGGCGCCGACAACCTCTCGCCGGACCTCTCCTCGAGCACCCTATCCAGCCTGCACGAGGAAGCGAAGACCACCACCCGGGTCCTGCCGGTCCTGCTGCCCGAGCTGCGCTACCGCTTTGGCGGCGAGGGCCGCTCCTCCTGGTACTTCAAGACCATGCCGGTCACCGACGCCGCCGGCTACTTCGCCCCAACCAGCGGACTCCGCCACAGCCTGGCCGGCGTCGCCACCATCGACGCCGGCCTCTTCTTCCTGCCCCTTGCCGAGGTCTACGCCAACCCCTACCTGGTCGGTGAGAAGCGCCGCGAGAGCGACGTGCTGAGCTGGGGCGGCCATCTGCTCTTCGAGGACATCGCCGGCACGCCGCTCATGGTGCAGCTGGCCATGCTCACCGCCGAGGTCGACGACGACGGCCTCGCCGCACTCTTTCCCAGCCTGGCCCGCGACGGCGAGACCTACGAGGTCAGCATCGGCTATGGCCTGCTGCGCAGCCAGACCATGTCCATCTCGCCACGGCTTTCCCTACGCCGCGGCGAGATGGACGGCGCGGCGAACTCCTACGTCAAGGTCCGCGCCGAGCTCGCCGGGACCTACCTGGCCGGGCCGCTTTTTTTCCTGCCCAGCGTCCATGTCGGCGCCAGCCGCTATGACGAGAAGGACCCGGTCTTCGACAGCACCCGGCGCGAACTGGCCTATGGCCTCAACCTGCTGGTCAAGTATCGCCGGTTGATGGACATCGACGGCCTCGGCCTGCTGGCCATCGCCGCCTACGGCGTGAGTGACGCCAACGAGGACTTCTTTGACAGCAAGGCGCTGGTCTGCGCGCTCGGTCTCAGCTACGAGTTCTGAGCAGAGCCGGAAAGAGGCGCCGGAGTCCTCGTTACGCCGCCGATTTTTGCATCAGGTCCTTTTCCTTTGCCGGCGGAGAGTATATCCTTGTCCTATACGGGGCCTACCCGTAGCGCTTGCCAATTTTCAGGGAGATTCCCAAGGAGGGAGGGATGCAGCTGGTGTACAAGGAAGTGCCGATGGAGTTTCTCGCCGCCCTGCCGGAGGGCATCAAGTACGTGCAGAAGCAGGGACGGGACTTTCTCGTCATCGAGCAGCTCTACTGCAAGGACGGCCACAGCCTCATGGCCGACCACGTGCGCATGCACGGCGAGCCGTCGATCCGCCTCGATGCGCGGATCGGCAAGAAACGCGGGCTGATGTTTGTCGATGCCTTCTGGGGCAGCCACGACAAGCTCTACAGCTTCCTCCCCGGCGAAGCCGACCTGCAGAGCATCACCGAGGCCTGGTGCCCGCACTGCGGGGTCAGCCTGATGACCGAGCGCCACTGCACCTACGAGGGCTGCGGCAGCGACCAGGCCATCCTCCTCCACCTGCCGGGCGGGGTCAACCGCATCCTCGTCTGCGCCAAACATGGCTGCCCGGACCACGAGCTGGTCATCCAGCGGCTGCCCGAGGAGATCACGCGGCGCATCCGCAAGATCAACTACTTCGGGGAATTCCACGACGACATGTTCAAGGGGATCTGACTATGAGCCCGGAAGACGGCAACTTCATCGACATCAACCCGCAACGCTGCAAGGGCTGCGCCGCCTGTGTCGTCGCCTGCCCCAACGACTGCATCGAGATCGGCGCCGAGATCAACAGCATGGGCTACCAGTACGCCCGCTTCGCCGTAGGTCGCTGCATCGCCTGCGGCATGTGCTTCTATACCTGTCCGGAGTTCGGGGCGATCACCGTCTACAAGAAACCGCGCAAGGGGGCGTGACATGGGACAGCATCTGATGAAAGGCAACGAGGCCCTGGTGCACGGCGCCCTGCTCGGCGGAGCCACCCACTACTTCGGCTACCCGATCACCCCGGCCAGCGAGATCGCCCACGCCGCCGCCGAGCTCTTCCCGCGCTGCGGCCGCCACTTCCTCCAGGCCGAATGCGAGGTGAGCTCGATCAACATGCTCTATGGCGCCGCCGCTGCCGGGGCGCGGGTTATGACCGGCTCCTCGGGGCCGGGACTGTCGCTGATGGCTGAAGGACTCTCCTACCTCTCCGGTGCCGAGCTGCCCTCGCTGGTGGTCGACGTGCAACGCGCCGGCCCCGGCCTCGGCTACATCTGGCCGGAGCAGGCCGACTACAACTTCATCGTCCATGGTGCCGGCCACGGCAGCCACAGCGGCATCGTCCTCGCCCCCAACTCGGCCCAGGAGATGTGCGACTGCGCCTATCGCGCCTTCGAGCTGGCCGAGCGCTACCGGGCCACCGTGTTCATCCTCGCCGACGCCTATATCGGCCAGGTCATGGAGCCGGTCGAGCTGCCGCATAAGTTGCTCGTCAATCCGCACAAGGACTGGGCCCTCTACGGCGACGCGGCCAGCCGCGGCAACCTGCACACCTCCATCTACCTCAAGCTCGAGGAACTCGAAGGGCACAACAACCATCTCCAGGAGAAGTACCGGCGCATGGAGGAGGAGATCGTCGACTACGAGGAGGTGGCCACCGAAGACGCCGAGTACCTCTTCGTTGCCTACGGCATCACCTCGCGCATCTGCCACTCGGCCCTGCGCGAGCTGCGCGGGCGCGGTGTCAGGATCGGCATGCTGCGCCCCAAGACCCTCTTCCCCTTCCCCTCGCGGCGCCTCGCCGCGCTCGCCGGCCAGGTCAAGCTGATGGTGGCGGCGGAGCTCAGCGCCGGGCAGATGGTGCGTGATGTGCGCCTCGCCGTCGACGGCAAGGTCGAGGTGGAGCTCTATAACTGGATGGGCGGCCGCATCCCGACCACCGACGAGATCGTCGAACGCCTGGCGAAGACCGCCGCCGGCCGCAAGGCCTGAGGCTGCAGTGCCGACAACAGGGAGACAAGGACGATGCATACCATAAAACACCACAAGGCCGATTCCCTCTACACCACCTTCGAACGCAAGGCCCCCGGCGCCGAGGTCAGCCACTACTGCCCCGGCTGCGGCCACGGCACGGCGCACAACCTCATCGCCGAGGCCATCGACGATCTCGGTATCCAGGACCGCACCATCTTCTGCTCGCCGGTGGGCTGCTCGGTGTTCGCCTACTACTACTTCGACGTCGGCAACATCCAGTGCGCCCACGGCCGCGCCCCGGCGGTGGCCTCGGCCATGCGCCGCGTCCATGAAGACGCCGTCATCATCTCCTACCAGGGCGACGGCGACCTCGCCGGCATCGGCATGAGCCAGATCGTCCACGCCGCCAACCGTGGCGAGAACCTGACCATCTTCTTTATCAACAACGCCATCTATGGCATGACCGGCGGGCAGATGGCGCCGACGACCATCGTCGGCCAGAAGACGGTGACCACCCCGGGGGGGCGCCACGCCGCCAACGAGGGCTTCCCCATCGGCGTCGCCGAGATCATCGCCAGCCTGCACGCCCCGGTGTTCGTCGAGCGGGTCTCACTGGCCAACGCCACCAAGGTGATGAAGGCGCGCATGGCCATCCGCAAGGCCCTGCGCAACCAGGTGGAGAAGAAGGGCTTCTCCTTCGTCGAGATCCTCTCGCCCTGCCCGGTCAACTGGAAGATGACCCCGGTGGAGGCGCGGCGCTGGCTGGAAAATCATCTCGAGCCGGTCTTCCCGGTGGGCAACCTGCGCGACCTCGCCAAGGGCCCCTTCGACCCGCTCGACCGCAAGAAGCCGGCGCGGGTCAGCGAACGGCGCATCTTCGAGATTCTCGGCGTCAACGAGGAAGAGCCACACAGCGGCACGGTGCGTCTCAAGGAGGAACAGAACGTCAAGATTGCCGGCTTCGGCGGTCAGGGTGTACTGTCGGCGGGCGTCCTGCTCGCCAACTGCGCCATCGCCGAGGGACTCAACACCACCTGGCTGCCCTCCTACGGCGCCGAGATGCGCGGCGGCACCGCCAACGCCGGCATCAATATCTCCCACGACAGCATCGGCTCGCCCATCGTCACCCACCCCAACGCCCTGATCGTCATGAACCTGCCCTCCCTCGACGCCTTCGAGGACACGGTGCGGCCGGGCGGGGCCATCTATGTCAACTCGTCACTGGCCAAGCGCCCCATCCATCGCACCGACATCACCCCCTACTACGTCCCGGCCAGCGACATGGCGGTGGACCTGGGCGCCATCCAGTGCGCCGGGGTCATCCTCCTCACCGTCTACGCCCTGGTCTCAGGGGCGATCACCATCGAGACCCTGCAAAAGGTCATCCCCCTGTCGATCAAGCGCAAGAACCTGCTCGACCTCAACCTGCGGGCAATCGAGGCGGGCATCGCCTGGCACCGGGAAAACTGCCGGTAGCCGGCTTTTTTCGCCTGGCGGCGGTGAGTTTTTAAACTCGCCGCCGCCCATGCCAGCCACTATCCCTTGCCGTTATTTCGTCGCGAAGCGCTCGCGCAGCATCTCGACATCGGCGTCGGCGAGGTAGTCGTCGTAGGGCATCATCTTGTCGATATAGCCGCCGGGAAGGATCTCGATGATGCGGTTGGCCACGGTCTGCACCAGGGTGTGGTCGTGGGAGGAGAAGAGGATGATCTCGGCAAAGGCCTGCATGCCATTGTTAAGGGCGATGATCGACTCGAGGTCGAGGTGGTTGGTGGGTTCGTCGAAGAGGAGGACGTTGGCGTCGCTGAGCATCATCCGCGCCAGCATACAGCGCACCCGCTCGCCGCCGGAGAGCACGCCGGTCTTCTTCAGCGCCTCGTCGCCGGAAAAGAGCATCTTGCCGAGAAAGCCGCGGGCGAAGCTCTCCCCTTCGTTGGGCGGCGTCCACTGGCCAAGCCACTCCACCAGGGTCTCGTCCTTCTTGAAAAAGGCGCTGTTCTCCTTGGGGAAGTAGGAGTGGCTGATGGTCTGTCCCCAGCGGAAGGTGCCACTGTCGACGCTCAACTCGCCGACGAGGATCTGCAGCAGGGTGGTGATCGCCAGGCTGTTGGTGCCGACGAAGGCGATCTTCTGCCCCTTGCCGACGGTCATGGAGAAGTTCTTCAACACCTCCACTCCCTCGATAGTCTTGGAGATATTGTCGATCTCGAGGATGACATCGCCGCAGGCGCGGCCGGCCTTGAAGTGCACGAAGGGATACTTGCGCGAGGAGACCGGCAGATCCTCCAGCTCGAGCTTTTCGAGGAGCTTCTTGCGCGAGGTGGCCTGCTTGGCCTTGGAGGCGTTGGAGGAGAAGCGCTGGATGAACTCCTTGAGGTCCCTGGCCTTGGCCTCCGCCTTCTTGTTGGCGTCCTGGCGCTGCTGCAGGGCGAGCTGGCTGGCCTGATACCAGAAATCGTAGTTGCCGACGTAGATCTGGATGCGGCCGTAGTCGATATCGGCCATGTGGGTGCAGACCTGGTTGAGGAAGTGGCGGTCGTGGGAGACGATGATGACCGTGTTCTGGAAGCGCTCGAGGAAGCCCTCGAGCCAGCGGATCGACTTGACATCGAGGTTGTTGGTGGGCTCGTCGAGGAGGAGGATGTGCGGGTTGCCGAAGAGCGCCTGGGCGAGCAGGACGCGCACCTTCTCGCCGCCCTCGAGCTCCTTCATCCTCCGCTCGCGCAGCTCTTCGCCGATGCCGAGGCCGCTGAGCAGGGCCGCCGCCTCGGACTCGGCCTCATAGCCGTTGAGCTCGGCGAACTCCACCTCCAGCTCGCCGCTGCGGATGCCGTCCTCCTCGCTGAACTCGGCCTTGGCGTAGAGGGCCTCGCGCTCGGCCATGATCTCGCACAGCCGGCGATGGCCGAGGAGCACGGTGCGGGCCACCGTCTCCTCGTCGAAGGCGAACTGGTCCTGGTTGAGGGAGGCGATGCGCTCCCCGGGAGTGACGAAAACCTCGCCCTTGTCCGCCTCGAGGCGCCCGGCGAGGATCTTGAGAAAGGTCGACTTGCCGGTGCCGTTGGCGCCGATGAGGCCGTAGCAGTTGCCGGGGGTAAACTTGATGTTGACGTCTTTGAAGATGATGCGCTTGCCATAGGACAAGGCGATATCGCTGGCATGGATCATGGGTGGGGTCCGTGGGGCAAAGGTGGAGAAACTCCCCGACCGGGCGAAAGAGCCGGGTCGGAGTCGGGTGAGCAGCGGGATGGAACGCGGGCGGGCGTGGTGCTCGCGGTGGCGAAAAGGACGGCGCTGCGCGCAAAAAAGCGCGAACATACCACGACAAAGCTGCCGGGGCAAGGCTTATCGGCGGGGATCTCGGCGTGCCGTGGCGATTATCGGGCCGGCCCCGCCTCTTCCTGCGGATTGCCCCCGGTCGCTACGACAGCCAGTGCGTCCTTTGTCGGTTTTCTTTACCGGGGGCCTGTTGCGCCAGGCCGGGGCGACAGACAAAGGCCGTTACGGCCGCCCGCACCCAACCCGGCCAGAGGCCGCGGCATCCCTCATCAAGCGACCAAGGAGTATCCCCTGAGGGAACCCAACCCGGCCAGGGACAGGCATTCCGGTTTGTTGCGGCTGCGGCTCACTTGCCCGGAACGGCGCGGAGATAGAGCACCTTGTTGTTGGTCCCGGCGATATTCTCTTCCCGCGTTTCGAAGAGATCGCTCTTCTTCCTGATGAGGTCGGAGAGCTTTTTGAACCCGTACAGCCGCGAGTCGAAGTCGGGCTTGAGCTTGTTGAGGTAATTGGCGAAGGTCCCCAGCTGCGCCCAGCCGTTTTCTTCGCTGGACTGCTCCAGCGCCTTGAGGAGGAAGGCGGTGGGAAAGGGAGGCGCCACCTCCGCGGCGAGGGTCTCGGCGGCGCGGCCCCCGGCAGCAGGCAAGGCGGCGGCGCGGGAAGACTTCCTGCCGGCGGCGGCTTTGCCTTCGGCGCCGGCCTTGGCCGGGGACGGCGGGGGCTCGGGACGCTCCTCGCCACGCAGCAGCTCGGTGAAGATGAACTTGTTGCAGGCGTTGCGGAAGGCCTCCGGGGTCTTTTTCTCGCCGAAGCCGTAGACCTTGAGGCCTTCCTCGCGCAGGCGCACCGCCAGGCCGGTGAAGTCGCTGTCGCTGGTCACCAGGCAGAAGCCGCCGAACCTGCCGCTGTAGAGGAGGTCCATGGCATCGATGATCAGGGCGCTGTCGGTGGCGTTCTTGCCCACCGTATAGGCGTACTGCTGCATCGGCTTGATGGCGTAGCGCTGCAGCACGCGGCGCCAGGCAGCGCTCTTCGGGGAGGTGAAGTCGCCGTAGATGCGCTTGACGATCGCTTCGCCGAAGCGGGCGATCTCGGCGAGGAGGTTCTCGATGATCGCCGCCTGGGCGTTGTCGGCGTCGATGAGCACCGCCAGCTGGATGGTCGGGTCTTCGCTCTCGATCTTCGTCACCAATGATGATGCGCGCATCGTCTTCTCCCTGGGAATTGCCGGCGGCCGACATCGTTGCGGGATGAGGGGCGGCTGCACCCCTGCCCCTGGCCTGCGCCGCGGCGTGGTTCGCCGTTACTCCTCGTCTTCGCCGCCAACGCTGTCCATCAACTCCTGCTGGAACTGCTCGTCGGAGACGAGTCTCTCGGCGATGGCCTCGCACAGGGCGGCGGCCAGGGTGAGGTCCTCGCTGCCGGCGTGGATGTTAACAGTGATCTCGCCCTCTTCGGTGGTCTCGAGGATCAGGGCGGCCTGGTTTTCGGTGAGGGTCAGTGTGACATTTTCAGGCATTGTGGGATTCCTGGCAGAATGTTTTTCGGTTGGGGGGTGGCTTTGTCGTTGCGCACCCCGAAAAGACGCGGCCTCTGGCCGCGGCTGAGGCGTGTGAACTCCCCGCCACCCTAACCGATCGGCGGCAAGATTGAAATCGCCTTCAAAGCCCCGCGTAAAAAAAGCACTCTCAGGCCCGGCGTTTCTTCACCCCGCGCGTCGCCTGTGCGGCGAGGGGGTCGTCCGGCCAGGGGTGCTTGGGGTAGCGGCCCTTGAGCTCCTTCTTGACCTCGCCGTAGCTGCCCCGCCAGAAGCCGGGCAGATCGGAGGTCACCTGGATGGGGCGCCGGGCGGGGGAGAGGAGGTGCAGCAGCAGGGCCACCCGGCCACCGCAGACGGTCGGGTGGCGGTCGAGGCCGAACAGCTCCTGCAGGCGCACCGCCAGCACCGGCTGGCCGCCGACGGGGTAGTCGATGGCCAGGCGCGAGCCGCTCGGCGCGCTGAACTCCGCCGGAGCCAGCTCGTCGAGCAGGCGCCGCTGGCGCCAGTCGAGCAGCCCGTGGAGGATGGTGGCGATATCGAGCCGGCCGAGATGCTCGGCCCGGGTCATGCCGGCGAGGTGCGGCGCCAGCCAGGAGAGGTCGCTGTGCAGGCTGCCGTCGTCGACCGCCGGCCAGCCCTCCTCGGGCTGCTGGCCGGCGCAGAAGAGGATGCGCCCCTGCAGGGCGCGGCTGCGCCGCTCCCAGGGCAGGCAGGCCAGGCCGAGGCGGCGGACGCCCTCGGCCATGGCGGCGCCGACCGCCGCGGCGGGAGGCGCCCATAGCTCTTCGGCGACCGTCATCCGGCCGATGAGGGTGCGCCGCACCCCGACGACCCGACCGGCGCCCTCGTCCCAGCCCACCTCCTCGACCTGCTCGAAGAGCTCGGCGTGGCCCTTCTCCAGGTCTGCCCTGGCGATGCCTTCGGCAAGGAAGATGCGCCCCTCGCTGCGCCCGGCGTCGAGGTGGGCGGCAATCAGGAACTCGCTTGCCCCCAGGGGGTCGCCGGGCGGCAGCAGGGCTCCGCGCCCCGAAGCGAGCACATAACCTTCCCCGGGGCTAGTGCGGCGGCGGGCGATGCGGTCGGGATAGGCGTAGCAGAGCAGGTCGCCGCAGACCTCGAGGTGACGCCCTTCCCCCTGGCAGCCGGCCAGCCGTTGCAGCCGCCGGCTCTCTTCGTCGATGCGCCGGCAGACGGAGCCCTCGCCACCGGCCAGCGCCCGCTCGCCGCGCACGCGCCACCGCTGTAGCATCTCGAGGCGCAGGCGGATCTCCGCCGAGCCCTGTCCTGCCCTGCCTCCCAGGGGGTCGCGCTCGCCGAGGAGGGCGGCGAGGTCGGCGGCCAGCCTGCCGTGGCCGCGTTTGGCCCCCATGAGCAGCATGTGGCCAAGACGCGGGTGCAGGGGCAGCTCGGCGAGGCGGCGGCCATGGGCGGTGATCGACCCGCCACGGTCGAGGGCGCCGAGTCGCCGCAGCAAGTCCCGCGCCTGGCCGTAGGCGGAGGGCCGCGGCGGGTCGAGCCAACTTAGCTGGGCCGGGTCGCTGACTCCCCACAGAGCGAGTTCCAGGGCCAGGCTGGCGAGGTCGACGGCGACGATCTCCGGGGGATGAAAGGGCGGCAGGCGGTGGTCTTCCTCGCGGCTCCACAGGCGCAGGCAGTAGCCCGGGCCAAGCCGCCCGGCACGTCCGGCGCGCTGCGCCGCCGCCGCCCGCGACACCCGCACCGTGACCAGGCCGCTCAGGCCGTTAGCGGGCTGAAAGCGCGGCAGCCGCGACCAGCCGCCGTCGACGACGCAGGAGACCCCCTCGATGGTCAGGCTGGTCTCGGCGATGGCGGTGGCGAGGATGATGCGCCGCCGCCCCGCAGGATCGGGGCGCAGGGCCTGATCCTGCAAGTGTTTCGGCAGATCGCCGTAGAGGGGCAGCAGCACCGTCCCCGGGCAGGCGGCGTCCTCCTGCAGGCGGCGGGCGGTGGCGGCGATCTCGCCTCCGCCGGGGAGAAAGGCGAGGACGTCCCCCTGGCGCTCGGCGACGACGCGGCGCACCCCGGCGGCCACCGTCTCGGCGATGCCTCCCGGGGCGGGGCGCTGCGGGTAGTCGATCTCCACCTCGTAGGCGCGCCCGTCGCAGGAGAGGATCGGCGCGTCGCCGAGAAGCCGGGCGATGGGGGCGGCGTCCAGCGTCGCCGACATGACGAGGAGGCGCAGATCGCTGCGCAGCTGGCAGAGGTCGAGGCACAGGGCCAGGGCGAGGTCGGCGTGGATGGAGCGCTCGTGGAACTCGTCGAAGACTATCAGGCCGACCTCGGGCAGCTCGCCGTCATGCTGCAGGCGCCGGGTGAGGATGCCCTCGGTGAGCACCTCGACCCTCGTCCGCGCCGAGACGCAGCGCTCGTGGCGGATATGGTAGCCGACGGTGGCGCCGACCTCCTCGCCCAATAGCTCGGCCATGCGCCGCGCCGCCATGCGCGCCGCGAGGCGGCGCGGCTGCAGGAGGAGGATGCGCCTGCCCGCCAGCCACGGCTGCTCCAACAGGGCGAGGGGGACGATGGTCGTCTTGCCCGAGCCGGGCGGGGCACAGAGCACCGCCGCAGGTCCCTTGGCGAGGGCCTGGCAGAGGTCATCGAGGACCGGGGTGATGGGGAGCTGCGGCAACACGGGGCGGGGTCCTCCACGAGGGGATGGCGGCGGCCGACCGCTGCCGATGTCCTGGGCGGGGCCGGCCGTCGGGGGGAGAATTCAATTGAAAAGAACCGGCAAACACGATAGGATCGGCCAACCGTGCCCTGCCGGCCGGTTCCTGCTCATCTGTTCAGGCCTCCCACTGCCGGATACACCGTTGATAGCACCGATCCTCTTTTTTTACAACCTCGCCTGGGCGGCGGCCCTGCCCTTTCTGCGCCGCCACCCCCGCCTCGGCCCGGGCTGGGCGGAACGCACCCTGGAGAGCGGCCCGGCCGGCCCCTTCGACCTGTGGATCCAGGCCGCCAGCGGCGGCGAGGCGCAACTGGTCAATATGATCGTCGACCAGCTGGCGCTGATGGTAAAGCCGGGGCAACACATCACCGTGCTCGCCACCGCCATTACCCCCCAGGGCGTGGACAGCCTCGCCAAGAGGCTCAAGACCCGGCCCGCCGGTCCGGTGGAGGTCAGCGTCGCCCACTTCCCCTTCGACCAGCCGTCGCTGATGGCCAGGGCCTTTGCACGCTACGCCCCACGGCTGGCGGTCGTGGTCGAGACCGAGCTGTGGCCGGCCTTCCTCGTCACCGCGCGGCGGCGCCAGGTGCCGGTGCTGCTCGTCAACGGCCGCATGTCGGAGAAGAGCCACCGCTCCTATCGCCGCTTCGCCGCCTTCTTCGGCAGTTACGGTCCGCAGGCGATCCGCGCCATTTCCCCCGCCGACGCGGCGCGCTTCCAGTCGGTGTGCGGCCGGGCCGACATCGCGGTGATGAATAACATCAAGTTCGACCGCATCACCCCGCCCGCCCTCAATCCCGCCGCCACCCCCATCCGCTCCCTGCTGCCCGCCTCCTCGCCCATGGTCCTGCTCGGCTCGGTGCGGCGCGAGGAGGAAGAGCTGCTGCTGCCGACCGTGACGGCGCTGCTGGCCCGGCGGCCGGATCTGATCGTCGCCCTCTTCCCCAAGCATATCGAGCGCGCCGAGACCTGGTGCCGGCGTCTTGCCGACCAGGGCGTGCACAGCGTGCGGCGCTCCCTGGCCGAGGGGCCGCAGCCGCCGGGGTCGGTGATCGTCTGGGACGTCTTCGGCGAGCTGGCCGGGGCCTACGCCCTGGCGTCGGCAGCCTTCGTCGGCGGCAGCCTGCTGCCCCTCGGCGGGCAGAACTTCCTCGAGCCGCTGGTCTTCGGGCTGCGGCCGATCATCGGCCCCTACTGGAAGAACTTCGCCTGGGTCGGCCGCGACATCGTCGACTGCGGCCTGGTGTCCGAGGTGGCCGACGCCAGCCTCCTCACCGAAAAATTGCTCGCCGCCCTCGGCGAAACAACGCCACGCGACCTGGTGACCGACCGGGTGCACGAGTTCTTCCGCCCGCGCCAGGGCGGCACCCGCCAGGCCTGCCAGCTCATTCTCGACAACCTGCACCCCCCACGAGGCACCTCGCCATGACCGCACTGCCCCCCTGCTACGGCCTCATCCCGGCGCGCTACCAGTCGCACCGCTTCCCCGGCAAGCCGCTGGCCGACATCCTCGGCAAGCCGATGTTCTACCACGTCTACGAACGCGCCATGCGCTGCCCCAGCCTGCGCCGGGTGTGGCTGGCCACCGATGACCAGCGCATCTACGACGCCGCCGAGAAGCTGGCGGTGCCGGTGGTGATGACCCGCGACGATCACCCCAGCGGCTCGGACCGCATCATGGAGGCGGCGCAGCTGCTGGGCATCGAGGACGAGGCGGTGGTGGTCAACATCCAGGGCGACGAGCCGGCGCTTGACCCGGAGATGCTCTCCCGCCTCGTCGCCCCCTTCGCCGACCCGGCCATCGCCGTCACCACCCTGGCGCGGGTCATCGACAGCGTCGAGGCCGAGAACCCCGACCGCGTCAAGGTGGTGCGGGCGGCCGACGGCAAGGCTCTCTACTTTTCCCGCGCCAAGATCCCCTACCTCCGCGACGAGGCGGGCGACGACGCCCACTACCTCCTCCACGTCGGCATCTACGCCTACCGCCTCGCCGCCCTGCGCACCTTCACCTCGCTGGCGCCCAGCCCGCTGGAGAGAATCGAGAAGCTCGAACAGCTGCGCCTGCTCGAGGCAGGCATCCCCATCCATGTCGTGCTCACCGACTACCGCGGCTTCGGCGTCGACCGCCCCGAAGACCTGACGCTCATCCTCTCCCGCCTGCAAGGCTAGCCAAGCGGGGGGAATTTTTCGCCCCCCGCTTGCTTTTTCCCGGAGGCGATGCTGTAATTGAAACAAGGGGGACGCGGTTCGGTCATAGCCGAACCGTGCCATATCGTCGCCGACCGGCCGGCCTCATGTCGACCCGGGCGCAGCCCGTCCCCCGCCTTCATCCCGCCCCCCGGACGGCGACCCAACCCTCTCGGGGAGGTCCGCCATGAAACTGACCATCAGCAAGAAGATCCTCGCCGCCACCCTGCCCTTTTTCCTCATCTTCGGCCTGGCGCTGCTCTTCCTCGGCCTGTTCAGCGTCGAGAAGCAGGGCCGGCAGAGCCTTCAGCTCATCACCCAGACCATGGAGAACGAGAAGAAGGAGAAGCTCACCGACCTGGTGCGCAACACCTTCGAGATCCTCTCCACCCAGTACCGGGCCGCCCACGACGTAACCATCATCGCCAAAGCCTACGAAAATGAGCTGCAGTCGGTGGTCGACCTCGCCTTCTCCTCGGTGGAGGCCATCTACGCCCGCCCCGGCGAGAGCGAGGAGTGGAAGAAGAGCGAGGCGATGAAGGTCGTCAAGGGGATGCGCTACGGCGGCGACAACTATGTGTGGATCAACGACATGAAGCCGACCATGGTCATGCACCCCATCAAGCCCGAGCTCGACGGCAGCGACCTCTCCACCTACAAGGACCCCAAAGGCAAGCTGCTCTTCAACGAGTTCGTCAAGGTCTGCGCCAAGGACGGCCAGGGCTTCGTCGACTACCTGTGGCCGCGCCCCGGCAAGAGCGAGCCGGTGGCCAAGCTCAGCTATGTCAAGCTCTTCAAGCCGTGGAACTGGGTGATCGGCACCGGCGTCTACCTGGAGGCGGCGGAACGGCATTTCCAGGAAGAGGCCAAACGGCAGATCGGCAGCCTGCGCTTCGGCCCCGAGGGCAAGGACTACTTCTTCATCATCGACGCCCGGGCGCAGATGATCATGCACCCCATCAACCCGGCCCTCGACGGCAAGGACCAGAGTGATTTCCGCGACCCCAAGGGCAAGGCCCTCTTCGCCGAGATGGCCAGTGTCTGCCGCGACAAGGGCCAGGGTTTCGTCGACTACCTGTGGCCCAAGCCGGGCGCCGCCGAGCCGGTGGCCAAGCTCAGCTATGTGCAGCTCTTCAAGGAATGGGGGTGGATCGTCGGCACCGGCATCTATGTCGACGACATCGCCCAGGCCATGGAACGGCAGCGGCAAACCATGGACCGCGAACTGGCGCGCCAGAAGATGACCATCAGCGGCGTGGTGGTGGTGGTCATCACCCTCATCGCCGTCCTGTTGACCTTCCTGGCGGGTCGCATCGCCAGGCCGATCCGCGCCAGCGACGACTTCTTCCGCGATATCGCCGAGGGCGAGGGCGACCTCACCAAACGGCTGGCGGTGAGCAGCCGCGACGAGGTCGGCGAGATGGCCGCCTCCTTCAACACCTTCGCCGACAAGCTCCAGGCGATGATCGGCTTCATCGCCGGGCAGGCAACGCAGATCCATGGCGCCTCGCGGGCGCTGACCGGCATCGCCGCCGAGCTCGCCGGCAACGCCCGCGACTCCCTGGGCAAATCGACCAGCGTCGCCACCGCCGTCGAGGAGATGTCGGCCAATATGCGCTCGGTGGCAACGGCCATGGACGAGGCGGCCTCGCGGGTCGACGCGGTGGCCTCGGCGGTGGAGGAGATGACCTCGACCATCAACGAGATCGCCCGCACCTCGGAGAAGGCCAGGGACGTCACCACGCGGGCGGTGCGCCAGTCGGCAGAGGCCTCGACGCGGGTCGCCGCCCTCGACGAGGCAGCCCGCGAGATCACCAAGGTGCTGGAGACCATCACCGATATCTCCAAGCAGGTCAACCTCCTCGCCCTCAACGCGACCATCGAGGCGGCACGGGCCGGGGATGCCGGCAAGGGTTTTGCCGTCGTCGCCGGCGAGATCAAGGTGCTGGCGGCGCAGACCGCCGACGCCAGCAACCTCATCAAGGAGCGCATCGGCCTCATCGAGCGGACCACCAGGGCCACCGTCGCCGACATCGAGGGCATCCACGGGGTGGTCGGCGAGAACGCCGACATCGTCAACACCATCGCCGCGGCGGTGGAGGAGCAGTCGCTCACCGCCGGGGAGATCTCGCGCAATATGGCGGAACTGGCCGGTGGCATCCAGGAGGTCAACCACAACGTCGGCGAGAGCTCGCAGGTCTCGCAGATGATCGCCGCCGAGGTCGCCGAGATCGACGGCGCCACCGGGCGCATGAACGACAGCGCCGCCATGGTGGAGAAGAACGCCGCCACCCTCGACGGCCTGGCCAAGGGGCTGACCGAACTGGTGGCGCGCTACAAGTTCACCTCCTGAGGCCCGCCGACGCTCCTCTGCACGGCTGCGCCCCGGCCTGACGACATCGACTTCGTCAGGCCGGCAGGCGAGAGTTACAGGGAGCGCGAGCTCGAGGGGGGCACGCCGTAATGCCGCCGGTACTCGCGGCTGAACTGCGCCGGGCTGTTATAGCCGACGCTGTAGCCGGCCTCGCTGACGCTCATACCCTGCAGCAGATGGGCCTGGGCATGGCTGAGCTTGACCTGCTTGGCGTACTGCAGGGGCGAGAGGTGCATCACTTCCTTGAACTTCTTGTGAAAGGCCGAGCTGCTCATGTTGACCAGCCCGGCCAGCCTGCCCACCGAGACCACCTCGTCGAGGTTGCGGTGCAGGTGCTCCACCGCCCGGGCGATCTGCTCGATCTGCCCGCGCTGCCGCAGGAGAGAGGGCAGCGCCCCACCGCGCTCCTCCTTGAGGATACGGAAATAGATCTCGTCGATGATGCCCTCGCCGACGACTGCAGCCTCGTCGGGGCTCTCCAGGGCCTCCATCAGCCGAATCGCCGCATCGAGCAGCCTCTCGCGCAGGGGGGCGGTGAAGATGCCGGAGGGGTTACAGTCACCTGCCCGCTGGACCAGCGGCACGGCCTGCTCCATTCTGAGAAGGATATCGAGGATGCGCCGGCGCTCCACGGCGATGGCCAGGGCCAGCAGCGGTTTGTCGCAGCTGGCCTCCACCACCTCGCAGGCCACCGGCATCGGGGTAAGCACGGTGAGAAACTGACCGGCATGGTACTGGTAGGTGGTGCCATCGAGGACGCTCTGCTTTCTCCCCTGGGCGACGAAGATAAAGTAGGGCTGGTAGAGCAGGGCCCGGGGACGGTGCGGCTGAGACTCACGAAACACCTCGACATTGGCGATGGCGGTGGCGTTGCTGCCATCGCGCCGCGCGTTCCTGCCCAGCAGTTCGACCAGCCGAGCCATCTTCGTTTCCTGTGTTGTCATTGCCAATCTCCCTGGCGATTCGTCAGCGCCATTCTCGGTTATCACAGTCCGTTTGCCACCGCTGCCAGGCAGCCTCTCCCACCACTCTGCGCCACCACACAGAACCTCTTGCTAAGGGAGTGGTCCATGCACCCGCTGACGGTCCCTGTACAAACCCGCTCCTGCCGTGCTATCATTGCGGCTCTGCAACCAATCCTCGAACAAGGGCACGGAGGAGGTCAGGATGCTCAAAGAAGCCTCTCTATCGCAGATGAACACACTGCACATCCCCAAGGAAAAGCGGGTGTTGGTCAACCGTGGGCGCGGCAACGACCGCCTCGCCCCCTCCGAGACTCTCTACCGCGAGATGTCGGCCATCAAGACGCGGCTCGAGACCGCTCTCGGCAAAGGCAGCGCCGAAGCCCACAATCGCGCTTTTCGCGAATGCCGCTACGAGAGCCGGTTTCGGCAACAGATCGACGCCACCCCCGAAGCCCTCAGGCAACTCGAGAAAATTGCCTCCCAGGCCAGAGAGGAGGACCTCTATCTCATCTGTTATGAAGGGGCAGCCAAGGCCTGCCATCGCCGCATCCTGATGCGCATCATCGAGGAGCGTTTCGGGGTAGAGGTGGAGATCGTCGGGGTCGAGCCATACTGAGCATGCGACGCACCATACTCTTCACCTGGTTCCTCTTGACCCTGGCCGCCTGCCCTGTCGACCCCGCCAGTTCCTGCACCCTGTGGACGGCCATCGGCAGCGACGAACAGACACGCCGGGTGACCTTTCTCGCCAAGAATCGGGACTGGACACCCGACCACCACCAGGAACTGCGGCTGGTGAGAAGCGACAAAGGCTATGACTACTTCGGTCTCTTGGCCGTTGGCGGCGCGGAACCGGGGCTTAAAGCCGGCATCAACCGTCAGGGTCTCTCGATCGTCAGCGCCAGCGCCAGTTCCATACCCCGGAGTCAACGGGCGATTGCGCCTGGGGAAAGGGGCCTGATGCGGCGACTGCTCGCTTCCTGCGCCTCGGTGGACGAGCTCAGGCAAGCCGGCCATCTTTTCGCCAGGGCACGGCCGATGTTTCTCCTCGCCGCCGATTCCCGTCAAACCCTCGTGGTGGAGATCGGACGAAATGGCGAATACCGCCTGGACGCGCCTCATGGAGAGTTCTCTGCCCACGCCAACCACTTCCTCAACCCGGAACTGGCCGGCAACAACAGCAGGATCGGGTCCAGCAGCAAACAACGGCTGGCGACGATCACTCGCCTGTTGAGCTCGGCCCCCCGCCCCATGTCCCTGGCCGACATGGTCGCCATGAGCGAGGACCGAACTCATGGCCCGGACAACAGTCTCCTCAGAACGGGCACCCACACCAGCGACGAGAGAACACTGGCCACCTGGATTGTCGCCCTTCCCGACCACGGAGCCCCCGTCTTGTATGTGAAGCTCCGCAACCCAGGCGACGAAGAACGAGCCGCAACCTTCCACCTCGACCAAGCCTTTTGGGAGAGCGCTGCCATTTCCGGCATTGCCAGCTCCTCCGGGAGAGCCATAACCGACTAGGCACGAAAGGCCGGACATCTGCCCCCACCCTGCCCGACGAGCCCCCGCGGTTTCGACGAAAGTATTTCGTAGTAGAGGATCGTGCAAGAAAACTGCCCATTTATGTCTTCAAATCGCCCTTGGCAAACACTATAGTCGGCTTGCAGGTAATTGCCAACCCGCCTTGACCGCCTTCCGGCGCGGCGGACCAGAGACCCCACCCTCGCATAACGGAGATACGTGATGAAAGACTTCACCTACTACAACCCAACGAGAATCGAGTTCGGCAAAGGCAAGGAAAATTCCATCGGCAGCTATGTGGGCGAGTTCGGCCCCGCCAAGGTACTCGTCCTCTACGGCTCGGAGCGCATCAAGCGCGACGGCCTCTTCGCCCGCGTCACCACCTCCCTCGAACAGCAGGGCATCGCCTGGCAGGCCCTGGGCGGCGTGGTCAGCAACCCGCGCCTCGGCCTGGTCAGAGAGGCCATCGCCCTGGCCAGGGACAAGGGGCTGCAGGGCGTGGTGGCGGTCGGCGGCGGCTCGGTGCTCGACTCCGCCAAGGCGATCGCCGCCGGGGCCGTCCATGACGGCGACGTCTGGGACTTCTTCATCGGCCGGGCGGTGGTAACAAAGGCCCTGCCGGTGTTCGCCATCATGACCCTGGCCGCCACCGGCAGCGAGATGAATTCCTACGGTGTCGTCACCAACGAGGCCACCAGCCAGAAATACGCCATCGGCTCCCCCCTGCTGCATCCCAAGGTGTCGGTGATCAACCCCGAGTTGATGGCCTCGGTCAGCCCTGCCTACCTGGCTTACTCCGCCGTCGACATCTTCGCCCACTGCCTCGACCTCTATTTCACCGCCGAGTATTTCCCCGACTACAACGCGGCGCTGATCGAGAACATCCTGCACACGGTAATGCGCACCACCGCCGTCCTCCTCGACAACCCGGGAGACTACGCGGCGCGGGCCGAGTTCGCCTGGGCCGCGACCATGGCCCTCAACGGCCTGACCTTTGTCGGCGTCTCCGGCAACGGTTTTGACACCCACATGATCGAGCACGCCATGTCCGCCCTCCACGACGTCGCCCACGGCGCCGGGCTGGCGGTGGTGCTGCCGGCATGGATGCGCTGGTACCAGGGCAGGCGGCCGCAGCGGTTTGCCCGCTTCGCCGAAAAGATGTTCGCCGAAAACGACGGCCAGGCCGGTATCGAGCGGCTGCGCCGCTGGTTCAAGGCCATCGGCGCCCCGGTGACCCTGGCCGAGCTCGGCATCCCCGAGAGCGGTCTGACGGCGGTGGCCGAGAACGCCTATGGCCTGGCCGAGAACTGGGGCATCGCCGACCAGTATCCGGTCGCCGCCATCGTCGATATCCTCCGCCTCGCCCGCGAGTAAAGGAGGGGCCGGTCGCTCAACGCCGGGCCGGCCGCAGGAGGCCGCGCAGCCACTTGAAGGGGAAGAACATCGACACCTGGCGCTGATAGGCACGGTAGGCGTCGCCATGTTCGGCGAGGATCCTGCGCTCTTCGAGCATGGCGCCGACCAGCAGATAGCCGCTGAGAATGACCACGGCAAGCAGCAGCGCTGTGCTATAGGCGGGGAAGAACCCCCACAGGAAGAGCAGGGAGCCGAGATACCAGGGGTGGCGGGTGACGGCGAAGACGCCGCTGACGGCAAAGGCGCCCTCCTCGCCGAGCAGCAGCGGCGCCCGGTTTTCGCATAGCTGGCGCAGGCCGAGGAAGGTGGCGAGGTCGTAGCGCCGGGCGCCGCCGCGAAAGAGCACCAGGGCAAGGAGGAGCAGCACCAGGCGGCAGGTTGTGCCCAGGACCCCCTGCCAGGCAAACAGCCTCTCGCCGTCAAGCGACCGCGTGACGAACATCAGCGGCGCCAAGGTCGCCAGGGCAAAGGCGTTATAGCCTAGGCGGTACCAGCGCCGGCTGGCAGGCCACAGCCGCTCCGCCAGGCCTGCCGCCGCGCTGGCGACCAGCAGGCTGTGCAGAACACACCAGGACAACCATAACAGGGCGAGAAGGGGCAGCGTCATGGCCTGCGACAGCTCATGACCGGGTGGCCCACGCGACCGGCCACGGCAGCCGCTACTGGCCCGCCGCCGGGACCTGCCGCAGGCGGCAGGGAAACCGCCTCCGCGCCACCCCCGCCGGGCGAGCCAGCCTCAGGACTTGCGGCCATCCTGGCGGCGGGGAGGGGCGGTGCGCGCGGCGCCTTCGGGACGCGGCCGCGCCTCGTTGACCACCACCGTGCGTCCCTTGAGCACCTTGCCGTTGAGCCCTTCGATAGCCGCCTTGGCCTCGACGTCGGCCATCTCCACGAAGCCGAAGCCCTTCGACTGCCCGGTGGTCTTGTCCTTGATGATGGCCACCGAGGTCACCGTTCCAAACGCCTCCAGCGCCTGCCGCAACTCATCCTCGCTGATCCCGTACGACAAATTGCCCAAGTAGATCTTCATCTCCGCCTCCTCCATTCTCCTTGACCGTCGCCACAAGCCGCCCACGCCGCTTGCGGGCCACTCATATTTCTACCTAAAAACAGTCAACTCATCAACATTTCTCGGGGGCGGGGCCAGAATCGGTCCCGGTCAGGAAGGAGGGATGGGCCCTGGCGGTGTGGACCCTTCGCCGCCGCTTCGCTCCGCCGGCGACGGCCGGCTGTCGCCCTGACGCAGCACCTCGTGCATCGCCAGGGCGAGTTCGGGGATCATCAGCGGCTTCTTGAGAAAGCGCCCGGCCCCGAGGCGCAAGGCTTCCTTGACGTCCTCGGTCTCGGCATAGCCGCTGACGATGATCGCCTTCTGACGCGGATACATGGCGATGATCCGCTCGTAGGTCACCCGCCCGTTGATGCCCGGCGCCATGATCATATCGAGGATGACCAGGTCCACCGGGGTGCGCCGCAGGTAGTCGATGGCCGCCTCGCCGCTCGGCACGGTGTCGGCCTGGTAGCCGAGCTTCTCGACGATGCTCGAGGTGATCAGGCGCTGGGTGGCGACATCGTCGACGATGAGAACGGTCTGCCCGTGGCCGCGCAGCAGGGCGAGGTCGGCCTGCTCCGGCAAGGCGGGCATCTGCTGCGCGGTGACGGGGAAGGAGACGGTAAAGCGGGTGCAGCCGCCGGAACTGGCCACCTCGATATGGCCGTGGTGGTCCTGCACCACGTTCCACACCACCGTCAGGCCGAGGCCGGTGCCGCTGCGCCCCATGACCTTCTTGGAGTAGAAGGGTTCGAAGATCTTCTCCACATCCTCGCTGCTGATGCCCTTGCCATAATCGACCACCTCCAGCTCAACGTAGTCCCCTTCCTCGACCTCGGCGGGACCGCCGTCGCGGCCATCGACCCGCCTGCCGCGCAGGCTCACCGTCACCAGCCCCGGGGCGGTGCTCGCCTCGAAGGCGTTGGAGACGAGGTTCATCACCACCTTGCGCAGATGGATGCGCGAGCCGAGCAGCGGCGGACAGTCTTCCGCCAGGCGGGCTTCAAGGGTGATGCCGGGGTGATACTGCTCGACCATGCGGAATTCCGGAGACTGCAGGTACTCCTCGACGATCGCCCTCAGGCTGAGCGGCTCCTTGGCCACCGCCACGCCGCGGGCCACGGTGAGCAGGTCCTGGACGATGGCCGAGGCGCGCAGCCCGGCCTGCTGGATGGTCTCGATCGGCCGGCGCATGCGGTGGTCCACGGGCAGGTCGTAGAGCAGCAGCTGCGGGTAACTGACGATGCCCGAGAGAATATTGTTGAGGTCGTGGGCCACTCCGCCGGCAAGCAGGCCGAGGGACTCCATCTTCTTGGCCCGCGCCTCGAAGAGGCGGCTTTCCTGCAGGGCTTTCTCGTTGCGGTTGCGCTCGGTGACGTCGGTCAGGGTGACCAGCACGCGCAGGTCCGGCAGCAGCACCGAGTTGAATTCGATCTCCTTGACCGAGCCGTCCCTGCAGGTGACGCGGTACTGGCAGCCGCCGCTCCTGCCCATGGCGCGCCAGTGCTCGGCGACCTGCTGCCGATAGTTACTCTCGGGGTAGGCCAGCGGCGGCCAGTCGGAGACACGGGGCAGGTCGCCATGGTCGTAGCCGGTAATGAGGGTGAAGGCGGTGTTGAGGTGGAGGATGTTGTCGTCCTTGTCCCACACCGCAACTCCCAGGGGGATGTGGTGCAGCAGGCTGGTGAGCAGGGCGTGCTGCCGCTCGACCTCGCGGGCCGCCTCGAGCTGGCGCTCCCTGGCCTGGCCGCGACGGAAGAAGAGGATGACGATAATGCCGGCCAGCGTCAGGGTGAGCACGAAGAGCAGGTTGACGCTGCGCTGGAAGGCATCGAGGCGCCTGCGCTCCTTCTCGAGGATGGCCCGCGCCTGTCCCCACGACTCGTCTCTGATAGCCGAGGCCTTGCCCACCGCCTCGTCGATGCGGCGGTGTATCAGGGAGAGCGTCACCGGTGAGTCGGCGGCATAGCCGGAAACCCCCTCCGCCTGCCAGGTCTGCAGGTCGGCGATGGCCGGGGCGAGCACCGCATGGAAGGCCGAGGCGTTGACCATGTTATTGACTACGTAGGTGTCGCGCAATTCAACGATATGGTGCTGGGCGTGGGCGATCTTCTCGCCGAGTGCGGCGACATCGGCCGGACGGTTGCTCGCCGCCGCTGTCGCTGCCGCGGCAGCGACAGCGGCGGCGTCCTCGAGGGCCAGGGAGAGGGAATTGAGCTCGCCGAAGAGGGTGATGGGCAGATTTTTCTCGATGGAATGCAGGGTGCGGTTGGTATAGATGACCACCACCAGCACCGCCAGGCACACCACGCCGACGCCGCTGTAGAACATGGCCCGCAGGGGCAGCATGGCCTTGCCCGCTCCGGAGGACGTCACGGCAGCAGGCGCTTCTGGCGGTAGAACCGCTCCGCGCCTGGGTGCAGGGGCAGCGAGAGGCCGCGCAGGGCATTGTCCAGGGCAATGGCCCCGCCAAGGGGATGGCCCTGACGCAACAGGCCGGCGGTTCGCTCGGCAAAGAGCACCTCGGCCATGGCATAGGCGATATTCTCAGGCATGGTCTCGTTGACCACCAGCAGGGCGAAGACCTCGAGGGTCGGCGTCTCCGCCACCCCCCGGTAAGTGCCGCCAGGGATGCTCCCCGGCGCAAGGAAGGGATGACGGCGGTGGATGTCGGCCGCCACCGCGGGGGCTATCGGCACCAGGCTGACACCGACATCCGCCAACCGGGTGACCGCTTCGTTGGGCGCCCCGGCCATCAGCGCGAAACCCTGCAGCTGGCCGCTCTTCATCTTGTCCTCGGTAAAGGCCGGCTTGAGATAGAGGGCTTGCAGGTCGAGCTCGCCGAGGCCGTGGGCGGCGAGGACGATATTCATGATCACCTTGGTGCCCGAGCCGAGTTCGTCGAGGGAGAAACGCTTGCCACGCAGGTCGGCGATAGTGGTGACGCCGGCATCCTTGCGCACCACCATCTGCAGCTTCTCCGCATAGAGACTGGCGATGGCCCTGAGCTCCCCCTTGCCCGTCGGCTGGGCGAACTCGCCCTGGCGTTGCTCGACCATGGCGGCGACATCGGCCTGCACCATGCCCACCTCCAGTTCCCCGGAGAGCACTCCACGGGCGTTCTCCATCGACCCGGCGGAGTTCTGGGCGATGGCCACCCGGCTATGGAGGGGCGAAGCGGGATCGGCGGCGGCATCGGTCAGCGCCATGGCGATGACCCTGCCGATGGGGTAATACACTCCCGTGCTGCCGCCGGTGCCGATGCGCAGGACCTCCAGTGCCGCTGCAGACAGGGGCGACAAAAGCACGGACAGGCCCGCCATGAACAGTGCCAGGTTGCGACGGCTTGTCCAGCCCCCTCCCCGAACACCCTCTCGCCCGCCGTTTTCCGTACCCTGCCGTTCACTGCGCGCCATGTCGTCCCTCCTCCGTCGCTGAACCCCTCTCTGCCCGCCAAGCCTCCTAAAAGTCTAGCACAATTTCCTGCCGGGAACAAACGCCAGTCGACTTCACCCAACAATCGCTGCCACTCTTCCACCGACGCGCCAGCCAACTCTTGACCCATGCCGCCACCTTCTGCAGATGTCGGCCCCTGCAGCGACGCCACCACCCCTCGCGGGACTTGCCGCGGCAAGGGCCCTTTCCGGCAGGGCCAACGGCCTTCGGCGGGCATCTCGCCAGGTCAATATCTTGCCCTCTCGGCGGCATCTTCTCCGGCAAACTCGGTGAGAACCCCAGGCGAGCGATCCTCGACCCGGCGCCGATATATCTTGCAAGGACACCCAGTTCTCCCCTATAGTCATCAGATGGCAAAGCAAAAAAACACACCATCCGCCGGCCGCCCGAAAAAATACGCGGAGCCGAGCGGCCCGATCACCGTCACCCTGCCCGACCGCATCCTCCGCCTCCTCGAAGGCATCGACTCCGACCGCAGCAAGGCCATTGTCAAGTGCGTCGAGGCGCAAACCACTCTGGCAGGACCCGACAAGGGGATCAACATCGTCAAGGCCACCGAGGAAAGCGCCGTCATCATCGTCTCCTCGCGCCGTCATCTGCAAAAGATCCCCTGGCTGAGACTGGTGGAGATCGCTCCGAGCCGTTTTCTCCTCGCCATGCCCGGCGGAACCGATATCGCCACCCTCGAGGTATCCCTGCTCGATCTCCTCGAGCACCTCCCCGCAGACGACGAGGAACGGGCAATGCTCGAGGAACTGCGCCACCACCTCACCGTCCACCGTCGCAGCAACAACGTCTCCAAGGGGGAGATCCTCTTCGTCGATCTATAGTCCCCTGTCCCCCACCGGCAACGACATCGTTGTCGCCAGCGCTGCCTTTCCCCGCCGAACTGCCCCTCTTCGCCGCGAGTCCCTGTTTTTGTGCCGTTCGCCGAGTCACGTGACGGTAGCCGGGCACTATTTGCCTTGATTTTTACGTTATAATGAGTATATAATTTGATTTATAACGTCATAATCCATGGGACGCCTCTCGGCTGCAGCATTCCGCCACCATTGACACTCGATCACGTTCCATGGGAAGGGTTTCAGTTCGCCATGAAATGTCTCTTTGTCTACAAAACGGCATCCCTCGACATCACCGACCCGATGGGCATCATGTGCCTCATCGCCAACATCAAGAAACATGGCCACCAGGCAGACCTCTTCCTCACCAACCTGGAGAAGGATCTCTTCGCTGCCGTGCGGAACTATGCCCCCGATGTCATAGGTTTTTCAGTGACGAGCGGCTCGGAGACCTACTACATGGGGCTGATTCGCCGCCTGCGCCAGCACCTGCCCTTTCTCTCCATCCTCGGCGGGCCGCACCCGACCTTTTTCCCGGAAATACTCAACGAGCCGGAAGTCGACATCATCTGCCGCGGCGAGGGCGACGATGCCGTTGTCGAACTGCTCGACCGCCTGCGCGACGGGCGCGACTATGGCGACGTCGCCAACCTGTGGGTGAAAAAAAACGGCCAGGTGGTGCAGAACCCGATGCGCCCACTTATCGCCGACCTCGATCGCCTGCCCTTCCCCGACCGCGACTCCTTTCTCAAGTACTATGCCTACCGTCACAGCAGCGTAAAACACTTCCTCTCGAGCCGTGGCTGCCCCTACGACTGCACCTACTGTTTCAACCATATGCTGAAACAGCTCTACAGGGACGAGGTCGGCGGCGGCACCTACTGCCGCATCCGCAGCGTCGACAACGTTATCAGGGAAATCGAGGCGGTGCGCGACAACTACCCGCTGAAAATCGTCTACTTCCACGATGACCTGTTTATCATGAACTCCGCCTGGCTCAAGGAGTTCTCCGCAACCTACAAGGAGCGGGTCGGCCTGCCGATGATCTGCTATGTCAGGGCCAATCTGGTCACCGAGGAAGTGGTGCAGTCCCTCAAGGAAGCCAACTGCGTCACCATCGCCATGGGAGTGGAAAGCGGCAATGACAGCATCCGCAGGAACGTGCTCAAACGACGCATGAGCGACGAGCAGATCATCGAGGCCGGCCGGCTGTTCCACAAATACGGGATCTCGATCATGACCCAGAACATGGTCGGCCTCCCGGAGGAGACCATCGACAACGCCTACGAAACCATCAACATCAACCGCAAGCTCCGCCCGGCTTACGCCTGGGTGTCGATCTTCCAGCCTTACCCGCGCACCGAGATGCACGCCTACTGCATCGCCAAGGGCTACCTCGACCCACACCACGTGCAACATGCCTCCTACCAGGTCGAGTCGCCGATCAACACCGGCACCACCAAACGGCAATTCGAAAACCTCCACAAGCTCTTCGCCCTGGCCATCGAAAACTCGCTGGTCCTCCGCCTGTCGCGCACCCTGATTTCCTGGCCAAAAACCCCCCTCTTCAACATCGCCTACCGGCTCTTCAAGGGCTACACCCACATCTTCAGACTCAAGATGAGCAGCGGCGAGAGCGGATTCTTCGTCTACCTCTGGGATCTTGTGGGCTACAAGGTGCGCCGTGCCCGCAACAAGACATTCTGATCACCACACCACATCGCCAGGGGGCGCGACTCCTGCGCCCCGATCGACCATGAGTGCGTGGCGACGGCGTAACGTCTAGCGGCGCTGCAGCAGGTTCCTGGCGGTGCTGATCTCGACGTAGGAGGCACCGAAGGTGGAGCCGAAATTCCCGGCCAGCACCGTCACCAGGCTGTCCTCATCGAAGCGCCCTTCGGCGAGCAGCCGGGTCAGGGCGGTGTGCAGGAACTCGTGGGAGGTGACGTCGGGGGGCATGTAGGAGGCGTAGACGCCGTAGGAGAGCGCCAGCTCGCGCATGACCCGCTCGCTGTAGCACTGGGCGAAGATAGGGTTGTCGCCGCGGTAGGCGACGAGGCTCTGGATGGTGCGGCCGCTGATGGTATCGGCAATAAGGGCGCTGGTCTTGAGGCGCAAGGAGGCCTTGACCGCCGCCTTGGCGAGGTAGCTGGTTACCGTCTTTTCCGCCTCGTAGGGCGAGTCGGTGAAGGTCGGCAGGCTCGACTCGATCTCGCGGGCGATGCGCGCCATCATCTGCACCGCCTCCAGCGGGTACCTGCCGTAGGCGGTCTCCCCGGAGAGCATCACCGCGTCGGTGCGGTCGAGGCAGGCGTTGGCGACGTCGGAGACCTCGGCCCGCGTCGGGCGCGGCGAGGAGATCATCGACTGCAGCATCTGCGTGGCGATGATCACCGGCTTGCGCCGCTCGATGCACTTGCGCACCAGGCGCTTCTGGATGATGGGGATCTTCTCGGTGGGGATCTCGATGGCCAGGTCGCCGCGGGCCACCATCACCCCGTAGGCGTGGTCGAGGATCTCGTCGATATTGTCGACCCCCTGCTGATTCTCGATCTTGGCGATGATCTTGACCTTGCTGCCCTTGCGGTCGAGGATCTCCTGGATGGCGAGGACATCCTCCTTGTTGCGCACGAAGCTGTGGGCGATGAAGTCGATGTCGCGGTCGGCGGCGAACTCGACAAAGGCCCGGTCCTTGTCGGTCAGCGAGGGCAGGTTCTTGATCTTCACCGAGGGCAGGTTGATGCTCTTGCGCCCCTTGACGACTCCGTCATTCCTGACCTCGCACATTAGCCGATGCTCGTCCTTTTCGCGAACCTCGAGCTCGATGTCGCCATCGTCGATGAGGATCCTGTCACCCACCGACAGCTCGGCGACGAAGTTGTCATAGGTGAGGCAGATGCTGCCCGGAACGCACTGGCCGTTTTTGTTGCCGACCACGCAGACCATGTCGCCGGTGCGCACCGGCAGATCTTCCCTGGCGGGGGTGGTGCGGATTTCCGGACCCTTGGTGTCGACGATGATGGCAATGCGCTCAGACACCTGGCGCACCTTGTCGATCACTTCCACCGCGTCGTCGATGCCCTGGTGGGCGGTGTTGAGGCGGACCACATCCATGCCCTCTTCGTGCATGCGGGTCAGGAAGGGTACGTCGCAGTTGTGGTTGGAGATGGTGGCGATGATCTTGGTCTTTTTCATAACCTCTGGCTCTCTGGCGAAGGGAAGGGCGTGATTCTGGAGGGGTGTTGTGCAATGGTACGTTGCAGCGGGCGAAAATGCAAGGCCGCGCCTTGGCGGTGCGGCAGAAGCGAAGCCCGCGGCGGGCCAGCCTCGCCGGCAAAAGTAGTTGCAGCCCATGGGGTTCATGACGTAGGATGACCACATGTCGGGGCCGCGCCTTCGCCGCCCCGGCCCCCATGCCGAAGCAACGAGGAGGCCATGCCATGCCGACCACGCCCCCATGCCGCCCGTGGCGGCGTCCCCTGTTCGCAGCCAGACCTTCCACCCTCCTCGGCCTGCTCCTCCTCGGCCTCCTCCTCGCCCTGCCCGGGCGAGACGTCCTCGCTGCCGACCCCGCCGGCCCGCTCCAGGTGCGGCGCATCACCCCCGCCGGCAGCGACGTCCCCGCGGGACGCCAGCTGGTGGTGGAGTTCGACCGGCCAATGGTGCCCCTGGGAGCTATGGAGCGCGACGCCGCCGAGCTGCCGATCATTATCGAACCTCCCCTCGCCTGCCAGTGGCGCTGGCTCGGCCCGGAGAGCCTGGCCTGCAACCTCGACGAAAAGGACGCCCTGCGCCCGGCCACCCATTACCGTGTAACGATCACGCCCGGCCTCGCCGCCCTCGATGGGGCCACCATGGGCGGCCCGGTGCGCCACGAGTTCGCCACCGTCCGGCCGCGCATCGGCGAAACCTGGTTCAAGACCTGGCTGTCGCCGCGCCTGCCGCAGACGGTGCTGCGCACCACCCTGGCCGTGCACCAGGAGAGCCTCGCCGCCCACCTCTTCTACCAGGCCGAGGGCCGGCGCATCGCCGCCCAGGTGCGGCCGGACCCGGACTACGCCACCGCCTCCACCGAGCCTCGGGTGTGGCTGGTCACCCCAACCAGCGAGCTGCCGGCTAAAGGCCCGGTCCGCCTGCAGATCGAGCCGGGCCTGCAGGCCTTGCAGGGCAGCCTGCCCGGCGGCGAGCGGCGCACCCTCGCCACTCTGCAGGCCATCCCCGAACCGCGCCTCCTCGGCCTGCGCTGCCAGACCCGCGACAACAAGGCCATCACCCATACCGTCGGCGGCGCGGCAAGCAGCCAGCCCTGCCTGCCGGCGGCGGGGGTGTCGCTGCTCTTCTCCGCCCCGGTGAAGGCGGACGAACTGCGCCACGGCCTGACCTTTACCCCGGAGCTGCGCGCGGCCGACGGCGACCCCTGGGAGCAGGTCTACTCCTACTCGCAGCTCTACGAGCCCTACGACCGCAACAAACGCTACAGCGTCGACCTGCCGGAACAGCTGCTCAAGCCGGCCACCGCCTACCGCCTGCGTCTTGCCGCCGGCAAGGTCAGCGACGAGTTCGGCCGCCCCCTCGCCGAAGCCGCCGAGCTGGGCTTTGCCATGGATCATCGCCTCCCCGACTACGCCTTGCAGAAGACCCTGCCGGTCCTCGAGAAGGGCCAGGACAGCGACCTCCACGTGTGGTCGGTCAACCTGCGCCAGCTGCCGCTGTCCTACGAGCGCCTCACCGCCGATGGCGGCAAGAGCGCGGGGACCGCGGTCATCACCCCGCAGGGGCCGCAGGACACCTCCCTCTCCGTGCCGCTGACCCTGCGCAGCCTGCTGGGTGCCGACTCGGGGGTGATCCGCGGCGAGCTCGGCAGCGTCCCCGCAGTGGCCGGCAAGGGTGTCGAGGACGGCTGGTTCTTCGCCCAGATCACCCCCTTCCACGTCCACCTCAAGCTCGGCCATCACAACAGCCTGGCCTGGGTCACCGACATGGCCAGCGGCCTGCCGGTGCAGGGGGTCGAGGTGGCGATGGTCAAGAGCAACTTCCCCGAATTCACCGCCGCAGCGCCCCCTCTGGCGGGGGCGGTCACCGACGGCGAGGGCGTCGCCGTCCTCCCCGGTACCACCACCCTCGACCCGCGCCTGCTGCACGTCTACGTCGCCGACCGCAACGAGCAGGGCCTCTTCCTGCTCTGCCGCAATGGGGCGGACATGGCGGTGCTGCCCATCCGCTACGACTACCTGGCGGCGGCCGAGGGCGCCAACCGCCAGTATATCCCCGAGTGGCTGCGCCCGCTGCACGGCCATATCAAGGTGTGGGGGACCACCGCCCAGGGCATCTACCGGGCGGGGGACACCATGCAGTACAAGATCTATCTGCGCGACCAGGACAACCTCCGCCTCACCCCGCCGCCGGGGGCGAACGGCGCAACCGCCGGGCCAGATGGGTCCGCTCCGGCGCGCTATACACTCAAGGTCTTCGACCCTACCGGCAAGGTGGTGCACGAGGAGGCCGATATCGCCCTCTCCCCCTTCGGCGCCTTCCATGGCGAGGTGGCCCTGCCCGCCAGGGGTGCGGTCGGCTGGCACCGCTTCGTGGTCAGCGCCTCCTTCACCTCGGGGGAGTGGGAAGCGATGCGGGTGCTGGTCAGCGACTTCACTCCGGCCCCCTTCAAGGTGACCACCGACCTCAACGGCACGCGCTTCCGCCAGGGCGAAGAGGTGGAGGTCTCCACTTCGGCTGCCCTCCATGCCGGCGGCCCCTACGGCGGGGCCTCGGCCCGCACCACGGCCACCGTCGAGGCCGCCCCCCTGGTCGCCGCCGACCCCGTTCTGCAGGGCTTTCGCTTCGACAGCCGCGACAGCAGCGAGGAGTACGCCAGGGAGGTCGAGGTGGTGGACGAGCACCAGGGCCAACTGGACGACCAGGGCCTGCTGCGGCATCGCTTCACCCTTGCCGACAGCGCCATCTTCCACGGGCGGCTGACCGTGGAGAGCGCCGTCCAGGACGACCGCGGCAAGAGCATCGCCCGGCGCGGCACCGTGCCCTATTTGGGCCGCGACCGCTATGTCGGCCTTCTCCAGGAAGACTGGACGCTACGCGAGAACAGGGCGGCCGCGGTGGCCGTCCTCGTGGTCGACGAGGACGGGCGGGCGGTGGCCGGAGTGCCCTTCACCCTGTCCTGCGAGGAGCGGGTGACCTTCGCCGCCCGCGTCAAGGGCGCCGGCGACGGCTACCATCACCAATACCAGCACCGCTGGGAAAAGGTGGAGGAGCGGCAGGGCGTCTCGCTGGTGACGCCGGTGCAGCTCTCCTGCACGCCGAAAAAAGCGGGCCTCTTCCGTCTCTCGGCGGCCATCGCCGATAGCCGCGGCCGCCCCCATGTCAGCCGCGTCGAGCGCTGGGTGACCGGTGGCGGCGAAGTGGTGTGGGAAGCGCCCCCCGGCAACCTGCTCAGCGTCTACCCGGAGAAGACGAGCCACGCGGTGGGCGAGACCGCCCGCTTTCTCGTGCAAAACCCCTTCCCGGGGGCGCGGGCGCTGATCACCGTCGAACGCTTCGGGGTCATCGACCGCTGGACCAAGGTCTTTTCGGGCAGCACCGAGATCGTCGAGGTCCCCATCCGCCCCGACCACCTCCCCGGCTTCTACCTCTCGGTGCTCCTCGCCAGCCCGCGGGTCGAGAAGGAGCCCGGCCCGCAGGGCGAGGATCTCGGCAAGCCGACCTATCGCCTCGGCTACGTCAAGGTGCCGGTGAAGGACCCCGGCAAGGAGCTGACGGTCAGCGTGACCCCGCGCCACAAGACCTACAAGCCCGGCGAAACGGCGCAGGTCGACCTGGCGGTGGCGCCGCGCCTGCCCTTCGACGGCCCCGCCCCGCCGCTCGAGCTGGCGGTGGCGGTGGTCGACGAGGCGGTCTTCGATCTGCTCAAGGATGGTCGCCGCCAATACGACCCCTACGACAACTTCTACCGCCTGGAGGAGCTCGACCTGAGCAACTACAACCTGCTCATGCAGCTGGTGGGCCGCGAGCACCTCGCCTTGAAGGGCGCGGCGGCGGCCGGCGACGGCGGCGACCTTGCGCTGCGCTCGCTGTTCAAGTATCTCGCCTACTGGAACCCGGCCCTGCCGGTCGACGGCAACGGCCGCGCCACCATCGCCGTGCCCCTGCCCGACAACCTCACCGCCTGGCGGGTCCTCGCCCTGGCGGTGTCTCCCGGCGACCGCATGGGCCTTGGCGAAGGCAAGTTCACCGTCAACCGGCTCACCGAGATCCGCCCGGTGCTGCCCAACCAGCTGCTCGCCGGCGACCGCTTCGCGGCAGGCTATACCCTGCTCAACCGCACCGAGCAAACGCGCACCCTGCGTTACACCTTTACCCCCACCGGGCCCTTGAACACCCTGGAGGCGGGTGCCGGGCCAGTGAGCGGCGACCTCACCCTGGCACCCTTCCAGCGCCAGGTGCTGCGCTTCCCCCTGACCACCGCCGGGGCCGGCGAGCTACGCCTCACCTTCACCGCCGGCGACGACCTCGACCGGGACGGCCTCGACAGCCGGCTGACCGTCTCCCCCGGGTCGCGGCCGACCGTCGCCGCGGTCTATGGCATTGTCGACGGAGGAGAGGCTGCCCAGCCGGTCGCCTTCCCCAAAGAGATGGGCGCCGAGGGCGGCCGGCTGCGGCTGTCGCTGTCGCCCACCATCCTCGGTGGCCTCGGCGGCGCCTTCGCCTACCTCAGGGACTATCCCTACGGCTGCTGGGAGCAGAAGCTCAGCCGGGCCGTCATGGCCGCCCATTTCCCGGCCCTGGCCCCCTATGTGCAGGGCGAGTTCAGCTGGCCGGAGAGCGACGAGGTGGTCCGCCAGACCCTCGCCGAAGCGGCATCCTTCCAGGCCCCCAACGGCGGCATGGCCTACTTCCAGGCCAGCGACCAGCTGGTCTCCCCCTACCTCGGCGCCTTCACCCAGCTCGCCTTCAACCGCATGCGGCTGCAGGGCTTCCCGCCGCCGCCGCTGGTCGAGGAGCGGCTGCAGAACCACCTGCGCAACCTGCTGCGCCAGGACGCCCTGCCCGCCGCGTACGGCCGCTCCATGACCGCAACCGTGCGCGCGGTGGCGCTGGCCGCCCTGGCCGAAGCGGGCCGCATCAACGGCGCCGAGGTGGAGCGCTTCCATGACCAGCTGGAGTCGATGAGCCTCTTCGGCCGCGCCCTCTACCTGCGCGCCCTGCTCGCCGTCGGCGCTCCCGCCGAAATGTCGCGGCAGGTGCTGGACAGCATCCTCGCCCATGCCGAGCAGACACCCGGCGGGGCGGTGTTCAACGAGACCCTCGACGCCCCCTTCGCCATGCTTCATAGCTCCAGGGTGCGCGACAATGCCGCCGTGCTCTCGACCCTGCTCGCCTGGCTGGACGCCAATCCCGGCGACGACTCGGTCGGCAGGCTGGCCCTGCGGGTCTGCACCGGCCTCGGCCTGGCCCGCCAGGAGAGCAGCCACTGGGCCTCCACCCAGGAGAACCTCTTCGTGGTCATGGCCATGGCCGAATACGCCCGCCTCTACGAGGCTGGCGAGCCGCGCCTGGCGGTGACGGCGGAGCTCGGCGGTGAACGCTTCGCCGCCGGAGAATTCACCACCTACAGCCAGCCAGCGCTGGTGGCGGAGCGGCCGGTCGCCGCCAGCGAGGCCGGCAGCAGCGCCCTGCTGCGCCTGGACAAGCAGGGCGAGGGCCGTCTCTACTATGGCGCCCGGCTCTCCTATTTCCCGGCCGGGCAGAGGAGCGACAGGGTCAACGCCGGCATCGAGGTGTTCCGCGAATACAGCGTACTGCGCGACGGACAGCGGCAGCTGGTGGGTGACGACACGGTGCTCGCCACCGGTGAGGTGGTACGCGTCGACCTCTATGCCAGCCTGCCGGGGGAACGCTATTTCGTCGTCCTCGACGACCCCGTCCCCGGGGGGCTGGAGCCGGTTGATCGCGAACTCGCCACCACCTCGCTGCGTGAGGAGAACGACAGTGCCCCGCCCGGCTCCCTGCGCAATTCGGCGGCCTGGCGCGGTGGCCTCGGTGGCGGCTTCTACCACCGCGAGCTGCGCCACCATGCCGCCCGCTTCTACGCCGAGCGGCTGCCGGCGGGACGCTACCACCTCCACTACTCTGCCCAGGCGGTCGCCCCCGGCCGCTTCCGCGTGCCGCCGCTCCATGCCGAGGAGATGTATTCCCCCGAGGTCTTTGGCGACTCGACGGGGACGACACTGACGGTAGAGGCGGCGCCGTAGCGGGGCCATGGCCACCGACCGCCCTCGACAGGCCGGGGAGGTCCCCGGCCGACCGCGGAAGGCCCTCGCCAGCGCCGCGTTGGTGGCCTTGCTGCTGGTGTCCGCCGCGCTGGCCCTGCTGCTGCGCGAGAGCGACCGCCAGCACCTGCCCCTGCCGTCCACCCTGCAGCCGCAGACGGCGGACGGCCAGCGACTCCGCTACCTCGACCGCCAGGGGGGGCCGCTCTCGGTGACCTTCGCCACCCCTTTGAACCTCCACGACCAGCTCCGCCTGCACGACATGCCGCCGCTGCTGCCGCAGGCCATGGTCGCCGCCGAAGACCGCCGCTTCTACCGTCACCATGGCGTCGACTGGCTGGCGCGGGGCCATGCCGTGCTGCAGAATCTCCTTGCCCTGCGCCAGGTGCGCGGCGCCTCGACGATCAGCGAGCAGGTGGTGCGCATCCTCCACCCGCGGCCGCGCACCCTGTGGTCGCGCTGGCTCGAGGGGCTGGAGGCCGCCGAGTTGGAGAGGCGCTTCACCAAGAACGACATCCTCGAGTTCTACCTCAACCAGGTGCCCTATGAGCGCCGCCGGCGCGGCATCCTGCAGGCGGCGCAGCTCTACTTCGGCCGCGCCCCGTCAACGCTCCGCCCGGCAGAGATCCTCGCCCTGGCAGTGCTGGTGCGCGCCCCGGCTCTGCTGTCGCGGCCGCAGCGCGGCGACGAGCTTCAGCGGGCGGTGTGGCGCCTTGCCACCCGCCTCTCTTCCGCCACGGCAGACGAGGTGACGAAACGCCGCGATCTGCTTGTCACCCTGCCCCCGCCAGCGGCGCTGCACCTGCCGGTGGCCGCCGACCATTTTCTCCGTTACGTGCAGGGCCAGGAAATGGCCGGGGCCGATGCGGCGGTGGTTCGCACCACCCTTGACCCGGCCCTGCAGGCCAGGGTGCAGGAGCACCTCCAGCAGCACCTCGACACCCTGCGCCGCTTCGATGTCCACAACGGCGCCGCACTGGTGGTCGACCACCAGCGCGACGAGATCCTCTGCTGGGTCTCGGCCGCACACCGCGAGGCAGAGCATCCATCGCAATGGCTCGACGGCGTTACCTCGCCACGCCAGCCGGGCTCGACCCTCAAGCCCTTCCTCTACGCCCTCGCCCTCGACAGCGGCTATACAGCTGCGACATTGCTCGAGGACGCCCCCCTCTCCGGCCAGGTCGGCGACGGCCTACACCCCTTTCGCAACTTCAGCCGCCGCCACTACGGCCCCCTGCGCCTGCGCCAGGCCCTCGGTAACTCCCTCAACGTCCCGGCCATCCTCGCCATCCGCCATACCGGAGTCGACAACTTTCTGCAGCGCCTCCACCAGGCGGGAATGAACAGCCTGCATTTCCCCGCCGAACACTACGGCGAGGGGCTGGCCCTGGGCAACGGCGAGGTAACCCTGCTCGAGCTGGTCGGCGGCTACGCGACACTGGCCCGGGGCGGCCTCTTCCGCCCGCTGCACGCGAGCGATAACGGCCCGACTAACGGCCGGGGGCGGCTGGCCGTCTTCAGTCCCGAGGCAGCCTCGCTGATCGCCGACATCCTCGCCGACCCCCAGGCGCGGCGGCTCGAGTTCGGCGACGGCAGCATCCTCCGCTTCCCGGTGGAGACGGCGGTCAAGACCGGCACCTCCAATGACCACCGCGACACCTGGGCCCTCGGCTTCGACTCACGCTATACCGCCGGGGTGTGGATGGGCAACCTCGACGGACGCTCCACCCTCGGCCTGACCGGGGCGGGCGGCCCAGCCCTGATCCTGCGCGCCATCTTCGCCGAGCTGCAGCGCCAGGGCGAGCCACGGCCCTTATGGCGCAGCCCGCGCCTCGCCCGCCACCTCATCTGTCTGGAGAGCGGCGCCAAAGCCGGCGCTCATTGCCCCAGGGGGGAAGAGCTGTTCATGCCCGGCACCGCCCCCGAGGGGCCATGCCCGCTGGCCCACGAGACAGGATCGGCGACGCTGGCGACGGCGACAAGGGGAAAAAGCCAGGGCAACGAGCCGCAACTGCTGCAGCCCACCCCCCACCTGCTGCTGGCCATGGACCCGCATATCCCCGACCACCTCGAGGCCTACGCGCTGCGACTTTCCCCCGACCAGGGAGCAACCCACGGCGAGGTCGAGTGGCTGGTCGACAACCGGGTGGTGGGGATCAGCCCGCCCGGCGAGGACAGCTTCCTGTGGCATCTGTCCCCCGGCAATCACCAGGCCATGGCCCGCGTACATCGCGGAAAGGACGTTCTGGAAAGCGCGGCGGTCGCCTTTACGGTGCGGTAGCGGCGGGGATCAGCGCAACACCTGGCCGAGGGGCTGCTCTGGGAGGAGGCGGTGGGCGAGACGGCCAGAGGTCTCGGCGACATGCTCCACCGGGGGCAGGGGCGCCCCGTAGAGGCGGGCGGCGCGGGGGCCGACGAGGCGCGGGTCGCCGCTGCCCAGCAGGCGCAGCCCGCCGCCTCCTTGCTGAGGCGTGGAAAAGCCGGGATGGCGGCGCAGCCAGTCGACCAGGCGTTCGGCGACGAACGCGGCGGGATCGAGGACGGTGACGCCGGGGGGGACGAGGCGGCTGAAGATGGGCAGCAGCAGCGGGTAGTGGGTGCAGCCGAGGACCAGGGCGTCCACCGCCGGCAGCTGGCGCAGGTAGTGGTCGACGGCGAGCTCGGCAAGCGGCGAGTCCTCCAGGCCTTCCTCGACGATGGGTACCAGCAGCGGCGCCGCCAGCAGGTGCACCTTGAGCCGCGGCTGCAGCTTGGCGATCTCTATTTCCGGGGTACGTGAGAGGACGGTGCGCGTGGTGCCAAGCCAGCCGACGGCCTCCCCGCCGCTGGCGGCCAGCCGCGCCACCGCCATCTCCGCCGCCGGGATGGTCACCCCGAGGATGCGCCGTTCGCTGCCGCCATAGCGGCTCTGCAGATGGCGCAAGGCGATGCACGACACGGTATGGCAGGCCACCACCACCAGGCGGCAGCCCTCGTCGAAGAGCCGCTCGACGCACTGCTCGGAGAAATCGAGGATGGTCCCCGAGTCGCGGTCGCCGTAGGGGGCGCGGCCATTATCGCCGAGAAAGACCAAGCTGTGCTCGGGCAGGGCGGCGCGCAGAGCCGCCAGCACGGTCAGCCCGCCATATCCCGAATCGTAGACCCCGATCATCCTTCCCTCCCGCACCACTTCCTGGAATTCGCCCCCCGCACCGCACTCTGCGGCGACCCTACCCGCTGCTGTCCTCTTTTGCAATGGCTTTACACCACGCCCCTGCCCACCGGCCGACCCGCAGCGAAAATCGTCCCTGGCGACGGTTGACAGCAGGCGTTTCATGGCCTACCTGGAACCTACAGGGCTTCACCGCCATTATCCACTCACCCTGACAAGAGGACCTCTCCATGCCCCGTCTGGCTGTTCTGCTGTTGCCCCTGCTGCTGCTCGTCTCCTGCGAGAACACCAACCTGCTGCTGATGACCGATGCCGCCTCGGACGCGGTCTCGGCGATCACCCTCGGCGACGAGGATGTGCGCAGCCTGTCGCGGCAGGCTGCGGCCGAGGAAGACGCCAGGCACCAGGTGGCCCCGGCCGGGAGCCCCCATGACCAGCGCCTGCGCCGCCTGGTGAGCGCCCATGCCAACTACCAGGGGCGCAGCTATAACTTCAAGGTCTATCTCGGCGACACCGTCAACGCCTTCGCCATGGCCGACGGCAGCATCCGCGTCTACGGTGGACTGATGGAGCTGATGAGCGACGAGGAACTGCTCTTCGTCATCGGCCACGAGATGGGCCACGTCGCCCTCGACCACTCACGAAAGAAGGTGGTCCTCGCCTATGCCGCCAGCACCGTCAGGAAGGGGCTGGCCGCCCAGGAGAGCGAGGTCGGCCAGCTGGCCGGCTCGGTGCTTGGAGACTTTGCCGAGCAGCTGGTCAACGCCCAGTTTTCCCAGCATGAGGAGCGCCGCGCCGACGACTTTGGCGCCGCCTTCCTCCACTCTCTCGGCCATGACCGCGCCGCCGCCGTCTCCGCCCTCGACAAGCTCGCCAGGCTGGCCAGGAACCACACCTTCCTCTCCAGCCACCCCGACCCGGAACAGCGCGCGCAGCGACTGCTGCGCGGCGACGCGGCCGAGCCCGACGAGGCCTCCTCGTGGCTGGCCAGGGCGGTCGAGTTCGGCCAGCGGCTGCTGTTGCAGGTCATCGACCTGCTCACCCTGGCCCTTGCCTGGCTGCGCTCCCTCCTCGGCTAAGAGACTGGCAATAGGCCGCACTTTTCTGCGCCTTCGCTTTTCCCTGTGCCGCTCAGCGACCGCTTAAAAGGAAGTCCCCGGCCGCCTTCTCCCCCAGCCGCCCGGCGATATCGGCCAGGGCTTGCTCCTCGGTGGCGAAGATATTTTCCTCGCCAACCACCAGGATGAGCCCGGTGCGGCGCATGACGTCGAGTACCTGCTTCTTCAGTCCGGAGAAGACCGTCTCCACCCCGCTCTCCTGCAGACGTACGATGAGATTGTGCAGCATCTCCTCGCCGGAGGCATCGAGGTAGTTGATGCCGTCGCCCACCACCAGCAGATACCTTGCCTGGCGGTGCTCGGCCACCGCCGCCAGTACGGCGTCCTCGAAATGGGCGACGTTGGCGAAATAGAGCGAGCCGTCGAAGCGCATGGCAGTGACATGGGAGGAGGTGGTCAGGCCGGGGTGGACCTTGAGGTCGCGCAGGGTGCCATCCTCGTAGCGGCCGAGCAGGGCCACCCGCGGCGCCATGGTGTGGTAGAGATGCAGACCGACAGCGAGGATCGCGCCGACGATGATGCCCTTGTCGAGGTGCGGCGCGGCGAACAGGGTGACGACGAAGGTCACCACGGCGACGATGCCGTCGCTGCGGCTCGCCTTCCAGGTATGGGAGAAGGCCCGGATGGTGACCAGCCCGGTGACCGCCATGAGGTTGTTGGCGGCGAGCACCGCGAGGGGCAGGTGGTAGAGAAGCTTGGTGAAGAAGAGCAGGATGAGGGCGATGCAGACGCCGTTGAACACCATCGCCAGCCCCGTTCTCGCCCCGGCCTGGAAGTTGACGGCGGTGGCGGTGAACGAGCCGCAGGCCGGGTAGGACTGGAACAGCGAGCCGCCGATATTGGCCAGCCCCTGCCCGACCAGCTCCTGGTTGGGGTCGATGCGCTGCCGCACCTTGCCGGCCACCGCCTTGGCCATGGAGATGGACTCCATGAAGGCCACCAGGGCGATGACCAGCGCCGACGAGAGCAGCTGCAGCAGGGCGTCGAAGGTAAAGGCGGGCAGACGGAACGAGGGCAGCCCGCCGGGGATGTTGCCGACCACCTCGCCGCCGCCAACCAGGCGCACCCCGTCGCGGTCGATCTTCTTGACCTGCCAGCGCCCGCCATCGCTGTGCACCCCGGCGGGCAGTTTGCCGACCGCATAAAAGCGTACCGTGCCGTCCTCGACGGAGGTGCCCCTGACCAGGGAAACGCGGGCGATGTCGCGCCAGCGCCGCCTGTTTTCCTCGCGCTGGGCGGCAAGATCGAGCTCGAGCAGGTCGAGCCGGTAGCGGATGTCGGCGGCCCCCTTTCCGTCGCCGGCCTTTTCGGCGGCGCGCAGCCGGCCGGTGAGCCGGCTCGCCTCGGCGCCCATGCCCTCGGCCTTCTCCGTGCCCTCGTCATAGGCGCGTACCAGTGACGCCGTCTCGGCGGTGGCGATGTCGGAGAGGCGGCAGGTGCTGGTCACCTCGTAGCCGATAACGGCGCTGAGCAGGGTGGTGACGACGATGACCACCAGAACCCCGGGCTTCTCCAGAAATGGGATGCGCCGCACCGCCAGCATCAGCAGCAGACTGAACAGCGACATGGCCAGGGTCATCGGGTCGGTCTTGCCGACGAGGAGCAGCATCTCGCCGACATCGCCGAGGAACCAGGCGCTGCGCCCCTTGGGGATGCCGAGGAGCAGGTCGAGCTGCGACAGGGCGATGATCAGCGCCGCCGCGTTCATGAAGCCGAGGATGACCGGGTGGGAGACGAAGTTGACGAGGTTGCCCAGCTTGACCAGGCCCATGACCAGTTGAATCAGCCCGACCAGCAGGGTGAGCAGCAGGGCGAAGCCGATATACTCCTCGCTGTTCGGAGTCGCCAGGGGAATGACCGCCGATGCGGTCATCAGCGAGGCGATGGCCACCGGCCCGGTGGCCAGGTGGCGCGACGAGCCCCACAGGGCACCGAGTATCGCCGGGATGAAGGCGGTATAGAGGCCGAATTGCAGCGGCAGCCCGGAGAGCTGGGCATAGGACATCGCCTTGGGGGCGAGGATCAGGGCGCCGGTGATGCCGGCGATGAGGTCGCCGCGCACCATGCCCGCCTGCAGCGGAAACCACAGCAGAAAGGGGAACCAGCGGAGCAGTGCCCTGTTCTTCATAGCCTTTTCCTTTATCAGCCGCCAACCAGGTCCCGTTCAGGGATTGACCACCAGCACGGCGCAGTGTGCCCGGCCGGCCACCTGCCGCGTCGTCCGCCCGAAAAACAGGCCGGTAAGGCAGCGCCGGCCGCAGCCGGCGATGAGGATCATATCGCAGCTGCGCTGCCGGGCGGTGGCGACGATCTCCGTCACCGGGTCCCCGAGCAGGGTGAGCACCTGGCATGTGGCGTCACTGCCCGATGCCTCGATGCGCACGCGGGCCTCCTCGGCGAGAGCGGCCAGGCGGGCCAGACGGCGCTCCTTTTTCGCCACGGCGACGACCGTCAGCTCCTGCAGGGTGGCATTTTTTCTCCCCAGGCCGATGGCCTCGAGCACCGCCTTTTCGGTGCCGGCCCGTTCGTCGACGACGAGGAGCACCCGCGCCCCGCTGATGATGAAATTCTTGGGCACCACCAGCACCTTGGGAAAACCGAGCTCCAGCACCCGCGAGGTGCGGCGGCCGACGAGCAGGGAGAGGCGCCCGGCAGCACCATGACGCCCCATGAGGATGACATCGGCGCGGCGTAGCCGGGCCTGCTCGATAATGGCCTCCTCCGGGCGGCTGGCGCCCACCACCACCACCTCCAGGGCCACGCCGGCGTCGCTGGCCATGCGCCGCACCTCGTCGAGATAGGGCTCCACCTCCTGGCGCATGAGGCGCACCCTGCCGTCCGCCGACTTCTGCGACTCGGCGCGGACCTTGACCACATGGAGGACGACGACCCGGGCGGCGCAGGCCTGGGCGAAGAACAAGGCCTCCTGCACCGCCCCGTCGCTGTAGTGGGAGCCGTCGGTGGCGAGCAGCAGGGTCTCGGCCTCGCCGAGCAGGCAGGTGGCAAATCGTGTCATCGGGATTGCGCTGCTCCCTCGCCGTGGTTTTCGCTTGCGGCCGCCTGGCGTCGGCACTCCGCCAGCAGCAGCTTCAGTTCCCCCCAGGCGGCCCGCTCGCCGAGCTCGCGCTTGAGCTCGCCCAGAGGCTTGCCGGCGTGCGGGGCGACGAGACCGGTAAGCTCCGCCAGCCGTGGCGGCGGCAGCAGGCGCTCGATCGGGGTCGCGCCAGAAGCGACGCACTGGGCGAGATGGCTCTCAATGGTGGTGACGGACACGCCGCGCCGTGCGGCGATCTGCGCCGCGTCCAGCCCCTCCTCGAAGAAGCGCAGGGAGACGAGGTGGCTGGGCAGCTTCTCCTTCTTCCCCCCTGACTGCTGGCCGGCCTCATCCGCCGCCGGCGCCGGCAGCGCCACCTCCCCGACTCCGTGCATGTCGCGATAGGCGGCCACCAAGGCAACCAGCTCATCGCCGTACTTTTCGGCGGTGCGCTGCCCGATGCCCTTGATCTTCTGCAGTACCGCGAGGCTGTCGGGGAGGTGCACGGCCAGCTGCACCAGGGTCTTGCGGTGGATGATCTGGTAGGGCGGCAGCCCGGCGCGGGCGGCGGTCTGGGTGCGCCAGCGCTGCAGCTCCTCGTAGAGCTGGGGATGATCGATGTCGCTCTCGGCATAGAGGGGCCGCGGGCTGTTGTCGCGCCGCGGGCCGCTGTCGAGCCGGGCGGTGGAGATGGCGCGCAGGTACCTGGCGGCGGAAAAGCCGCCGGCGCAGAGGGCCACCGCCGCCACCTTGGCCGCCGTCTCCTCGCGCAGCCCCTGGAGCAGCTGTTTGACCTGCTTGCGCAGCTCCTTGTTGTCGGTCTCGGCCTGCAGCTGGCCCACCACCCCGCCGAGGCCCGCGGCCAGCTTGTCGCCGAAATAGGCGGCGGCCTTGGCGAGCCGCTCGGCGATCAGCACATTGCCGGCCGGCAGCTCGTCCTCGGCAAAGAGCCCCTGCAGCTGGCGCCTGAAATTGGCGCCGACGGACACCACCTCGTCGCTGGTCTGCCGCAGCAGGAGGCGCAGGTCGCCGCAGCCGTGCAGCTGCAGCAGGCCGTCGTGGCGCTCGACCACATCGACCAGGCGGGCCAGCTGGCGACGCAGCGTCTCGAAGTCGAAGCACTGCAGCAGCAGGCGCTGCTGGTAGCCGATCCGCGCCCGCTGCAGCTTTCCCTCGTCGGGGGCGCTGGCCCGGGCGCGCTCGATGAAGCGCAGCACCTGCGGGTCGGTCCTGATCGCCCGCGGCGCCAGCCTGGTGCTCAGCACCAGCCCCTCGAGGCTGCGGCAGCGGCTCAGGGCGACATAGACCTGGCCGTAGGCAAAGGCGGCCTCGGCGTCGACGATGGCCCGGTCGAAGGTCAGCCCCTGGCTCTTGTGGATGGTGATCGCCCAGGCCGGTTTCAAGGGGTACTGGGTGAAGGCGCCGACTTTTTTCTCGCGGATCTCCTCGCCACCTTCGTCGAGGGCGTATTGTATGTTGTCCCAGGTCGCCGGCTCGACCTCGATCTCGTCTTCGTCGTCGGGGCAGCGCACCAGCACCGTCTTGCCGACGACGGCGGTCACCTTGCCGATCTTGCCATTGAAGAAGCGCTTGTCCGGGGAGGGGTCGTTACGCACAAACATCACCTGGGCGTCGACCTTGAGCTCGAGGCTGGCGTCGGTGGGAAAGGCATAGTCGGGGAAGTCGCCCTCGATCTCGGCGGCGAAACGATGCAGCCGCTCTGGCAAGGCGGCGAGGCGCGCGGCGTTGATCGCCTCGGCGCGGCTGTTGTGGGTGCAGAGGTGGATATAGCCCTGGCCGTCATCGACGAAGCCCTCGACATGGCGGCGGTTGAGCTCCTCGAGGGAGGCCTGGTCGAGGCGATTGTCGCGCACCCGGTTGAGCAGCTCGATGAAGTGGCCGTCGCGCTGGCGATAGATGCGCTCCAGCTCGACGGTGAGCAGCTCCGTTTCACGCAGCGCCCTGCTGCTGAAGAAATAGGGGGTCTCGTAGACGTCGCCAAGCAGGCGCCACTCCTCATCCCTGGCCACCGGGGCCAGCTGCTGCAGGTCGCCGATGAGCAGGAGCTGCACCCCGCCGAAGGGCTGCGGGTTGCGCCGCAGGCGACGCAGCACGGCGTCGACGCCATCGAGGAGGTCGGCGCGCACCATGGAGATCTCGTCGATGACCAGCAGGTCGAGGCACTTGACGAGGTTGATCTTGTCGCGGTTGAAGCGCTGGTTGGCGAGGGCCTCGCCGCCGGGCAGGATCGGCCCGAAGGGCAGCTGGAAGAAAGAGTGCAGCGTGACGCCGCCGGCATTGATCGCCGCCACCCCGGTAGGGGCGGTGACGACCATGCGCTTGGCGCAGTCTTTTTTGATGTGGTGGAGGAAGGTGGTCTTGCCGGTGCCGGCGCGGCCGGTGAGGAAGAGGTGGCAGTCGGTGTCGCGGACGAAATCCCGCGCCAGGCGCAGCCGGGGGTTGCCCTCGTCGTTCATCGCCTCGCCGTCGGCTGCAGCTCCTGCAGCCGCAAATTGATCTCCGCCATCTCCTCCTTGCCGAACCGTGCCGGGTCATAGCCACGAAAGCGCTCCTCATATTCGCGGTATTGCTTGTGGCCCGGCTTGCCGAGGATGTCGAGGATGGCCTGAAAGGCGGGGATACCGCCGATATCCTCCGGCGGGCAGGCGCGCTTGCCGGCGAGCAGAACCGGCCACACCTCCCCCCCGGTCAGCGGCAAGGTCTTCTCCAGGGTGATGATGTGCACCCATTCGTCGCTGTAGTCGTAGACATAGCGACAACCTTCGCCGAGTTCAGTGCGCAGGTCCCTGAGGACGTAGCGCCGCTCGTCGTGGTCGAAAAACTCGTCCATCTCACGGTCTTCGTCGGGGGGACAGTAGGTGTGATGGTCGATGACGAACTCGTGGAAGTGATAGTCCGTCCAGCCCATGGTCAGCTGGATGACGTCATGGAAGCGGTCGAGGGTGAAGTTGTCGGGCACCTGCACCCGCCGCCAGATCGGCGGCCGCGAACCCACCAGGGCGATCTTGAACTGGTAGAGCTCGGTGGCCTCCTCGACCTGACGCCCCCCGCGCGAGAAATCGACTTTGATGATCTTGGCCTTCTTCTTGGCCGCCGGCGCGCAGCTGCCGCCGGGGCAGGAGCAGGGCGGGGCCTCGTCGCCGCCCTTTTTGGCGAGCGGCAGCCTGATCGGCGCGCTCCCCTTCTTGGCCTTCTTGCGGGCGACCTCGCGGGCATGGTCGATGAGGGTGTCGACGGCCAGCGGCAGGGTGGAGAGAAGGAGCCACTGCACCTGCTCCTCGCGATCCAGCGAGCTGTCGGCGAAGTCGGGGAAGGCCTCCTTGAAGTCGCGGTCGGTCATGTCGGCGAACATGTTGAGGCCTTCACTGGGGTCGACCAGCCCTTCGATGGTCATCAGGGCGTTATAGAGTATCTCCTTCTTGCGACGCACCATGCGCGGGTATTCCTCCGGCTCCCACAGCGGGTCGCGCAGGGCCATGGCCTCGTCCAGGCCGGCCACCCAGTTGTAGACGGTATCGATCTCGTCTTCGCGGAGGTTTTCCATATCGAAGGGAAAGCGCAGGCGATCGGCGGCGAAGTCCGCCACCAGCCTGTCATAGACGGCGTTGAAGGCCTCCACGAGGCCCTCCGCCTCCTTGGTCTGGTAGTCGGGGGGTGCGTCGTCGTAGACCACCGCCAGCCACTCCAGCGCCGGGATGGGCTCGGGGGTGATGGCCAGGCCAAAGAGAAAGCCGCACAGTTCCTCGTAGATGAGGGTGGCTTCGGGATAGGGGGCGAGCTTCAGGTACCTGCTCAGGGTCTTTCGTTCTTTGGCGGAAAGCATGGCGATAAGGTGTGGCAAAAAGTGACGGGCGCAAAGACTTCGCCCAGATGAGAGCATAGATGTCTGCACAACGGGAGGAAGAGGAAGTCTACCGCGTTCCCAGCCGAAACGCCACATTTTTGCACATCCCCGGGGTGGCGGCCGACTGCGTCGCCAGGGGAGGACGGCCACGGCGGAGATCGCCGGCGCCGCCTGGCGCAAGCAGGCCTCGCCCCTCCGCCTGGCCAGCGCCGCGACAAGGAACTGACCTCATCGCCGGCGGCGAGTCCCCGCAGGCCTTGCGTCCCCGGCCAAGAGCCCATATCTTCAGCATGGCGTCCCCCGGTTTGGCGATCGGCAGGGGCGGCGCAGGTTTTGCACCCGGCGCGGCGACGCAGCCCACAGATTCCTTTTCCTGCAGCACCCGCCCTCCTCGCCTCCTCTGCGAGGAGCCGCGCCGCAGACTGGAGACTTTCCCGAAATGGCCCTGAAAACCGCCTTCCGCGCCCTGCGCTCCCGTAATTACCGCCTCTTCTTCGCCGGACAGAGCGTGTCGCTGATCGGCACCTGGATCCAGCGCATCGCCACCCCCTGGCTGGTCTACGAGCTCACCGATTCGGTCTTCCTGCTCGGCCTGGTCGGCTTTGCCGGCCAGATCCCCATCTTTCTGCTCGCCCCCTTCGCCGGCGTCTTCAGCGACCGCTGGAACCGCTACCGCATCCTCCTCGCCACCCAGGTGCTGGCCATGATCCAGGCGGCGCTGATGGCCTGGCTGGTGCTGGCCGAGCATATCGAGATCTGGCAGATCCTCCTGCTCAGCCTCTTTCTCGGCGCGGTCAACGCCTTCGACATCCCCGCCCGGCAGAGCTTCCTGGTGCGCATGGTGGAAAAAAAAGACGACCTCGGCAACGCCATCGCCCTCAACTCCTCGATGGTCAACGGCGCCAGGATGCTCGGGCCCTCCGCCGCCGGCATGCTCATCGCCGCCATCGGCACAGGCGTGTGCTTTCTCCTCAATGCCGCCAGCTTCGTCTTCGTCATCCTCTCGCTGCTGCTGATGCGCCTGCCGCAGGAGAACCAGGCGCGACGGCACCAGTCGGTGCTCGGCGAGCTCTACGCAGGCGTGCGCTACACCTTCGGCGCCACCCCCATCCGCTGTGTCATCCTCCTCCTCTTTCTCGCCTCCCTCACCGGCATGCCCTATATGGTGCTTATGCCGGTCTTCGCCAGGGAGATCCTCCACGGCGCGGCCGGCACCTACGGCCTGCTCATGGGCGCCTCCGGCCTCGGCGCCCTCGGCGGCGCCTTCTACCTGGCGACACGCAGCAGCGCCAAAGGTCTCGAGAAGGTCATCCCCATGGCGGCGGCGGCCTTCGGCCTCGGTCTCGTCCTCCTCTCACTGTCGCGCTCCTTCGCCCTCGCCTTCGCGGTCATCGTCCTTGCCGGCTTCGGCATGATGCTGCTCATGGCGGCGAGCAACACCTTCATCCAGAGCCTCGTCGACGACGGCATGCGCGGCCGGGTGATGAGCTTCTTCACCATGGCCATCATGGGCACCGCCCCCTTCGGCAGCCTCCTCGCCGGCAGCCTCGCCCGGCATATCGGCGTGCCGCTGACCATCGGCCTCGGCGGCCTGGTGTGCCTCATCGGCGCGCTGGCCTTCACCACCAGGCTGCCGGCCATCGCCAGAGCCATGACGGACGGGACGGAGTGCAGTCCGCAGGGGGAGCAGCAGCAGGGATAAGCGGGCGAATGGCTGCCGGGCCGGCAGAGGCGTGGCGCGAGGTCTCGCGGAGATGGCATGGAGCGCAGGAGAGGGCGGAAGATGGCAGTCGGCCGGGCGCGAACGGCCCATCGCCTAGCCGCCGATTACCGCCTCGAGGCCTGCCGCAGCGAAGCGGGCGACGACCCGCGCCAGGTCGGCCTTGCTCGGCTCGCCCATGCCGCCGCCCTGGTAGCCGCTGCCGAGGCGGAGGTATTTGTTGGTCATGATGTCGTGGTAGGGGAGGAGGTAGACCCGCTTTTTCCTTCCCGCCAGACCGGCGACCAGGGCGGCGGTCCGCGCGATGTTGTCCTCGTCGTCGTTGACCCCGGCGACCAGGGGGATGCGGATGTCGATCTCCGCCCCACTTGCGGCGAGCAGGTGGAGGTTGTCGAGGATGCGGGCGTTGTCCACCCCGGTCCACCGCCGGTGCCGGGCAGGGTCGACCAGCTTGAGATCGTAGAGGAAGAGGTCGGTGCGCCGCGCCACCTCGAGCAGCACCTCGCCCGAGGTCAGCCCGGTGGTGTCGACGGCGCGGTGGATGCCCCTCTCGCCGAGGGCGTCGAGCAGGGCGATGAGAAAGCGCGGCTGCTGCAGGGGCTCGCCGCCGGAGACCGTCACCCCGCCTTCGGACTGGTCGAAGATGACCTGCTCGCGGTCGATCACCGCCAGCACCTCGTCGACGGTCACCTCGCGGCCAGTCATCTCGGTGGCGGTGGTCGGGCAGACCTCGGCGCAGCGGCCACAGGCGGTGCAGCGCGCCAGGTCGGTGACGATGCCGGCCGCGGTCAGCGCGCAGGCACCCTCGGGACAGGCCTCGACGCAGAGTCCGCAGCCGATGCAGCGCGCCGCGTTGTACATCTTCTGCACCTTGGGCGAGATGCCCTCGGGATTATGGCACCAGGCGCAGCTGAGCGGGCAGCCCTTGAAAAAGACGGTGAGGCGGATGCCCGGGCCGTCATTGATGGAATACTTCTTGATATCGAAAATACATCCCCGGTCCACGACAGCCTTCCCCTTCTCGGTTTCGGTGGATTGACCACTACGATCGATACGACCGGGCCCCCGCCGCTGGCAGGGGCCCGGCACGGCCTCAGAAGGCGTCGTTTTCGGTGCGCTCGATCACTTCCCGCTGCAGGTCGCTGTTCATGTCGTTGAAATAGTCGCTGTAGCCGGCCATGCGCACCAGCAGGTCGCGGTAGTCATCCGGACTCTCCTGGGCCGCCAGCAGGGTGGCGGTATCGACGATGTTGAACTGGATATGGTGCCCGCCCAGGGCGAAATAGGAGCGGATAAGCTTACCCAGCTTGGCGATATCGCGGTCGGTCTTGAGCAGGCTCGGCAAAAAGCGCTGGTTGAGCAGGGTGCCGCCGGACTTCTGCTGGTCGAGCTTGCCCAGCGACTTGATCACCTCCGAGGGCCCGTTGGTGTCCGCCCCGTGGGAGGGCGAAGTGCCGTCGGAGATCGATTTGCCGGCCAGGCGGCCGTTGGCCGAGGCGCCGAGGACCTTGCCGAAGTAGATGTGGCAGGTGGTGGAGAGCATGTTGAGGTGGTACTTGCCGCCCTTGATGTTGGGCTGGCCGTCGATGGCGGCCACCAGGTCGTCGTAGACGCGCACGGCGATGCTGTCGGCATAGTCGTCGTCGTTGCCGAAGAACGGCGTCTTGTTGACGATGGTCTGGCGCATCACCTCGGCCCCCTGGAAATCCTTCGCCAGGGCGGCCAGCAGGGCCTCCATGGTGAAGCGGCGGTCTTCGAAGACATGCTTCTTGATGGCGGCCAGGCTGTCGGTGACCGTGCCCAGGCCGCAGCACTGGATGTAGCTGGTGTTGTAGCGCGGCCCGCCGTCGTAGTAGTCGCGGCCCCGGGTGATGCAGTCGTCGATGACCACCGACAGGAAAGGCGCCGGGGCGTACTTGGCGAACATACGGTCGATATAGTTGCTGACCCGGATCTTCTGGTCGATGACATGGCGCAGTTGGGCGAGGAAGGCCTCGTAGAGGTCCTCGAAGCCCTGGAAGGTGCGCGGGTCGCCGCTGGCCAGACCGACCTGCCTGCCGCTGAGCGGGTCGAGGCCGTTGTTGAGGGTCACCTCGAGCACCTTGGGGACGTTGAGGTAGCCGGTGAGCAGGAAGGCCTCCTTGCCGAAGGCGCCGACCTCGATGCAGCCGCTGCAGCCGCCCTCGCGGGCGTCTTCGAGGGTCTTGCCCTGACGCACCATCTCCATGATATAGGTGTCGGGGTTGAACACCGAGGGATAGCCGTGGCCCTGGCGGATGACGTTTATGGCCGAATGGAGAAAGCGGTCCGGGGTGCGGGCGCTGACATGCACCGAGGAGCCGGGCTGGAGGATATGCAGTTCCTCGACCACCTCGAGCATCAGATAGGACACCTCGCTGGTGCCGTCGGAGCCGTCGCGCTTTACCCCGCCGATATTGATATTGGTGAAGTCGTTGTAGGTGCCGCTCTCGCGGGCGGTGACCCCCACCTTGGGCGGCGCCGGGTGGTTGTTGACCTTGATCCAGAAGCAGCACAGCAGCTCCTTGGCCGCCTCGCGGGTGAGGGTGCCGGCGGCCAGCTCCCGCTGGTAGAAGGGCGCCAGGTGCTGGTCGAAGTGGCCGGGGTTCATGGCGTCCCAGCCGTTGAGCTCGGTGATGGTGCCAAGATGGCAGAACCAGTACATCTGGATCGCCTCGCGGAAGGTTTCCGGCTTGTTGGCCGGCACGCGGCGGCAGACCCTGGCGATTTCGCGCAGCTCCTCGGCCCGCCGCTCATCACCGCACTGCCGCGCCATGGCCTCGGCCAGCTCGGCATGGCGCTCGGCGAAGACGATCACCGCCTGGCAGGAGATGGCCATGGCCTTCCACTCTTCCGCCTTGTCGTTGGCCAGGGGATCGTTGAGATAGTCGAGTCGGGCGATATTGTCCTCGATTTCCCTCTGCAGGTCGAGCATGCCGCGCCGGTAGATCTTGCCGTCGAGGACGGTATGGCCGGGGGCGCGCTGCTCCATGAATTCGGTGAACATGCCTGCCTCGTAGGCCGCCCGCCAGGCCTCGGGGACATGGGAGAAGATGCGCTCGCGCTGCGTCCGCCCCTGCCAGTAGGGGATCACCTCGCGGGCGTAGGTGTCGATATCCTCGGCGCTGGTGTAGTAGCGCTGCATCTCGCGGGTGTTGAGGACATGGAAGTCTTCGACGCTGTGACAGGTGAGCTCGGGGAAGGTCGGCACCGCCTTCGGTTTCGGGCCGCGCTCGCCGACGATCAGCTCGTCGTCGCCGATATAGATGGTCTTGCGCCGGCAGTGGTCGAGAAAGGTCAGGGCGCGCAGCACGGGGATGGAGTACTTGCCGTAGTTCTCCTTGTAAAAGGCGGTCTCGTGCAGGGCCCGTTCGATGGAAATGGTCGGCTCGGTGGTCACGCTGAGGTGGCGCAGGCGCCTGATGCGCTCATTCATGCCCGGCCCATCCACGGCCGTTGCCGGGGCGGTGAAATTGCCCTGGCTGCGGGGCCCTCTCTCGGGCACGGTGCTGCAGCTGGTAATCTGTTCAAACATGGTCTTCTCCCACGAATAATTGACTGCGCCGCCGGCACGGGAAACGTCGCCGCCGGCGATGGGACCGGCCACAGGCGGGCCGATACTCCGCTCTTGCCGGGCCGTAACCCGGGCAGGGTACCAGGGGTGAGAGGACTACTGATAGAGCATGCAGCAGTTATAGAGGCATCTATAACTCTTCAGCAGGGTGGAGGAGAATTCGGCGGCAAGCATGGGCAACCCGGCGCACAAGGGGAAGATGCTTTCACCCGGAAAGTCCGGCGGCGAAAGGAATACTCGACTATGTGAGAAACAATATCACAAACACCGGACCTTGTCATCCCGATTTTTCTCCCCACCCTGGAGAAGCCGCCCGTTTCGCCCGCGGCGCCTAGGGCAGGACGGACTCGATCGGCAGTTCGAGGGTGTGGCCGCAGATCTTCTGGTAGAACAGGGGGATGAGCACGAACCACTCCAGTCGCTGATCAAAGCGGACGGCAAGGCCACTCTCGTCGCTGCGCACCACCTGCCCGCGTACCCCTTCGACATTGAGCCGGCTGTGACTGCCGGGAAAAATGATCTGCAGGGTGCAGGCGGCGCCGACCGGCAGCCGCTTCTCCAGGGTGCCATGGCAACCGGTGATGCTGACGTTCTGCAGGATACCCGAGTACGTCCCGCCCTCCTCGTCCAGCCGGCACAGGAATGGCGCCGAAAACGGCAGGCGGTACGAGGTCCTTCGCTCTTCAAGAGTAGATCGTTCCATAACGCTCCCAGCGCTCCCCGGCCCTATGCCAACCAGCGCCGCATATGGCGGGCGAGCAGCTTGATATCTTTGTACTGATGGTTGTCGCCAGGGATCCTCACCAGCACGACGCCGACCAGCCCGGCGATCTCCTTCTCGAGGGCGGCGGCGGAACCGACGATGTCATCCTGCTGCTGGATATAGAGGCAGGGGATGCCGATATCGGCCATCTGCCGCAGGTTCATGTTGTTTTCCTTGAAGCCGCTAACCGGGGTGCCGATGAGCACCGCCCGCCGCGGGGCGATCAGCTTCGCCTCGCAGGCGGCCAGGCCGATCATCGTCCCCAGGGATTTGGCGACGAGGAGATCGACGGCCATGCCGCGCAGGCGCTCCACCTCCTCGGCGAACTTCAGGCACTGGTCGTCGCCGCAGTCCCAGTGGAGGTAGTGCTGCACCATCACGGTGCTTTTTTCGACCGCCAGCTCGGCAAGCAGGGCGTTGGCCCACTTCTCCGTCTTTTGGCTGATACCGGGCAAAGCCAGGATGTTCATATCGTCCTCCCTCCCGAACCACTCCTCGCGAAACGTGGCACCGTTCGCCACCACCCCGCCGCCGGCAGCACACCACGAAGCTCGCGCGGCCGTTCGATTTTCAGTGTCGCCCCATGGTAACGCACCAGACGGTGAAAAGGCAAGTGCTCTCCGCACCGCAAAAAGATCGGGGTCGAAAGGACGGCTGGCGGACGACGCCGCGAGGGAAAGAAGAGGAGAGGAAAACGCGGAAGATGAAACGACTGCGGCAGGAAGGCCCAGCAGAAGAAGAAGCGGCAAGCAACCACTGCGCCGTAACGCTGCGGGAAGACCTTCGCCATGCCTCCTCGGCCACCACGGATGCACCTGGCGGCGAGGCGGTGGCGCTGGCCAGCGTCTCTCAGCCGATCATCTGTTCCAGGGCCTTGGCCAGTTGCTCGAGCCTGATCGGCTTGGTGAGGATGCAGTTGGCGCCCTCGTGTCTGGCCAGATTCTGCCGCTCCCGGTTGGTCTCCGAGGTGAGCATGCAGATCTTGGTGGCCTGGCCACGCTGGCGTACACGGCGAATCAGCTCGAGGCCGTCCATATTCTGCATATACCAGTCGGTGAAGATGACATCGGGGTTCTCCCGTTGGACAATGCTCCACGCGCCTACCCCGTCATCCGCTTCGAAGAAACGAATATCGACCAGCCCCGACAGGGCCTTCATGATATTGTTGCGCGCCACCCTGCTGTCATCCACTATAAGAATCTTCATCGCCTGCACCATCAAAGAGAGTATTCGACTTGGCACACCTGAACGAGCACCAGCTCACTGTTTTCGCACACGAAGACTTTCTGGAAAATGGCATCGATGGCCAGGGCCCCGGTGAGGGAGTCTCGCCCTTCCATGACCACCGGCCGGGAAAGATCGGCAGTACCGAAGAAATCGTTCTTCAGGTTGCCGGCCAGGACATTGGCCAGTTCCCCGAAGCTGTCGTGGACATCGTCGCAGGAAATCGTCTCCAGCGGGGCCTGGAACATCCTGCTCGCAATCAGGTCGGCCAGCCCCGTCCCGGTGATGATGGTCAGTGAGCCATGCTGCGAACCGAAAAAGACGACCGTGGCCAGATAGAGGTCGCTGTCCACGGCCAGCGTCAGCGAGGCGGTGGGGTCAAGGCGAAGGCCAGTGGTATCGAACCAGATGGTTTTCACGAGGTGTTCGATCACGGTGTTTTCCATAGAATCGTCAGGGGCAGAGTCTTGGTTGCGGCCGTCCACCGCCGGGGGCGGCGAGAGCTCGAGATGGCGGTTACCGGGCACTGCGCGGGGACTGTCGGCCCCCTCCCTCCGACCAGGCCAGGGCCGCCGCCCTTAACGACGGGGCAGCCCTGGTCAAAAGGGCCTCTCTGACGAGCGATGAAGGAGCCTTGCCCAGACATGATCATCGCACCAGACGGATACCGCGCAGATCGGCAATCCGTTTCGACAGCTCGCGGAGGTGGAGACGCTGCACCGCCGCCGACAAGGCCTCGATCTCGGTGGCCAGGGCGCGGGTCTCGAGGTCGAACTGCACGCCGCAGATATGGGCATAGCCATGCCTGGTGCGCACCTTGGAGAGGCGCCGCACCATGCCGGACACGCTCAGCTCCCCGACATCCTCGACGTGCACGGTAAAACGCAGGTTTTCCCCCCCTTCGTAAGGGACAGTATCGCTGTTGATCTGAAAGGCCAGCCCCATGGCGCTGATATCGACGATTTCATGGTAGGTCTTCTCCCTCGTCGACCCGTTGCCCCGCTCGAAAAAGATACGCGCCGCCACCGAAGCCAGGGTCTTGACGCGGTAGAGCCGGAAATTCCGCAGCACCCGGCCGACCACAGGAAAGGAAAAACGCAGCACCTGGCAGTCTCGCACCGTATCGGGCCGCAGCAGCCGACAGCCCAGCTCGATGGCGATGGAGCCGGTGAAATAGCGCAGCACCACCGATTTGCTGGTGCGCACGCGGGCGTTACCGATGGCGGGGGTCAATGGCGTCAGGACAATGCTCTCGGCGTTTTTGAGATAGGAGCCGGAGGCGTATTCGGGTTCGACGAGCATCGTCTCGCCCCGTACCTCGCGGGCTTCGAGGGGCGGAGGGTCGTCGAGGAGGTGGGCGAAAAAAACGCGGGTGCAATCGTTGAGATGGACTTCGACGAGGTGTTCTTCGAAGAACAGGGTCTGCAGGTAGGGGAGGACGCTGTCCGCCCCGACGATCACCTGGATATCGTCGGGGCTGCTCCGCCCTTCGGGCCTGCCCAGGCGGGAGTCGGGGAAAAAGGTGGCGCAGAGGCTTTCCGGGTCTTGCTGCAGTTCGCAGGAGAGGGCTTCCATAGGCGACATCTTGCGGTTACTGATGGTAGGTAAACCGGTGAATGGTGTGTCGAAAGATCAGTATTATTTCGACCGGAAACCATATCCATCAATTGACGTTTACCTATCATATACGCACGCCATGACGCCTGCAAGGTCATAAGGAAAAATACCTTTAATGGTTTATGAAACTGCATCTTTCAATAAAAATGTAAAAACCGAACATTGATAAGCTGTTTACCAGAAACTCACTAAGGATATATGTATGTGCTAGAAGAACGCGCTTCACCGACCATTGCCGATATTACTCGTTACCCGTCGGAAGCTCGGCCGGACTCGACGGGTCACTGCGACGTTCCCTGTTGCGACATGCCACCAGGGGAAGCCAGCGTCGCTGGCCTGAAGTTGCCCCCCGACCCCGCCTCCGCCCCCCATTGCCGGAATACGGCGCCATCTCGACGGCGACGGGCCGCGATCGGCCGCCACTGCTGTCGCTCTGCCAGCACCAGGCGATGCCCTCCATCTCCTCGTGCTCGGCCAATCCATGCCGCCACAGGGCCTCGAAAAAGCCGCGCAGGACCCAGCAGCGAAAGCGGCGATGCACCGCCGCCACCCCGATTCCCTGAAAGCGTGCCCGCGGCAGAGCGCTCCAGACAATGCCGGTGCGCAGCACATAGAGTATCGCCGCGAGATAGAGACGGTCGTCATAACGAGCCTTCCGTCCCCCTCCCGGCCGACGCTGGTAACTCCTGCCCTCGACCCGCCGTCCCTGCGGAATGAGGGGTTCCACCGCACGCCAGAAGTCGTCGCCGATCCCTTCCCTGTCGAGTTTTTCCATACTCCCTCCGCCATCCCACCCGCCGGCCGTCAGGCGGTCCCACCGCTGCAGCCCGGGGTTGCAGTTATTCATAGATAATTTCTGAATATCTTTTCCAAAAAATATTTTCAAGGGAAATTAACGGGCAGGTTGAGCGACCGATGACAACAAATTTATTTTGTGTAAGGAAAATACTTATTCCACTCCATCAGAGAGTATTTTTATTGGTATATAATAGAATTTTACATGATGTTTGATAATGGCATGGCAATATACGGGAAAACACTTACTGAAGTGAATAATTCTTCATTCGCCACTCTATATCCGAAATTAACAGACTGCCTTATATGGTTATATATCATGCTCTAGACGACATGAAAGGCAGGGAGCGACGCACGATGGCGGTGGCGGTCGTCGCAGTGAGGGAAGATGACCTCAACCATGGGGGACAGAGCGGGGCCGGCCGGGCCGCGCGGCCTTCGGCTGGGAGCGGCGACGATCTACGACCGCAGGTGAGGGCCGGCGATTGGTCCACACAGAGGACGAAGAGAATCCTTCAAGAGAGAGCGATTCTGGCAGGTGAACGAGAACGGGGAAAAACGGCGCGGAGACCGGACACGGGGAGCGGCGTCTCCGCCGCCCCCCTCTCGTCCTAGACGGTGAACTGGCCGACCAGGCCGGTCAGCTTCTGCGAGAGCCTGCCGAGTTCCTCGGCGGCCTGGTGGATCTTGCGGCTGTTGTCCTTGACGCCGACGGAGCGCGACTTCACTTCGGCGACGCCTTCGGCCATGTTGGTGGTCTTGACGCTGCTGCCGGCGACATTCTCGCTGATCTCCGACAGCCCCTGGGAGGCCTGGCCGACGTTGCGCACGATCTCGCTGGTGGTGATCGCCTGCTCCTCGACGGCGGTGACGATGGTGGTCACCACCTCGTTGACGTCGTCGATGACTTTGGCGATGGTGGCGATATCACCGATGGTGTCCCCGGTCTGGTTCTGGATCTGTTCGATGGCCTCCCTGATCTTGCCGGTGGCGGTGGCAGTCTGCCTGGCCAGTTCCTTGATCTCGTTGGCGACCACGGCGAAGCCCTTGCCCGCCTCCCCGGCCCTGGCCGCCTCGATGGTGGCGTTGAGGGCCAGCAGGTTGGTCTGCTCGGAGATCTCGGTGATGGTCTCGGTGACCGTACCGATGGCCCCCGCTGCCTCGCCCAGCCCCTTGACCCCTTCCTGGGCGCTTCTCGCCGTGGTCACCGCCTGCTCGGTGGTGGCGCGGGCGCGGGCGCTGTTTTCGGCGATCTCCTTGATGGTCGCACCCATCTCCTCGGAGGCGGAGGCGATCATGTCGAGGTTGGTGGTCGACTGCTCCATGGCCGCCGACACCGAGTTGATATTGTTCGCCACCTCCTCGGCATCGCCGGCCGCCTGGTCGGCAATGGCGGTGGTGCTGTCGGCGCTGTCGACCATCTCGGTGGCGATAGACGACAGCGTCTGCGCCGACTCGGCCAGGGCCTGGGACGAGGCGGCGATATCGCGCAGCATCTCCCGCGAGCGCTGCACCATCATGCCAAGTGCGTTGGTGAGTTGCCCGATGGCATCGCTGTTCTCGGAGGCAAAGGCGATGGTATAGTCGCCCTCGCCGACCCTGATGCTTTTTCCCGCCAGCTCCTTGAGCGGCCGGTTGATCGAGCGCACCAGGAGCAGGGTGAGGATGACGCCGAAGAGCACCACCACCAGGCCGACGAGAAGGTTGTTGCGCAGCATCTTGCGGTCGAGGCCGGCGATGATGTCGGCGCGCTTGAGGGAGGCGCCGAGATAGACACCCCAGGCATCGAGGTACTTGACATAGACCACCGTCTCCTCGTCCTGCCAGCTGCAGGTGAGGAAGCCCTCTTTATGATCCTTGAGCTGCGGCACGAGGGTGAAGAGGTTGTCGCTCGCCCCCAGAGTCGGGTGGACGAGCACCTCGCCCTTGTCGTTATAGATGAAGAAGCCCCCCGGCCCGATCTTGGTGCGGACGATGAAATCCTTCACCTGCTCGTTGAGCATGAGGTTGCCGACATAGAGGGCGCCGACGACCTTGTTGTCGATGTCGCGCAGTGGCGCATAGGTGGTGAGATACCAGTCGTTGACGACGAAGGCCTTGCCGCGGAAGGTCTCCCCGGCGACGATGGCCTTGTAGACCGGGCTGTCGGCGGGGATGTAGGTGCCGGTGGCACGCTTGCCGTCCGCCTTCTTGACGGTGGTGGCGATACGCAGCAGCTTGTCGTCGACGAGTTGGAAGATGGTTGCCGACGACCCGGAGATGGTGTGAATGGCGTCGACGATCTCCACCGAGTCATTGAGATAGCTGATGCCCAGCTGCAGTTGAGGCACCTTTTTGGTCTCGGCCTGCTGCGTCACCTGGTTGGTCATGGTGACCTCGCGGGCGTGGTTGTCGTCAACCAGCAGACCGCCGCGAGACTTGATGTTGCTCGAAAAGAGGGCCAGGTCGCCGTCGAGCTTCTGGCGCATGTTCTCGTCGTACATGAGCAGGGCGTTATAGGTCGCCTGGTGGATATCCTTGATGGCTCCCTCCCCCAGGGCATACAGCCCCTGATTGGCCATGCGGATGGCCATGCCGGAGGCGATGAGAATGGAGACCACGGTGATGGCCACCACGGCTGAGAACAGCTTGCTGGTGAATTTCATGCGCGAAAACAGTCCGGGCATCGTAAAACCTCCTGGAGCAAAAGTATGGTTCGCCGCCGCCATGCCGCAGAGCGATGGCCGCAGATTCCGTTAGAGTTTCATTGTATGGGAAATGGTCGCCCAAGTCAAAAGCGGACGACGAGAAAAACGGGCCTGAATTTCCGCCTTGATGGCAGGCCTTCCAGGGTTCAACCTGACATCCCGCAGCCACGAAAGGTTGATGCTCGGCGAGAGGAAATAGTGTAGGGTGTCGACACAATATCGGGTGAGGCGACCGGCCTTCGCCCAGAACCCATGTCTTCCGCCGCCATCGCCCCGTCGAGACGTCGCGGAGGATTACAGCCAAGGAGAATGTATGAACAAGCTCGTCTATGGCGTCGTTGCCGTGCTCGGTGTCTCGGCCCTGGCGGTGCCCTTCGTCGGCGGCAAGGTAATGGAAGGGGTGGTCAGGGACGGCGTCGCGAGAATCAACAGCAAGTACGCCGACAACGGCCAGGACATCAAGGCGGAGATCATCCGCTACGAGCGCGGCTACGCCTCTTCGGAAATCGAGTGGAAGATCGACTTCGGCAAGCTCAAAGAGGTCTACGGTATCGACGGCATCATCCTCGTCGACCGCGCCGAGCACGGCTACTCCGGCATCGTCTCGAAGACCAGCCTGGAGAAGAACCCCTGGTATGATCGCCTCATCAAGGAGAAACTCGGCGGCAAGGACCCCTTGCACCTCACCACCCGCTATCACTTCACCGGCGGTACCGAGACCACCGCCACCCTGGACGGCTTCACCATCCAGGCGGAGGGAGTCGATATCGCCGTCAAGCCGGGCCATACCACCCTGGCCTTCGACAAGGAGTTCAAGCGGGTGAAAAGTCAGGGCAGCTGGCAGGGCCTCTCCGCCGGCGAGCAGATGAACCTCAAGGATATCACCTACAGCGCCGATCTCACCATGATCGAGCCCTTCACCTATATCTGGAGCGGCTCGGCCAATATGGCCATGGCCGGGCTGACCATCAAGGAGCAGGGCCAGGATATCGACCTCTCCGGCGTCAAGATCGACTACCAGCTGACCTTCGATCAGGCGGCCAACAGCCTGGGCGCGGTCGCCGACTACCGCGTCGCCTCCCTTGCCGCCGGGCCGGAGACGGTGCGCAACCTCGGCGCCAGAATTTCCGTGGGCGGCCTCAGTGCCAGCGGCTACGACGAGTTCATGAAAGTCTACACCAAGACGGTGGGCGCCATGGCCGGCGACATGGCCAGCGCCAAAAACGACCCGGTGGCCATGCAGCGCGCCATGGAGCAGAAGATGGCCGGTGCCGGCCTGCAGCTGATGAGCGCCGGGGAGAAACTGCTCACCAAGGGCCTCGAACTGCGCCTCTCCGGACTCCACCTCGGTCTCGACGAAGGCGAGGTCAAAGGCGACCTCACCCTCTCCCTCAAGAAGGACATGACCTTCGCCCAGTTCATTCCCCTCGCCGGACAGCCGAAACTGGCCCTGGAGATCTTCTCCCTGGCCTCCAACGTCAGCCTCCCCGAAAAGCTCGTCGTCGACGCGCCGATGCTTTTCGTGCCCATCTACCAGGGCATGCCCACCGGAGTCTTCGTCAAGAACGGCGCCACCGCCGTCCATAAGGCGGAGACCAGGGACGGCAAGCTCTTTCTCAACGACAAGGAGTTCGTCCTCAACTGAGGGCAGCCCCCGCAATGACGAGGCGGCGGCCGGTCACCGACCGGCCGCCGCCTCGTTCCCTTCTCATGCTGATAATAGATCGCTCAGTTCCCTGCCTGCGGCGTTTCGAAGATGAAGCGGCAGTCGGCGACGGTCACTCCCTGGCCATCGGGGTGGACCAGCAGCGGGTTGATATCGAGTTCCTTGATCTCCGGGTGGTTGATGACCATCTCCGATAACCCGACCAGCATGCGCTCGACGGTGGCGATATCGGTCTTCGGCGCGCCGCGGAAGCCGCTGAGCAGCTTGTAGCCCTTGATCGCCCGCACCATATTGCGGGCGCCGTTGCGGGTCAGCGGGGCGAGGCGGAAGGCGACGTCCTGGAAGACCTCGACAAAGACCCCGCCGATGCCGAACATGATCAGCGGCCCGAAGACCGGATAGCGGTTCATGCCGAGAATCACTTCCAGCCCCTTGGGGGCGAGGCGCTGCAGCAGCACCCCGTCGATGGTCGCCTGCGGGTCGTAGTTCCTGGCATTGTCGACGATGGTCGTGTAAGCCTGCTCGACCTCCTCGCGGCTGTTCAGCCCGACCTTGACCCCCCCGGCGTCCGACTTGTGGATGATCTGCGGCGAGACGATCTTCATCACCAGCGGGTAGCCGATGCGCTCGGCAATCTCACCGGCCTCGCCGCTGCTGGTGGCGAGTTCGGTGGGTAGCACGTTGAAGCCGTAGCACTTGAGCAGCTCGGTGCCGCCCAGCTCGCCCATATAGGTCTTGCCGGCTTCCAGCGCGGTGGCAATGATCGCCGCCGCCCGCTCCTTGTCATGCTCCATGTGGAAGGGGGCGAGGCGCTGGCGGTTGAGCCAGCGCGAGTAGCGATAGAGGGCGCCGAAGCTCTTGGCGGCGCTCTCCGGGAAGCGGTACACCGGCACGCCGCTGGCCTGCAGGTGCTTGACCCCGGCGGAGACGTCGATGATGCCCATAAAACAGCAGAGGATCGGCTTGTAGGAGTGGCGGGCGATGCGCACGATGGCCTCGGCGGTGCCAATGGCGTTGGTCATGCTCTGCGGGGTGAGGATGACCAGGGCCCCGTCCACCCCCTCATCCTTGATCACCGCGTTGAGAGCGTTCTCGTAGCGGTCCTGGGCGGCGTCACCGATGACGTCCACCGGGTTGTTGACGTTGGCGGTGGTCGGCAGGTGGCTCCGCAGCACCTCGATGGTCTCCTCGTTGAAGGTGGCCAGCTCGAGGCCCGAGGTGACGGTCATGTCGGTGGCGACGATGCCGGGCCCGCCGGCGTTGGTGACGATGGCCACGCGGTTGCCATGGGGCACCTTGCGGCGGATCTTGCCGGTGGCGCTCTCATTCTTGTAGGCGAAGGCGATGCCGAAATCGAAGAGCTCGTCGATGGAGTCGACCCGGATGATGCCGCTCTGCGCAAAAAGCGCGTCGTAGACCGCCTCGCTGCCGGCCAGCGAGCCGGTGTGCGAGGCGGCGGCGCTGGCTCCGGCCAGGGTGCGCCCGGATTTGATGGCCAGCACCGGCGTCGGCCGGTCGCCGCCGGTGATCTCCTTGACCTCGCGGATGAACTCCGGCCCGCGGTGCAGCTCCTCGATATAGAGCATGATGACCTCGGTGTCCGGGTCGGCGTGGAAGTAGCGCAGGAGGTCGAGCTCGTCGACATCGGCCTTGTTACCGATAGAGATGAATTTGGAGAAGCCGAAGTCCTTGTCGGCGGCGAAGTCGAGCACCGCCGTGCACAGGGCGCCGCTCTGCGAGATGAAGGAGATGTTGCCGGGCTTGGGCATCCGCGCCGAGAAGCTGGCATTGAGCCGTACCGCCCCCTTGGGGTTGATAACGCCGAGGCAGTTGGGGCCGACCACGCGCACCCCGGCGGCCCCGCACATGGCGACGATGCGCTGCTCGATGGCCAGGCCCTCGCCACCCACCTCGCGGAAGCCGGCGGAGACGATGACCACCGCCCTGACCCCGTGGCTGATGGCATTGGCGATGGCCTTTTCCACCTGATGCGGCGGGAGGATGACGATGGCCAGGTCCACCGGGTCGGGGATATCGCGGATATCGGCATAGGCGCGCACGCTGGCGATGGACCGCGAGCGCGGGTTGACCGGGTAGAGGGTGCCGGTGAAGCCGCCCTTGAGGATATTGACGAAAATATCGTGGCCGACCTTGCCGGGGGTGGCGGAGGCGCCGATGACCGCCACCGAGGACGGGTTGAAGAGTGCGTCGAGACCTTGCATGATGAACGTTCTCCAGGGGGTGGGGGTTGCCTGTTCGTTCCGGGCGGCACATGGCGCGCGGATGGGGGTGTGAGGGACACGGGCCGATCCTCTCCACTCTAGCATGAAAGCTGCGGACCTGCACACTTCTTGCGCCTCCACAGGCGGCCGAGGAGCCTGTGCCGCTGTTTTTCCCGGCGCCCTGCATTGACGGCAACTTTTCGATAGTAATCCTCAGGGACGCTGGTATGGTAGGATTCTCGGTCTTTGGCGACCCGGGGCAGGTATCATGCAACGATTTTTCTACTGGAGGAGCGACGATCATGAACAACGCGGCAACGTCATCCCACCGCTGGCGCTTCAACCGCCTGGGCGGCTTCGACCAGGTGCGGCTGGAAAGCGCCGACGACATCCGCAACCTCGACACCCTCGACCAGAAACTCTGGGCCGCCCTCAGCTGCCCGGTGAGCGGGGTGGAGTTCGACCCCCGCACCCTGGCCATGCTCGACCACGACAACGACGGGCGGGTGCGGGTGCAGGAGATCCTCGCCGCCACCTCCTGGGTGAGCGCGGTGCTGAAGGGCTTCGACGGCTTCCTCGCCGGCAGCGACACCCTGCGCCTCGCCGACATCGACGAGGGCAGCGAGCAGGGCCGGCAGCTGCTCGCCTCGGCCCGGCAGCTGCTCGCCCTGCTCGGCAAGGGGGATGCGGAGACCATCTCCATCGCCGACGTCGCCACCACCGACACCCTGCTCAACGATTCCACCTTCAACGGCGACGGCATCATCGCCGCCAATGCCGCCGATACCCCGGATCTCGCCCAGCTGGTCGCCGACATCGTCGCCACCATGGGCGGCGAAGCTGACCGCAGCGGCCTGAGCGGCGTCTCGCGCGACAAGGTCGAGGCCTTCTTCGCCGCCGCCGAGGCCTTCGATCTGTGGTGGAAGAAGGCGGAAAAAGAGGCGGAGATCCTGCCCCGTGGCGCCGCCACCGCCGAGGCGGCCCAACTGCTGGCGCGCATCGGCGGCAAGATCGACGACTACTTCCTGCGCTGCGGCCTGGCCGCCTACGACCGTCAGGCGGAAACCACTCTCAACCCCTCCGCCGCCCGCTACGAGCTGCTCGCCGCCCACGACCTGGTCGCCGCCACCGCCGAGATCGAGGCCCTGCCGCTGGCGCGCATCGAGGCCGGCCGCCCCCTACCGCTCCTCCAGGGCGTCAACCCCGCCTGGGCGGCGACCATGGCCGAGATGGTCAGGGTGTTGATCGAGCCCCTCTTCGACAGGCTCGACACCCTCGACGAGCAGCAGTGGCAGCGGCTCAAGGCGAGCTTCGCCCCCTACCAGGCCTGGCAGAAGGAGAAGGACGGCGCCGCGGTCGAGCCCCTCGGCCTGGCACGGGTGCGGGAGATCCTTTCCGGCGACGGCCGCGAGCGGCTACTCGCCCTCATCGACCGCGACCTCGAACTGGCCCCGCAGATCGACGCCATCGACCAGGTGGCGCGCCTCGTCCACTATCACCGCGATCTCTATCGGCTGCTCAACAATTTCGTGGCCTTCCGCGATTTCTACGTGCAGTACCGCAAGGCCATCTTCCAGGCCGGGACCCTCTATATCGACGGCCGCGCCTGCGAGCTGTGCGTCAAGGTGGTCAGCCCCGACGCCCACGCCCCGCTGGCCAATCTCAGCCGCACCTATCTCGCCTACTGCCAGTGCCAGCGCCGCGGCAGCGAACAGAAGATGTTCATCGCCGCCGCCTTCACCGGTGGCGACTCCGACAACCTGATGGTCGGCCGCAACGGCATCTTCTACGACAGCAAAGGCGACGACTGGGATGCCACCATCGTCAAGATCATCGACCATCCGATCAGCGTCTCCCAGGCCTTCTGGGCCCCCTACAAACGCATCGGCCGCATGATCGGCGAGCAGCTTGAGAAATTCGCCAGTGCCAAGGACAAGGCGGTCGACGCCAAGACCGGGGCGACCATCGCCGGGGTGGCCGCCAAGCCGGCGGCAGCGCCCCCGGCGGCAGCCCCGCCGCTGCCCTTCGATGTCGGCAAGTTCGCCGGTATCTTCGCCGCCTTCGGCCTCGCCCTCGGCGCCCTGGGTACCGCCATCGCCTCCATCGTCGGCGTCTTTCTCGCCCTGCCCCTGTGGCAGATGCCCCTGGCGGTGGCCGGCCTGCTGCTCGCCGTCTCCGGGCCGTCGATGCTCATCGCCTTCCTCAAGCTGCGCCAGCGCAACCTCGGCCCGATCCTCGACGCCAACGGCTGGGCGGTCAATACCAAGGCCCGCATCAACATCCCCTTCGGCTCGACCCTGACCAAGCTCGCCGCCTTGCCCAAAGGGGCCGAGCGCACCCTGACCGACCCCTTCGCCGAAAAGAAGACCCCTTGGAAGCGCTGGGTCTTTCTCCTCGTGCTGCTCACCGCGCTGGCGTTTGCCTGGAATCAGGGCTATCTTTCACGGTGGGCCGAACAGCTGCGCAGCCCGGCGACGACGGAAAAGCCCGCCGCCCCGGCTGCGGCGAGCAAATAACTTCCAGCACCGACAACCTCAGCACGGGAGACGAGGATGAACGATCAGGCCATTCAGGATCTCTATAAGGAAGACTACGCCCACTGCTACGGCTGCGGCCGCAACAACCCCCACGGGCTGCAGCTGAAGAGCTACTGGCAGGGCGAGGAGTGCGTCTGCCGCCACACCCCCAAGTCCCACTACACCGGCGGCGTGCCCGGCTTCCTCTATGGCGGCATGGTCGCCTCGCTGCTCGACTGCCACGGCGCCGCCACCGCCGCCGCCGCCAAGGCCCGGCAGAGCGGCGGCGCCATCGGTCGCTTCGTCACCGCCTCGCTGACCGTCGACTTCGCCAAGCCGACCCCGCTGGGGGTGGAGCTCGAACTGCGCGGCAAGGTTGCCGACATCCAGGGCCGCAAGGTCTATGTCGATCTCGAGATGTACGCTGGGGAAACCCGCACCGCCACCGGCCGGGTGCTGATGATCGAACTGCTGGAAAAACCCGCCTGACCTGACTCCCTGCAAGAAATAGCCCCACCCCTCCCGCGACCGGCAGGGGTGGCATCGCCGACCGACAAAGGCCACAGCCCCGTCGAGAGCTCGCGCCTCATTGCTATCCCCCCAGTTTCCCTCGAGTTATGGGGGCAACGAGAAAAAGATTATCTCTTGTGTCAGGCGTCTTCGTGCCCTCACAAGACTTTTCGTAAGGTACCGGAGTCAAAGAGCAAATATTCATCCTGGGCATTTTCTTTTGCAATAGCAAGGGTTACAGGATATACTAAGAAGAAATACTGCTTTGATACAGCCTCTGAGGCACTGCGGAGAATCTCGAGAGAGCCCTGCAATACTGTATTTTTCATGTGATGTTCTCCACCCTCACGCACTCTTTTCAATGACAGGCTGAGCGGCGTAGCAAAACTCCGCAAGGTCTCTCGACCAGCATCACCACGCGGCTCTCTCCATCGGGAATGGAGCTATTGCCAAGCCCTTCCGGCGAGTATCTGGACGGGGGATATACACCCCACCGCACTCCAGCGCATACACTCCATGAACGAGAGAGGGTGTGATGTGCTCAGGCCCGGACGACAAGTTCTGCCGCCCGACGATGCGACGCGGCAGATTCGCCCCGGACGCCACAACATGGTGTTTTTATGAGCCTTAGCGAGTTTTCACATAATCCCCCCGCGCCATCGCCTCCCGCCACCGGCAGGAGGGTGGCGCTGTTTGGCGAGGCTCTGGCGGATATCTTTCCGCACCAGCGCGTCTGGGGCGGGGCGCCGCTCAATGTCGCCAGACACCTCCACCGTTTTGGGGCGCAGCCGCTTTTCGTCACCTGCCTGGGAAGTGACGACCTCGGTGACGAGCTCTTCCAGGCCATTGCCGAGAGCGGTATGGCAACCTCGGCTATCCAGCGCAGCGACCGCTATCCCACCGGGCGGGTGGAAATAGACCTGGCCGACGGCGCGCACCGCTTCACCATCCCCGGCGAGCAGGCCTACGACCATATCGATGGCCACCTCGCCACCGCCGTGACCGGCCCGTTCCAACCCCGTGTGGTCTATTTCGGCACCCTGGCGCAGCGCTGCGCCGCATCCCGCGACGCCCTCGGCGAGATCCTCAGCCTCTGCCCGGCGTTGACATTCTGCGATATCAATCTTCGCAGCCCCTGGTACCGAAAAGACACCCTGGAGCACTCCCTGCAGCGCACCGACATCCTCAAGCTCAACCACGAGGAACTCGACCTGCTGGCGGAAATGTTCACCCTCGCCGCTGACCACCCCGAAGACCAGTTGGCGAGGCTGATGGACGACTTCGGGCTACAGCAGATCGTTCTCACCCGAGGGGAGGAGGGCGCCTGGCTGCTGACCGCCGACGGTCACCTGACCAAGGTCGACAGTCCGCCCCTCGCCACCCCCCTGGTCGACACCGTCGGCGCCGGGGACGCGTTCTGCGCCGTGTATATTCTCGGTATCCTCGAAGGCTGGCCACCCTCCCAGACGCTGGCCAGGGCAAACCACTTCGCCGCGGCGGTCTGTGGCATCCGCGGCGCACTGCCGGCGGACGACGAACTCCATGAACAGTATCGCAGGCTATGGACACCGTGACCACTGCCTCCGCCGGGAGCGACAGCCCGCTGTTCATCGTGCTGATCAGCGTCCATGGCCTCATCCGCGGGCACGATCTCGAACTCGGCCGGGATGCCGACACCGGCGGGCAGACCAAATACGTCGTCGAACTCGCCACCGCCCTTGGCGATCACCCCGAGGTCGGCGAGGTCATCCTCCTGACGCGGCGAATCGTCGACAGCCAGGTCAGCCCCGACTATGCCGAACCCTTCGAGCCCCTTTCCGACAAAGCGGCCATCGTGCGCATCGACTGCGGCGAACCGGGTTACCTGCGTAAGGAACTGCTCTGGGAGTCTCTGGAAAATTTTTCCGACAACGCCCTGGCCTACCTGAAGAACCGGCACAGCCGCGCCCCCCATATCATCCACAGCCACTATGCCGACGCCGGCTACGTCGGCACCAGGCTCTCCCTGCAACTGGGCGTGCCGCTCGTCCATACCGGTCACTCCCTCGGCCGAAGCAAGCTGATGCGCCTTCTCGCCGGTGGCATGTCCTTCGACGAGATCGAGGAGACCTACCGCATCTCCCTGCGCATCGACGCGGAAGAGAACACCCTCGGCGTCGCCGAGCGGATTATCACCAGCACCCAGCAGGAAATAGAAGAGCAGTACGGACTGTATGATTTCTATCAACCGGAGCGCATGCGCGTGGTGCCTCCCGGAACCGATCTGCAGCGCTTTTTCCCGCCCCGGGGCGATGAACGAGAGCAGGACATCGCCCGCCAGGTCGACAGATTTTTCGCCAACCCGGACAAGCCGATCATCCTTGCCCTGTCCCGTCCCGACCCGCGCAAGAACATCATCTCGCTCATCGAGGCCTTTGGCGAATCCCCGGCGCTGCAGGAAGCCGCCAACCTCCTGCTCATCACCGGAAACCGCAGCGACATAGAGGAAATGGAGAACGCCCCCCGCTCGGTGCTGACCGGCCTGCTGCTGGCGGTGGACAAGTACGACCTCTATGGCCGCGTCGCCTACCCCAAGCAGCACCGGCCCGACGAGGTGGCCGTGCTGTACCGCCTCGCCGCCTTGTCACGGGGGGTGTTCATCAACCCGGCGCTGACCGAACCTTTCGGCCTCACCCTGCTCGAGGCGGCGGCCAGCGGCCTGCCGGTGGTCGCCACCGAGGATGGCGGACCGGGGGACATCATCGCCAACTGCCGCAACGGCCGGCTGGTCAATCCCCTCGACAAGGAGGCCATGGCGGCGACCCTGCTCGACATGCTCGCCGACCGACAGCGCTGGCATCGCCATGCCGCCAGCGGGGTACGCGGGGTGCGCGCCCACTACTCCTGGCGAGCCCATGTGAAACACTATCTGCGTGTCATCCGCCCCCTGGTGGACAGCCGTCAGCCGCTCCACCGCCCCGCCGTCAGGCGAAGCCCGGGGGTCATTCGCAAGCGGGCCATCTTCGCCAGCCTCGACCTCAACCTCATCGGTGACCAGGAGTCGCTGGCCAGGCTGCTGCAGCTCATGCAGCGCCAGCACCGCACGGTCATCTTCGGCATCGCTACCGGGCGCTGCCTCGACGACGCCCTGGCCACCCTGAAGCGCCACGCCATCCCCCTGCCCGACGTACTCATCTCCGCCCAGGGCGCCGAGATCCACTACGCCCCAGATCTGCTCCCGGCGCGGGGCTGGCAGCGGCATATCGACCACCTGTGGAGCCCGCAACGGGTGCTGGAGATCCTCGCCACCCTGCCCGGGCTGAAGATGCAGCCACGGCGCCATCAAGGCCCCTACAAGATCAGCTACTTCATCGACCCCGAGGTGACATCGCCGCAGGACGTCCGCAGCCTTCTGCTGCGCAACGAACAGACCGTCAACGCCGTCTTCTCCTTTGGTCAGTTTCTCGATATCCTCCCCATCCGCACCTCCAAGGGCCTCGCCCTGCGCTGGTGCGCCGAACATCTCGGTTTTCCGCTAAAAAACACCCTGGTGGCCGGGGTCACTGGCGCCGACGCCGACATGCTGCGCGGCAACACCCTGGCGACGGTGGTCGACAATCGCCACCTCACCGAGCTCTCCGGCCTGGAAGAGAGCGATACCCTCTATTTTGCCAGCGCCAGCTATGCGGCGGGCATCCTCGAAGCGATCGAGCACTACCGCTTCTTCGCCGACGACAGCGGGGAAAACGGGGCATGAAACGGCTGCTGCTGTGTACCGATCTCGACCGCACCCTGCTGCCCAACGGCGGGCACGCCGAGTCGCCGGCGGCGCGGCGACTTTTCGGGCGCCTCGCCCGGCGCGACGACGTCGCCCTGGTCTATGCCACCGGCAGAGACCTCGGCCTGACCCTCCAGGCCATGCACGAATTCGACCTGCCCTGTCCCGAGGCCATCGTCAGCGATGTCGGCACAACCATCTCCCTGCCCCAGGGCGGGGCATGGCAGCCCTGGCACGAATGGGAGCGCCATATCTCCCCCGGTTGGCGCCACCTGCCCGCCGCCGAGGTATACAGTCTGGTGCGCGGGCTGCCGGGGATCGTCCCCCAGGAAGACGAGAAGCAGGGCCGGCACAAGCTGAGCTTCTATGTCGATGCCGCACGTGGCAGGGACCGCCTGGAGGACGAGCTGAGCCAGCGCCTGCACGGGCTGGGCCTGTCCTGTCGCCTGGTGTGGAGCTTCGACGAGATGGCCGGGCGGGGCCTGCTCGATATCATCCCGGCGGGGGCCGGCAAGCTGCCGGCGCTCCATTTCGTCATCGATGGGCTGGGCTATGGCCGCGACGAGGCCTTCTTCGCCGGCGACAGCGGCAATGATCGCGAGGTGCTGTGCAGCGACATCGCCGCCGTGCTGGTCGCCAACGCCCACCACACCTTGCGGCGGGAACTCGCCACCGCCCTTCCCCCGGCCCTCCACCTCGCCCGGGGGGGATATCTCGGCATGAACGGCAACTACAGCGCCGGCATCCTCGAAGGCGTGGCCCATTTCAGGCCGCACCTCGACCACTGGCTGCGGCAGCTGGCCGACAACCTGGAAGGTGCCTGATGTACGAACAAGCGTCCCACGCCCTGCTCAACGAGATCCTTCACGACCTCAACCGCGAGATCGGCAAGTATCGCCTGCGCCATTTCTATACCCGTCTCGGGGCCAACTTCTACGCCATTCACTCCTTGTTTCGCCTCCTCTACGGCGAGCGGGACGATTTCAAGCGGCAGATGGTCCGTCTCGTCGAGACCCTCGCCCTGCGCTATATCGAGCGCTCCCCCCAGCTGCGCAAGTCCGACCTGGCCCGCGAGCGGCACTATAACTGGTTCCTCGACCAGAAATGGGTGGGCATGGCTCTCTATTGCGACCGCTTCGCCGACGATATCCGCGGGCTGATGGCCAACCTGCCCTATCTCCAGGAACTCGGCATCAACCTCCTCCACGTCATGTCCATCCTCGACTGCCCGCCGGACAACAACGACGGCGGCTATGCCGTGCGCGACTTCAAGCGCATCGACCCTCGCCTCGGCACGGTCGGCGATGTGCAGGAGCTGGCCGCCTGCCTGCAGAAGCGCAACATGCTGCTGGTGCAGGATGTCGTCGTCAACCACACCTCGGAGGAGCACGAATGGGCGGTCAGGGCCCGCCGCGGAGAAAAGACCTACCAAGACTACTTCTATATCTTCCCCGACCGGCAGATCCCCGACAGCTACGAGGAGAGCATGCCGGAGGTCTTTCACCAGACGGCCCCCGGCAATTTCACCTGGAACGAGGAGATGGGCAAATGGGTGATGACCGTCTTCAACACCTATCAGTGGGACTTGAACTACCACAATCCCCAGGTGCTGATCGAGATGATCGACATCATGCTCTTCTGGGCCAATAAGGGGGTGGACATCCTGCGCCTCGACGCGGTGGCCTTCCTGTGGAAGAAGATCGGCAGCAGCTGCCAGAACGAGCGGGAGGCCCACCTCCTCCTCCAGCTGATGAAGGACTGCTGCCAGGTCACCGCCCCCGGGGTGCTGTTCATCGCCGAGGCCATTGTCGCCCCGGCGGAAATCGCCAAATACTTCGGCGAGGACGCCATCAACGCCAAGGAGTGCGAGATCGCCTACAACGCCACCTTCATGTCGCTGCTCTGGGATGCCGTCGCCACCAAGAACGCCAGACTGCTCACCCGTGGCGTCGGCAACCTGCCCTCCAAGCTGGAACGCGCCACCTGGCTCAACTATATCCGCTGCCACGACGATATCGGCCTTGGCTTCGACGACAACGACGCGCGCCTCTCGGGCTACGACCCGCTGCAGCACCGCCGCTTCCTGGTTGACTACTTTACCGGCCGCTTTCCCGGTTCCCCGGCGCGGGGGCTGCCCTTTGGTGACGATATCGAGAGCGGCGACGCCCGCATCTCCGGCGCCCTGGCCTCGCTGGCGGGACTGGAAGCGGCCCTGGAAACGGGGGACGAGCCGCTCGTCGATGAGGCCATCAACGTCATCCTCCTCCTCCATGGCATGATCCTCTCCTTCGGCGGCATCCCCCTGCTCTACTACGGCGATGCCATCGGCACCCTCAACAGCCTCGAATACCTCGAAGACCCCAGCAAGGCCAACGACGCGCGCTGGATCAACCGCTCGCGCTTCGACTGGCAGAAGGCCGCACGCCGCTACCACAGCGGCACGGTGGAGCAACGCATTTTCACCGCCTTGAAAAAATTGATCGGCCTGCGCAAACAGACGGCGGCCTTCGCCGATTTCGACAACCGTCAGCTGCTCGCCGTCGACAACCCGCACCTTTTCGTCTTTTCGCGCACCGACCCCTGCAACCCGCGCAGCCGGGTGCTGGTGGTCGCCAACTTCAACGGCAAGGCCCAGCCCCTCGCCCTCGACCGCCTGCGGGCGGCCGGCTTCTTCCAGGGGAGCATGATGCGTGATCTCTGCTCGGGCTATCGGGTCGAGGCGGTCAACGACACCCTCCTCGTGCCACCGTTTCTCTTCTACTGGCTGGTGGACTGAGAGGGGCTCGACCTCGAGTCACCCGGGCGAATTCCTATTCGTGAAGAGGGCCTGACTGATCAAGGTGTGAGGGCCTGAAGCCCCGCGGACCGACAAAATCCCTGCAACGAGATGCCCTCTCTGCCCGGGAAGAGGCTCCCTTTGTTCACTCCACCGTCTTAACCCGCCCGGCGACCATTCGCATCCCCCAGCGCTCACCAGCGCCCTTGAATATTCTCGCCAAAGCCATGTAGAATCAAAACAAGAGCCCTGTCCTTCGGGACGCGTCGCCTAGCCCTACGCTCACCTTAGAGGTGAACAGAAATGAACATGACGAGAAAGCGACTTCTCCTGTCAATTTTCTTCATCGCCACGATTATTGTCGGCATCGCCCTGGTCAACTTCAGATCGAACGAGCCGATACCCATCGGCTTCGTAGCCGGGCTATCAGGCAAGTTTTCCGACCTCGGCCTCGACTGCCGACGCGGAGTGGAAATCGCCATAGACAAGGTCAACCAGGCCGGGGGAATCGACAAGCGACAACTGCAACTCATCGCCATGGACGACGGCCAGGACGAAAAAATGGCCAAGGAAGCGGTTGCGAACTTGATCGCCCAGCAGGTACCTGTCATCATCGGTCACTCGACCAGCAGCATGTCGCTGGCCACCCTGCCTCTCATCAACGCCAGCCATACCTTGCTGGTCAGCCCCACCTCCTCGACCCCCTTGGTGGAAAACATTGACGACAACTTCATACGATCCTGCACGGTGTCCAGGAACGCTGCCGTACTGATGGCCAGATACCTGCGTGACAAACTCGGCATCTCCTCCATCGGCATCATCTACGACCTCGGCAACAGGGCCTATACCGAACAATGGTACAACGCCTTTCGAAAAACCTTTCTCGATGCCGGGGGACAGCGGGTCGAATCGCTGGCCTTCACCTCCAAACCAGACATCGAGATGCTGCCGCTGGTCACAAAAATGCGGCAAGAGGATATCGAAATGCTGGTCATCGTCGCCAATTCCGTCGACGCAGCCCTGCTCTGTCAGCAGGTCCGCAAGGCCGGCTGGCAGATCCCACTGGCGCTTTCCGATTGGGCTGCAACCGAACAGCTGATCAACCTCGGTGGCCGGACTGTCGAAGGTGCAATCATTTCCCAGTTCTTCAACCGGAAAAGCACCAGGCCTGCCTATCTCTCCTTTAAAGAAGAATTTCTCCGCTCCTATAAAAGTGAGCCGGGGTTCGGCGCGCTCCACTCCTATAACGCCGCCATGATGATTTTTCGGGCAATGTCCGAGCGACAAGGCAACGAGACCTTGAAGCAGACCATCCTGCGCATTGCCCATTTCCAGGGATTGCAGGATGACATCGTCATCAACCAGTACGGCGACTCCAACCACCCCACCTACATTGGGGTCATCGAAAACGGATCGTTCAAGATCTTCGAGGATTTTCGATGAGTCGCCAGAAAACGCTGCGCCGGTCGCTGCTGGCGGCGAACGCCCTGGTCAGCCTCCTGCCTCTTTGCTGTATCGCCCTGATTATCCTGTTGTTGATCATCAGCGGCGTCCGGGAAGATTTCCGGATCAAAATCGGCATGCTCTCGCAGAGCATTCGCGGACAAATCCAGTTGTTTCTCGACCAGCCCCTGACCTCGCTGAATACCATCGGCACGATTATCGCCGGGACCGATCCAGCCTCGATGCTGGTCACCACCATCCTCAACACCCACAGTCACGACTCGCTGTATTTCGAATCGATCTACCTGCTCGACGAATCCGGCAAAGTCATCAACGCCGGGCTCCCCGAGAGCCGTGAACATTACCGTACCGAACTCCTCGGCATCGATTTCAGCCACCGCAAGGAATACAAGACCGTCCGCGAGCGTCAACAGCCGGTCTGGTCCGACACTTTCCTGTCGTTATCCAGCGGCAAGATCAGCCTCACCCTCTATGTGCCGAGCGGCCCCTGTGTACTGGCAGCCGATATCAACCTCAATGCCCTTGCCCAGCACATCAACCGCCTTGCCACCAAAAATGTCACCACCATGGTCATAGACCGCAACGGGGCGATCATCTTCCACTCCGATGATTACCTCATTGGTCAGAGCATCATGGTCAACGATCTCGAGATCGTAACGGCGGCACTGGCCGGCCAGGAGACCACCGGAATTTTCACCTTTCAGGGGGCATCATACCTTGGCTCGACCAGCATCATCGAACCAGCCGGCTGGGTGACCCTGATTGCCGAACCTGCCGATCGGCTCAAATCGCAACTGCTTGTCCCTCTCCTGATATTTACCGGCGGGCTTCTCGGCGCAGCCGCACTGTCTCTCTTTCTCGCCCTGTTCCAGGCCCGGCGGCTCTCCCTTCCCCTGCAGGAGATCACCACCCACAGCAGCGTCATTGCCAAGGGCGACTACTCGCACCCCCTTCCTGCCAGCGATATGGCCGAACTCGAACAGCTCTCGACAAGCATCAATCATATGGTGACGGCCATCCAGAAAAGAGAAAGCCAGCTTCGCGACAACGAACTGAAATACCGCGAACTGGTCGAGCACACCAGCAACCTGGTGCTGCGCCTTGAGAGCGATTTCACCATTGCCTATGCCAATCATACCATTGAACGGCTCACCGGCATCCCCGCCGGAGAAGCCATTGGCAGGCCACTGGCCGATGTCGTGCTTGCCGATGACTGGGGGCAGCTTGAATCGACGATCGCCGACTGGGTTGCCCGCCGGCTGCCTGCCGAGACCATGCAATGCCGGTTCAACCACCGCAATGGGCGGGAAAGCCATCTGCTGCTCACCCTGAACCTCCACTACACCGTCGACGGCCAGCTCAACGACCTCAATATCATTGGCCATGACATCACCGCCCGACAGCAGGTCGAGCAGCAGCAAAAGGAGCTGGAACGACAGCGGCAGCTCTCCCAGAAGATGGAGCTCCTCGGCCTGATGGCCGGCGGTGTGGCCCACGACCTCAATAACATACTCGCCGGGATCATCAACTATCCGGAACTGATGCTGCTCCAGATGAAGCCCGACAATCCCCTGCGACCGCAACTGGAATCGATCAAAAAATCTGGGGAGCGGGCGGCGGCAGTCGTCGCCGACCTGTTGACCATCGCCCGGGATTCGGCGGCGGTGTACGACGTGGTCGACCTCAACCAGGTCATCTCCGGCTACATCGCCAGCCCCGAATTCAAGAAACTCTGCGAACTGCACCCCCTGGTCGGCTGCGACTTCACCCCAGCGCCGGCGCTGTGGCATTGCACCTGCTCGCAGACCCATATCGAGAAGACGGTGATGAACCTGGTCATCAATGCCTTCGAAGCCATCAAGGGGAAAGGGACGGTGACCATAACCACTGCCAATATCGGCGAAGCGGAAATCGCGGCAATCTCCAGCGCCGTTCCACCCACCAACTACGTCATGGTGAAGGTGCAGGACAGCGGCAGCGGCATCTCTGCCGAGGATATAAGCCGGATCTTTGAGCCGTTCTTCTCCAAGAAAGGCTTGGGCCGCAGCGGCACCGGGCTGGGGCTGACCGTCGCCTGGAATTCGGTCCGTGAACATGGCGGCACCATCCTGGTGGACAGCAATGACCAGGGCACGGTTTTCACCATCCTCCTGCCGGCTACCGAAGCAAGGCCGTCGGTGCATGCCCTGCCCGGCGAGCTCGCCACGTTCAAGGGCCACGGCGAGCATATCCTGGTAGTCGACGACGAGGAGGCCCTGCGGGAAATCGCCAAGACCATGCTCACTCACCTCGGCTACAGAACGTCAAGCGTCAGCAGCGGAGAGGAAGCCATCGACTTCCTGAGGGAGCGCAAGGTCGATCTGATTCTTCTCGATATGCAGATGGCACCGGGGATGAGCGGCAAGGAGGCATATATCCGCATAAAGGAGCGCTACCCGCACCAGAAAGCCCTGATCGCCAGCGGCTACTCGACCAGCGAGGATGTCGAGCAAACTCTGCAGCATGGCGCCGGGGCCTTTATCAAGAAACCCTACAGCCTGGCCGAACTGGGCGGCGCCGTCAGCGACATTCTCCAGGCGAGGGAAACCCTGGCAAGGCGTGGCGCCTGAAATGCATGGCAAAGGGAGTGCAGGACCGATTCTGGCGAGGGTGAGGTGACAAGAAGTGGCCTTTGTGTCCTGAGACAGTAATCACCTGACACTAGGCCATTTTGAGAGGTGGCCATGC